>NZ_DLNP01000013.1:602-628693 GCF_002478355.1 Brevundimonas sp. UBA7507 | reverse complement strand
ATCCGGGGGCCGTTTTGCTTTCTGACAATGCATTGAATCGGAGCGGGCGCCCGACTTTGGTCGAATGGGACGGTTAAGCTTTTCTCAGCCAGGCGTGGGCCATCAGGCGTCGCTGAAAGGACCATCTATGACTGACGTTGACTGGCCCCGCCGCGCTGGCCTCTCCGCCGCGCTCGACGAGGCCGCCATCGTGGCGATCACGGATCGCGCTGGCCGTATTCTGTACTGCAATGACAAGTTCGAGGCGGTCAGCGGCTACTCGCGTGAGGAACTGATCGGTCAGACGCACAGGGTGGTGAACTCGGGCGTCCACCCGCGCGACTATTTCCGCAATCTGTATCGCACCATAGCGGGGGGCGAGGTGTGGCGCGGCACCATCCAGAACCGCGCCAAGTCGGGCGAGCCCTATTGGGTCGATACGACCATCGTGCCGAACCTGGGGTCTGACGGAAGGCCCGAGACCTACACCGCCATCCGCTTTGAGGTGTCGGACCACGTCCGCGCGCTCAAGGCCCTGGAACTGGCGCAGGCCGAGGCGCGACAGGCCGCCGAGGTGCGGGACCGTTTCTTCGCCAACATCAGCCATGAGGTGCGCACCCCGCTGAACGCCGTGCTGGGCCTGGCCTCGGCCCTGGCGCACACGACGTTGACGTCGCGCCAGACCGAGATGCTGAAGCTGATCACCGGAGCAGGGGACGCCCTGCGTCGCGTGCTGGACGACATGCTGGACCTGTCGAAGATGCAGGCGGGTCAGTTCAGCCTGTCGCTGACGCCGTTTGACCTCAGAGCTGACATCGAGACCGTGGTCGAGATGCGCCGCGCGGTCGCCGAGGACAAGGGGCTGGCGTTGGACGTGGCGTTTGAGCCCAGCGCGCAGGGGCAGGTGATCGGCGATGGCGTCCGCATCACCCAGATCGTCTCCAACCTGGTGTCCAATGCGGTCAAGTTCACGGCTGAGGGGCGTGTATCTGTTCGCGTGGATGTGCGGGACGACGAGGGGTTGGTGATCGAAGTCGAGGATACGGGCATGGGCTTCGACGCCGAGGCGGCGCAGCGCCTGTTCAAACCCTTCGTGCAGGCGGATGACGCCATCTCCCGTCAGTACGGAGGCACCGGCCTGGGCCTGTCCATCTGCAAGTCGCTGGCGGAACTGATGGGCGGACGGATCATCGCAGAATCGGCGCCGGGAGAAGGCAGTTTGTTCCGGGTCACCCTGCCGGTCGAACGCGTGACGGCGGCGGAAGCCGCATCGACGCCGACGGAAGAGACGGCGTCGCCGGAAGGGGCGACGCGCCTTCGCATTCTCGCCGTCGAGGACAATCCGGCCAATCAGATGGTCGTGCGCTGCCTGCTGGAGCCGCTGGGCTTCGAGATCGTCACCGCCGACAACGGTCTGGAAGGCGTGCGGCGTTTCGAGCAGGAGCATTTCGACATGGTGTTGATGGATATGCAGATGCCGGTCATGGACGGGCTGGACGCCATGCGCCGCATCCGCGCCGACGAAGCGCGACTGGGCGCCGCACGCACGCCTATCGTCATGCTGACGGCCAATACGACCGAAGTTCACCATCTGAAGGCGGTGCAGGCGGGCGCCGATCATCTGGTGTCCAAACCCGTCACCCTGGACATCCTGTTGCAGGGGATGGAGCAGGGCGCCGCCGCCGCCGCTGAATGGTCGGGCGAGCCGGTTCTTTCGGCCGCCTGACCGCAGGAACCGGGCGGCGCGGCTCGGCGTTCAGAAGCGGTCGTCAATGATCGGTTAACCACGATGAAAAGCGCCGCGCGTCTGGGCTTGATGATTGGTCTGGTGATCGGGCTCAGCGCCTGCGCCGCCGGGCATATGAGGCAAGGCGACGCCGATACGGGCTTCTACGGCGGCGCCGAAGCGGGTCGAGCGGGCTGAACGCCGCGGTTTCGACAAGAAAGCTGGCGCAGACGGGGCTTCGCCTTTACTATCGGCTGCGCGGACGCCGTTAGTCGCGCCGCGTCAGGGCTTCTCCCTTTTCGATGTTGACCATCGCTATCGCCGTCGTACTGCTGCTTGTGGTGCTGAACGGCCTTTTCGCCATGACCGAACTCGCGGTCGTGTCCTCCCGCAAATCCAAGCTTCAGAGCCGCGCCGAACGAGGCGACCGCGGCGCCCGCGCCGCGTTGAAGCTGGCCGAGGAGCCGACCCAGTTCCTTTCGGCGGTTCAGGTGGGCATCACCCTGATCGGCATTCTGGCGGGCGCCTATGGTCAGGCCGCCATCGCAGGCGAATTGGATGACATCCTGACGGCGAACCTGCCGGCCCTGGCCCCCTATTCGCAGATCATCGCCACAGGCGTGGTCGTGGTGCTGATCACCTATGTCTCGCTGATCGTCGGCGAACTGGTGCCCAAGCGGCTGGCCCTCATCTTCCCCGAGACCATCGCCTCCAAGATGGCCGGTCCGATCTCGACCCTGGCCCTGGTGATGAAGCCGTTCGTGCTGCTGCTGACGGCCTCGACCTCGGGCATCCTCAAACTGTTGGGCGTCAAGGACCGCGACGGCTCGGACGTCACCCAGGAAGAGGTGGAGAGCATCCTGGCCGAGGGCACCTCTGCGGGTCTGATCGAGCCGGAAGAGCAGGAGATGATCGAAGAGATCCTGCGCCTGGGCGACCGGGCCGTGCGCGTGGCCATGACGCCGCGTCACGAGGTCTATTGGATCGCCCTGGACGATTCGGAAGAGGTGCTGCGCGAGGAAATCCGCACCTGCCCTTATTCGCGCATCGTGGTGGCGCGCGACAACGACATCGATAATCCGTTGGGGGTGGTCCACAAGAAGGATCTGCTGGACAGCTTGCTCGACAACGGCGAGTTCAACGTCGAGAAGCTGGTGGCCGAGCCGGCCTTCATTCCGCAGTCGACCTCGGTGCTGAAGGCGCTGGAGATCCTGAAGGGCTCCAAGGTTCACATGGCCTTCGTGGTCGATGAATACGGCGCCTTTGAAGGCGTGGTCACGGCGACGGATCTGCTGGAGATGATCGCCGGCGACTTCAACGAGAGCCATGACGAGGCCGAGACGGCCGTGCGCAAGCGCGCCGACGGCACCTGGGCTGTCGACGGTCAGATCGATCTGGATGAACTGGGCGAGGCCCTGGGCGAGGACTTCGGCGAGCATGAAGGCTTCCACACGGTGGCGGGCCTGGTGCTGCACCATCTGTCGCGGGTGCCGAACGAGGGCGACGTCCTGCAACTGGGGCGTTTCGAGGTCGAGGTCATCGATATGGACGATCGACGCATCGACAAGCTGTTGTTCCGCCCGGTCATCAAGGGCGAAGAAATCGACGCCGCCTGATCCAGGCGGCGTCGATCATGACGGTTCAGTCGCGATCCAGCGGCTGGACCAGGGCGACCCGATAGGGACGCATGGGGCCGCCCGGCTCGGCCAGGGAGACGTATTCCCCCGGCACGAAGCGTTCGCTTTCGAGACGGAAGCCGACGGCGTCGGACTCTTCGCCGGGGAAGTCCAGCACCCAGCGGCCGTCGGCGCCCTGAGACAGTTGGCCGACCGCCAGGGTTTCGCCGTCGCGGAAACGACGGACGCGCGTGCGCTCAGGCGCAGCGAGCAGAGCCGCCGCGTCCAGCCGTGATTGCTGGTCCAGAGTCATGACCAGATCATAGCCGTCGCGCGGATCGCCGTGCGGCGCATCGGCCTCGCGGGCCAGCTCCAGCCGGATGTGATGCAGCGTCATGGTCAGCGCGCCTTGCGGTCGGCCAGATTGCTGCTGATCACGCCATAGGCCATGGCGGCCATGAAGGTGAGAAAGAAGGCGCCCATGGCGGCGACGGGGGCGACGATTTCTGAAGGCATGACAGTTCTCCTATGCCGACAGCAGAGCTTATCGCGACGGCCCCCGCCTTGATGGAGATCAAAGGTCTCGCAGATCAGGCGGCGGCCCGAAGCGGACCGACGTCGGCCTGGACATGGCCGTCCGGGGCGATGCCGCTGACCGTCAGGGCCTGATCGCATAGGGCCAGCGGGGCCGGGCGGTGGCTGACCAGGATCAGGCCCTGACCCGTGCGTTGGAGGCGCTGCGACAGCCGGTCCAGCACCTTGGCCTCAGTGGCGGCGTCCAGGCCTTCGGTCGGCTCGTCCAGCACCAGCCAGGGGGCGGGGCGCAGATAGGCGCGGGCCAGGCCCAGGCGCCGCCGCTCGCCGCCTGACAGCCGTGCGCCGTTTTCGCCCAGAGGCGCGTCCAGGCCGCCGGGCGCGGCGCGGATACGCTCGGCCAGTCCGGCGTCTTCCAGCACGGCCCAGAGCTGGTCGTCATCCGCCGTGGGGGCGGCCAGGCGCAGGTTCTCGCGCACCGTTCCGGCCATCAGCACCGCCTGTTGCGGGGCATAGGCGAACAACGGCCGCACCGCATCCGGGGACAGGGCGGCGCCGTCCATATCGGCGAAGGCGACCTCGCCTGGAATGGGCGCGCGCAGATGCATCATCCGCTCGATCAGGGTGGTCTTGCCCGCGCCTGAGCGGCCCACGACGGCCAGGCGTTGAGGCGGCGTGAGGCGTACATCGGCGGATTGCAGGCGAAGCGTCTGCGCTGCGGCGGCAGGCGCCGCGACGGGCGCTTCGCCGTCCAACAGTTCGCCCAGACGCTGGACGGCGACCGCGACGGCGCCGTTCTGGCGCAGGGCGTTGAGCAGATTTCCGGCGCTCTCGATCGTGGCGACGGCGGCCAGCATGGCCAGCGCCGTCAGGGCGGGAGAGGCGGCGCCTGCAGCCAGCGCCGCGCCCGTGACGCCTAGCGCCATGGCCAGGGTCTGGCCCGCCATCAGCCAACCTCCGGCGCGGGCCAATGCTTCTGCGGCGGCCTCGACGGCGCCGCCCTGACGGGCCAGGCGGTCCACGGCCCAGTCCTTCATACCATAGGCCTGAAGTTCAGGCGCGGCGGCGGCCATGGCGGCGAAGTCGGTCTTGAAGTCGCCCATGGCCTCCTGCAAACGGCGGCCCGCAGGTTCGGCCAGACGACGACCCATGAGGACGCCCAGCGCGACGCTGACCACGGCGGCCAGGGCGACGGCGGCGGCGGCGCGCCATCCGGCCAGCGAGGCCATCACCATGCCGGTCAGCAGGCCCGCGCCCGCGCTCCATGGCGCGGACAGGCGCACGAAGCGGTCCTGAACGGCGTCCACGTCCTGCACCAGCCGGGCCGAAGCCTCGCCGCCCGCCAGCGACAGGGCACGGGTCGCGGGGCCGCGCGCCAGGCCGTCGAACAGTTGGGGGCGCAAGGCGGCCAGCGCCTTCAGCGCCGCCTCGTGTCCGGTGACGCGCTCGCCATAGCGGGACGCGGTGCGCACGATGGCCAGAAAACGGATGACCGCGCTGGGCACCAGATAGTTGAACACATGGGCCGCGGCGGGGCCGGCGGCGCCGGCCAAGGCGGCGGCGGTGATGAACCAGCCCGACACGCCCAGCAGGGCCACGGCTCCGGCGGAAACCAGCGCCCCCGTGACCGAGGCGGCCAGCAGACGCGAGGATTGGGCGCGCTCCTGGGCGCGGATCATGGCCTTGAGGCGGGTGACGCCGGGAGAGGTTTGAGGCTTCACAGGCGCACCACCACATCGGCCAGTTCGGCCACGGCGTCGGAATGGGTCGCGATCAGGGTCGTGCGCCCGCGCGCCGCTTCGCGGATGAGCGGCAGCAGGGCGGCCTCGGCGGCGGCGTCCAGATTGGCGGTCGGCTCGTCCAGCAGAAGCAGGGGCGAGGGCTTGAGGAAGGCGCGGGCCAGGCCCAGACGCCGCCGCTCGCCGCCCGACAGGCCGCCGCCGCGCTCGTCGATCCGGCGGTCCAGCGCGCCGTCGAGGCCCGCCTTGCGCGCGGCCTGTTCGATCTCTTCGGGCGTAGCCCCGCGCCGCGCCAGGGCGATGTTTTCGGCCAGGGTTCCGCGGATCACGACCGGGGCCTGACCGGCCCAGGCGATCCAGGCGGCCAGGTCGGGATTGTCCGACAGGCGCGCGTCGCCGACTTCAACCTCGCCTCCAGACAGGGGCGCCAGGCCCAGGAAGAGGTTCAGCAGGCTGGTCTTGCCTGCCCCGCTGAGGCCGGTCAGGGCCACGATGGAGCCGGGCGCGACCGTCAGATCGAAGCCGCTGAGGACCGGCGCGCCCTCATAGGCGATCGCCACGTCTTTGAAACGCACGGCGGGCGCTGCGACGGGCGGGGAGGGGCGGGCACGGGGTGCCTCGTCAGTTTGATCCAGGCGGCTGAGGCTGGGGACGGCGGACTCGGCGGCCTGACGGTCATGATAGGCGGCGGCGAGACGGCGCATGGGCTGATAGACCTCGGGCGCCAGGGCCAGGACGAAGAAGGCTTGGGCCAGACTCAGCTCGTCCGGCGCCGGAAACGGCAGCAGCTTCAGCAGGTTGAACCCACAGTAGACGGCGACCAGCGCCACGGCCAGAGCCGAGAAGAACTCCAGCACCGCCGAGGACAGGAAGGCGACCTTCAACACCTTGCCGGTGCGGCGGGCCAGGTCGTCCGAGGCGCGGGCGATGACGCGGGTCTGTTGGGCTTCGGCCTGGAAGGACAGGATGGCGGGCAGGGCGCGCACCCGGTCCAGGAACAGGCCCGACAGCCGCTCCAGCGCCTGGAACTGACGACGGCTCTCGGCGCCCGCCGCCATGCCGGTCAGGGCCATGCCCAGGACGAAGGGCAGCAGGGTGAAGATCAGGATGCCGGCGGTGAAGGGGCTGACCACGCCTGCCGCGAGGATCAGGATCAGGGGCGAGACGGCCGCCGCTGTTCGGGCGGGGGCGAAGCGGGCGACGTGGCCGTCCAGGGCCTCTACGCCCTCGGCGGCGGCGGTCATGGCGGCGGCGTCCGACAGGCGGCCGCTGAGGGCGCCCTTCAGCGCGTGACGTCGCAGGCCGTTCTTGGCGGCGCGGGCGGCGCGGGTGTTGACGAAGACCGCGCCCTGGTTGAGCGCGGCGCGCGCGATCAGGGCGACAGTCGCCAGAATCAGACCGGGAACGGCTTCGGCCAGACCCTGCGGCAGGGCGCCGACGGCCAAGGCCAGTCCGGCGGCGAAGCCGATGGCGGGAACCGTGTCCGCGATCACCAGGGCGCCGCCCAGGCTCATCAGGCGACGCCAGGGGGACAGGGCGGATTTCAACCAGGCCGCAGGCACCGTCGTCTCTGCGATTCGTCGCGAATCCGCCTGTTGAGGGTCGACCGGCTGGGCCGTCATCACGTCTCCTGGTGCGCCATTCTGGGAATAAGGGCCTGATCCGGCCTCATCCATTGCAACCGGCGTCGATCGAGAATGGGGCAAAAAGCCTATGGGTCGAAAGGTCTTTGGGCGAAACGCCCTCTAGTTCAAGTCGCTGTCGCCCGCTTTGATCAGGATCAAGGCGCGCCAAACGGCGCGGCTTTAGGTTATAGTAGAACGCCGGTCGATGGGGGCTGGCGGTCAGGAGCCTGAACCCATGATCGACCTGGCGGTCGTAGACCTGTCACGCCTTCAGTTCGCACTGACGGCGCTATACCACTTTCTATTCGTGCCCCTCACATTGGGCCTCTCCTTCATGCTGGTCATCATGGAGAGCATCTATGTGATGACCCGCAGGCCCATCTGGCGGACGATCACCCGCTTCTGGGCCACGCTGTTCGGCATCAACTTCGTGCTGGGCGTCGCCACCGGCATCACCATGGAGTTCCAGTTCGGCATGAACTGGAGCTACTACTCGCACTACGTCGGGGACATCTTCGGGGCGCCGCTGGCGATCGAGGGCCTGATGGCCTTCTTCCTGGAAGCGACCTTCGTGGGCCTGATGTTCTTCGGCTGGGACAAGCTGAAGCCGGTGACCCACCTGTTCGTCACCTTCCTGACGGCGCTGGGCACCAACCTGTCGGCCCTGTGGATCCTGATTGCGAACGGCTGGATGCAGAACCCGGTCGGCGCGGCCTTCAATCCGGACACCATGCGTATGGAGGTCACGGACTTCATGGCCGTGCTGTTCAACCCGGTGGCCCAGGCCAAGTTCGTCCATACCGTTTCGGCCGGCTATGTCTGCGCCTCGGTCTTCGTGCTGGGCGTGTCGGCCTTCTATCTGCTGAAGGGCAAGCACAAGGGCTTCGCCAAGCGGTCGATGACGGTGGCCGCGGCCTTCGGTCTGGCCTCGTCGCTGTCGGTCGTGGTTCTGGGCGATGAGTCGGGCTACGCTCTGACCGACAACCAGAAGATGAAGCTCGCCGCTCTGGAGGCCATGTGGCACACCGAAGAGGCCCCGGCTGGCCTGACGGCCATCGGCTTCCCCAGCCTGGAAGATCGCAAGACCCACTACGAGGTGAAGATTCCCTATGTTCTGGGTCTGATCGCCACGCGCAGCGTCGACAAGCCCGTCGAAGGCATTCTGAACTTGGTGGCCATAGCCGAGGATCGCATCGAGCGCGGCGTCGTGGCTTATGACGCCCTGGAGAAGATCAAGGCTGATCCGACCGACATGGCTGCGCGCGGCCAGTTCGAGACGGTCCGCAACGACCTGGGCTACGGTCTGCTGCTCAGACGCTATGTCGAGGATCCGCGTCTGGCCACGCCCGAACAGATCCAACTGGCGGCCTGGAGCACGGTGCCGAACGTGCCTGTGATGTTCTGGACCTTCCGCGTCATGGCGGGGATCGGTTTCCTGATGATCGGCCTGTTCGCCACGGCCTTCATTCTGTGCACCCTGCGCAAGCACGAAACCCGGTGGTTCCTGCGTCTGGCCGTTCTGGCCATTCCGCTGCCGTGGATCGCGATCGAGTTCGGCTGGATTCTGGCCGAGGTCGGCCGCCAGCCCTGGGCCGTGGAAGGCGTCCTGCCGACCTTCCTGGGCGCATCCAGCCTGACGGTGACGCAGTTGTGGACGACGATCATCGGCTTCACCGTGCTTTACGGCGCCCTGGCCGTGATTGAAGTGGGCCTGATCCTCAAGGCCATCAAGAAGGGCCCCTTCCACGAACAGGAAGCCCAGGACGAGTCGGCGGCAGACGCCGAACCGGCCGTGGCCTGACGCTTCAGATCAAGGATAATCGAAGATGGAACTTCCTCTCGACTTCGCCACGCTTCGCCTGATCTGGTGGGGACTGGTCGGCATTCTGCTGATCGCCTTCGCCCTGACGGACGGATTCGACCTGGGCGTCGGCGCCCTTCTGCCCTTCGTCGCCAAGACGGACGAAGAGCGCCGCATGGTGATCAACACCGTCGGCGCCACCTGGGAAGGCAACCAGGTGTGGTTCATCCTGGGCGGCGGCGCGATCTTCGCCGCCTGGCCCTTCGTCTACGCCGTCAGCTTCTCCGGCTTCTATCTGGCGATGTTCCTGGTGCTGTCGGCGCTCATACTGCGCCCGGTCGCGTTCAAGTATCGCTCCAAGCGGCCCGAAGCGAAGTGGCGCTCGATGTGGGACTGGGCGCTGTTCATCGGCGGCTTTGTGCCGGCGCTGGTGTTCGGCGTGGCCATGGGCAACGTCCTGCTGGGCGCGCCCTTCCGCCTGACCAGCGAACTGCGCGCCTTCTATGACGGTTCGCTGCTGGGCCTGTTCACGCCGTTCACTCTGATCGCGGGTCTGCTGTCCGTGGCCATGTTGGTGTTGCACGGCGCCGCCTGGCTGGGGCTGAAGGCCGAACGCGGGCCCGTGGCCGACCGCGCACGCATGATCGGCACCGTCGCCGGCGTGCTGAGCATCGCCCTGTTTGCGATCGGCGGCCTGATGGTGGCCTATGGCGACATGGGCTTCCGCATCACCGGCGCCCTGGACGTCAACGGCCCGTCGAACCCGCTGCGCACCACGGTGGAGGCGGTCTCGGGCGCCTGGATGGACAACTACGGACGCTATCCGTGGATGATGATCGCTCCGGCGCTCGGTTTCCTCGGCGCGGCGGCGGCGGTCCTGGGCCTGTGGCGGCGCAGCGAGCCCCTGGCCTTCGGCGGTTCGTCGCTGTCGGCGGTGGGCATCATCTCGACCGTCGGCCTGTCGATGTTCCCCTTCATCCTGCCCAGCACGATCGACCCGCAGTCCAGCCTGACGGTGTGGAACGCATCGTCCAGCCACTTGACGCTGTTCATCATGCTGCTGGTGACGCTGATCTTCCTGCCGCTGATCCTTCTCTACACGGCCTGGGTCTACAAGGTGCTGTGGGGTCGTTCCACGACCCAGGCGCTGCGCAGCAACCCCGACCTCTACTGATCCCGCGAAAGGAGATCATTCCATGTGGTATTTCGCCTGGATCCTGGGCCTGGGGCTTGCGGTGCTCTTCGGAGTGCTGAACGGCCTGTGGCATGAGTTCCAACTGTCGGACGCCGGAGACGAGGGCCATTCAGAGCCCTGACGCTTCGGCCGCTGATACCGACTGAAAGATCCCCTTCGGCGCTTGTCGGAGGGGATTTTTCTTGGCCGAAACCGAAGAAATATCCATGGCTTGCGATGGATCAAGGCTGTGCGGCGGTTGCAGGCGCATGGTCGGCAAGACATCGAAGCCGGGCGTTTTTCGATCCGGCGAATGTCGGGGATTAAACTAATGAAAACCGCCGCCGCATTGATCGCCTCCGTCAGCCTGCTGACCGTCGCAGGCGCCGCCTCGGCCCAGAACGCCGCGCCTGAACAGGTAGGCAAGGGCTCGTTGATCGTCACGGCCCGCATGACGGGCGTCCTGCCGCAGGCCGACGACGCCATCGTCACCGCCGCCGGGGCCGACAGCGGCCTGAAGGTCGATGTCGGTGACGACTGGATGCCGACGCTGGGCTTCACCTATTTCGTCGCCGACCACTGGGCCGTCGAGGCCATCCTGGGCGCGACCCAGCACGAGGTCCGGGCCAAGGGCGGCGCGACCGATGTTGCGGTGCATGAGACCTGGGTGCTGCCGCCGGTGGTGACGCTGCAATACCGACCGACGCCGAACGCGACGGTCAGCCCCTATGTCGGGGCGGGCGTCAGCTACATGGCCTTCTTCAGCGGCAAGGATAAGAACGGCTTCGAGGTCGATCTGGACAACGGCTTCGGCGTCGCGCTTCAGGCCGGAGCGGACTGGAACCTCTCTGGCCCGTGGACGCTGAACCTGGACGCCAAGAAGGTGTGGTTCGATACGGACGCCAAGATCAACGGCGGCGCGCTGAAGAGCAGCGTCAGCCTGGATCCCTGGGTCGTGTCGGTGGGCGTCGGCCGCAAGTTCTAAAGCCGATGCGGGGAGGGGCGCGGAACGTCAGGCCGCGTCCCCTATCCCTTAGCCCAAGATCAGGCGGCGCCTTCGCCCAGGGCCTTCAGCGCGGCCGGATCGGGCAGGGCGACGTCATTGCCGGGCAGCAGCTGGATCAGGCCCGAGGTCTTGAACTGGGTGAAGACCCGGCTGACTGTCTCGATCGTCAGGCCCAGGTAGTCGGCGATGTCCAGCCGCGTCATCGGCAGGTGGACGTGGCCCACGGCGCCGCCCAACTGCACCTGACGCTCGGACAGGCGGGTCAGGAAGCTGGCCAGCCGCTCGCGCGCCGTCTTGCGCCCCAGAAGGACGATCTGTTCCTGCGCGGCCATCAGCTCGTCCCCGGCCAGGGCCACCAGGCGGTGCTCCAGCGCGGGCAGGGCGTTCAGCAGTTGATCGAAGTCGCCGCGCCGGAACCGGCAGGCGTTCAGCGGCGTCAAAGCCTCAGCCGTAAAGCTGGACGGCCCGCGCCCGCCCAGGCCCAGGAAGTCGCCCTGGAACAGGAAGCCGGTGATCTGGCGTCGTCCGTCGGGCAGCAGGCGATACAGCTTCACCGCCCCGTCCACGACGTTGAAGACATAGGGGTTCGGGTCGCCTTCGTGGAACAGGGCCTGGCCGGGCTGGGCGGTGACGCTTTCGCTGGCGCAAGCCATGCTCTGCAGCTCATGACCCTTCAGGTCCGCGCACACGCCCAGCGGGCGGGCGCCGCAGGTGGAGCACGGATGGACGTCTTCCAGACGCACCTCTTCGGTTTCGGCCTGGGCCGCAGCGGTGTTCACGAATGTCGTCTCCCGGATAGCGCGGCAGTCTAGGCGATAAGCGGCCGATTCCGAATAGGTCAGCCTGTCCTAGCTGTCAGTTCGACGGCGCAGTCCGGTGCGGCGGCTTCCTCCGCGTAGCGCAGCCGGGCGCCCAACTGACAGGCCAGGGCGGTCAGTTCGACGGCCAGGCTCTGCCGCACCAGGGGGCGCACGCCCATTTCGCGCACCACGAAGGGGCCGGCCCACAGGGTCTCGCCGTATTCCAGATCGGGCTGCCGCCACCAACTGACGAAGCCCAGCACTCCGCCGCGCTGATTGCGGGCGCTGAGGATGCCCCGGCTTTCCGGCGCGGCGCGCCAGGCGGTCAGGAAGGCGTCCCACTGGGCCGGCTCCAGATTGGGCCGCCACAACCGCGCCAGGGCGAAGGCGGCCGGCGCCTCGGCTTCGCTGAGGGGGGCCACCTCCAGGCGAGGCGCATCGGACGCGAAGCGGGACTCTGTCATGGGGGCATTGGAACCGAAGGGGGGGGCAGCCGCCTTGATCTGCGTCAAGGCTGCGTCGAAGCTGTTCAGCCAATCTGCCTCGCCATCTTCTGGAGAAACGCCATGAGCTCGACCTCGCGCATCACCCCGATCCACGGCGGCGCGGTGGCCGCCATCCTCAAGCTGCTGGACAGCCAGAAGCTGATGACCCTGGCCGTGAACCGGGCCGATGGACGGCCGCAGGCGGCGACACTGGGCTATCTGAACGATGGGCTGAACCTCTATTTCGTCACCGCTCGCGACAGCGAGAAGCTGAAGAACATGACCGCCGATCCGCGCGTCGGCGTGGCCGTGCGCGGCGTGGGCGAGGAAGGGGAGGCGGTCGGCGTCTCCATCGACGGCCGCGCAGAGGAGGTCACGGACGGCGACGAGGTGAAGCGGCTGAACGACCTGATCATCGCCCGCTCGCCTGACCTCAGCCCCTGGGCGCCCGGCGGCGACGCCGTGGCGGTGGTGAAGGTGATTCCCGAAGAGATCGAGGCGGTGGCGGTGGTGGACGGCCGCAGCCGGGCCCAGACCTTTTCGATCGGCGATTCCGACGCCCTGGTGAAAGGGCTGAGCTATGAGCCCAGCGCCGTGGCCCGTCTGTTCTGAGGAAAATCCGCGACTTCGCGTGTCTGCGGCGCAGATGGCCCTTGAAATGACGGTGGGGCTCGGGCATACGCCCCCCTCTGGCGAGGGTCGCGCCGCTGGGTGGATATCCACGGCGCGCTGATCTTTGTCCGGGACACTAGGAGTGTAGCTCAGCTGGTAGAGCATCGGTCTCCAAAACCGAGGGCCGGGGGTTCGAGTCCCTCCACTCCTGCCATTCCCCCTGTTGTGATCGCCTGGGACTTCCCATGTCGAGCAGCAGGATCCAGAGGTTGAAGAGACGTCAAATGGCCAAGGCGAAGACCCCGGGCGGCCGCCGCACCACGGGGACCAAGACCGCAGCAGCCGCGCAAGGCGCAGCGACCGTGGCCGTCGACGCGCCCGCGCCGAAGAAGAAGACGTCCATCCCGCAGTTCATCAGCGAAGTTCGCGCTGAAGCCCGCAAGATCGTGTGGCCCAGCCGCAAGGAGACCTGGATCACCTCGGTGATGGTCTTCATCATGGTGCTGATCGCGGCCGCCTTCTTCTGGATCGTCGACACGGGTCTCGGCTTCGCGTCCCGCATCATCCTCAGCCTTGGCCAATAAAGGAGACGCGCACATGACCGATGCAGCGCCCAAGCCGGCGGCCAACCCCCGCCACAAGTGGTACATCGTCCACGCCTATTCGAACTTCGAGAAGAAGGTCGCCGAACAACTGCGTGACCAGGCCAAGCAACAGGGCCTGGAAGACGCCTTCTCTGAAATCCTGGTTCCGACCGAGGACGTCATCGAGATCCGCCGCGGCAAGAAGGTCAACGCCGAGCGCAAATTCTTCCCCGGCTATGTGCTGGTGAAGATGGAGATGACCGACGAGGCCTATCACCTGGTCAAGAACACGCCGAAGGTCACAGGCTTCCTGGGCGCCGCGGGCGGCACCAAGCCCCTGCCGGTCTCGGAACGTGAAGTCCAGAACATCATCGGCCAGGTGGAAGAGGGCGTCGAGCGTCCGAAGCCCACCATCCGCTTCGACATCGGCGAGAACGTCAAGGTCATTGACGGCCCGTTCGCCAGCTTCGACGGTCAGGTCGAAAGCGTCGACGAAGAGAACGCCCGCCTGCGCGTGGCCGTCTCGATCTTCGGGCGCCCGACCCCGGTCGAGCTGGAGTACAATCAGGTGGAGAAGGTCAGCGCCTGATCGGCTGCTGACGCCACGCAGAGATCGGGACCGTCTTCGGGCGGTCCCGTTTGCGTTTTCAGGGTCTGCCTGCTAAACGCGCGCCTTCGCTGGACGGTCTTCGAGTCGCCCGGCGGCAAATCCGTGGAAGGCAGCCATGCCGCACCACGGCTCACCGGCCGGGCGCATCGTCGCCGGGTCATTCATAGGAGAGACCAATGGCCAAGAAGATTCTCGGCTATATCAAGCTGCAAGTGCCGGCCGGTTCGGCCACGCCTTCGCCCCCGATCGGCCCGGCTCTGGGTCAGCGCGGCGTGAACATCATGGGCTTCTGCAAGGAGTTCAACGCGCGGACCGAGAAGGAAGCCAAGGGCACCCCGCTTCCGACCGTCATCACCGTCTATCAGGACAAGTCGTTCACCTTCATCACCAAGACGCCGCCGGCGACCTGGTATCTGAAGCAAGCCGCCGGCATCAAGTCGGGCGCCAAGCTCGTCGGCCGCGAGTTCGCCGGCAAGATCACGCAGACGCAACTGCGCGAAATCGCCGAGAAGAAGATGAAAGACCTGAACGCGAACGACCTGGACGCCGCGTCGCGTATCATCGAGGGCTCGGCCCGCGCCATCGGCATTCAAGTGGTGGAGGGCTAAGACATGGCTAAGCTGACCAAAGCCCATAAGGCCCGCACGGGCGTCACCGAAGACCTGCTGGCCTTCTCGGACGCCATCAAGCTGGTGAAGGACAACGCCAAGGCCAAGTTCGACGAGTCGATCGAAATCGCCATCAACCTGGGCGTCGACCCGCGTCACGCCGACCAACAGGTCCGCGGCGTGGTGAACCTGCCCTCGGGCACCGGCCGTGACGTCCGCGTCGCCGTCTTCGCCAAGGACGCCAAGGCTGAAGAAGCCAAGGCGGCCGGCGCCGAGCACGTCGGCGCTGAAGACCTGTACGAGAAGATCGCCGGCGGCTTCATGGACTTCGACCGCGTGATCGCGTCGCCGGACATGATGGCCCTGGTTGGTCGTCTGGGTAAGGTGCTGGGCCCGCGCGGCCTGATGCCGAACCCGAAGGTCGGCACCGTGACCCCGAACGTCGCTCAGGCCGTCAAGGACGCCAAGGGCGGCGCCGTCGAGTTCCGCGTCGAGAAGGCGGGCATCGTCCACGCCGGCATCGGCAAGGCCTCCTTCACCCAGGACGCCCTGGAAGCCAACGTCAAGGCCATCGTGGACGCCCTCGTCCGCGCCAAGCCGTCGGGCGCCAAGGGCACCTATGTGAAGCGCATCGCCCTGTCCTCGACGATGGGCCCCGGCTTCAAGATCGACCCGGCTTCGCTGGGCGCCTGATCCGGCTTCACGGCTAAGAATGACGACGGCCCCGGAAGAGCGATCTTCCGGGGCCGTTTTCTGTGGGGCGGGCTTGAGAGGCCAGTCGGGGTTTCAGCCTCCCGTGAACTCTCGCTGCGCCTTCATCATCTCGGTGATCAGCCGTTTCTCGCCGTCGTCGAGATAGGGGTTCCAGACATCGAAGATCAGGATGACGCGCATGGCGTCAGCCTCATTCCACGCCTCATGCTCGATGGTGTCGTCAAAGACCCAGGCGCGGCCCATCTCCCATTCGCGCACCGTATTGCCCACGCGGAAGCGCGCCGGTCCCGGTAGGACCAGCGGCAGGTGCGTCAGCAGGCGCACGTTCGAGGAGCCGGTGTGCGGTGGAATATGCGTCTTGGGCTGAAGCGCCGAGAACATGGCGGTAGGGGCGAAACCGTCCTGATCGGCCATGGGCAGGCTTTCCAGCAGGGCGGCGGTCCGGGGCGCGCGGGCGCAGACTTCATCCTGACGGAGACCGTCCTTCCATAGGAAGAGGGAGCTCCATTTGCGTGAGTGGTTCAGTTCGCCCCACTGATTGACCGGCGCGCCCTTAGGATAGGCGATGTAGGGCGAGAACTCGTCGAAGGCGGTTTCGAGCAGGGTCGCCAGTTCGGCCTGGATGACAGGGGTCGCCTCTTCCAACTGCGCCAGCCAGGGAAACAGGGTGCGGTCATAGAAGGGGATGACCGGCAGACGCGGATAGTTGAGCAGGAGCGGCTGCTGCTTGGGCGGCTGTTTCAGACCGGCGTAGATCTCCAGGCCTTCTTCAAAGCGATCCCGGCTGGCTTCGCCCAGCTCGGCCTTCAGCGGCGCGATGCGATCTTTCATGAACTCGGCCAGCGCCTTGGCGTGTCGGTCGATCAGGTTGCTGGCGTAGTCCATCTGGCTGACGACGCCGGGCGGACAAGAGGCGCGCGGCGGGGCGATTTTCAGGGCGTTGCGATAGACTTCGACCGCCGCCTTGGTCTGATTGATCTTCTCCAGCATGGCGCCCTTGGCCAGCAACGCCATGAAGTCGTAGGGCCGCATGTCGAGCGCGTCGTCCAGGACGCGAAGAGAGGCGTGGTAGTCGCCCAGAAGGCGCAGGGCGACGGCGCGGTTCAAGGTGGCGTTGTGCGTCTGGCCGAATTGATCCGCCTGATCCAGCAGCCGCAAGGCGGAGCGAGGGTCGCGACGAGCGAGGGCCTGTCCGGCTTCGACGAGCAGGCGCTCCTGCTCCGCAGGGTAGGTCATGACAATTTAGGCCGTTATTCGAACACAAAGATGACATTTTCTTCATGCGCCTCGGCTGGAACGGCGTCAATGGCCGGGGGAGAAATCCGAGAATCCGTATGCGGATGACTTGACGAAGAGGCCGGAAGCCGGGACTTGGGGCGCCGGCTCGGTCCTCGATATGCGCGAGGCGGCCTTGCGGAGACGCCCCATGCTCAACTGGTTCCAGGCGCTGTTGCCGAAGGAAGACAACTTCTTCCGGCTGTTCGACGCCCACGCTCAGTCGCTGGTTCATGGCGCGGGCGCCCTGCGTCAGATGATGAACGGCGGACCCGCAACCGGCGAATGGTGCGCCAAGGTGGTCGCCCATGAGGAAGAAGCCGACGAGATCGCGCGCGAGGTGCTGTTCGCCGTACGCCGTAGCTTCATCACTCCGTTTGACCGTTCGGACATCCGCGGCCTGACCAACTCGCTGGACGACACCATCGACCAGATGCAGAAGGCGGCCAAGATCGTCACCCTGTACGAGATGCGCGACTTTTCGCCCAAGATGCAGGAGCTGGCCGACATCGCCGTCGAATGTGCGGCCCTGACGCAGGAGGCCTTCGGCCTGCTGCCGGCCATGCGCAAGAACCATGAGCGGCTGGCGATCCTGACGGAGCAGATCACCAATCTGGAAGCCCGCAGCGACGACCTCTATGACGCGGGCATGAAGGCGCTTTATGAGGCGCACCGGCACGACATGACGGGCGGCAACACCCTGGGTTTCATCATCGGCAGCCAGTTGCTGGATCACCTGGAGAAGGTGATCGACCGCTTCGAGGACGTGGCCAACCGCATCAACGGCGTTCTGGTCGAGCACCTGTAGGACACCATGGATCACGCCCTCCTGATCCTGGTCTTCCTGATCGGCGTCGCTCTGCTGTTCGACTTCCTGAACGGCCTGCACGATGCGGCCAACTCGATCGCCACCATCGTCGCCACGCGCGTCCTGCCGCCGATCTATGCGGTGGGGTGGGCGGCCTTCTTCAACTTTATCGCCTTCCTGTTCTTCGGTCTGCACGTCGCCGACACCATCGGGCGCGGCATCATTTCGCCGGACGTGATCTCGGACCAGGTGATCTTCGGCGCCCTGATGGGGGCCATCAGCTGGAACGTCATCACCTGGCTGGGCGGGATTCCGTCGTCCAGCTCGCACGCCCTGATCGGCGGCCTGCTGGGAGCGGGCATCGCCAAGGCGGGGACCAGCGCCGTGGTCGTCGCCGGGGTGCTGAAGACGGTGGGCGCCATCTTCATGTCGCCGGCCATCGGCTTCCTGCTGGCCCTGCTGCTGGTGCTGATCGTGTCCTGGCTGTTCGCCAAGGCCAATCCCAACTTCGCCGATCGCATCTTCCGGGGTTTGCAGTTCGTGTCGGCCTCGGCCTATTCCCTGGGTCACGGGGGCAACGACGCCCAGAAGACGATGGGGATCATCGCCATCCTGCTTTATTCGCGCGGCCTGCTGGGCGGCGAGTTCCATGTGCCCTTCTGGGTGGTCATCACCTGTCAGGCGGCCATCGCCCTGGGCACCCTGTTCGGCGGCTGGAAGATCGTTCACACCATGGGATCGCGCATTACGCGGCTTAGCCCCCAGCAGGGTTTCTGCGCTGAGACGGGCGGGGCCATCACCCTGTTCGCGGCGACCAGCATGGGCATTCCGGTGTCGACCACCCACACCATCACCGGCGCCATCGTCGGCGTGGGCGCGGCCAAGCGCGTCTCGGCCGTACGCTGGAGCGTGGCGCGCAGCATCGTCACCGCCTGGTTCATCACCATGCCCGCCGCCGCCGCCATCGGCGCGCTGTTCTACGCCCTGGGCGGGCTGTTCCTGACCTGATGTCCAGCAAGCCCCGTACCTTGTCTTCGGAAACGCGCCAGATCGCGGCCTTGCCTTGGCGGCATGGCTCGAACGGCGTGGAGATCATGATGATCACCTCGCGCGAGACGCGGCGCTGGGTCATCCCCAAGGGCAACCGCATGGCGGGCAAGACCGACGCCGAGGCCGCCGTGATCGAGGCCTATGAAGAGGCAGGCGTTCAGGGGGACGTCATGGGCGCGCCGATCGGCTGGTTCCGGTACGGCAAGCGGCTGAAGTCGGGGCGGGTCCAGGCCACCATAGCGAGCGTCTATCCGCTGGAGGTCTTCATCCAGCTGGGCGCCTGGCCCGAGGACGCCCAGCGCGAACGTCGCTGGATGTCCACCGAAGACGCCGCCGCAGTGGTGGACGAGGACGAACTGGCTGAATTGATCCGCGATTTCGATCCGGGGCGCGGAGCAGAGTAGGGCGTTTCGGCCCCCGCTGCCTGAGCGCGCCCTCAAAGCGTTGATTTTCCCGCCGGGCCGTGTATAGAGCCCGCATCTCGTCAGGGCCTCGGTTCTGACGACGCCTGTCCGAGAACTTCGGGATGCGGGGGTCGCCTGCGTCGTAAACGTCCAGAGAGCCCTCTGGCGCCGTGGGGAGATGGGGATGCAAAGACCTTTTGCCTGCCGGCATCCGGCGGGCGGGCCACGCTTCCTTCGGACAATAAGACCGGCCTGAACGCTGTGCAGCGATGCATGGCGCTTAAGCCAAATCCGTCGTCGGGAATAAGCCCGGCGGCGAATACCAAAACTGGAGACCACAATGGACCGCGCACAAAAAGCCGAGTCGATCGAATCGCTGAAGAGCGTGTTCGCCGACGCGGGCGCCGTGGTCGTGACCCACAACCTGGGTCTGACCGTTGTGGAGATGGAAGACCTGCGTGGTCGTCTTCGTAAAGAAGGCGGCGCGTTCAAGGTGGTGAAGAACCGTCTGGCGCTCAAGGCGCTGGGCGTCGAGGAAGGCAGCGAGTACCACAGCCTGTTCAAGGGCCCCGTGGGCATCGCATACGCCGCCGATCCCGTCACCGCCGCCAAGGTCACGGCCGAATTCGCCAAGGGCAACGACAAGTTCGTCATCCAGGGCGGTTTCATGGGCGACAAGGTTCTGGACGCCAAGGGCGTCGAGGCCCTGTCCAAGCTGCCGTCGCTGGACCAACTGCGCGGCAAGCTCATCGGCCTGCTGCAAGCCCCGGCGACCAAGGTTGCTGGCGTCCTGCAGGCGCCGGCCGGCCAACTGGCGCGCGTCTTCAACGCGTACGCGACCAAAGACGCCGCCTAAGCCCCGTCATCTCTGCATATCTCTCTGAACCTCATCCTACCGAAGGAAGACTAAAATGGCTGATCTCGCCAAAATCGTTGAAGAACTGTCGGCTCTGACCGTCCTGGAAGCCGCTGAACTGTCGAAGCTGCTGGAAGAGAAGTGGGGCGTTTCGGCCGCCGCTCCGGTCGCCGTCGCCGCCGTCGCCGGCGCTGCTGAAGCCGCTCCGGCTGGCGAAGAGCAAACCGAGTTCACCGTTGTCCTGGTTGACGGCGGCGACAAGAAGATCAACGTCATCAAGGAAGTCCGCGGCGTCCGCACCGACCTGGGTCTGAAGGAAGCCAAGGACCTGGTCGAAGGCGCTCCGCAGCCGGTCGTCGAGAACGTCTCGAAGCAGACCGCTGAAGAGCTGAAGAAGAAGCTGGAAGAAGCCGGCGCCAAGGTCGAAATCAAGTAAGATTTCGGATCTGGCCTCTGGATATCCAGAGACAGCTTTCAAAGCGAAGCGGGTCGGAGGGAAACCTCCGGCCCGTTTTCCTTTGCGCCGCGCCGCGCCACGAAAGCGCTGCAACAGCCGTGCGTGACGTGGACGAAAACGCGCGCTAATCTGCCCCGAAAGGCCATCAGAGCCGTGAGGAGCGTCCCCATGTCCGACTTCGAGCACGTTTTCGAGCAGCCGCCGGAAGGCGCCGCCGCCGACTGGACCATTCCTCAGAACTGGTCGGCCTATACCGAGGTCGAACACCAGACCTGGAACACCCTGTACGAGCGGCAGATGAAGATACTGCCGGGCCGCGCCAGCGAGGCCTTCATGCGCGGCCTGGACGCGCTGGACCTGAACGCGGGCGGCATTCCCGACTTCGAGATCATCAACCCCAAGCTTCAGGCCCTGACCGGCTGGACCGTGGTCTGCGTGCCGGGGCTGGTGCCGGACGAGGTCTTCTTCGACCACCTGGCCAACCGCCGCTTCGTCTCGGGCCAGTTCATCCGCAAGCCGGACCAACTGGACTACCTGCAGGAACCGGACATCTTCCACGATGTGTTCGGCCATGTGCCGATGCTGACCGACCCCGACTTCGCCGCCTATATGGAGGCCTACGGCAAGGGCGGGCAGCGGGCGGCGTCGCTGGGGATGCTGCCGAACCTGGCGCGCCTGTACTGGTACACGGTCGAGTTCGGCCTGATGCAGGAGGCGGGCGGCCTTCGCATCTATGGCGCGGGCATCGTCTCTTCGGCCACTGAGAGCGTCTTCAGCCTGGAAGACCCTTCGCCGAACCGTCTGGGCTTCGACCTGGAGCGGGTGATGAAGACCCTCTATCGGATCGACGACTTCCAGCAGGTCTATTTCGTCATCGACAGCATCGAACAGCTGAAGCGTGAGACGCTTCAGGACTTCGGCCCGATCTACGACCGTCTGCAAGGCGCCGAGGCTCTGCCGATCGAGGCCGTGCTGCCGGCCGACAAGGTGTTCACGCACGGCACCCAGGCCTACGCCGCCAAGGGCGGGCGGTTCGCCGCATAGGCGGCGCGCCTTTTCCCTCCCCATGAAGGGGAGGGAGAAAAACAGAGTCCAATTCGTCTGAATCGTCTGAATCTCTCCTCTGCGGCGGCGCGGGGGAGGGATCATCGCATGGGCGCAGGCGACGGTGTGAAAGCGCAGGTCTACGCGCGCCGACGCCGGAAATTGCCTGCGCTTGGAGGGGGAGGATGCGCTGACAGCCCTCTGTCCGTCACCCTTGGGCCTGTCCCGAGGGCCCATCGGGGCCTCACCCGCTACGGTTAGCGGTTAGGCGCGGCGATTAGACTCCGTGCTCGGGAGCGTGAGCTGAACCTGGGCCCTCGGGACAAGCCCGAGGGTGACGGAATGGGGGCCCTCAGACCCTGAACCGCTCCCACGGGCCGGTGACGGCCAGCGTCATGCCGGGGGAATACAGGTTCACGAACATGGTCCGGCCGTTCGGGGCCCAGCAGACGCCCGCGAACTCGGTGTTCGACTCGTCGGCGTCGTGGCGCATGGCGTTGCGGGCGATGGCGTAGACGCGGCCGTCGGGGGTGACGCCCTTCACGTGTTGAGTTCCGACCTGCTTGTCCTCGCAGCCGATGACGTGGCCGTTCGGGGCGATGGCGATGTTGTCGACATAGTCCAGCACGGCGCGGTCGCCCGCCTCGACGAACAGCTCCAGCATGCCCGGCTGGCCGGCCTCGTCCGACTGGCCCTCGCGCGGGCTGGGGACGTACCGCATGATCTGACCGTGACGGCCGACGCCGCCCGAGGTGCAGGTGAAATAGAGGTGATCTCCCGCCCAATGGACGCCTTCGCCGCGCGCGAACAGGGCCGCGCCCGAGGCGTGGCCGCGCAGGGACAGGTCGCCGTCGGGGCTTTCGACGTGATCCAGATCGACCCAGCGCACGGCCAGGCGCTGGCCCTGGCGCCACAGGACGTCGTTCCAGTTGCGGGTGTCGCCGCGCGCCTGATCGACCAGGGCCAGGGCCTGAAGGCGGCCGCCGGCGTGCAGGCGGCGCGGGTCGGTCGGCAGGTAGCGGTAGAAGAGGCTCTCGGCCGTGTCCTCGGTCATGTAGACGACGCCGGTGCGCGGATCGATGCAGGCGGCCTCGTGCTTGAAGCGGCCCATGGCGCGGATCGGGGTCGGATCGACCAGGCCGGTCGCGCGCGACGGCACCTCGAACACCCAGCCGTGGTCCTGGGGCAGGCCGTCCTTGGTCCCGGCGACGATCTCTTCGCAGCTCAGCCACGAGCCCCAGGGGGTGACGCCCCCGGCGCAGTTGACCGCCGTGCCGCCCAGGCTGAGGTGCTGGCGCTCGGTGCGGCCGGTCTTGAGGTTGTAGACGACGGTGGTCGTGCCGCCGCCCAGCGGGGCGACCGCGCCGTCCGTATCGGGGTAGACGCCGTAGACGCGGGCGCGGTCCAGGTCGCCGACCAGACGGTGGTTGGCGCCCCAGGCGCTGGCGTTGAACTCCAGCGGATTGACCTCGTGGTTGCGGACCAGGATCACCCGGTCCTCGTCCAGCCCGAAACAGCCCATGCCGTCGAACTTGTCGGGGGTCAGCAGGCCGTCGGCCATGGTCTCGCCCGCCTGGGACACGACGCGGTAGGAGAAGCCTTCGGGCAGGTCCAGCAGGCCGTAGGGGTCGGCCTTCATCGGGCCGTAGCCGAACACCTCGTTGCGCGAGGGGCCGTCGACGAAGCCGCCCGGTTCGGCGGCCATGGCTTGGGCGCGTTTGGCGTAGCCCGACAGGGCGAGGGCGGCGGCGGAGGCCATGAAGGCGCGGCGTGAAGCGATCATGCCCCGTGCTTACGAGCGGTGCATTACGGTCCGATGACGGCGGCTTGACCGCAGCGTGACGAGGGCTGCGGCCGATGGTCCTGTCTAGCGGCCCAACCGCGGCCAGGCGGTCCAGGTTCCGATGGCGTAGGCGAGGCCATAGACGAGGACGATCAGCGAACTCCACCAGATGAAGGGCATGATCCCGGCCGGACCCTGGGGGTTCAAGATCATGGCGGGGATCAGCACCAGGCCGCGCGCCAGATAGATGAGGCTGATAAGGATCAGCCCGGTCCTCAGCAGCGGAAGCCGGGGAAGGACGCCCGCGCCGGAGAAGGCGTAGGCGGCCCAGACCGTCAGGACTGTCGCTATCCCCGTCGTGATAAGGGGCGGATACCAGTGCCCCGCCTCGGCCATGCGGGTTATCTCTTCGCCCGCGCCGAAGAAGCGATAGCCTTCCGGCCCTATGCCGATCACCACAAGGTGGAGGGCGGCGGCCAGAAGGCTCAGGACGCCGCCTGCGATCAGCCAAGGATTGCGAGGGCGCGACACGTCAGATCCGCTGGAACGGATAGAAGCCGCCGCCGAGGTTCAGGATCTGCGTCAGCGCGTCCAGCGCGCCGCGCGTCTCGTCCAGCAGGGCGGGGTCGGCCAGGTCTCGCGCGGTCAGGCTGTCGCGATACCAGCGGCGGCCCCAGTCGGACAGGCGGGCGTGCAGGGCGTCGGTCAGGCGCATGGCCGGATTGGTCGCCGCCAGCTCGGCCTCGGTCAGGACGACCCTGAGACGGAGACAGGCCGGGCCGCCGCCGTTGCGCATCGACTGGCGCACGTCGACGTATTCGACATGGCCGATCGGGCCGTTGGAGGCGGCGAGGTTTTGCGCGACCGCATGGCTGCGCGGGTTGTCGCGCGTCTCGGTCGGGCAGATCAGGGTCAGGCGGTCCTGGCCCGGAACGCGGATCAGCATGGAGTTGAACAGATAGGAGCTGATGGCGTCGGCCAGCGGCAGGTCGACGGCCGAGACCTCGACGAACTGCGGCTGGAAACCGTCGGCGGCGGCGCGGATGGCGGCCTTGGTCGCTTCCGTGTCTTCGAAGGCCAGCTCATGGAAGAAGAGGGTGTCCAGCGCCCCGACGCAGACCACGTCGTTGTGGAAGGTGCCGCCGGCGATGGCGGCCTTGCCCTGACGCGCCAGGACGGCGCCGGACGCTTCGTGGCGGCGCATGATCGCTTCGGACGCCTCGCGCGTCTGGCGGGCGGGATAGGGACCGTCCCAATGCTCCCAGGCCTCGCGGCCCCAGACCATCAGATTGACGCCCGCCTCGCCGTGATCGCGGCACAGGCGGACGTGGTTGGCCGCCCCTTCGTCCGCCAGATGGGCGACCGAGGGCAGGGCGTCGTGGACGGCGAAGCGGCTGGCGTCGGGGAAGAGGGCGTCCAGCGCGCGCTTCGTCTGATCATGCTCCAGACTGCGGTGTAGATTGGTGATCAGGTTGGCGGGGGTGAAGTGGACGCGGCCGTCGGCGGCGTCGGCGCTGGGCGTCACCGTGGCGGCGTTGGCGGCCCACATGGGCGAAGCCGAACAGGCGGCGGCGGCGAAGGAGGGGGCGTCCTTCCATGCGCGTTCCAGCACCTGGGCGTCGGAGCCCGAGAAGCCGAGGTCGCGCAGGAAGGGGATGTTCGGCCGCTCATGCGGGGGCAGGACGAACTGGGGCAGGCCCAGGTCGGCCAGGGTCTTCATCTTGTCGAGGCCCTGCAGCACGGCCGCGCGCGGGTTCGACGCCTCGCCCTTGTTCAGGCTGGACGCCAGATTGCCCGGCGACAGACCGGCGTAGGAGTGGGTCGGCCCGATCAGGCCGTCGGCATTGGCTTCGACAGCGGAAGTCATGCGCGCAAGCCCTTGATCTCGTTTTCGATGTTCTTGACCGATCCCGCCTCGAAGCTGGCGACCGGATAGGCGCAGTAGTCGGCGGCGTAGTAGGCGCTGGGGCGGTGGTTGCCGGAGGCGCCCAGGCCGCCGAAGGGCATGTCGCCTGCCGCGCCCGTGGTCGGACGGTTGAAGTTCACCACGCCCGCGCGGATGCGGTTGATGAAGCGGTCCCAGTTCTTCGCATCGTCGCTGACCAGGCCTGCCGACAGGCCGTATTTGGTGGCGTTGGCGGCGGCGATGGCGGCGTCAAAGGTGGGGACGCGCAGCACCTGCAGGAAGGGGGCGAACATCTCTTCGTCCTCGACCGCGACGCCGGTGACGTCGATGATCGCAGGCTTCACGAAGGCGCCCGGAAGGTTGTCGACCGGACCGGAGGCGCGGATCACGCGCGCGCCCGCGTCGATGCGCTGTTGCAGGGCGGCCAGCGCAGCAGTCGCCGCCTTCTCGGAGATCAGTGGTCCGGCGTAGGGCTCGGGATCGCTGTCCCACGGGGCGAAGTTCAAACGGTCGGACAGGGCCGCCACCGCTTGGACGATGGCGTCGCCCTGGGCGCCTTCCGGCACGATCAGGCGGCGCGCGCACGAGCAGCGCTGGCCGGTGGTGACGAAGGCGGACTGGACCACAATGCCTGCGACAGCCTCGGCGTCGGCGGCGTCCCAGACGACCAGCGGGTTGTTGCCGCCCAGTTCCAGCGCCAGAATGACGTGGGGATCATCGGCGAACTTGCGACGGAAGTGTGCGCCTGCCGCGCCCGAGCCAGTGAACATCAGGGCGTCGATGGGCTGGTCCAGCAGGGCCGCGCCGGTGTCGCGCCCGCCCTGCACCATGTTGAACACGCCCTTGGGCAGGTCGGCGGCGTCCAGGCATTCGGCCATCAGCTGGCCGGTCAGGGGCGTTTCCTCGGAGGGCTTGAACACGACCGTGTCGCCCGCCAGCAGGGCCGGGACGATGTGGCCGTTGGGGAGGTGGCCGGGGAAGTTGAACGGGCCGAGCACCGCCGAGACGCCATGCGGGCGGTGCCGCAGGACGGCGCGGCCGAAGGCGGTTTCGCTGCTGCGCTCGCCGGTGCGTTCGTCATAGGCGCGGATCGAGATGTCGACCTTGCCCGCCATCGAGGCCAGTTCGGTCTTGGTTTCCCACAGGGCCTTGCCAGTCTCGCGACTGATGGCCTCGGCCATTTCGGGGGCGCGCTCTTTCAGGACGGCCTGATAGCGTTTCACCGCGTCGATGCGGTCCTGACGCGGGCGGTCGGCCCAGTCGGGGAAGGCGGCGCGGGCGGCCTCGACGGCGGAGGCGACCTGGGTGGCGGAGGCGGCTTCGCCTTCCCAGACGGTTTCGCCGGTGGCGGGGTTGGTGGAGATGAAGTGGGTCATATCAGTATCCGCTCATCCCGGCGGACGCCGGGACCCAGTACTTTGGCCGCATCTGAGCGGCGGGACGAAGGGCTATGTCAAATCGGCAGGCGTGGTGCCCGGGGCTCTCACTGGGTCCCGGCGTCCGCCGGGATGAGCGGGAAATCCCGAGAATCACGACTTCACCCGCACCGTGGCGCCGTCTTTGATCTTCAGGGCGGCGGCGACGTCGGGGGTCATGTGAACGGTTTCGCCGTCCACCAGGACGCGGGCGCGCACGGCGCGGAAGGCCGAGACGCTGTCGGTCGAGACTAGGCTGGGCAGTTCGACCTCGACCTCTTTCTCGATGCGGGCGGTCAGGACGCGGGCGTCGCGGACGGTGCGGATGTTGTCGCGGCCGCAGGCCACCGTCGGACCGGCATCGAAGATGTCGACCAGGCCGTTGGGGCGGAAGCCTTCGGATTCCAGCAGGGCCATGGCGGGCACGCCCTGCGGGTGGACCTTGCCGATCACGGCGCGCGCGGGTTCGGGCAGCAGGTCGATGTAGATGGGGTGGCGCGGGGCCAGGTCGAGGATGAACTGCTTGTCGGTCGAGCCGCTCATGCGGTCGGCGTCGTCGAAGTCCATGGGGAAGAACTTGTGCGCCACATGGTCCCAGAAAGGGCAGTAGCCGTCGGGCGTGAAGACGCCGCGCAGTTCGGCCAGCACGTTGTCGGCGAACAGATCCGGCTGGGCCCCGATCAGCATATAGCGCGACTGGCTGAGCAGACGCCCTGCGCCGCCCTTGCGACGGTCGGCTTTCAGAAACAGGGAGCCGACCTCGGTCCAGCCGGTGCACTCGTTCACCAGCACCAGGGTCTGGTGGTTCAGCTTTACGTTCAGCGACGGCGACTGGACGGTGTTGTTCACAACGCGGAAGCTGAAGAAGGGCCGCTTCAGCCCCACGGTCGCCTTGACCGAGCCGACGCCGTCGATGTCGCCTGTGTCGCCGTCTTCCAGCATCAGGGTGTACCAAGCCTCTTCCGGCGCGATCTTGCCCTCGAAGCTGGCCTTGCTCAGCTCCAGGCGTTCGCTGAGGACGTCAGCGTCCTCCGGCAGGCTGGTGAAGCCGGGGCCGGACAGGATGGCCAGTTCGAGCAGGTGGTGAAGGTCGGCGGGGCCGGCGGGGCGAACAACGAGCATGCGGTTACATCGTCTCCAGTCGGAGCTGTTTCAGTTTGAGGGCGTCGATCTCGCCCGAGGCGATCTTGCACAGGATCAGGGCCGACAGCTGCGCCCGTTCGACGAAGCTGGCGGGCCAGGCGAACTCCTGGTCCGAGTGGATATCGCCGCCGACGACGCCCAGGGTGTCGACGTTGGGCAGGCCTGCGGCGTGCAGGTTGTTGCCCTCGCAGACGCCGCCGGACGGCTTCCAGGCGATGGTCTGGCCCAGCAGGTCGCCCGCGTCGCGCACGGCGTGGAACAGGGCGGTCTGGCTGGCGTCCATAGGCTTGGGCGCGCGGGTCATGCCGCCGTGCAGGTCCAGCGTCAGGCCGGGGAAGGGCGGCTCGGCGGCGAGGGCGCGCACCGTTTCATCGATCCAGGTCGCGCTCTGGGCGTCCGGCACGCGGACGTTGAAGCGGACCACGGCGTTGTCGGCCACGACGTTGAGGGGGCCGCCGCCTGCGATCTTGGCCACATTGACGGTGACGTCCTCGCGCTGGCCGTTCAGGCCGTGCAGGCGGGCGGCGATGATGGCGGCGCCCGCGACGGCATTGGCGCCCTCGTGGAAGGCGCGGCCCGCGTGGGCGGCCTTGCCGGTGACGATCAGGTGGAAGTTGCCGCTGCCCTTGCGCTCGCTCGCCAGGGTTCCGTCGGAAAGGGCGGGCTCATAGGTCAGGCCGACGTGGCCGCGCGCGCCCAGTTCCGCCAGCAGGGGCGCCGAGGCGGGCGAGCCGATCTCTTCATCGGGAGACAGCAGCACGGTCCAGCCGACGCGGGCCTTGTCGGGGTGCGTCTCGAAGGCTTCCAGCGCGGCCAGCATGACGCTGATCCCGCCCTTCATGTCGGCGATGCCGGGGCCGTTCAGGGCGCCGTCGGCGCGCGCAACGACGGTCTGGAAAGCGCTGTCGGCGGGAAAGACGGTGTCGTAATGGCCGGTCAGCACGACCTGAAGCGGGGCTTCGGGCCGGGCGACGATCTTCAGGCAGTCGGCGTAGCTCTCGGCGATGACCGCGCCGCTGTCGGCGACGGTGGTGGAGCCTTGCGTCGGCACGCGCTCGACCGTGGCTGCGTCGAAAGCGGCGCGCGCCGTGGCGTCCAGAACGTCGAGAATCCGCGCCAGGCCTTCGGCGTGGCGGCTGCCTGAGTTGATGTTGGACCAGTCGACGGCGCGCTGAACTATGGCGTCGCTACGGGCCGCGACGTGATCGAGCACGGCCTGATCTTGAGGTTCGATCCGCATGGCGGCGACCCTAGACGGGCGGGCGCCAAAGGTGAAGGTGGGGCGATATCTCTCTCACGCACTTGGGATTTCGGCCTTGAGCGGGATAGTTTCTCCGCCTCAGTCAGGGAGTCGCGCATGAACCGACGGATCGCACCGCCCCAACCGTTCGCCCCGGTCGATTCGACCGAGACGGCGAGGGCGCTGGCGCGCGGCAGCGCCTGGGCCTTCTGGATCTGGGCGGGCGTGGGCCTGATGCAGGCCGGGCTGGTCTGGTTCCTGAGCGCGCCCGAACAGGCGGAGTTCCGCGGGGCGACGACGGGTTTCGCGGTGGTTTTCTCGGCCGTGGCCGCCGTGCTGGGCCTGGTGCAGTGGCGCCGGCCCAACCGCATCCTGCCGGTCTTCGGCCTGGCCTGGGCGCTTTATGAACTGAGCGCGATGTCGGTCAGCCTGATGGTCGGGGCGTCGCCGGCCGCGCCGGGGCTGCCGGGCTGGAGCGTCGGCGTGGCGGGGGCCGGCATGGTGCTGTGCCTGCTGCTGCACATCGGCGGCCTGCGCGGGGCGGGGAAGCTGGCGCAAGACGGCCTCAAGGCCTAGGTGAGGACGCAGACAGGAGCCTGACCATGACCGTCACCCTTTACCACAACCTGAAATGCTCGACGTCGCGCAAGGCGCTGGAGCTGCTGCGCGAACGCGGGATCGAGCCGACGGTGGTCGAGTATCTGAAGACCGGCTGGGACGCCGAGACCCTGAACCGCCTGGCGCGCGAGACGGGCGGGGGGCTGAAGGGCCTGCTTCGCAAGAAGGAGGCGAAGGCCGCCGAGCTGTTGGCCGCCGACGCGGATGACGCGAGGGTCCTGGCCGCGATGATCGAGAGCCCGGTCCTGGTTGAACGCCCGATCGTCGAGACGCCCAAAGGCGCGGCGATCGGTCGGCCGGTCGAGACGGTGCTGGGGGTGCTTTAGGGGCTCTTGGTTTTCCGAGCTTCTGCCTCCTGCGCTCGAATATGGGCTTCAACGGCCTCTGCCGCCTCTGCGGGGACTTCGGCGCGAGCTTCAACAGATTGCTGGACGCCTGCGATCTTGCCTGCCTCAACAGGCGTCGTCACCTTTGCGCTGACTTCATGGCGGGGCTCGGAGCAGGCTGATATGAGCACCAGGGTCGTTAAGGCTGCTGAACGCTTCATCTTCGCCTCCGTTTGATAACGTGACTCTTTCAAGCGAGCGTTGGTCCGTCGAGTGAAGATTTCTTCATGCGACAGGTAAATTGACCCCTCCGCGCTTCGATGCCAGACCCCGGCTGTTCGTCACGCTTGGAGTTCGCCCATGACCCGCACCCTGTATGGCATCAAGGCCTGCGACACGATGAAGAAGGCGCGCGTCTGGCTGGATCAGAACGGCGTCGCCTATGACTTCCATGACTACAAGGCCGCAGGGGCGAACCGCGCCGATGTGGAGCGCTGGGTCGCCGAGCATGGCTGGGAGAAGGTGCTGAACGGGGCGGGCACGACCTTCCGCAAGCTGTCGGACGCCGACAAGGCCGACATCAACGCCGCCAAGGCGGTGGACCTGATGCTGGCCCAGCCGTCTATGATCAAGCGGCCGGTGCTGGACCTGGGCGACGGGCGCACCCTGTTGGGCTTCAAGCCGGACGTCTACGCCGCCGCCCTGAAGGGCTGAGGCTCAGTCCTCGACGGCGGTGGTCGGGCGGTCGTGGCCGTCGGCGCGCTCGGTGACCCACTGGCCCGACGCGTCTTCATATTCGATCCAGAACGTGCGGTCCGGCACGCGCTGTTCGCGCGCCGCGGCCGTAGCCGCCGCCAGCGCCGCCGCGTGGCTGGGGAAGGTCTCGGAATAGCTGTCGCCCAGTTGGTAGGCCCAGCCGCCGTCGTGCTGGACGATGCGATAGGTGATGGTCATGCGCCGCTCCGAAGAGATCGGCGACAGCGTTGAACGCCGTTTCGGGCGTGTCGAGTCACGCTGTGGTGACGCATTACGAAGAGTTCATGCGCGCAACTGCATCCGTAGGCGATCATCGCCGCCTCTTGTGATCAGAAGGCCGCCGCATCAGGCTCGGCCGAACAGGGGTCAAACTCATGGACGAAGTCCTCATTCCGCTGACATTCTTTGCTATGATCGCGGCCATCGTTCTTGTGCCGTCGTGGCTGAAGAGCCGCGAACGGCGCGAGATGCAGGCCACGTTGCGAGCCTCCATCGAGAAGGGGCAGTCCCTTCCGCCGGAAGTGATCGAAGCCATCAGCAAGGACAATGCGAAGGCGGTCCCGACGGCCGCGCGCGATCTGCGGGCGGGCGTGATCCTGCTGTCGGTCGCGATCGGCATCGCCCTGTTGGGCTATGCGGTCAGCTTCGCCGACTTCGACGCCTTCTATCCCATCGTCGGGGGCGCTGCGATCCCCGGCATGATCGGTCTGGCCTTCATCATTCTGAGCTTCTTCAACAAGAACAAGGGCTGAGGCGGGTCGGAACAGGGAAAGCCGTCATGGCCCGAGACTTACGCGATCTGCACGACGTCGAGTTGGCCGGGCTTGCGGCCGGCGGCGGCCGCCGCGAGTTCGGCGAACTGGTTCGTCGGCACGGCTCGGCGGTGCGGGGCCTGCTGCGCCGCATGGGCGCCCAGCCTGCGCTGGCCGACGACCTGGCCCAGGACGCCTTTCTGCTGGCGTTCGAGAAATGCGCCGAGTTCCGGGGCGAGGGCACCTTCGCCGCCTGGGTCAAGCGCATCGCCGCCCGCATGTATCTGAAGCGCATTTCGAAGGAGGCGCGCTATGTGGCTGAAACCGAAACGGAAGATGTCGCGCCTGCCGTCGACAGCATCGGCCGCGTCGATCTGGATGAGGCCCTGCGCGGTCTCAGCGATGCGGAACGCCTGTGCGTCTCCCTGTGTCACGGCCCGGGCCTGTCGCACCCGGAAATCGCCGCGGCCATGAATTTGCCGCTTGGAACGGTGAAATCTCATGTCAAGCGTGGTCTGGATAAACTTCGGGCCCGGCTCCAGCCGGGGCCGGTTACAATCGGGAGCGCATCTCATGTCGGCTGATGAATTCGACCCGACGATCGAGCGCCTGTTCGCGCAGACGCCGCACTTTCCCGATTCGGTCTTCTTTGAAGCGGACGTGGCCGCGCGGCTGAACAAGGCCTCGCGCGTGCGGTCCGTGGCCCTGTCGGCGGCGGGGGTGATCGGGGGCCTGATCGCGGTGCGCGAACTGCTGGGCGTCAACTTCCAACTGGGACCGAACGGCTTCACCGCCCAGGCGGGCGGCGGCGTCGATTCGGCCGGAGCCCAGAGCGGGCTGGCGCTTCAGTCGCTGCTGGAGCGGAGCGGGCTGGGCGATGCGGCCCTCGGCTCCATTGGCTCCATGGGCGGGATGCAGATGTTCTGGGCCACGGCCGGGGTGCTGGTCGCCTTGCTGGCGGCGGGCGTTGTGAAGCTGTCGCAACAGATCTGAGCGCCGTTTTCCCGCCCCAGTCCCGGCTTAGGGCTGGAAAAAGCCGTTTCGCGCCCAACGCCTGCGTTGCGGCCGTGACGCCGAACCTCTAGGGTCGCGGCGTTTTTATGATCGGCCTTGGCTGCATTTTTGGGGCGACGTTTCGTGGTTGATGTCTTCGAACAGGTCGAGGAGGAGCTTCGCTCCGAACGCTATAAGCGTCTGGCTCGCACCTGGCTGCCGATTCTTGGCGGGCTGCTGGCGGTCGCCCTGGTCGCCGCGCTGGCCTGGTGGGGCTGGCAATCCTATGTGAGTTCGCAGGCCGACAAGGCCTCGGCCGCCTATGAGCAGGGCGTTCAGGCGCTGCAGGCGGGCAAGCCCGCCGAAGCCAAGACCGCCTTCGCCGAGTCGGCCAAGGCCGGTGGCGGCTACAAGGCCCTGGCTTTGATGCAGCAGGCGGGTCTGGCCCAGGCCGAGAACAAGACGACCGAGGCCGTGGCTCTGCTGGATGAAGCCGCCAAGGCCGCCCAGGATCCGATTCTGTCCGACATCGCCGCCCTGAAGGCGGTCTTCCTGGTCATGGACACGGCCTCGCTGGAAGACGTGCAGAAGCGCCTGGAGCCGCTGACCGGTGACAAGCGCCCGATGCAGGCCTTCGCCCAGGAAGCCCTGGCCATGGCCCAGCTGCAGCACGGTAAGACCGCCGAGGCGCGTCAGACCTTCGTGCAACTGCAACTCGGCCAGGATGTGCCGGACCCGGTGCGCCAGCGCGCCCAGGCCGCCGTTCAGGCCGTCGACACCGGCACGGCCGCCAATCTGGCCGCCATCGTCAAGGCCGCCGCTGCGCTGCCGACGCCCGCTCCGGGCCAGGCGGCTCCCGCCGTCGCCGCTCCGGCCGAGGCTGCGGCCCCGGCTCAAGCGCCCGCCGCGACGCCTGCCCCCTGATTTGACTCCCTCGGGACGCCAACCATGACCAAAACCCTTAAAGTCGCCCTGTTGAGCGGTCTGGCCCTGACCGTCGCGTCATGCGGCACGGTCCGCAACGCCCTGCCGTTCGGTCTGGGCGGAGACAAGGAGCCGGTTGCGACGGCGACCGAGGGACAGCGTGTCTCCATCCTGCAGTTCGAGCAGCAACTCGCGCCTTCGGCGGCCCTGTCGGGTCGTGACTTCTTCCTGCCGGGCCCGCAGGCGGCGACCGCCTGGAGCCAGCCGGGCGGCAACGCCGAGAACGCGGTCGAGCATGTGATCGCCGCGCCTGAGTTCACCGTCGCCTGGCGGCGCGACATCGGCGCAGGCTCGGCGAATGATCGCCAGGTCATGTCCCCGGTGGTGGCCGAGGACGGCAAGATCTTCGTGCTGGACGGCGAAGCGGGCGTGACCGCCGTGGACGCCGGAACCGGCGCGGTGCTGTGGAAGGCCAGCGTCAAGGTCGAGGAGGCTGATCGCGGCCGCCGCTTCCTGGGCATCGGCCTGGGCGGCGGCAAGGGCGGCGGCGGCTTCGGCGGCGGCGTGGCCGTCAGCGGCGGCAAGGTCTTCGTCTCGTCGGGCTATCGCGTCATGACGGCCTTCGACGCCAATACGGGCGCCGAGCTGTGGCGCACGCCGGTCGACCTGCCGATCCACGGCGCGCCGACGGTGGCGGGCCAACGCGTCTATGTCGTCGACGTCGACAACCAGTTGATGGCCTTCAACGTGGCCAACGGCCAGCAGGACTGGTCCTATCGCGGCATCACCGAGCCGGCCCGCATCATGCGCGCCTCCAGCCCGGCGGTCAGCGGCGGCACCGTGGTGGCGCCCTTCTCGTCCGGTCAGATCGTGGCCCTGCAGGCCACCAACGGTCAGCCGGTGTGGGAGCAGGTGCTGTCGCGCACCAGCCGCACCAGCGCCCTGTCTGAACTGCGCGACATCGCCGGTCGTCCGGTCGTCAGCCGCGGTCAGGTCTACGCCATCAGCCAGTCGGGCGTGATGCAGGTGATGGACCTGCGCAGCGGCCAGCCGAAATGGTCCCTGCCCATCGTCGGGGTGAACCAGCCCCTGCCGGTCGGCGACGTGGTCTATGTGGTGTCCCAGGCGGGCGAACTGACCGTGGTCAACCGCGAGACGGGCCAGGTCTATTGGTCGCGCGACCTGAACCAGGGCCGCGTCCGCAAGGAAGGCGGCTTCCTGGGCTTCGGAAAGCGCACCGTGCGTCCGGTCTGGTCCGGTCCGATCCTGGCGTCCAACCGTCTGGTTCTGGTTAACTCGGACGGCGAGGCCGTGGCCTTCGATCCGAAGACCGGCGCCCAGACCGGCAGCCTGAAGCTGGGCGCGGCCGCCTATATCGCCCCGGCCGCCTACAACGGCGCCCTCTATGTCCTGACCGACAAGGGCCAACTGGTCAGCATCCGCTGACCTTTTCACCGATTTAAGCTAGAAGGCCGACATGGCTCTGAAGGTCGCCATCGTCGGCCGCCCCAATGTGGGCAAGTCGACACTGTTCAATCGCCTCGTCGGCAAGCGCCTTGCGCTGGTCGATGATCGCCCCGGCGTGACCCGAGACCGCCGCTACGCCGACGGCGTGATCGGCGACATGGATCTGACCCTGATCGACACCGCGGGGTATGAGGACGTCACCGACGAAAGCTTGGAAGCCCGGATGCGCGAGCAGACCGAGGCGGCGATCGAGGACGCGGACCTGATCCTGTTCATGATGGACGCGCGCGAAGGCGTGACCTCGCTGGACCGCATCTTCGCTGACCGCCTGCGCAAGGTGCACAAGCCCGTCGTCCTGCTGGCCAACAAGTCGGAAAGCCGCGAAAGCGGCGGCGGCGTGGGCGAGGCGCACGGCCTGGGCTTCGGCGAGCCGGTGCCGATCTCGGCCGAGCACGGGGAGGGCATGGCCGACCTGTATCAGGCGATCCTGGCCGCGTCGGAGGACATCTTCATCGAGGAAGTCGACGAGCCGGAAAAGCCGATCCGCATCGCCGTCATCGGCCGTCCGAACGCGGGCAAGTCGACCCTGATCAACCGCCTGATCGGCGACGACCGCCTGCTGACCGGCCCGGAAGCCGGCATCACGCGCGACTCCATCTCGGTGGACTGGGTCTGGGAGGGCAAGAACATCCGCCTGATCGACACCGCCGGGATGCGCCGCAAGGCCCGCGTCCAGGAGAAGCTGGAAAAGCTGTCGGTCGCCGACACCATCCGCGCCATCACCTTCGCCGAGGTGGTGATCATGGTGATGGACAAGGACGACGCCTTCGACACCCAAGACCTGCAACTGGCCGATCTGGTCGAGCGGGAAGGGCGGGCGCTCGTCTATGTCGCGTCCAAGTGGGATCTGGAAGAAGAGCCGCAGTCGCGCCTGGCCGAGCTGAAGCGCCTGGCCGACGACAAGCTGCCGCAGCTGCGCGGTTCGCCCTTCGTGGCGCTGTCGTCCTTCAACGGCCGCGGCGTCGAGCGTCTGATGCCCGCCGTGCTTCAGGCCTATGACACCTGGTCGGTCAAGGTGAAGACCAAGGATCTGAACGACTGGCTGTCCCTGGCGACCCAGAGACACCCGCCGCCCGCCGTGGACGGCAAGCGCATCAAGCCGAAATACATGGCCCAGACCAAGGCGCGTCCTCCGACGTTCGTGCTGATGGCCAGCCGCGCCGCGTCCATGCCGGAACACTACAAGCGCTATCTGATCAACTCGATCCGAGAGAGCTTCGACCTGCACGGCACGCCGATCCGCCTGAACGTCAAGTCGGGCTCGGCCAACCCCTATGCCGAGGGCGGCGCCAAGTCCGGCCCGGAACGCTTCAAGGGCGACGCCAAGACCGCCCCGCGTCGGGTGATCAAGGCCGAGAAGGCCGAGAAGCTGTCCAACCTGCCCGGCAAGGCGCTGGAGCAGAAGGCCAAGGCCGGCATCAAGCCCAAGGTGAAGCCTCTGGGCGGGTTGAAGGCCAGCGCGTCCAAGAAGGCGGGCTCCAACGCCTTCATCGGCAAGGGCGCGCGCGGCGGCGCACGCCAGGTGTCCCGCTCGGGCCGCGTCCGCACGGGCCAGAAGGGCGGCGCCAAGCGCTGACGATGTCGTCCCGGCCAACGGGACGTCTTTCGCCCATTGCTCAGATCTGCGCTGATCGCTCCGCCTTGCGCGGTGATCAGCGTGGGCGACTGGGCTGTTCGGGTTCGTCGCCGAGCGCGAGCTTCAGGGCCAGGGCGACCATGACGACCCAGCGCAGCTCATGCCAGTTCATGGCGATGCTCTCGCTGAGCATGGTGAAGGTGAAGGAGGCCATCATCGGCAGGGCCACCCAGCCGCCGGGACTGGTGTAGGCCGCCCATAGCGATTGCGCCCATATCTGCACCAGCCACAGGGCGAACAGGATGACGCCGCCCAGTCCCAGGGCGATGTATATCTCCAGCCAGCCGCTGTGGGCGTTGGCCGGGATGAAGTGGGCCTGGTGCCCGATCCAGGCCTTGGGGCCGGTGAAGCTGGGGTCGTCCCATACCGCGCCGTAGCCGAAGCCGCGCCAGGGGTGCTCGGACATCTGCTGCATGATGCCGGACCAGATTTCTGTGCGGCCGGTCAGTGTGGCGTCCTTGCCCAACAGCCCCAGCACGACGTCGGTTTCGGCGGAGATCAGCAGGGCGCCGCCGATGACGACCACGACAGCCAACCAGGTGGCGACGACGGCGCGCAGGGGGCCGGACTTCACCACGGCGACGAAGCCCATGGCGCTGAGCGACAGCAGCAGCACCAGCAGGGCCGTCTTCGAGGTCGACAGGATGACCAACGCCACGGAGACGACCGCCAGGCCGAACCACAGCTTGCGCCGCTCGGGAGCCATGACGCCCGCGGCCAGCAGGAAGATGGTGGTCTTCACCATGACATGGCCCAGGCCGTTCTTCTCAAGCCACAGGCCGCGCCAGGCGCCGGGGAAGAGCTCCTGCATCCGGCCGAAATCGGGCAGCAGCGCGCCCAGCAGGAAGGAGAGGACGGCCAGGGCGCCGAGGGTTCCCGCTATGATCTCGGTCAGGCTGCGCCAGCTCCACCGCGAGGCCAGGGCCACGCCCGCCAGGGTGGTGAACAGCAGGGCCGGAATCCGCCGAGCCGTCAGATCGGGCATGATGGACCAGAAGTAGGTGGCCGCCGTCAGCAGCAGCAGGGCGATCAGCAGCGGCGATCGGACCATGCCCCTGATCGCGCGCTCGGGCTTCATGCAGACCAGCACCACAGCCAGTAGATAGGCCGGATAGTAGAAGTTGCGAAGGAAGTCAGCCGAGCGCGCGCCGTAGTCGGTCAGCGGCGCGCTCCAGAAGCCGACATAGGTGAGGATCAGGCCGACTGAAGCGATCAGCGCCACAACGTCGGCCAACGGGGCGGCGCGGACCAGCGGCAGGGACGAACGACGCAGCGTTGAGCTTGTCGCGGTTCGCACGTCCGTCGCCGGTCCTGTCGGCATGAAGACCCTAGACCAGGGCGTCCGCCGACAGGCCTTGCTTCCATTCCTTGAAGCTGACCGTCAGAGGCGGAGTGAGATCAGGGCGGGCCAGTTCGACGATCAGGGGACCGATCTCCGAAGGATGCGGCAGAACGCTGGGATCTTCGCCCGGGAACGCCTGGGCGCGCAACTGCGTCCGCATCCGGCCCGGATCGACGATGCTGGCGCGCACCGGCGTGCTCTCGATCTCGTCGGCCCAGCATTTGACCAGGGCCTCGGCGCCCGCCTTGGTCGCGGCGTACATGCCCCAGAAGGCGCGCGGCTGCCTGGCGACGCTGGTGGTCAGATGGATGGCGCGTCCGGCGTCCGAGGCGCGCAGCAGCGGCTCCAGCGAGCGGATCAGGCGGTAGACGCCGGTGAAGTTGATCTTTTCGATCTTGGCGAACTCGCGCGGTTCGGCGTGGGCGACCGGCGTCAGGCCCGACGGGCCCATGGTGGCCGCCGCCTGAACCCAGATGTCCAGCTTGCCGAAGCGTTGGAACAGGGCGCCGCCCAGGCGGTCGATGGCGCCGCCGTCCACCAGGTCGAACGGGACGAGGCTGGCGTGCTGGCCGGTGGCGGCGAAGATCTCGTCGTCCAGCTCTTCCAGGGCGCCTTGGGTGCGCGCGGCGGCGACGACGTGGGCGCCGGCCTTGGCCAGGGCCAGGGCGGATTCGCGGCCGATGCCGCGCGAGGCGCCGACGACCAGGGCGACGCGGTTGGCGAGAGGGAGGGAAGCGTGTTCGGACATGGGGCCGCTGATAGCGCGGCCGGACGCCGGGCGAAAGGCTCAGTAGCCCGGTGCGGGCTGCCACAGGCTGAAGCTGACGCCCTGATCGTCGCTGACCACGACCGACAGGCCGGACGGGCTCTCGGCCGGCACGGCCGCGCGGCCGCCCAGCTCGGTCACGCGGGCGCAGGCGGCGTGGATGTCGTCCACGCGGAAATAGAGATTGGGGAAGGCCTTGTGCTCGCCCTTGGTGAGGCCGAAGGCAGGGTCGGACCCGGCCACATGGGCGTAGGTCGGGCTGGACGAGGCCTCGTCGAAGCGCCAGCCGAACAGGCCCGCGTAGAAGGCGCGGGCCTTGTCGACGTCAGGGGTGTCGAGCGTGAAGTAGCCGAGCTGGATCATCCAGCCTTAAGCGGTCACCAGCAGAGAAAGTTGCTTCCCGCGCGGATCGCGGCCGCCTTCCTCGATCTCACGATCCAGCAGGCGGGTCGGATAGTCGCCGGTGAAGTAGTGGTCGGTGTACTGCGGGCTGGCGGCGTTGCGTGGTCCGGCGCCCAGGGCGTCATACAGGCCGTCGATGGACAGGAAGCCGAGGGAATCGACCTCCAGAACCGCGCGCATTTCTTCCATGTTGTGGGTGGCGGCCATCAGCTGCGACCGCTCGGGCATGTCGATGCCGTAGAAGTCGGGGAAGAGGATCTGCGGGCTGGCCGAGCGCAGGTGAACCTCCTTGGCGCCCGCCGCGCGTACGGAGCGGACCAGCTTCAGCGAGGTGGTGCCGCGCACGATGGAATCGTCGATCAGCACGACGCGCTTGCCTTCCAGGGCGGCGCGGTTGGGGCTGTGCTTCATCCGCACGCCCTTCTGACGGGCGCCCTGGCTGGGCTGGATGAAGGTGCGGCCCAGATAGTGGCTGCGGATGATGCCCATTTCATAGGGCAGGCCGCTTTCCTGGGCGTAGCCGAGGGCGGCGGGAACGCCTGAGTCAGGCACCGGCACCACGATGTCGGCTTCGACCGTGTGTTCACGCGCCAGGCGACGGCCCATCTCCTTGCGGACGTCATAGACCGACAGGCCGTTCACGACGGAATCGGGACGGGCGAAGTAGACGTATTCGAACAGGCACGGACGGGCGGCGCGCGCGGCGAAGGGCTTGATCGAGGTCAGGCCCTCCTCGTCGATGACCACGACCTCGCCGTGTTCGACGTCGCGCACGAAGGTGGCGCCGATGGTGTCCAGGGCGCAGGTCTCGGACGCCAGCACCCAGGCCTCGCCGACCTTGCCCAGCACCAGGGGACGGATGCCCAGCGGGTCGCGCGCGCCGATCATCTTGTAGCGGGTCTGGGCCACCAGGGCGTAGCCGCCCTCGATCCGGCTCAGGGCGTCGATGAAGCGGTCGACGATCTTGGCCTTACGGCTGCGGGCGATCAGGTGAAGGATGGCCTCGGAGTCCGAAGTGGACTGGAAGATCGCGCCTTCCGAGACAAGTTGCGCATGCAGGTATTTGAAATTCGTCAGGTTGCCGTTGTGGGCGATGGCGATGCCGCCCTGATCCAGATCGGCGAACATCGGCTGGATGTTGCGCAGGAAGCTGCCGCCGGCGGTGGAGTAGCGGGTGTGGCCGATGGAGGCCTGGCCCGGCAGGCGTTTCGTCAGTTCGGCGTTGCCGAAGGCGTCGCCGACGAGTCCCTGGTGCCGTTCGGTGTAGAAGCGGTCGTCGTGGACGCTGGCGATGCCGCAGGCTTCCTGGCCACGATGCTGCAGGGCGTGCAGGCCCAGCGCGACGATGGAGGACGCCTCGTTCTCGGGCGCGCCCCAGACGCCGCAGACGCCGCATTCGAGGCGCAGCTGGTCGTCTTCCGGCTCACGCCAATGCTCACGGTGAACGACGGGTTCGGCGATATGGTGGCGCATCGTCAGGCTCCGATGACCGGGGAAGGATAACTCAAAGGGCGGCGCCGCGCACGTAAGCCGCCCAGGCGTCCGGGGCAAGCCTCATTGGTCGGAAAACCCTTCGCGAACGGAAGAACCGACCACAGGGGTCAGGGCGTCGGCGCCCTTGCCCAGGGTCGGCAGCACGATCTGGATGGCGCGGGCGGCGCCTTCGCTGACCGGGGCGGTGGCGGCTTCGGACAGCCAGCGCGGCGGGTTGTCCTGCATGGCGCCCATGATGACCAGGTGCACCGCGCCGATCAGGCCCAGGGCGCGGATCAGGCCGACAGCAAGACCCAGCGTCTGGTCCAGCACGCCGAGGGCATGGCCGCGCGCGCCCTGCGAAATGGCCGAACCGAGGAAACGCAGGCCGAAGTATAGGATGACGAAGACCAGCCCCACGGCCAGCACCGACCCGGCCCAGTCGGGGTCGACCAGATTTCGCCCGATCGGCGCCGTCCACGGCAGGGTGATCAGCGCCAGCAGCGCCGCCAACATGAAGCTGAACAGGGCCGTGAGCTCGCGCATGCCGCCCCGGAACCATCCGGCGGCGCCCGAGGCCAGCAGGGCCAGGATCACGAAGACATCGTAGCCGGTCACGCGCTCTGCGGCCTCAAAGGATGGTAACGCGCCTTAGTAGCGGTTCTGGGAGATTCGCTCGACCGCGTCGGCCAGGCGGGTGAGGACGGTCAGGGCGACATCGCCCTTCTTCACCTTGCCATTGGCTTGTGGCGGCGCGAGGGCGCGCTCGAAGCCCAGCTTCTTGGCCTCGCGCAGGCGGGCCTCGGCGCGACCGACGGCGCGGACCTCGCCCGACAGGCCGATCTCGCCGAAGACGACGCAGCCCTGGGGCAGGGGCATGTCCAGCGCCGAGGAGATCAGGGCGGCGGCGGCGGCCAGGTCGGCGGCGGGTTCATTGATCCGCATCCCGCCCGCGACGTTTAGATAGACGTCCTTGTCGCCGAACCCCAGACCGCAGCGCGCCTCCAGAACCGCCAGCAGCATGGCCAGGCGGCCGGAGTCCCAGCCGACGACCGCTCGCCTTGGCGTGCCGTATGCAGAAGGCGCGACAAGAGCCTGTATTTCTACCAGAACGGGGCGTGATCCCTCGATCCCGGCGAAGACGGCGGCGCCGGGCGCCCGGTCCTTGCCTTCGCCTAGGAACAGGGCCGAGGGGTTGGGCACTTCGCGCAGGCCGGCGTCGCCCATCTCGAACACGCCGATCTCGTCGGTGGCGCCGAAACGGTTCTTGCCCGCGCGAAGGATGCGGAAGGGATAGCCGCGCTCGCCCTCGAAGCTGAGGACGGCGTCGACCATGTGTTCGACCACGCGCGGCCCGGCGATCTGGCCGTCCTTGGTGACGTGGCCGACCAGGACGATGGCGGGGCCGCCGTTCTTGGCCAGCCGCACCAGTTCGGCGGCGCAGGCGCGCACCTGGGTGATGGAGCCGGGGCCGGCGTCGTGCGCATCGCTCCACAGCGTCTGGATGGAGTCGATGATGACGATGTCGAACGGGTCGCGCTTCAGAGTCGTCAGGATGTCGCGCAGGGCGGTGGCGGAGGCCAGCGAGACGTCGGCGTCGGCCACGCCCATGCGTTTGGCGCGGGCGCGGATCTGCTCGATCGCCTCTTCGCCCGAGATATAGGCGACCTTGGCGCCGTTGCGCGCCGCCTTGGCCGTGACCTCCAGCAGCAGGGTCGACTTGCCGACGCCGGGGTCGCCGCCCAGCAGGATGGCCGAGCCCGGCACCACGCCGCCGCCGCAGACGCGGTCGAACTCGGTCACGCCGGTGACGATGCGCGGCGGCTCAGGCGTGTCGGATTGCAGGGTCTCGAACTGCACCCCGCGCCCGCGCGCGGTCGAGGCGGGCTTCAGGGCGCCGGGTGGGGCCGTCTTGGATTCCTCGACCAGGACGTTCCACTCGCCGCAGGCCGAGCATTGCCCGGCCCATTTGGAATGAACCGCCCCGCAGGATTTGCAGACGAAGAGAAGAGAGTCGCGCGCCATGGCCCAGACCTACCAGATCAGACGGGCGAGGGCAGGCGGGTCGGATCGGTTTACGTCCGAAACTGTCATAGGGAGAGTGCGGGCTTGCGTCGGCATCCACACAGCCGTCATTCTGACATGATAAGGCCGTGATCCGACTCAACCGCCCAGAAGGCTACCGAATGACCCTGGAAAACCCCCCCGCCGTCGATCCCTCGCTCGTCTCGCGGGTCAAATACATCCTGACACGGCCCAAGTTCGAATGGCCGGTCATCGACGCCGAAAGCGCCAGCATCAAGGGGTTGTTCACCAGCTACGCCGTCGTCTTGGCGGCCATTCCGGCGGTGGCGACCATCGTGGGCCAGATCGCCTTCGGTCATCGCGGCCTGTTCGGTCCGGTGCTGGCGGGCGCGCTGAGCTATGTGCTGAGCCTGCTGAGCGTCTACATCTTGGGCCTGATCATCGACGCCCTGGCGCCGACCTTCGGCGGGACCAAGAATCCGGTGAAGGCGATGCAGGTCGCCGTCTATTCCATGACCGCCGCCTGGGTGGCGGGCGTGCTGAACGTCCTGCCGATGCTGGGCTGGCTGGCGGGCCTGCTGGGCCTGTACGGCTTCTATCTGATGTATCTGGGTCTGCCGACGCTGATGAAGACCGCCGCCGACAAGGCGCTGGGCTACACCATCGTGGTAGTGGTCGCGGCCATCATCCTGAACGTCATCGTCTTCGCCATCGTCGGCGCGGTGATCGCCAGCTTCGTCATTGTCGGCGCGGGCGCCACGGCGTTCGCCCTGAGCTAAGTCTGAAGAAGGGCTGGGGCCTTGCGCCTCAGCCCTTTGCTATTCAGCCCTGATAGACGCGCGGCACGCGCGGCGTGATCGAGGTCAGCAGCTCATAGCTGATGGTGCCCGCCGCCGCCGCCGCGTCGTCGATCAGGCGGTTGGCGCCGAAGATCTCCACCAGATCGCCCGCCTTGACGTCCAGGCCGGTCACGTCGACCGCCAGCACGTCCATCGACACCCGGCCGATGATCGGCCGCATCTCGCCCGCGATGAAGACCTGCCCCGTGGGGCTGTAGGAGCGCAGCACGCCGTCGGCGTAGCCCGCGCCAACGGTGGCCACGCGCATCGGCCGCTCCGCCTTATAGCCTTGGGAATAGCCGACGGTTTCGCCTGACGGAACGTCGCGCACCTGCACCGCCTGGGCGATGAGGCTGGCGACGGGGGCGATCTTCTCGTGCGGGCGGCCTTCCGGCCCGCCGCCGTAGAGGCAGATGCCCGGCCGCACCACGTCGAAGGCGAAGTCCGGCCCCAGGAAGCAGCCGCCCGAGTTGGCGAAGGAGCGTGTCACGCCCGGATAGCGGGCCGCCGCCGCCGCATAGGCGTCGCGCTGGGCGCGGTTCAGCGGGTTCGACGGTTCGTCCGCGCAGGCCAGATGGGTCATCACCAGTTCGAGACCCTCGAACGGTTCGGGCGCGTCCTCGACGCGAAAGCCCAGGCGGTTCATGCCGGTGTCGATCTGAAGCCCGCAGGCCCCGCCGCCCGCCGCCTGCCAGATCTGAAGCTGGGTCGGGTGGTTGATGACGGGCCGCAGGTTGGACGCCTTGAGCATGGCGGCGCCATCGCCGTGGCAACCGTCCAGAATGTAGATGACCGGCTCAGGCCCTATCGCCTCGCGCAGACGCACGCCCTCGGCCGCGCGGGCGACGAAGAAGGTGCGCGCGCCCTCGGCCATCAGGCGCCGGGTCACGGCGGCGGCGCCCAGGCCGTAGCCGTCGGCCTTCACGACCGGATTGACCGGCGCGCCGCTGACGGCGCCCAGGGTGCGATAGTTGCGGGCGAGCGCGTCCAGATCGACGTTGAGGATGGCGGGAGCGAAGGCGGGGGAGGTCATGGCGACGGTTATAGGCCGCTGTTCAGGCGGCGCCACCGCTTTGACGGCCTACTCCGGAATATCCGCATAGGCGCCGCCGTAGCTGCCGTCATGGGCCAGGTTGCCGAAGCGGGTGGTGTTGGAATCGAACGCCAGCTTGACGATGCCGATGGGGCCGTGACGCTGCTTGCCGATGACCACCTCGGCCTGGTGCTGCAGGCGGTCCATGTCTTCCTGCCACTTCAGGTGTTCTTCGGTGCCTTCGCGCGGCTCGGCGCGGCCCAGGTAGTAGCTTTCGCGATAGACGAACATGACGCAGTCGGCGTCCTGCTCGATCGAGCCGGATTCCCGCAGGTCGGACAGTTGCGGCCGCTTATCCTCGCGCTGTTCGACCTGACGCGACAACTGCGACAGGGCGATGATGGGGACGTTCAACTCCTTGGCCAGGGCCTTCAGGCCGCCGGTGATTTCGGAGACCTCCTGCACCCGGTTCTTCTGGCTGTTCTCGCCGGTCGTCACGAGTTGCAGGTAGTCGACCACGATCAGGTCGAGGCCGTGCTCCATACGCTTCAGCCGTCGCGCGCGCGCCGCCAGCTTGGAGATGGACAGGCCGCCGGTGGCGTCGATGTAGAGGGGGCTTTCGCCGATCTCGATGGCGGCGTCGCGGATCTTGCCGAAATCCGAGGCGTCGATCTCACCCTTTCTCAGCTTGTCCGAGGACACGCCGGACGCATCGGCCAGGATACGCATGGCCAGTTGTTCGGCGCTCATTTCCAGCGAGTAGAAGGCGACGACGCCGCCGTCGACGGTCTTGCGCCCGCCGTCCGGCGTCGGCTCCCAGCGATAGTTGCGCGCGACGTTGAAGGCGATGTTGGTCGCCAACGCGGTCTTACCCATCGAGGGACGGCCCGCGAGGATCAGAAGGTCGGAGGGGTGCAGGCCGCCCAGCTTCTGGTCCAGGTCGTCCAGACGGGTGGCTAGGCCCGCCAGCTTGCCCTCGCGCTGATAGGCCTCGCCCGCCATTTCCACAGCGCCTGACAGGGCCTGCGAGAAGGACACGAAGCCCGACGACGGCTTGCCTGTCTCGGCCAGGGAATAGAGCGTTTGCTCGGCCTGTTCGATCTGTTCGTCGGCGGGCGTCTCGGGGTTGGGCGCCTCCTTGATGATCTCGCCGCCGATGCGGATCAGGTCGCGGCGCAGGGCCAGATCATAGACGACGCGGGCGTAGTCGGGGGCGTTGGCGGCGGGCGGCGCCCGGTCCACCAGATCGGCGAGGTAACGCAGGCCGCCGAACTCCTGGAACGCCGGATCCTGCTTGAACCGCTCCATCAGAATGGTCGGCTCGGCCAGCAGGCCCTGACGGATGTGATCCTCGATGGCGTCGAACAGGCGCTGGTGGAAGGGTTCGTAGAAATGGCTGCCGCGCAGACGGTCCGACAGGCGCTCGAACACGGCGTTGTCGAACATCAGCGAGCCCAGAAGGGCCTGCTCCGCCTCCAGGTTGTGGGGCATGGACGACACCTGCACGGCGTCGTTGGCGTCATAGGGCATCGGAGCGAAGGCGGCGTTCATCGGCATCATCAATACGCATAGGCGCGCCCTGCGTCAGACGCGGGCGGGGTCGTGGTCGTGGACAGTCGCCGACGCCTGTGGACGGGCGCGGAAAACCGCTGTCGGATCAGTAGGAGGTCGTCAGGCGCGGCAGGGGTAGCGCTCGGCCATCCAATCGCGCACGGCCTGGGTCACGGTGATGCGACGGCGCGATTCCGGCATGGTCTCGAAGCGCGCGACCAGGGCCTCGGGCGTGATGCCGGTGCCGGAGGCGGGGATGCAGTGCGCCGGCGTGCGGCCCGCCGAAACGGCCGAGGCCTGCTCGGCCTTCACCGTGCTGACGGCGCCGGTGACGACGCGGATCAGACGGCGGGTGTCCGGGCGCATCATGGCCACGGCGCGGTTGCGCGGGATGTCATGACCGATCGTCAGGAACTGCTGGACGGTCATGTCAGACGACTGGGCCTGGGCCAGGGGCGCGGAGGCGAGCAGAGTCAGGGCGCCTAGCGACGCGGCGAAGAGGACGTGAACGGAACGCGGCATGGAGGGCTAGATGCGCGCGCCTGCGCCGCTGTGCAAGGGTTCAGGAGTCGATCAGGCGGGGCAGGGGTATTCCTCGGCCATCCACTCGCGCACGGCCTGATTGACGCTGATGCTGCGCCGCTGGGCCGGGATGGCGTTGAAGCGGTTCAGGATCTGCTCTGCCGACAGGCTGATCTTGCCTTCGGGGATGCAGGTCGCAGAGCGTCGTCCTGCGGCCTTGGCGGCGGCCTGATCGGCGCGCACCGCCTTGAAGGCCCCGCTGAACTCATTCATCAGCCGCCGCGTGTCCGACCGCAGCAGCGCCGTGGGATTGCGAGGGATGCGGTTGGCGGAGGTCAGGAACTCCTGCACGGTCATGGCGGCGGCCGCGCTGGGCAGGGCGGACAGCGCCAGGGCGGCGACGGCGGCGAATGTGGCGGCTTTCATGGGCTTCCCTCCCGCGAGACGGTGAAGCCTAGCGCGCGGTTCGCGACCGAACCATGACCGACGAACGTTGGCCCATATTAAGTTTTCGTCAGACGCGGCGGCTCCCCGCGGGCCGCCGCGCCTGACGAGGGAGGCGCGCTCAAAGGACAGGGAGGAAGCCCCGATGCGCGCGCTCCAAGTCCATCACCACTTCACGTTCAACCGGGCGTAGCCGTAGCGGCCGTTGAACCCGAACGGCGAGTAGTAGGGGAAGCCCAGCACGCCGTTGTTGTTCAGGTTGGCAGGCACGAAGTCCGGGTATTCGTCGAAGACGTTGTCCAAGCCGATCGCCAGGCCGACCCGGTCGGTGATCTGGAAGCGGCCTTCCAGGTCGATGGTGGTCTTGTCGCCGGTCGAATAGTCGTTGGCGGACGTCGAGCCGGGTTGCAGCACGCTGGCGTAATAGGTCGCTCGCGCGGTGGCGCCCCAGCGGCCCTGGCTCCAGTCGGCCGAGGCGGAGACCTTCGTGTCCGGCGTGCCCTCCTCGATGGTCAGGATGCGCTGGCGCGCGAACAGGGTCGGGACCGGGTTCAGCACCGAGGAAGAGGTCGGGGTCTTGGTCACGCTGACGTCGTTGACGTTGGCGGCGACGGTGAAGTCCCAATCGCCCGCCGTCTCGGTGCGCAGGCGATAGCGGCCGACGATGTCGACGCCTTCGGTTTCGGTCGACACCCCGTTGAGGAAGAAGCGCGCGGCCTGGACGCCCAACGGGTCCAGCAGACCGGCGACCTGGGACGAGAAGCTGCGGTTGATCAGCTCCGACAGGACGATCTGGTTCTCGATCTCGATGCGATAGGCGTCGACGGTCAGGTCGAAATTACCCAGCCGGATCACGGCGCCCAGGGTGTAGTTGGTCGAGGTCTCGGCCTTCAGCGGACGGGCGCCCAGAACCGAGGCGACCTCGCTGGTGGCGGGGAAGGTGCCGGTTTCGACGAAGCCGCCGTTCTGCACGACCGAGGAAGTCGAGGTGAAGAAGCTCTGCTGCAACGACGGGGCGCGGAAGCCGGTCGAGACCGAGCCGCGCAGGGCGAAGTGCGGATTGAAGTCGTAGCGGGCGGCGAACTTGCCCGTCTGGGCGTCGCCGAAGTCGGAATAGTCCTCGACGCGCAGCGCGCCCTCGACCCTCAGTTTTTCGGTCAGCGGGATCTCGACATCGGCGTACAGGGCCACGGCGTCGCGGTCTTCATCGACCGCGTTCGAGGGCTGGAAGCCGGGGAAGCCCTGGGCGCCGCCGGCCAGGGCGGTGTTCGAGCCCAGCGGGCCGCGGTTCCACGATTCCGGCTGACCGGCGTCGATCTTGTAGTTCTCCTTGCGGGCCTCCAGACCCCAGGCGAAGTTCAGCGGGCCGCCGTCCAGGCCGATCTCGAACTGGCGGGTGAAGTCGGCGCCGAAGACCAGCTGGTCATAGGTCAGGCCGCCGGAATCGAAGCTGGTCAGGGAGTCGGCGCCGTAGGTGGCGTTCAGCGAATCCTCGGTGCGGAATTCCAGGGCGTTGCGGCCGTAGACCAGGCTGAAGTCGGCGTCCCATCCGGCCAGTGTCCCGCGCACGCCGGCGGCGGCGGACAGATCCTGGGAATTGATGGCGACCTTGGGCAGGAAGCCGTTCGGATAGATGGCCGGGACGTTGTTGGGGTTGTTCGACAGGCGCGGGAAGGCGGCGGAAGAACTGTCGCGCTCCTGATAGCCGGCCCAGCCGTAGGCCTCCCAGTCGGCGTTCAGCGGCTTGCCCGCATTGGCGAAGACGCTCCACTGCTCGACCCTTGGGTCGCCGAAGCGGGCGGTGATCGCGCCGTTGGCGGCGGGGCGCGGGTCGTAGTCCGAGCGGTTGGTCGGGTCGCGGTCGGAATATTCCGCCGACAGGGTCAGGAAGCCGTCCGAGCCCAGGCCGAAGCCCTGCCAGGCCGAGACGGTGACGGCGCGGCCGTCCTGCTCGTCGCGCTTGCCGCGCGCGGTCTCCACATTGGTGAAGTACTGGCCGTAGGTGACGCTGGCGCCGCCGCCCTCGCGGGCTTCCTTGAGGCGCAGGTTGACCACCCCGGCGATGGCGTCCGAGCCGTATTGCGCCGAAGCGCCGTCGCGCAGCACCTCGACCCGGTCCAGGGCGCCGCTGGGGATGGCGTTCAGGTCGACGGCGGCCGAGCCGCGGCCGACCGTGCCGTTGACGTTGACCAGGGCCGAGGCGTGGCGGCGCGTGCCGTTGACCAGCACCAGGGTCTGATCCGGCGACAGGCCGCGCAGGGTGGCGGGGCGGATCGAGTCCGTGCCGTCGTTGGCCGAGGGCCGCTGGAAGGTCAGGGACGGCACCGTCTGGGCCAGGGCGGCGGCGAACTCGGTCGTGCCGCGGTTCTGCAGGGTCTCGGCCGTCACCACGTCGACGGGGGCCAGGGTGTCCAGGCGCGAGCGGGCCGGGGCGCGAGTGCCCGTCACCACGATGTCGTCGACCGAGGTCGCGTCGTCAGGAACAGTTTGGGCGCTGGCGACGCCTGCGATCAGCAGGGCGACGCCGGATACGGCGGCCAGAAGGGCGGGGCGGCGGGGAAAGCGGGAGGTCATCTCGAGAGGTCGTCTTTTCTGATTGGACGCACGTCAGGGATCGCCGCCGCGGAAGGGCGGACGTCAGGCGCGTCGGGAAGCAAAATTCTTAAAGCGGACGGAAACCGCGGGCCGGCGGCGGGCCGGTCGTGGGGGACGGTTTCAGTGTCGCGGGCACGGACATCGCGCCGGTCGGACTGCCGGGCGATGCAGTCGGGCGTAAAGGCCGGGGCGCATCGTCATCTCCTGCCCGTCAACGGCGACGAGCCATGGCGATATTGCGGTGCGAAAACGGCGACGCCTATCGAGATTATGTGCGGGGTCGGTGAGAAAAACTAAAGATCGAGCGATGTGCCTAGCATCCGCTCATCCCGGACGCCGGGATGAGCGGTTAGGGTGCAGCCCAAGAAAAAGGGGCGCTTCCTTGCGGAAACGCCCCTCGATCATCTCGCCGAAGCGACAGGATCAGGCTTCGTCGCCGAAGCCTTCCTGTTGGCCGGCGCCGCCTTCCAGCAGCTCCTGAGCGGCCTGGTCGGCGGCGTTACGCTCGTCGTCGAACTGAGCGCGGATCACGTCCTCGCCCTTCGCTTGACGCTCGGCTTCGTCGGCCGAACGGGCGATGTTGATCTTGACGGTGGCCGAGACCTCGGGGTGCAGGCGAACCAGCACTTCGTGGACGCCCAGCGTCTTGATAGCCGTGTTCAGGACGACCTGCGAGCGCTCGACCTTGCCGCCTTCGGCGCGAACGACCTCAGCGACGTCGCGGCCGGCGACCGAGCCGTACAGCTGACCGGTTTCGCCGGCCTGACGGATCATGACGTAGCTCTGACCGTCGATCTTGTCGGCGATCTTCTGAGCTTCGGCCTTGTTCTTGTCGTTGCGGGCCTCAATGGCGGCGCGCTCGATTTCGAAGGCCTTCAGGTTGGCTTCCGTGGCCCGGCGCGCTTTGTCGCGCGGCAGGAGGAAGTTGCGGGCGAAGCCGTCCTTGACAGTGACGACGTCGCCGATGGCGCCGAGGTTCTCGACGCGTTCCAGCAGAACGACCTTCATCTTACTTCACCACGTACGGCAGCAGGGCCAGGTAGCGGGCGCGCTTGATGGCCTTGGCCAGCTCGCGTTGCTTCTTGGCGGAAACGGCGGTGATGCGCGAGGGCACGATCTTGCCGCGTTCGGAGACGTAACGCTGCAGCAGCTTCACGTCCTTGTAGTCGATCTTCGGCGCGTTGGCGCCCGAGAACGGGCACACCTTGCGACGACGATAGAAGGGGCGACGGGCCGGGCCGGAGCCGGCCGGAGCGCCCGGGATGGGGGCAGTCGTATCGGTCATGATCCGGTTCCTTATTCCGAAGCCGCGGCGTCGTCGCCGCGCGGGGCGCTGCGGTCACGCTCGCGTTCACGGCGGGCCAGCAGGGGCGACAGCTCCAGGTCGAGTTCCTCGACGCGGATGGTCAGCCAGCGCAGCACGTCTTCGTTGATCGACAGCTGGCGCTCGACTTCGGCCATGGCGGCCGGCGGGCAGTCGACGGCCATCAGCGAATAGTGAGCCTTGCGGTTCTTCTTGACCCGGTAGGTCAGGTTGCGCAGACCCCAGTACTCGATCTTGGCGACGGAGCCGCCGTTTTCTTCGATCAGAGCCTTGATGGTGTCGTTCAGCGCTTCGGCCTGTTGCGCCGAGATATCCTGGCGCGTCATGACCGTGTGCTCGTAAAGAGCCATGCGGCATTCTCCCTTGGCGGACATCGGCGCGGGCGAACCGGGTAGTTCGTCCACGATGGCTCCTGACGCGGCGGACGGGAGTTTCCCGACCCTTTGACGTTCCGCAGCAGGACCGAAGCCCTGGAAAGGGCGCGCCTATACGGGAAAAACCCCGGCAGGGCAAGGCGCGGCGGCCCTTGCGCTGGCGATTGGCATGGGCGGCGAAGCGCGGCACGGTTACGGTTCACGCAACCGGAGCCTTCAGCATGACGCAAACGCCGACGCCGAGGAACCGCTGGTCGCTGATCGGGCCGGGAATCGTGGTGGCGGCGACCGGGGTGGGGGCGGGCGATCTGGTCGCCACCCTGATCGCCGGATCGCGCTTTGGCTACGCCCTGCTGTGGGCGGCCGTCGTCGGGACCGTGCTGAAGATCGCCCTGGCCGAGGCCGTGGGCCGGTGGACCCTGTCCAGCGAGCGGACGATGTTCGAGGGCTGGTCCAGTCTGGGCGGCGGCTGGCTGGACGGGCGGCTGAACTGGGCCGGGCTCTATTTCGGTGTCTATGTGGTGGTCTGGGGCTTCGTCTACGGGGCGGCGGCCATGACCTCCACGGCCCTGCCGCTGGCGGCGCTGTTCCCCGTGCTGGAGCTCAAGGCCTGGGGGATGCTGAGCGGAGTCGCCGGGTTGATCTTCGTCTGGTTCGGCGGCTACGGCCTGTTCGAGAAGGTGATGACGGCCTGCGTCGGGGTGATGTTCGTCACCGTCGTCGGCCTGGCCGTGATCGTCACCCCGAACCTGCCGGAGTTGCTGACCGGCCTGTGGCCGAGCCTGCCGGAGGGGGCGGCCTTTTACACCCTGGGCCTGATCGGCGGGGTGGGAGGCACCATCACCATGGCGGCCTATGGCTATTGGCTGAACGCCAAGGGCTGGAAGGGGCCGGGCTGGATGGCGGTGATGCGGCTGGACAATCGGGTGGCCTATGTCGTCACCGGGGTCTTCGTGGTCGCCATGCTGATCGTCGGGGCCGAGCTGCTCTATAGCGCCGGCATCGCCTTGCAAGGCGGGGATCGGGGGCTGCTGGACCTGGACCAGGTGCTGCGCGAGCGGTTCGGGCGGCCGATCTCCATTCTGTTTCTGGTGGGCTTCTGGGCCACCAGCTTCTCCAGCCTGCTGGGCGTGTGGCAGGGCGTCAGCCTGATGTTCGCCGACTTCACCGCCCATGTGCGCGGCCGCTCCGAAGATCCCCAGGCGCGCGGCGACAAGAGCCGGGCGTTCCGCGCCTACGCCCTGTGGCTGACCTTCCCGCCGATGCTGCTGCTGTTCATGGACCGGCCGTTCGGACTGATTGTCGCATATGGGGTGCTGGGGAGCCTGTTCATGCCTTTCCTGGCGGGGACGCTTCTGTGGCTGCTGAACAGCGCCCGGACGCCGCAGGAATGGCGCAGCGGCTGGATTTCCAACCTGTTGTTGGGAGCGGCGGCCCTGCTGTTCGCCGTGCTGGCGGGCAAGGAGCTGCTGGGCCTGATCCCGTCGTAGTCGGCCTATTCCTCGCAGGAGTTTCACAAAAGCCCCGGCGAACCGTCGCATTGGGCCGCTAGGCGTCGCCCTCGACCACGTGAGGTTCGGGGAAACATCGTCATGAAGCTGTCCGTCGCCTATTTGGCCGCGTCTGTTCTGCTGGCCGCCGCGCCCTCCATGGCCCAGGTCGTCGCGCCGCCGGACCCCGATCCGCTGCCGCCGCCGCTGCACGCGCCGAACGGCCGCTGGGCCGCCAAGGGCTGGGCCGACCGCATCGTGCTGAGCCCTGCCGCAGACGCCGCGCGCGGCGCCGCCGTCGCCTGGCGCACCGACGCGCGCCAGACCGCCGCCGAAGCCCAGATCGCCGAGGAGATCGATGGCCCCCTGCTGGGCTTCGCCGCCCGCACCGTGGCCGGGACCACGGCGCCGATCGAGAACGAGAACGGCCGCGCCCTCTATCATCAGGCGCGCTTTGACGGGCTGAAGCCGGACACGCGCTATGTCTATCGCGTGCGCGCCGCCGACGGTTGGAGCGAGTGGCTGCCGTTCCGCACGGCGAAGGCCGAGTTCGCGCCTTTCCGTTTCATTTATCTGGGGGACACCCAGAACGACATTCTGGAGGTCGGTTCGCGTGTGATCCGCTCGGCCTTCAAGGAGGCGGGACCGGCGGCCCTGGTCGTCCATGCGGGCGATCTGGTGGCCCAGCGCGAGGTCAAGGTTCACGACGACGAGTGGGGCGAATGGACCGAGGCGGGCGGGCGCGCCTTCGCCATGACGCCGCAACTGCCCGCCAGCGGCAACCACGAATACGTCGACCACATTCTGCCGAACGGCGAGGAATCGCGCCTTCTGGGGCCGCACTGGCCGCTGCAGTTCGCCCTGCCGGACAACGGCGCCGAGGGGGCGAAGGCGACCAGCTATTACGTCGATTATCAGGGCGTGCGTTTCATCGTGCTGGACGGTACGGCGGCCATCGACCTGGGCGCCGGGGAGAGCCAGACGCGCTGGCTGGACAAGGTGCTGGCCGAAAGCCCGGCGCGCTGGAACGTCGCCCTGTTCCACCAGCCGATCTACACCTGCGCCCGGCCCGAGGACACCGAGGAGTTGAAGGCCGCCTGGAAGCCGATCTTCGACGCCCGCAACATCGATCTGGTGCTGCAGGGGCACGACCACTGCTATGGGCGCGTCTCCAACCCGGCCGGGGCCGAGGCGTCGCGCGCCGACAGCGCGGCGGGCCGTCCGCAGGGGCCGGTCTATGTCGTCTCGGTCACCGGCTCCAAGATGTATGGGCTGAACGATCGGGCGGATACGCAGCCGGTGCGCGCGGCCGAGAACACGGAGCTGTATCAGCTGATCGACGTCGAGGCGGATCGCCTGTCGTTCCGCGCCTTTACGGCGACGGGCGGGCTGTACGACGCCTTCACGCTGGAGCGGCAGGCCGACGGGACAAAGCGGCTGGTCGAGACCCAGGACACCCTGCTGGCCCTGCGTCGTTGTGACGGCGCGGCGGGGCCGGACGACCGTCCCTGCACGGCGGAAATCAAGGACTGAGGACGGGCGCGAGGCCTGTCTGCTGTCGCGTTCTTCTTGCCGTAGGGGAGGGATTCGCCTACCCCTCGCGGCTTGATTCAACGGATGACGGACGATCCCGGATGAGCCTCGCGCTTCTCTTTCCCGGTCAGGGCAGCCAGTCGGTCGGCATGGGCGTCGCCCTGTCGGACGCCTTCGCCAGCGCGCGCGAAGTCTTCGCCGAGGTGGACGACGCCCTGAACCAGAAGCTGTTCGAGCTGATGCGCGAAGGGCCGGAAGATCAACTGACCCTGACCGAGAACGCCCAGCCGGCCCTGATGGCCGTGTCGGTCGCCACGGCGCGGGTGCTGAAGGTCGAGTTCGGCGTCGACGTGGCGCGCGCCGCCTTCGTCGCCGGTCACTCGCTGGGCGAATATTCGGCCCTGGCGGCGGTCGGGGCGATCAGCCTGTCGGACACCGCGCGCCTGCTGAAGCTGCGCGGTCAGGCCATGCAGCGCGCCGTGCCGGTGGGCAAGGGCGCGATGGCCTCGCTGATCGGACCCAAGACCGATCTGGCGCTGGCTGAAGAGGCCGCCAAGGCTGGTTCGGCGGCGGGCGTCTGCGTCGTCGCCAACGACAACAACAAGGGCAACGTCGTCATCTCGGGCGACAAGGCCGCCGTGGACCTGGCCATCGAAAAGGCCAAGGAACTGGGCGCGCGCGCCATTCCGCTGAACGTCTCGGCGCCCTTCCATTGCCCGCTGATGCAGCCCGCCGCCGACGAGATGGCGGCCGCTCTGGCTGATGCGAAGATTGTGGCGCCCGCCGTTTCGGTGGTCGCCAACGTCACCGCGCGCCCGGAAACCGACGCTGAGGTCGTCCGCCGCCTGCTGGTCGAGCAGGTGACGGGCCGCGTGCGCTGGCGCGAGAGCATGGAGTGGATGGCCTCTGAAGGCGGCGTGACCCGCTTCGTCGAGGTCGGCTCGGGCAAGGTGCTGACCGGCATGGCCAAGCGCATCGCCCCCGACGCCGAAGCTCTGGCGCTGAACACGGCCGAAGAGCTGGAAGCCTTCGCGAAAACCCTTTGATCCTTCTCCCCTTGCGGGAGAAGGTGGCTGGCGCAGCCAGACGGATGAGGGGTTTCGCGGCCGGGTCCGACAGAGCCTCTCAAAGTTGAAAACACGGCAGGGGTCGGCAAGACCCCTCATCCGGCCCTAACGGGCCACCTTCTCCCGCAACGGGAGAAGGAAGAGGAGAGACAGAGATGTTCAACCTTACCGGCAAGACCGCCCTCGTGACCGGCGCCACCGGCGGCATCGGCGGGGCCATCGCCCGCGCCCTGCACGCGCAAGGGGCGACCGTCGTCTTGTCCGGCACGCGCGAAGCCGTGCTGGCCGATCTGGCCAAGGAGCTGGGCGAGCGGGCGCATTTCGCTACGGCGAATCTTTCGGATCCGGAGTCGGTCGATAATCTGGTGAACGCGGCCGAGACGGCGGCGGGCGCGCCGCTGGACATCCTGGTCGCCAACGCGGGCATCACCAAGGACGGCCTGCTGATGCGGATGAAGGACGAGGACTTCCAGTCGGTCATCCAGATCAACCTCGAAAGCTATTTCCGTCTGACCCGCGCGGCGGTGAAGGGGATGATGAAGCGCCGTTCGGGCCGCATCATCGGCATCACCTCGGTGGTCGGCGTCACCGGCAACCCCGGTCAAACCAACTATTCCGCCTCCAAGGCCGGCATGATCGGCTTCTCCAAGTCGCTGGCCCAGGAAGTCGGTTCGCGCGGGATCACGGTCAACTGCATCGCGCCGGGCTTCATCGCCTCGCCGATGACCGACGTGCTGAACGACCAGCAGCGCGAGGCCATCCTGTCGAAGATTCCGGCCGGACGTCTGGGCGCCGGCGACGAAATCGCCTCGGCCGCCGTCTATCTGTCGTCGGATGAAGCGGCCTACGTCACCGGCCAGACGCTGCACGTCAACGGCGGCATGGCGATGATCTGAACCCGTTGCGCGGCGCCATCACGACGCGCAACAGACTATTTCCACGCCGTCACCCTGTGCTAAAGGGCTCGGACGTCTTTCGGGGGTGAGTCTCATTGAGGCTTGATCCCGACAGGCAGCCGTGACACGGCGAAACAACCCAAGACCCGCCTTCACGGCGATTTCAAACAGGCAGAGAGACACTCATGTCCGACACCCTCGAACGCGTCCGCAAGATCGTGATCGACCACCTGGACGCCGATCCGGACAAGGTCACCGAGAAGGCTTCCTTCATCGACGACCTGGGCGCCGACTCGCTCGACAACGTCGAACTGGTCATGGCCTTCGAAGAAGAATTCGACGTCGAAATCCCGGATGACGCCGCTGAGCACATCCAGACCGTCGGCGACGCGGTGAAGTTCATCGACGAGAAGCTGGCCGCCTGATCCGGCTGCGATTCGTCGCACTTACCAGCTGATGGCCGCCGTGACGGACCCCTAGCGGGACCGTCCGGCGGCCATTAGTGTTTCTGGCTACGATTCTGACCAAGAAGGAGCGCGAACCATGCGCCGCGTCGTCATCACGGGCCTTGGCCTGGTCACGCCTCTGGGCACGGGCGTCGAGCACGTCTGGAAAGGCATTCTGGAGGGTCGTTCGGGCATCCGTCCGATCACCGCCTTCGACACCGAAGGCTACGGCTGCACCATCGCGGGCGAAGTCCCCAGCGTCGACGGACGCGGCGGCGGCGAGGCCGGTCAGCCGGGCGTCTTCGATCCCGATCAGGTGATGTCGGCCAAGGACCGCAAGCGCGTCGACAACTTCATCCTGTACGCCATCGCGGCGGCGGACGAGGCGCTGGCGGACGCGGACTGGAAGCCGGAATCAGAAGACAACAAGGAAGCGACCGGCGTCATGGTCGGCTCCGGCATCGGGGGGCTGGGCCCCATCGCCGACACGGCCATCGTGCTGAAGGAACAGGGCGTCCGCCGGGTCAGCCCCTTCTTCATCCCTTCGGCCCTGATCAACCTGGCGTCGGGCCAGATCTCGATCCGCCACGGCCTGAAGGGTCCGAACCACTCGGTCGTCACCGCCTGCGCTACCGGCGCCCACGCCATCGGCGACGCGGCCCGGATGATCGCCTTGGGCGACGCCGACGTCATGGTGGCGGGCGGCGCCGAAAGTTCGGTCGTGCCGATCGGCATCGCGGGCTTCCTGGCCTGCAAGGCGCTGTGCACCGCCTATAACGACACGCCCGAGAAGGCGTCGCGCCCCTATGACCGGGGCCACGCGGGCTTCGTCATGGGCGAGGGCGCCGGGATCATGGTGCTGGAAGAGTACGAACACGCCAAGGCGCGGGGCGCCAAGATCTACGCCGAGGTCGTCGGCTACGGCATGAGCGGCGACGCCTATCACATCACCGCCCCGTCGGAAGACGGCGACGGCGGCCTGCGAGCCATGAAGGCGGCGCTGAAGCGCGCCGGGATGCAGCCGTCGGACCTCGACTACGTCAACACCCACGGCACCTCGACCATGGCCGACTGGATCGAACTGAAGGCGGTCGAACGCCTGGTCGGCGATCACGCCAAGGATCTGGCCGTGTCGTCCACCAAGTCGATGACGGGGCACCTGCTGGGCGCCGCCGGGGCGATCGAGAGCATCTTCTCGGTCCTGGCCATCCGCGACCAGATGGCGCCGCCGACCATCAATCTGGACGATCCGGAGATGGAGACGCCGATCGACCTGATCCCGCACAAGGGCAAGGCCAAGAAGATCGACGTGGCGATGTCCAACAGTTTCGGCTTCGGCGGCACCAATGCGGCCGTGATCTTCAAGAAGGTCGACTGACTTGGCCAAGGCTCCGTCCCGCCGCACACCCAAGGTTCGCATTCCCAAGTCGCGCGTTCCGAAAAAGGGCGGCGGGGGCGGAGGTTCGCGCTCCGGTCTTGGTATCGGCCTGATCACCGCCGCCGGGACGCTGGGTCTGTTTCTGGTCGCGGCGCTTGTGGCGTTCTGGGCCATCTACTGGGGGCCGGGGCCGAAGGCGGCGGAAGGGGAGGCGACAATCGTCACCCTGCCGTCCGGGGCGGGCGTTCCGGCCATTGCGGCCAATCTGAAATCGGCGGGGGTGATCCGCTCCACCGACCTGTTCCGGGCCGCGATCAGCCTGACCGGCGCGGACCGCAAGATCCGCGCGGGCGAATATGAGGTGCCGTCGGGCGCCTCTCTGGCGACGGTGGTGGGCCTGCTGGTCGACGGCAAGGCGGTGCGCCACTACGTGACCCTGCCCGAGGGCTGGTCCAGCGCCCAGGCGGTCGACATCCTGATGAAGCAGCCGGTTCTGACCGGCGAGGTCGAGGTTCCGCCCGAGGGCAGCCTGTGGCCCGAAACCTATGAGGTCACGCGCGGCGAGACCCGCGCCGCCGTCATCGCCCGGATGCAGCGCGCTGCAAAAACCAAGCTGGAGACGCTGTGGGCCGCCCGCTCGCCCTCCACGATCGTCACGACGCCGGAAGAGGCGGTCATCCTGGCCTCCATCGTCGAGAAGGAGACGGGCATCGCCTCCGAACGGCCCGAGGTGGCGGCCGTCTTCACCAATCGCCTGCGTCTGGGGATGCGGCTGGAGAGCGACCCGACCATCGTCTACGGCGTGACCAAGGGGCGGCCGCTGGGACGCGGCATCCTGCTGTCGGAACTGCGCAATCCGACGCCGTGGAACACCTATCTGATCGACGGCCTGCCGCCGACGCCCATCGCCAATCCGGGCGAGGAGGCGATCAAGGCCGTACTGAACCCGCCGCGTTCGGAATACGTCTTCTTCGTCGCCGACGGCACGGGCGGCCACGTCTTCGCCCGCACCTATCAGGAGCATCTGCTGAACGTGGCGCGCTGGCGCGAGATCGAACGCCGCAAGGCCGGTCTGGCGGCGGGAGAGAGCGCGCCTGAGACCTCGCCGGCGCCTATGACGGACGAGGCCGCGTCGCCTCTCGCCATTCCGCCGGGTGCCAAGGTCATTCGCGTGCCGACGGAGGCCGGACGATGAGTCAGATTTCAGGCCAAATCTCGGGCATGACCGGCTTTGGCCGGGCCGATGGGGCGCTGGACGGCTGGACCTGGACGGTCGAGGCGCGCTCGGTCAACGGCCGGACGCTGGAGACGCGCTTTCGCGGGCCCGGCGGCTTCGACAATCTGGAGCGGCTGGCCAAGGCGGCGGCGCAGGCGCGGCTGAACCGGGGGCAGGTGACGCTGGGCTTGCAGGCCAAGCGCGCCGAGGGGAGCGAGCCCGCGCCGCGCGTCAATGAGGCGGTGCTGGCGACCTATCTGCGGCTGGCGAACCAGTTGGCGGAGGAGGGGGCGACCCCGCCCTCGGCCGACGGCCTGCTGGCCTTGCGCGGCGTGATCGAGGTCGCCGATGAAGATGAAGACGCCGAGGCTCGCGCCGCCCTTGAGGCCGCCATGGCGGCCACGGTTGAACAGGCGCTGGATGCGCTGAAGACGTCGCGCCAGCGCGAAGGCGAGCAGCTGACGCCGGTCATCCACGACTTCGTCGGGACCATCGAAGCTCTGGTCGCTCGCGCTGAGCTTGAGGCGTCGGCTCAGGTCGAGGCCATCCGCGAACGCTTTACTCGTCGTATCAGCGAACTGGCGCCCGATGCGCCCGGTCTGGACGAGCGCGTCTTCCTCGAGGCCGCGGCGTTGGCGACCAAGGCTGACGTGCGCGAGGAACTGGACCGGCTGACGGCCCATGTCGCCTCGGCCCGCGCACTGTTGCAGCAACCCCCCGCCGGTCGAAAACTCGACTTCCTGATGCAGGAATTCATGCGCGAGGCGAACACCCTTTGCTCGAAATCCGCTACGACCGCGCTCACCGGAATCGGCCTGGAGTTGAAGGCCGTCGTCGAGCAGCTTCGAGAACAAGTTCAGAATGTCGAATAACCGCACCCCTCGCCGTGGCGTCCTGCTGATCGTGGCCAGTCCGTCGGGGGCCGGAAAGACCTCGCTGTGCCGCCGCCTGATGGCCGACCACAAGGGGCTGGAGCTGTCCGTCTCCATGACCACCCGTGACATCCGTCCGGGCGAGGTGGACGGGCGAGACTACAACTTCGTCAGCAAGGAAGAATTCCAGCGTCTGGTCGACGCCGACGCCTTCCTTGAATGGGCCGATGTGCACGGCAACCGCTACGGCAGCCCGGCCGCTCCGGTCGAGCGGGCGCTGGCGGAAGGACGCGACGTTCTGTTCGACATCGACTGGCAGGGCGCCCGCGACGTGGCCGCCAAATGCCCCGGCGACGCCGTGCGGGTCTTCATCCTGCCGCCCAGCCTTGAGGAGCTTCGCCGCCGTCTGGTGACGCGCTCTCAGGACGCCGAGGACGTGATCGAGCGCCGCGTCGCCAACGCCAAGGGCGAGATCGAGCACTGCGACGACTTCGACTATGTGCTGGTCAATGAAGACTTCGACCGATCCTATGCCGAACTGGCGCACATCTATCACGCCGAGCGCAGCCGCCGTCACCGCAACCTGTGGGTCGACGGCTACAAGCAGGCGCTGCTGAAGGAAGTGGTCTGACGCCCATGTCCGAGGCTGAACACCGCCGCTGGCTGGCCCAGGCCGTCGATCTGGCGCTGGAGAACGTCAGGGCGGGCGGTCGGCCGTTCGGGGCGGTGCTGGTCAAGGACGGCGCCCTGATCGCCAGCGGCGTCAACCGGATGCTGGCGACGAACGATCCCAGCTCCCACGCCGAGATGGAGGCCCTCCGTCAGGCGGGGCCGGCGCTGGGCGGCGTCGACCTGTCGGGCGCGATCCTCTACGCTAGTGGCCACCCGTGCCCCATGTGTCTGGCGGCGGCGGTGATGACGCGGGTCAGCGCGGTCTACTACGCCTTCAGCAATGCGGACGCCGAGCCCTACGGCTTCTCCAGCGCGGCGACCTATCAGGCGCTGGGCGTGACGCTGGACCCGCCGCCGTTGCCGCTGACGCAGCTGGACCTGCCGGGTCGGACGGCGGCGGAGCTTTACGGCGCCTAGCGGAAGGTCACGCGCACGCCCGGTTTGACCTTGGAGGCCAACTGTTCGGCGTCCCAGTTGGTCAGGCGCACGCAGCCGCTGGAGAACGTCTTGCCGACCTTGGACGGGTCCGGCGTGCCGTGGATGCCGTAGGTGTCGCGCGACAGGTCGATCCACACCGAGCCGACCGGATTGTTCGGCCCCGGCGGCACGATGACCTTGCGGTCGCCCCGATCATAGCTGACCCGATCGGGGTCGTAGGTGTAGTTGGGCTCGGGCGCGACGCCGACGACGGTCAGCTCGCCCGAGGGCGCCGGGCGCGCCGAACTGCCGATGGTGGCGGGATAGAAGGCCAACAGCTTGTCCGCCGCGTCATAGACCCGCACCGACCGCTCGGCCTTGTCCACGACGATGTGGGCCACGTCGTCCGCCAGATCGGTCTGAGCCACGGCGGCGACGACGATGGTCTGGCCCGCCTTGCCGAAGTCGACGCCGGGATTGAGCGCCTGCAGCAGGCCCTCGGTCATGTGGAATTTCTCGGCCAGCATCTCCAGCGGCGTGGCGTAGCCGACGGTCTGGAGCTTGGCCATGTCGGCCAGATCGGCCGGAACCTGGCCGATGAAAGGACCGGCCAGGTCAGCGGCGGCGATCGTATAGTCGGTCAGGACGCGGCCGTCGTCGCCGGCGGTCAGGCGGCGGAAGACCTCGGCGTCCAGCACCCCGTCCTGGGGCAGTCCGGCGGCTTTTTCGAAGGCGGCGATCGCCTGGCGGGTGTTGTCGCCGCCCAGGCCGTCGATCACGCCCGGCGAGAAGTTGGCGCGGTCCAGCAGGATCTGGGCGCGCGCCGTCGCCGCGTCGGGCCGCGCGGGTTGACCCTCGACGGGGGCGGCGACGGTCTCGAATACGGCGGCCTCGACCGCCTCACGATTCAGAGCCGAGGCGGCGGTTTCGGCGACCGGGGGCTGTTCGGGCCTCGGGGTCTCAGCAGGCGATCCGCAGGCCGCGAGCACGGCCAGGGTGAAGGGCAGGACTGAGACGGCGAGACGCGATTTCGACATGAAAGCTCCGAAGGTTCCGGGGCTTGTCGAACGCTCCTAGGCTGTCCGCTGTTCCTGCATTTCCTCGGTGCGCGCGGCGAAGAAGGTCTTCATGCGGGCCAGGGCGTCCTCGATCTCAGGCGTCGAGACGGCGAAGCTGAAGCGGATGAAGCGGTGGCCGTTCACGGGGTCGAAGTCGACGCCCGGCGCCGTGGCCACGCCCGTCTCGCGCACCAGCTTCTCGCAGAAGGCCATGCTGTCGTTCGTCAGGTGGCCGATGTCGGCATAGATGTAGAAGGCGCCGTCCGGCGGGGCGATCGAGCGCAGGCCCATGGCGGGCAGGGCTTCCAGCATCCGCTCGCGGTTGGAGCGATAGACGTCGATGTTGGCTTCCAGCTCTTCTTCGCAATCCATGGCGGCCAGGCCGGCGAACTGGCTGAGCGTCGGCGGCGTCAGGAACATGTTGCCCATGCGCGCGCGGGCCTGCTGGACCTCTTCTTCCGGCAGGATCAGCCAGCCCAGACGCCAGCCCGCCATGCTCCAGTATTTGGAGAAGCTGTTCACGATCATGGCCTTGTCGTCGAACTGCAGCATGCAGGGCGTGTCGTGGCCGTAGGTGATGCCGTGATAGATCTCGTCCGAGATGATGCTGATGTTGCGCTCGCGGCAGACCTCGACGATGGCCTTCAGCTCGTCCTCGGCGATGACGGTGCCGGTCGGGTTGGCGGGGCTGGCGATGATGACGCCCTGCGGCGCCGGGTCCAGGTCGCGCAGCGCCTTGGCCGTCAGCTGGAAGCGCACGTCGGGGCCGCAGTCGATCTCCTGCGGGACGATATGCAGGGCCTTCATCGTGTTGCGATAGGCGACATAGCCGGGGCGGGCGATAGCCACGCGGTCGCCGGGAGCGAAGCGCATGTTCAGCGCCACCACCAGGGCGGGAGAGGCGCCGGCGGTCATGATGACGCGCTCGGGATCGATGACGACGCCGTAACGGTCCTTGTACAGCTTGGCCACGCGGGCGCGCAGATTGGGGCTTTCCCAATAGCCGCCGGCCTCGGCGTCGACCACGCGGTGGGCCTCGGCGATGGCGCGGCTGGGGGCTCCGGTCGAGGGCTGGCCGAACTCCATATGGATGACCGACTGTCCTTCAGCCTTCATCTCGTGGGCGATGCGGCTGATGGCGATGGCGCGGAAGGGTTCGATTTCTACTGTCATGTCAAAGCGTCGGCCAATCTGAGGAAGCCCGCCACGTCGATGGTCTCGGCGCGGGCGTCGGGTTCGATTCCAGCGGCTTCGCACAGGGCGGCGCCGCCAAGTTGTTTCAGGCTGGAGCGCAGCATCTTGCGACGCTGGCCGAAGGCGGCCGCCGTGACCCGTTCCAGCCGCTTCAGGCGGTCGGGGGCGGGGCGCTCGGCCAAGGGTATCAGATGCACCACGGCCGAGGCCACCTTGGGCGGCGGGGTGAAGGCGGCGGCGGGCAGATGCATGACGATGCGCGCTTCGGCCACGGCCTGACTGATGACGGCCAGCCGGCCATAGGCGTCCTCGCCTGGTTGGGCCACCACGCGCTCGGCGACTTCCTTCTGGAACATCAGGGTCAGGGCGCACGGCGTCCACGGCCCCGTCAGCCATTTGATCAGCAGCGGCGTGCCGACGTTGTAGGGCAGGTTGGAGACCAGATGCGCGGGGCCCTCGACGAGTTCGGCTTCCTTCACCTTCAGGGCGTCGGCCTCGACGATGGTCAGGCGGCCCGAGCCGTCGTCCAGTTCGGACAGCAGGGGGATGAAGCGCGGGTCTTTCTCGACCAGCACCACCTTGCCTGCGTCGCTTTCCAGCAGGGCGCGGGTCAGGCCGCCGGGGCCGGGGCCGACCTCGATGACGGCGCGGCCGTCGAACGGCCCGGCGTAGCGGACGATCTTCCGCGTGACGTTCAGGTCCAGCAGAAAGTGCTGGCCGAAGCTCTTCTTGGCCGACAGGCCGTGGGCGTCGAGCGTTTCACGCAGGGAGGGCAGATGATCGGTCACGAGGCCTGTTAGCGCGCCGCGCGCGCAGACGCCATCTCAGAAGCCAGGCGGACGGCGGCGATGAAGCTGTCGGCGCGGGCGACGCCTTTGCCCGCAATGTCGAAGCCGGTGCCGTGGTCGGGCGAGGTGCGGACGATGGGCAGGCCAAGGGTGGCGTTGACCCCGCCCCAGAAGTCCAGCGTCTTCACCGGGATCAGCGCCTGATCGTGATAGAGGCAGACCACGGCGTCGTACCGCGCCCGTGCTTCCTCGTGGAACAGGGTGTCGGCGGGCAGGGGATCGGTGATGTTCAGCCCCTCGGCGCGCAGGGCCTCGGCGGCGGGGCGCAGCACCGTCACTTCCTGCAGGCCGATGGCGCCGCCTTCGCCCGCGTGGGGGTTCAGCGCGGCCATGGCCAAGCGCGGGGCGGCGATGCCGAAGTCGCGTTTCATAGATTCGTGGACGACGCGGGCGACGCGGGCGACGCGCTCCCCGGTCACCAGTTCGGGCAGTTGGTCGATCGGCACGTGGATAGTGACGAGGCAGGCGCGCAGGTTCTGCGCCGTCAGCATCATCACCGGGCCGCGCGTGCCGCTGAACGGGATGTCGGCGGTCAGTTCGGCGATGAACTCAGTGTGGCCGGGAAAGCGGAAGCCGGAGGCGTACATGGGCGCCTTGGCGATCGGCGCCGTTACCAGGCCGCAGCCTTCGCCCGACAGCACCAGATCGACGCCGCGTTCGATCCAGTCGGCGACGGCGACGGCGTTGGCGGGCTCAGGCTGACCCGCCGCTACGGGGGCGGGCGCCGGATGGTGCAGGACGGGGATGGCGCGGCCGAAGACGCCGGCGGCGTCCGCGGGGCTGAGGACGGCCTCGACCGGCTGGCCCTGCGCCTTCAGAACATCGGCGTCGCCGACCACGACGAAGGGCGCGACCGGCGCCAGGGGGCCGGGCGCGGAGCCCAGCACCGACCAGGCGCGCGCGATGATCTCCGGCCCCACCCCTGCGGGGTCGCCCATCGTGACGATGAGCGGCCGGAGCGTCGTCATTGCTTGATTTCGATCAGGGCGTCGGCCCGCAGGTCGCGCAGATAGCGGCGGCCCAGCATGGCGTAGTTCTGGTTCTGCAAACGGGCTTCGACCTGTTGCGCCGAGGGGGCGTCGGGACCGCCCAGGCGGCGATCGCAGACGGCCAGCAGGTGCACGCCCAGCGGGGTGCGGACCGCCGTGCTGACTGAGCCGACCTCGGCCGAGCGGGCGACCTGCTGGAACTGCGGCAGCAGATCGGCGACGTCGCTCTCGCCCAGATCGGCGCCCAGCAGGCCCGGCTCGGACCGAGCGCGGGTCAGGATGTTGTCGCAGGTCAACTGGCCGCGCAGGGCCTCGAGGCGCTGGGTCGCGGCGGCCACCTGGGCCTCATCGGCGTTTTCCGGCAGTTCGACCATGACCTGCTTCATCTTGACCATGCTGGTCGAGGCGCCCGAGCGCTTGTCGCGCATGTAGAGGATGTAGACGCCGCCATCGACGGGGATGGGGTTCGACAGCTGGCCGGGCTCCAGCGTGTCCATGACGGACTGCAGGGCGGGCTGGACCGTGCCTTGGACCACCCAGCCGGCGTCGCCGCCGCGGGCGGCCGAGGGGGCGGCCGAGAACTGGCGCGCCACGGCCATGAAGGGCGCGCCCTGGATCATCTGCTGCACCAGTTGGCGCGCGCCGTTCATGGCCTCCTGCATGCCGCCGACGCGGGCGGCCTCCAGGTAGATTTCGCCGATCAGATACTGAGGCTTGGTCGCCGATTCGGTCATCTGGCGCATGGTCTGCTCGACCTGGCTCTTGCCGACGCGGGCGCGGTCGCGGAAACGGCCGCCGACCAGTTCGCGCCAGCCGATCTCCGTTCGCAGCTGCTCGCGGAAGGCGGGGATGCTGATCCCGCCCTGTTCCAGGAAGTTGATGTAGCTGGCCGGCGTCGTGCCCGCCTGACGGGCCATGTCGGCGATTTCCTGATCGACTTCGGCGTCGCCGATCTTGAGCTGTTCGAACTTGGCCAGTTCGGCGGCCTGAAGGTGCTGGTCGATCAGGTCGTTCAGCGCCTGTTGCTGGATGGCGCCGATGTTTTCTTCGGTCGGCTGGACCTGGGTCATGGCCATCAGAACCAGCATCCGCTGACGCAGGTCGAAGCCGGTGATGATGCGGTCGTTGACCGTGGCGATGATGCCGTCGGACAGGCGGAATTGCGGCGCAGGCGCGGTGCGCTGGGGCGCTTCCTCGGCGGCGGGGTTCAGCGCGCCGGCGGCCGGAGTCTGAGGCGCGGCCTGCGCAGGAGCGGGAGACGCCGAAGTCTGAGCCGAGGAAGGCTCCACGGCCGCCACGACCATAAGGGCGGCCAGGGCGGCTCCCGTAGAGTAACGCATCAAACCCATCGTCAGTCCTGATTCCCTAAAGCGGTCCCGAGCCGGTCGGCGGCGATCGCCACGCCGCAGCGCCGGGGCGCAAGCTCCCCTACGCCGCAATGCGCGCCCTGCCTACCGCATATCATTGCGATCATAGCCTGAAGCCCCAAAAGTGGCGAGGTTAAGACGGATGTAAACGCCTTCCGCCGGGCCGGTCGGCCGGACGCGCGTGTTGTCGCGCCGCCAGCCCAGCTCAATGCGGAAGCAGTCGTCGTCATACAGCAGGCCGACCTCCGACCGGGTGACGATGTCGCGTTGCATGTCGGCGATCCCCGTCACCGCCACGCCCCAGTTGCCGTAGATGAACTGGTGACCGGAGAGCTGGACGAACTCGTAGTTGCGGTTCTCGGGGCCGTCCAAGGGGTTCGAGCTGTCCACGATGTAGCTTACGCTGGCCAGGTTCCGGCGTCCCCAGCGGCCGTCGACGGTCGCCTCGGCCCGACGAACTTCGCCATTGCCGTCGATCGTGGCGTGGAACCAGCCGCGCATGCGATCCGAGGGATTGAACGACCCCTGAACCACCCAGTCCGACGTCCGGCTGGCCAGACCCGAGGGGTCATAAAGGCGCGTCGGATCGTCCGGGATCGGCGTCAGGTATTCGTCCTGATCGTCTGCGCGCATGCTGCGGCCGATGAACAGACTGGCCGAGCGCACCTCGTCCCAGTGCAATGTCGCGCGCGCGCCCGCCGTGAAGCGCAAGCCGCCTTCCAGCAGGTCGTAGCCGGGGAAGCGATCCATGCGGAAAAGGGACAGGTGGTCCAGCTCCGTGATCTGGCTGTCCTCGTTCGGAATGCGTCGATCCAGGTCCGCCTTGTTGGAGATCGACACCTGGGCCATCGGCTCCAGGATCAGGTCGGACGAGGCGCTGAGGCGGCGATACAGGGGATAGCTGACGTCGACCCCGGCGCTGGCGCGCGTGCGGGTGTAGATGTCGTTCTCGACGCCCATGGCGGGCGGCAGGTCGTCCACAGAATAGACGTCGGCGCGCAGGTCGACGAACGGCTCCCAGCGGATGCCGATGGGCGAGATCATCGCGCGGCGCCATTCCGCCTGGCCGGTGATGCGGCGGCTGTCGACGCCGGGCAGGCCGTCGGTGGAGCCGCCGGGAATCAGTTCGGGCGCCAGGGTGGGGAAGCCGACATAGGCGTCGCGGGTCAGGGCGACGGCGGAGCCGCGCAGACGCAGGCGGCCGCCGAAGATGGGGCCTTCCGGCTCCCATCGCGCCTCGATCAGGGGCGCCACCAACGGCAGGGTGTTGTCGTCTTCGAACACCAGATAGCCGCTGGAGTTGCGGAAGTCGGTGTCCGAATACGATGGATCCAGCCTCAGGCTCTGCATGGTGAAAGCTGCGACCGACAGATAGGAGCGCTCGGTCTGGCGCTCGGCGTAGAGCTGGCTGATCAGGCGACGGCTGTCGCCGTAATAGAGGCCGTTGTCCTGATAGGCGTCGCGCACGTCATAGCGGTCGAACAGCGTCTTGTCGGAGACGCGCTCGGCCGTGAAGCCCCAGCGCCAAGGGCCGTCCGGGTCGAAGGCGCCGTGGGCCAGAAGATAGCTGCGCGCCGTCTTGTCGCCGAAGCGGACGTTGCTTTCCGCGCGACCGTCGCCGTCCAGGTCGAAGTCGCCGAAATTTCGGCCGTAGGTGGCGCCGCCGCGCGCCACGATCATGCCGTCAGCGAACCGCTTGCGCCATTGCAGGTTCAGCAGCGGCGCGACCTTTGTGTTGAACTGCGGGCTGATCAGAACGTCCTCGGACGGCGAGATGACGTGCAGATAAGGAATCTCGAGCGAGACGCCCCGGCCGGACTGGTAGTCGCCCCACGGCACCAGGAAGCCCGAGGCGCGGTCCACCGTCGGATCGGGATGCGAGAAGGCGGGCAGGTAGAAGATCGGCACGCCGCCCAGGCGGAACACCACGTCGCGATACAGGATCGCGCGCAGCTCCTCGTTCTGCACCGCCTTGGAGGCCTGGATGGAGACGCTGGGCGTCTTGGCCGCGCCGTCCACGGTGCAGATGGGGCAGGGGGTGAAGATGACGTTGTTCAGCTCGCTGACCGTTTCGGAACGGCGCACGGCGGTGGCGGCCATCAGGCTGGAGCCGTTCGACAGGCGCGTGGCCAGGTCGACGGCCACGCCCGTCTTGAAATCCGAATCCAGTTCGATGCGCTCGGCGTGAACGACCGAGCCGTCCGGCGCCGTCAGTTCAGCGTCGCCCGAGGCCGTGGCGATCTGGCTTTGCAGATCATAGGTGACGTCCCTGGCGCGCAGGCTGTGGTCCTGAATGCGAGCCAGAACCCGATCCTCGGCCGAACCCTGGGCCGAGACGAGGTCGCCTTCACGTTGGGCGGAATCGGCGTCCATGTAGACGGCGTCGGGCGTCAGACCGTCTGCGCCCGGCGTCTGAGCGGCTGTTTGCGGCGCCGCCTGAACGGCGGGGGTCGGAGCCGGCGCCTGGGCCTGGGCCTGGGCGGCGTAGGCCAGTCCTGGCGCAGACAGGGGCGCGCCTATGACCAACGCCGCGCCGGTCAACAGCCGAAGGCGCAGGGCTCCCATGCGGGGGAGACGGCGATGGGTCATGCGGTGTCCACTCATTACCGGCCGGGCGGAAACCGCTCGATTAGCCGTCTTCGGTATAGAACAGCAAGGTAAAGGCGGCGAGAGCCGTCAATATAGGCGGCAGCCAGGCGGCGACGATCGGCGGCACGACCTCGGCCGAACCCATGGCTGAGGAGAACTGATTCAGGAAGAAGAAGGCGAAGCCCAGCACCACGGCCGCCACTGTCATCCGCGCCAGATCGCCCAGGCGCATCAGCCGCAGCGAGAAGGCCGCCGCCAGAATGGACATGGCGCCGAAGATCAGCGGCGTGGCCAGAAGCTGTTGCAGCCGCAGCTGGTAGGCGGTCGAGGCGAAGCCGGCGTCCTCGATCCGACGAATCTGGTTGGGCAGGGACCAGAAGGGCGTCGACTGCGGTCGGGCGAAACGCTGGAAGGCCTCTTCGTCGGCCAGGTTGGACGGCAGGTCCAAGGTGGCGTAGCGCACCGCCCGCTGGCCTGTCTGCGCGCCCGCGGCGTCGGTCAGTCGCCAGCGCCCGGCGTTGAGCGTCGCCGTGGCGGCGTCCACGCGCTCGGTGAAGACGCGACGGCCGCTCGAGGTCGTGGTGTAGATGAAGAAGGTCGCGTCCAGAAGCCGTCCGCTGGCTTGCTCCTGGCGGCCTCCGCGAATGATCATCTGACGGTTGGCGTCGCCTTCGCGCAGCCAGACCGCCTGGCCCGATTCGCTGCCGGGAACCGAGCCGGAGATGCGGGCGCGTTCGCGCTGCCAGACGGCGTCGCCCGCCGCCGCCATCGGGCCCAGCACCGTGACCGTCAGCACGCCCAGCGCCACCGCCGCGCCCGCCGCCGGCAGGACGAAGCGCCAAGCCGAAACGCCCGCCGCCCGCATGGCGATCAGCTCGCTGCGCCGGTTCAGGCTGACGAAGGCGCCCAGCGTGCCGAACAGGAAGACGAAGGGCAGAAGCTGCACGATCACCGATGGCGACTTGACCATCACCAGGCCCAGGATGCGCCCGCCCGACAGTTCGCCGGACGAGTTCAGCCCGCGCGAGACCTCGACGAAGTCGATCAGCATGACCAGGGCGGCGATGACGGCCAGGGCCACGCCCAGCGCCTTCATCTGCTGGATCAGCACATAGCGTTCGATACGGCCGAGACGGAGCTTCATGCGAACCTCGCCTTCAGGCGTTCCAGCGGCGCCCAGGTGCGGCGACGGCGCGGCTTCAGCGCGCGGAACAGGATGCGCAGGGCCAGGAATGTGGCGGCCAGCGGCACGACGTATTGCAGGATGTTGAGCGCGCCGTTCCAGGCGCTGCCCGCCACCAGGCCGTACCCGATGACGCGCAGGATCAGGAAGGCGCCCGCCGCCCTGGCGATGCGTCCGGCGTAGCCGCTGCGGCTGAAGGCGCCGCCCAGGATGGCCGCCAGGGCAAAGGCCATGGCCGCCAGGGCGTAGAGAGGCGAAGCCAGGCGCGAATGGCCCTCGGCCGCCAGCTCGCCGCGCGTTCCGGCGCTTTCCAGCAGGGCGGGGGTCGGGTCGAACAGGTCCGTCAGCCACAGGTCCGACGGCTTGAAGCGGATGCGCTCGCTGGTCTTGGCGTAGGGCGACAGGTCGAACACCTGCTGGTCGAACGAGAGCTGGTTCAGCACCTCGCGCGAGGAATAGCGCTGCATCGAGCCGTTCTGCATGGTCAGCACCGGCAGGCCGTCGACGCGGCCGAAGCGGGCCGTCTCGGCGTCCCAGGTCGTGACCGTCTTGCCGTTGTCCAGGTAGACGAAGAGGTTCTTCATCAGGCCGTTCTGCTCGATCTGCTGGACGTAGACGGTCAGGCCGTCCGGCCCCTGAACGAAGCGCCCTTCCTCGACCAGCAGGGCGGCCAGGTCGGTGCGGATGGCGAACGCCTGGCGGCGACCCTCGCGCTGGGCCCAGGGCTGGACGAAGACGTTCACCAGCAGGGAGACGACCGTGACGATCAGGGCGATCTGCAGGGCCGGCCGGATCAGGGCCCAGCGGCTGACGCCGGCGGCGTAGGCGGCGGTCAGCTCCTGCTCCCGCTGCAGCCGCGTCAGGGCGATCAGGGCGCCGACGAACAGGCCGATGGGCAGGATGACGGCGATCAGTTGCGGCAGGGCTAGCAAGGTCAATTTGACCATGACCCAGACGCTCTGGCCGCGCTCGACGATGACCTCCAATTGATCAAGGCTCTGACTCAGCAGGCCTATCCCGGCCAGCGCCGCGACCGCCGCCACGATGGGCAGGCCGATCTGGCGGAAAAGATACCTCTGAATCAGGGTCATGCGGCGGGTAAGGTCGTATAATCGGCTGCGAACGTGTTGCAGCCCAGGGCGATGCGAGCCATGTAATACACATCCGGCCGCCCCGACGAAACCGTCGCCGCGACCATGGCAAATTCAAGCGTGACCGGGGCATGATTTCTCGGTCTGGAGTCAGTTTATGAAAATCGAATTCGTCGCTTCGTCGGGTGCAGCCGAAATTCTCGCCTTGCTGGTTCATGAGGGGCGGGCGCTGGCTGGGACCGGACCGACGCTGGATCAGGCCGCCTCGGGCGCCCTGGCCAAGGCGATGAAGAACAGCCGCTTCAACGGCGCCGCCAACAGCAGCCTGAACGTCGCGGCTCCGGCGGGGATCGACGCGAACGCCGTCCTGCTGGTCGGCGCGGGCGCGGCGGACAAGCTGGACGATCTGGCGGTCGAAACCGCGGCTGCGGCCGCCTATCAGGCGACCAAGCTGTCGGGCGCCGAAGTCCTGACCATCGACGTGTCGCACCTGTCGCCGGAACTTGCCGCCCGCGCCGGATTCGCCGTGCGCCTGGCCGCCTATCGCTTCGCCAAATACCTGACCAAGCAGAAGGCCGATAAGATCCCGTCGGTGACGACCGTGCGCGTCGTGACCTCGGACGTGAAGGCCGCAGAGGCCGCTTTCCAGCCGTTGTCGGCTGTGGCCGACGCCGTGCTGTTCGCGCGCGACCTGGTGTCGGAGCCCGCCAACATCCTGTACCCGGCCGAGTTCGCGCGCCGCGTGAAGGAGCTGGAGGCCCTGGGCGCCAAGGTCGAGATTCTGGGCGAGGCCGAGATGGAGAAGCTGGGCATGGGCTCGCTGCTCGGCGTCGGGCAGGGCTCGGTGCGTGAAAGCCAGCTGGCCGTCATCCAGTGGAACGGCGGCAAGGAAGGCGAGGCCCCCATCGCCTTCGTCGGCAAGGGCGTCTGCTTCGACACCGGCGGCATCAGCCTGAAGCCCGCTGACGGCATGGAAGAGATGAAGTGGGACATGGGCGGCGCCGCCGCCGTGGCCGGCCTGATGCACGCCCTGGCGGGCCGCAAGGCCAAGGTCAACGTCGTCGGCGTTCTGGGCCTGGTCGAGAATATGCCTGACGGCGCCGCACAGCGTCCGGGCGACGTGGTCACCTCCATGTCGGGCCAGACCATCGAAGTGCTGAACACCGACGCCGAGGGCCGCCTCGTTCTGGCCGACGCCCTCTGGTACACGCAGGACCGCTTCAAGCCGAAGTTCATGATCGACCTGGCCACCCTGACGGGCGCCATCATCATCTCGCTGGGCCTGGAATACGCGGGCGTCTTCACCAATAGCGACGAACTGGCCGCCAACATCGCCGACGCCGGTCCGAAGGTGGGCGAGAAGTCCTGGCGCATGCCGATCCCCGCGGAATACGACCGCCACATCGACAGCCCGATCGCCGATGTGAAGAACATGGGCAACGGCCGCGCGGGCGGCTCGATCACCGCCGCCCTGTTCCTGCAACGCTTTACCAACGGCACGCCGTGGGCGCACATCGACATCGCCTCGACCGCCTGGGTGAAGGACTCCAAGAACCCGACCGTGCCGGACGGCGCCGTGGGCTATGGCGTGCGTCTGCTCGACCGCATGGTCGCCGACCACTACGAAGGCTGACCTCAGTTCAGGAAGGTAGGGTCGGGTGTCTGACGCCAAGCCGGAAATCTGGTTCTATCATCTGGAGCGGTCGACGCTGGAACAGGTGCTGCCGACCCTGCTGGAGCGCACGCTTCAGCGGGGATGGCGCGCCCTGATCCGGGGCGCGACCTCGCACCGGCTCGACGACATCGACGAGCTTTTGTGGACCTATCGCGACGACAGCTTCCTGCCGCACGGACGGGCTGACGGCGGACACGCTGCGCGCCAGCCTGTGCTCCTGTCCGAATCGGGCGAAAATCTGAATGGCGCTCAGGCGCTGTTCATCGTCGATGATTCAGAGCTTGGGGCCACGCAGGAGTTCGCACGTTGCTTCATCATTTTCGACGGTCGGGACGAGCAGGCGCTGAACCATGCGCGCGGGCGCTGGCGGACGCTGAAGGCGGACGGCGCCGACCTGGCCTACTGGAAACAATCGGACGAGGGCCGCTGGGAAAAGGCGGCCTGATCCTGGGCGTCGGCCTGGTCGCCCTGTCGGCCTGCGCCTCGCCGCCGCCTGTGCGACACGCCGGCCAGCCGACGGCGCCGGTGCGGACGCCGGTCTCTTCCACTGAACGGCCCTATCTGTCCGAACCGGGCGTCCGCAGCATCGACGGCGACATGTGCAAGGCCGGCGAGCTTCAGTGGCTGGTCGGGAAACCGCGCAGCCAGATTCCCGTTCCGGTGGATGTAGTGAACCGTCGCGTCGCCTGCACGACCTGTCCCGTAACCGAAGACTATTCGCCTTACCGCTTGAATATTTTCTATAATCAGCAGACGGGCCTGGTCGAACAGGTTCGCTGCGGCTGATCGAAAAGGACGCCGCCATGAAGACGATTCTGACCCTGAGCGCCGCAGCGGGCTTCCTCGCCCTGGCCGCCTGCGCCCCGACCCAGGGCGGCGGCGCGACGCCTGCGCCCGGCGGCGAGGCGACCCCCGTCGCCTGCAAGGCCAGCGACTATCAGGAGTATGTGGGGCGCAATCGCTCGACCATTCCGACCGCGCCGCAAGGCCGCATCTTCCGCGTCCTGTGCAGCAGCTGCGCGGCGACCATGGACTATCGCGAGAACCGCGTGACCTTCACCTACGACGACAAGACCAACGTGGTGACGCGCGTCAGCTGCGGCTGAATCCCCTAGAATATCCGCTCATCCCGGCGTCCGCCGGGGTGAGCGGGGATCAGGGCTGTGGGGCTTATTGCTCCAGGCCGTAGAGGGCGTCGGCGACGTCCTCTACCTTCTGGCGCACCACGGTCTCCGCGTCGCGCAGGCCGCGGTTGTAGAACAGGCGGCCGATGTCGCGGCCGATGAACTCCACCAGCATTTCGGCAGGCAACTGGCCGACCTCCACCTCCAGCTCGTCGCGCAGGTAGGCGCGCAGACGGGCAGACGCCTCCTGCATCTCGTCCTTGGTCAGCAGGGGCGGCGTCTTGCTCATCAGGAGACCTCGGCCAGGGCTTCCTCGGCGGCGATCCAGTCGGCCTCGGCCTGATCCAGATCGGCCTGGGCCTTGGCGCGGGCGCGCGTCAGGCCTTCCAGTTTCTTCGGATCATTGACGGCGGCGTTGGCCAGGTCGTCGTCCAGCCGCGCCAGGTCGGCGGTCAGCTGGGCCATCCTGTCCTCGGCCTTCTTCACCGCATGGCGGAGCGTGGACGGAGACGGCCCCTTCTTCTTTTCGGCCTTGGGCGCGACGGCGGGCGCGGGAGCCTCGGCCACAGCTTCCTCATGCTTGACCTGGCTGGGCTTCATCCCAGCCTGCTTGGCGCGGTCGAGGACGAACTTCTGATAGTCGTCCATGTCGCCGTCGAACGGCTTCACCGACCCGTCGGCGGCCAGCCACAGGCGGTCGGCCACCAGCTCCATCAGCGAGCGGTCGTGGGTGATCAGGATGACCGCGCCGGTGTATTCGTTCAGCGCGTCCAGCAGGGCGCGGCGGCTGTCGATGTCCAGGTGGTTGGTCGGTTCGTCCAGAATCAGGATGTGCGGCGCATCCATCGCCACCAGGTTCAGCAGCAGGCGCGCCCGCTCGCCGCCCGACAGCGATGCGACGGTGGTCTCCTGCTTCTCGAACGGCAGGCCGAATTGGGCCAGACGGCTGCGGCGGCTGCTTTCCGAGGCGTCCGGCATGGCGCGGCGGATGATCTCCAGCGGCGTGTCGGTCGGGTCCATCGCCTCGATCTGGTGCTGGTGGAACCAGCCCACGCGCATCTTGCCGTCGCGATGGAACTCGCCCGTCTCGACGGTCAGGGCCTTGGCGATCAGTTTGGCGAAGGTCGACTTGCCCGCCCCGTTGACGCCCAGCAGGCCGATGCGGTCGTCCAGATCCATCCGCAGGTTCAGGTTTTTCAGGATCGGCTTGCCCGGCTCATAGCCGACGTTGGCCTTCTCCAACCGGATCAGCGGCGGGGGCAGGGGGCGTTCGGGCGAAGGCAGGGTGAAGGGGGCGACGCGCTCCTCCGGCGGCAGTTCGATCCGCTGCATCTTCTCCAGTCGCTTGACGCGCGACTGGGCCTGGGTGGCCTTGGAGGCCTTGGCCTTGAAGCGGTCGATGAACTTTTGCAGGTGGGCGCGCTCGGCGTCCTGCTTGGCCTGGGTCGACGCCATCAGGCGCAGTTTTTCGGCTCGCGTCTTTTCGAAGGTGTCGTAGTTGCCGGTGTAGAGGTCCAGCTTGCGGTTCGACAGCTGCAGGATGTGGGTGCAGACGCCGTTCAGCAGCTCGCGGTCGTGGCTGATGATCAGGGCCGTGTGCGGATAGCGTTTCAGCCGCTGCTCCAGCCACAGGGCGCCTTCCAGATCGAGGTAGTTGGTCGGTTCGTCCAGCAGCAGCATGTCCGGCTCGGCGAACAGGGCGGCGGCCAAGGCGACGCGCATCCGCCAGCCGCCCGAGAACTCGGCCATCGGGCGCAGGATGTCATCGTGGCTGAAGCCGAGACCGGCCAGGATTTCAGAGGCGCGGGCGGGCGCGCTGTCGGCGTCGATCTCGATCAGACGGCCCCAGATCTCGCCCATTTCCTCCGGCTCGGCGGTTTCCAGCCGGGTCAACAGGTCGTGGCGCTCGACATCGGCTTCCAGAATGGTGTCCAGAACGCTGACGGGCGTCGCGGGGTGTTCCTGATCCACCGAGCCGATGCGGGCGGTCTTGGGCAGGGAGATTTCGTCGCCGTTGGCGGCCAGTTCACCTAGGATCAGCTTGAACAGGGTCGACTTGCCGATGCCGTTGCGGCCGACCAGGCCGACCTTGGACCCCGGCGGCAGGCTGACGGAGGCGTCGTCCAGGAACTCGCGGCCCCAGGCGTTGTAGGTCAGGTTTTTGATCTGCAGCATGGGAACCGGAAAGAAAAAGGCTTACGCGCGGGGATATTGGAAAGATGTGCGGCGCTCGCTATAAGCCGCCGACCCTCAAACTCCCAAACAAGAAGTCACTCCCATGACCGAACGTACGTTCTCGATCATCAAGCCGGACGCCACCCGCCGTAACCTGACGGGCGCCATCAACGCTGTGATCGAAGGCGCCGGCCTGCGCATCGTCGGCCAACGCCGCGTCAAGCTGACCGAAGCCCAAGCCAAGAAGTTCTACGAAGTGCACGCCGAGCGCCCCTTCTACGGCGAACTGGTCTCGCAGATGATCGCCGAGCCGGTCGTCGTCCAAGTGCTGGAAGGCGACAACGCCGTCGCCAAGTACCGCGAAGTCATGGGCGCCACCAACCCGAACGACGCCGCTGAAGGCACCATCCGCAAGCTGTTCGCCCTGTCGATCGGCGAGAACTCGGTCCACGGTTCGGACTCGCTGGAGAACGCCGGCATCGAGATCGCCCAGTTCTTCACGGACGCTGACATCGTCGGCTGATTTCCGACCCGACGCGGCCTGTTTTTCTGAGCCGCGGTCAAAAGGCTTCGCCTTTTCGACCCGACGCGGCTTGATCGTTTGCGGCCAAGCTGTGTGACAATTCGGCCCGCCCTCGGAACCGGGGGCGGGCCGTTTCGTTTTCATGGTCACGCTGTCTCTCGAAGAAGAACAAGGATGACCGCCATGAAGACGATGCTGAAACTCGCCCCGGTGATCGGCCTGACGGCTCTGTTGGCGGCCTGCGGCACGACCACGGAACAACGCGCCGCCACGGGCGCCCTGGGCGGCGCGGTCGCCGGTCAGGCGATCGGCGGCAACACCGGCGCGACCGTCGCCGGCGGCGTCATCGGCGCCGTGGCAGGCGCCGCCACCACGCCGAAGAAGCCGCACGAGTAAGGCTTTCTTCGCAAGGCGAAATAAAAAGGGCGTCGGCCGCGAAGCCGACGCCCTTTCCTTTTGTCCGTCGCCGGACGCGCCGCTTACCAGATGCGGGCGCGCTTTTGGGGGGCGATGTATTCCGCCTGATCCGGGGTGACGCCGAAGGCGGCGTACCAGGCGTCGATATTGCGCGGCGGGGTGGCGGCGCGCGCCATGCCGGGCGAGTGCGGGTCGGTGGTCAGCTGCTCTTTCAGAGCCTCTTCACGCGACTTCTCGCGCCACACCTGGGCCCAGCCCAGGAAGACGCGCTGTTCGCCCGTCAGGCCGTCGATCACCGGGGCCGGCTGGCCGTTCAGGCTGCGCTTATAGGCGTCCAGCGCCATCAGCAGCCCGCCCAGATCGGCAATGTTCTCGCCCATCGTCAGGTCGCCGTTGATGTGCATCCCCGGCACGGGCTCCTCGGCGGCGTAGATGGCGCCCAGGGTCTTGGCGCGTTCCTCGAAACGGGCGGCGTCTTCCGGCGTCCACCAGTCGCGCAGCACGCCGTTGGCGTCGGTCTTGCGGCCCTGATCGTCGAAGCCGTGGGTGATCTCGTGGCCGATCACGGCGCCGATGCCGCCGTAGTTGACCGCCGGATCGGCGTTCGGATCGAAGAAGGGCGCCTGCAGGATGGCGGCCGGGAAGACGATCTCGTTGCGCGGCGGGTTGTAATAGGCGTTCACCGTCTGGGGCGTCATGCCCCATTCCAGCGGATCGACCGGCTGGCCGATTTTGCTGCGGTTCCAGGCCCAGTCGAAGGCGGAGGCGCGCTCGACGTTGCCGTAGAGGTCGCCCGCCGTCAGCTCCAGCCCGTCATAGCTGCGCCACTTCTCGGGATAGCCGATCTTCACGCCGAACTTGGACATCTTCAGCAGGGCCTGCTCGCGCGTGGCCTCGCTCATCCAGTCCAGGGCCTTCAGGCGCTCGGTCATGGCGGCGCTGAGGTTGGCGACCAACTGCTCCATCTGCGTCTTGGACGAAGCCGGGAAGTGCAGGCGGACGTACTCCTGGCCCAGAACCTCGCCCAGCTGGCCGTCGACCAGGGCGACGCCGCGGTTCCAGCGCGGACGGTTCTCGGGCTGGCCGCGCAGGGTCTTGCCGCGGAACTCGAAGCGCGAGTCGACGAATGCGTCGGACAGATAGGGGCTGGCCTGATCGACGGTCTGGAAGGCCTGCCAGGCCTTCAGCGTCTCGATCGGGGTGTCGGCGAAAACCTGGGCGATGCCGGGGATGGCGGTGTTCTCCATCAGCACCAGGGTCGGCACGCTCTCGACCTTGGAGGCCTGCAGGAAGGCGGCCCAGTCGAAGCCCGGCGCGAAGGTCGACAACTGCGCGGCCGGGGTCGGGTTGTAGATCTTGTCGATCTGGCGGCGCTCGACCGTGGTCCAGTGCTTTTCGGCGACCTTGGTCTCGAAGGCCAGGATGTCGGCGGCGGCCTGGGCCGGGTTGCTCCACCCGGCGGCGGTCAGGGCGCGCGTGACATAGCCGACGTAGGCTTCGCGTTGCGAGGCGAAGTCGGGCTTCAGATAATAGTCGCGGTCCGGCAGGCCCAGCCCGCCCTGGCCCAGATAGGCCGAGTTGACGTTGGGGTCTTGCAAGTCCTCGAACACGGCCACCCCGAACAGGGAGCCGCCGAAGCCTTCGTGGCTGGCGCCCATCAGGCGGGCCATGTCGCTGTGGTTCGCGACGGCGCGGATGGCGGCCAGGTCGGCGGCCAGGGGCTGGGCGCCCAGCTGGTTCACGCGGGCCTCGTCCATGAAGCTGGCGTACAGGGCGCCGACCTTGCGGGCGTTGTCGTTGACCGGGTTGGCGGCGCTGGCTTCGATGATGGCGCGAAGCTGGGCCTGCGAGTTCTCATACAGGACGTCGAACGGGCCGAAGCGGGCCTTGTCGGCCGGAATCTCGGTATCGCGCAGATAGACGCCGTTGGCGTAGGCGTTGAAGTCGTCGCCTGGCTTCACGGTCAGGTCGCGGCCGTCCAGGTCGAAGCCCCAGGGCTTGATCTCGGGCGTGGTCGAGGCGGTCGCCGAGGCGTGGGCGTGTTGGGCTAAGGTCGGCTGAGCCGAGAAGGCGAGGGCGAGCGCCATGGCGGCGGCGCCCATCAGGCGGGTTTTCATCATCGGGTCTTTCCCAGTGGTGCAGACGTGCGCGATTACGCCATCAGGACGGCGCATTCGTGCTTGCGGGCAACCTGCGCTCGCCTGCGACCGGCTGTCGCATTAAAAATCGTTAAGGATTACGAGCGGCGGACGAAATCGGCGAGCGCCTGGGGATAAAGGCCGTGCTCCGCCGCCTTGACCCGTTCCGCCAGAATGTCGGGCGTGTCGCCCGGCAGGATCGGCACGCGCGCCTGGCCCAGGATCGGGCCTTCGTCGACGCCCTCGGTGACGATGTGGACAGTGCAGCCCGCCTCAAGGTCGCCGGCCTCGATGGCGCGGGCGTGGGTGTTCAGGCCGGGATAGAGCGGCAGAAGCGACGGGTGGATGTTCAGCATCCGATCCGCCCATTTCCCGACCAGCCACGGGGTCAGCAGGCGCATGTATCCGGCCAGGGCCACGACCTGGACGCCGCGTTCGGCCAGGAGGGCGTCGATCGCGCGCTCGTGCGCCTCGCGGTCCTTGCCGAAGGGCTTGTGCTCGACAGTCAGCGCCTCGACGCCCGCCGCCTCGGCCTTGGCCAGACCGCCCGCGCCCGCGATGTTGGAGACGACGACCACGACTTCATACGGCGCGTCCGCCGCCTGACCCGCTGCGATCAGGCTGGCCATGTTCGAGCCGGTTCCCGAGATCAGGACGGCGACGCGGGTTTTGGCGACGGACATGGGCGGCTCACGCGTTGGAAAAGGCGCGACTGCCATGCGGCCCCGACGGCGACTTAGCAAGAGGGACTGCGAGGCGAAGGGGAGGGCGTAGCGCCGCCGAACGAATATCGACCAACTGACGCAAACTCCGTTGCTTCTTCGGAAACGGCGGCGCTAGCGTCGATCCGCCGGAGAGTCCGGCATCCTAGGGGGAGTATCCTATATGCGTCGTCTGTTGACCGCCGCCTGCGCCGCGGCCCTGTTGGCCGCGCCGGCCGTTTCCATGGCTCAGGAAGCCGCGTCCAGCGGCGGCTCGGGTCCGATCCGCTCGGCGGCCGAACGTCTGCGCAACGCCAACGCCGAACAGATCGAGAAGAACTGGGCCCGCGCCAGCGCCGACGAACAGACGGTGACGACCAGCCACTCGATCACCGCCCACGGCCGCGCCATGCGCTACAAGGCCACGGCGGGCACTCTGACGGTCCGCAACGACGCGGGCATGCCGACGGCCAGCCTCTTCTATGTGGCCTATACGCTGGACGGCCAGCCGGTCGGCCGTCGCCCGATCACCTATATGTTCAACGGCGGGCCGGGCTCGCCGACGGTGTGGCTGCACATGGGCGCCTTCGGCCCGATGCGGGTCCAGACCGACGCCCCGGTGGTCGAGCGTCCGGGGCCGTTCAACCTGGCGCCCAACGACATGACCCTGCTGGACAAGACCGACCTGGTCTTCATCGACATGGTCGGCGCCGGCTATTCGCGCCCGCTGGGCGAGACCCCGGGTTCGGCCTTCTGGGGCGTGGATCAGGACGCGGACACCTTCGCCCGCGCCATCATGCGGTACACGACCAAGTTCGACCGCTGGTCCAGCCCGAAATACGTGCTGGGCGAAAGCTACGGCACCCTGCGCGCCGGCGCCCTGGTGCATCAGCTGGAAAGCCGCGGCATGTCGCTGAACGGCGTGGTGCTGCTGTCGTCGATCATGAACTACGGCGTGCGCCAGCCGGGCTATCCGCAGAACTTCGTCACCCTGCTGCCGACCTATGCGGCGACGGCCTGGTATCACAACAAGATACCGAACAAGCCCAGCCTGGAAGAACACGTCCAGCGCGCCCGCGAATTCGCCATCGGCCCGTACTCGGCCGCCCTGTCGAAGGGGCATCTGATCTCGGACGCCGAGCGCGCCCAGATCGCCCAGCAGATGAGCGCCCTGATCGGCATTTCGCCCGAGGTTCTGGATCAGGCCAATCTGCGCCTTGAGCTGAGCCCCTTCCGCAAGGAGCTGCTGCGCGATCGTCGCCAGACGGTCGGCCGCCTGGACACCCGCTACCTGGGCATTGACGCCAATGCGGTCGGCGGCTCGCCCGAGGAAGACCCCTCCAGCAGCGCCATCACCGGCGCCTATTTCAGCATCTTCCGCGACTATGTGGCCACGACGCTGAACTACCGCACCGACATGGATTATCGCCAGTCGGCGCGCGGCCTGCCGGGCTTCGACTGGGACTGGAGCCACCGCCCGCCGGTCGGCGGCCCGCAGACGACGCCGAACACGGCGGTCGACCTGGCCACGACCATCCGCCGCAATCCGCACCTGAAGGTGCTGGCGCTGAACGGCTATTACGACGCCGCCACGCCCTTCTTCAGCACGGAGTACGACCTGGCCCAGATGATGCTGGAGCCGCACCTGCGCGGGAACCTGGAGTTCACCTACTATGAAGGCGGCCACATGATGTACACGGCCCGCCCGGCGCTGGAGCAGCTCTACACCGACATGGCCAAGTTCTACGACGAGACGCAGAACGGCGGCATTCGCTGATCTCGGCGACAGTCTGAACAAGGAAGGCCCTGGTCAGCGCGACCGGGGCCTTTTTCTCTTCATGCCCGCTCATCCCGGCGGACGCCGGGATCCAGTGCTTTGGCTAAGGACGCGGCGCTTGCGGTCCTTACTGGGCCCCGGCGTCCGCCGGGGTGAGCGGAAGAAGCGTGGACGCAAAAAAGCCCCCGGTCGCGTTGACCGGGGGCTTTTGTCTTGTCGGAAGGCTGCCGCCTTACGCCGCCTGCAGTTGTCCGCAGACAAACGCCGTCTCGCCCGCGTTCAGCAAGGCGGCCAGCACCGGCTCGACGTTCTCCGGCGCGACGATCAGGATGAAGCCCACGCCGCAGTTGAAGGTGCGGCGCATCTCGTGATCCGAAACGCCGCCCGTCTCGCCCAGCCACTGGAAGACGGCGGGCATCGGCCAGGCGCCCCAGTCGAAGCGGGCTTCCAGGCCCTCGGCGATGCAGCGCGGCGGGTTCTCGATCAGGCCGCCGCCCGTGATGTGGGCCGCGCCCTTGATCAGGTCCGCCTTCATCAGCGGCAGGACCGGCTTCACATAGATGCGGGTCGGCTCCATTAGGGCCTGGGCCAGGGTCTGGTCCTTGGCGAAGGGGGCGTCGTCGCCCCAGGCCAGGCCGGACTTCTCGACCACCTTGCGGATCAGGGAATAGCCGTTCGAGTGCGGACCCGAGGAGGCCAGGCCGATGATGACGTCGCCGGCCTTCTGCTGATCCAGATAGGGCAGAACCTTGCCGCGCTCGACCGCGCCGACCGAGAAGCCGGCCAGGTCGTAGTCGCCGCCCGAATACATGCCCGGCATTTCGGCCGTTTCGCCGCCGACCAGGGCGCTGCCCGACTGGCGGCAGCCCTCGGCGATGCCGGCGACGACGCGGCGCGCGGCGTCCACGTCCAGCTTGCCCGTGGCGTAGTAGTCCAGGAACATCAGCGGCTCGGCGCCCTGCGCCAGCAGGTCGTTGACGCACATGGCGACCAGATCGACGCCCACGCCGTCATGGCGGCCGGTCTCGATGGCGATCTTCAGCTTGGTGCCGACGCCGTCCGTGGTGGTGACGATCAGCGGGTCTTCAAAACCGGCGGCCTTCAGGTCGAACAGGGCGCCGAAACCGCCCAGCGAGGCCTCTGCGCCGGGGCGGCGCGTGGATTTGGCCAGGGGCTTGATCGCGTCGACCAGCTGTTCTCCGGCGTCGATGTCCACGCCTGCATCGGCGTAGGTCAGACCGTTTTTCAGGGCCTCGGGGGTGTCGCTCATCGGTCACGGCTCGAAATCGGGGGCGAAAATTTGTCGCGGCGCTCTTGCCACGACGGCGTCGCGCGGGGCTATAGCATCGGAATGACGCCAATCACCACCAATGACGCGCTGATCGCCTTCTGCGAGCGTTTGGCCAAGGCCCCGTACATCACCGTTGATACGGAATTCATGCGGGAAACGACCTACTGGCCCAAGCTGTGCCTGATTCAGGCGGCGGCTTCGCCAACGGACGCCGCCATCATCGATCCGATGGCGGAGGGGCTGGATCTGGAGCCTTTCCTCGACATCCTGCGGGACGAATCGATTCTGAAGGTCTTCCACGCGGCCCGGCAGGACGTGGAGATCTTCAACAAGCTGGGCGCCATGCCGCGCCCGCTGTTCGACACCCAGGTCGCCGCCATGGCCGCCGGTTTCGGCGATCAGGTCAGCTATGAGGCTCTGGTCCGTCAGATGCTGCGTCAGGAGCTAGACAAGGGCAGTCGCTTCACCGACTGGGCGCGTCGCCCGCTGTCGGACGCGCAACTGACCTATGCCCTGGGCGACGTGACGCACCTGTCGGCCCTGTATCCCAAGCTGCGCGACCGGCTGCAGAAGGAAGGCCGTCTGGACTGGGTCATGTCGGAAATGGGCGCGGTCACGGACCCGGCCCTCTACGACACCTCGCCCGAGAACGCCTGGAAGCGGCTGAAGCCCAAGAAGTTCAACGCCAAATATCTGGCCGCCTTCGTCGCTGTCGCCGTCTGGCGCGAGCGCGCGGCCCAGGAGCGCGATCAACCGCGCGGCCGCATCCTGAAGGACGAGGCCATCGACGAGATCGCCGTCCAGGCGCCGACCGACCCCGACGCCTTCAACCGCCTGCGTTCGGTGCCCAAGGGCTTCGGCGGCTCGCGCCTGGGGCTGGAGCTTGCGGCCGAGCTGAAGCGCGTTCTGGCCGACCCTGAAGCCCACGCGCCCAAGCTTGAGCGCCCGGCGCACAACCAGCCGGCGCCGCCTTCGGTGGTGGAACTGCTGAAGGTGCTGCTGAAGGCCAAGAGCGACAACGCGGGCGTGGCGTCAAAGCTGATCGCCACCGTGTCGGACCTGGAGAAGATCGCGCTGAACGACAACGCCGACGTCGAGGCCATGAAGGGCTGGCGCCGTCAGCTGTTCGGCGAGGACGCGCTGAAGCTCAAGAAGGGCGAGATCGCCCTGGTGCTGAACGGCGCCCGCGTCGAAGTGGTCGAGATCGAGGGCTGATCAAACCCTCTCCCGGCGGGAGAGGGCTTTATATCTTCAGGGTCAGATCCATCGCTTCAGCCAGCGCCTTGGCTCGGCGTTTCGTCTGTTCGCCCAGCAGCATGTCGGCGTAGCCCGTGGCGGCGGTGACGCGCAGGGCGCCTTTCTCGACCGTGGCCGTGGCGTTGGCCAGAAGCTGCGGCGAACGGCCCGACAGGTCGCAGGCCAGCCGCATGGCCAGCCCCAGGGCCCGGGCGCGCTTCTGGCCCTTTTCCGACAGCAGGCGGTTGACCGTTTCCGGCGCGGGCGTGCGCGCCTCGCCGCCATAGCGGGCGTTCATCGCCACCGCCATGAAGGCGCGCTCGGCGTGGGTCTGGCCCGGAATGGGCGACCACAGCACCTGATCGAACACCAGGTTGGTGCGGTGGTCCGGGTGCAGCCGCGCGCCCAGGTCGGCCAGGCGGCAGACCGAAGACGTCAGCAGGGCGTCGCGTTCCTCGCCGAACACCTCGGGCAGGGCCGAGGCGACCGATTGCAGCCAGCCGTCCAGCGCGCGGGGCAGGGCGGGGTCCACGCCCTGGCGCCCGCCCCAGGCGGAACACCCCGCCAGCAGGGGATCGACGGCCCGCATGGCCGGCTCCATGCCGTGATACAGCAGCCCCTCGCGCACGCCCCAGGCCGAGAAGTTGACGGAGGTCAGCCCCAGCCGTTCGATCAGCCCCTCCAGCACCAGGGCGGCGTAGGGCAGGGTCTCGGCGCGGCGCTTGGAAAGGCCGGGCAGCTTTTCGAGCGAGGCGCGGGACTGACGCGCGACCAGTCGGGCCATGTCGCGGGCGTCGGCGGCGCTCATGGCGTATTGATGGACGATGCGGATCGGGTGATCGGCCATGGCCATGTGCATCTGGGCCAGGCTGCGCCAGGCGCCGCCGACGGCGTAGAGCGTCGGGGTCGCGTAATCGTCTCCGATCGGCTCCAGCCGCTTGGCGATGCGGCCGCGCAGGCGATCGGCGTCGAAGCCCTTGGCGTCCAGCAGGGCGAAGGGCCCCAGCGGCAGGGTCACGCCCTTGCCGCGCGGACCGTCGCCGATCCGCGTCAGCTCCAGACTGGCGCCGCCCATGTCGGCGGCCACGCCGCGCGCGCCGGGATCGCCCGCCAGCACGCCCAGCGCCGAGTATTTGGCCTCTTCCTCACCGCTCAGGACGCGGATGAGCAGCCCCGTCTCGGCGGCCACGCGCTCGCAGAACAGCGGGCCGTCCTCGGCCTCGCGCACGGCGGCGGTGGCGGCGACCAGCACCTGGTCCGGCTGGACGCCCTCGATCACGGCGGCGAAGCGGCGCAGCGCCGTCATGGCCATGACCACGCCCGGTTCAGAAAGGCGTCGGGTCGCGGCCAGATCGCGGCCCAGACCCGCCAGAACCTTCTCGTTGAACATGGTCCAGACCGCGCGGCCTTCCAGCCGGTACAGCACCAGACGCACCGAGTTGGAGCCGATGTCGATGACGGCGATCTGTTTCGACTCGTATTCGCGCTCGGGGCTCATCAGCGGCGCTTCCGCGGCTTGAGGCCCGGATAGGACAGGGCGCCGGGCAGGGTCTTCACCTTGCGGCCGCGTCCCGACAGGCTGGGGTTGGTCATGAAGTATTTGTGCGCCGAGAAGGGCCGCTCCGACCCGCTGGGGGTCACCCGGCGATAGGAGCCGTCGGGCTCCAGCACCCAGCTCTGGGCGTCGTCCTTCAGATTGGCGACCATGATCTGGTCCAGCACCTGATCGTGGACGGTGGCGTTCAGGATCGGCGTCATCAACTCGACCCGGCGGTCCAGGTTGCGCGGCATCCAGTCGGCCGAGGAGATGTAGAGCCGCGCCCGGTTGCTGGGCAGGTCGTGGCCGTTGGCGAAGGCGACGATGCGGCTGTGCTCCAGGAAGCGGCCGACGATCGACTTGACCCGGATATTCTCCGACAGGCCCGGCACGCCGGGACGCAGGCAGCAGATGCCCCGGATGACCAGTTCGATGCGTACGCCCTGCTGGCTGGCGCGGTAGAGGGCGTCGATGATCTGCGGGTCGACCAGGGCGTTCATCTTGGCCCAGATGGCGGCGGGCTTGCCCTTGGCGGCGGCGGCCATCTCCTTGCCGATCATCTCGATCAGGCTGGACTTCATGTTCAGCGGCGAGACGACCAGGGCTTCCAACTCGTCCGGCGTCGCGTAGCCGGTGATGTAGTTGAACACCCGCGTCGCGTCGCGGCCCAGCGCCGGGTCGCAGGTGAACAGGCTCAGGTCCGTGTAGATCTTGGCCGTGACCGGGTGATAGTTGCCGGTGCCGAAATGGCAGTAGGTGCGAAGGCTGTCGCCCTCGCGTCGCACGACGACGCTCATCTTGGCGTGGGTCTTGTACTCGACGAAGCCGAAGACGACGTGGACGCCCGCCCGTTCCATCTGGCGCGCCCAGCGCAGATTGGCTTCTTCGTCGAAGCGGGCCTTCAGCTCCACCAGGGCGGTGACGTTCTTGCCGTTCTCGGCCGCCTCGATCAGGGCGGCGACGATGGGGCTGTCTTTGGAGGTGCGATAGAGCGTCTGCTTGATGGCGATGACGTTGGGATCGCGCGCGGCCTGACGCAGGAACTGGACTACCACGTCGAAGCTCTCGAACGGGTGGTGGATCAGCATGTCCTTCTCGCGCACCGCCGCGAAGATGTCGCCGCCGTTGTCGCGCACCCGCTCGGGGTAGCGCGGCTCATAGCCCTTGAACTTCAGGTCGGGATGGCCGCCGGGGATCAGTTCGGATAGTTGGGCCAGCCCCAGCATCCCGTCGACCAGCACCACGTCCTGAGGCTGGGCGTGAAGCTGGCCGATGATGAAGTCGCGCAGGTCGTCGGGCATGTCCGCCTGGATCTTGATGCGGACGACCGAACCCATGCGGCGCTGCTTCAGCGCCTCCTCGAACTCCATGACCAGATCTTCGGCCTCTTCCTCGATCTCGATGTCGGAATCGCGGATCAGGCGGAACAGGCCCTTTTCCAGGATTTCGCAGCCCGGAAACATGTGGTCGATGAACAGCAGCAGCAGGTTTTCCAGCGAGACGAAGCGCGTGCGTCCCGGCGTCGAGCGCCCGTCCGTCGCCAGCGCCCAGAAGCGCCGCACCTGGGTCGGCACCGGCACCAGGGCGTAGAGGACGCGATTGTCGCTGTTGCGGCGCAGCTTCAGCGCCAGCGAGAAGCCCAGGTTCGGCAGGAAGGGGAAGGGATGCGCCGGGTCGATCGCCATCGGCGTCAGCACGGCGAACAGCTGGTTCAGGAACTCCGGCTCCAGCCGTTCGCGCTCTGTCTTGGTGATGCGGGCGCGTTCGACGATCTCGATGCCGGCGGCGGCCATCTCCTTGCGCAGGACGCGCCACTGGCGCTGCTGTTCGGCCATCAGGCCGCCCGCCGCCGCATTGACCTGTTCGAGCTGCTGGGCCGGCGTCAGGCCGTCGGGCGAGACGACGCGCACCCGCTCGCGCACCTGACCCTTCAGGCCCGCCACGCGGGTCATGAAGAACTCGTCCAGGTTGTTGGCCGAGATGGACAGGAAGCGCACCCGCTCCAGCAGGGGGTGGCCTTCGTTCGCCGCCTCTTCCAGCACCCGCCCGTTGAAGGCCAGCCAGGACAGCTCGCGGTTGATGAACCGCTCGGGCGAGGCCATCAGCGCCTCGGACAGCTCCAGCTGCGGGGCGCGCGAGGAAGGGACTTCCTCGCCGGTGGTGTCGACGGCGATAGGCGCGAGATCAGTCATGATTCCGTTGTCGCTCGCGCCTGTGACGGCTGCAACCGTGATTGTGTCGCGGCAGGCGAGACTTTGGAACGCCAGGCATAATTCCGCTCATCCCGGCGTTCGCCGGGATGAGCGGGTAGGTAAAGGGCGGCTATTCCCCGTCCAGCACCTGACGAGCCAGCACGCGCGTCACTGGGCGGTGCAGGGCGTCCAGGCGGTCGACCACGGCCTCGGCGGCGTCGGCCGAGCGGTCGATGCGGCGGACCAGATAGTCGATCAGTTCGTCGGCTGGGGTGATGTTCCGGCTGGCGAAGGCGCGGCGCAGCATGGCGGCGAAGACCACGTCGTCCGGCGCCTCGATCCCCACGGTGCGGATGGCGTTCAGGCGCGAACGCAGGTCAGGCAGGTCCGTCGCCCAGGCCCCCGGCGGATCGCGCGACACCAGCAGCAGGGCGCCGCCGCCTGACTGGGTCAGGTTGATCAGGTGGAACAGGCTCTCGTCGTCCGCGTCCTGGGCCCGGTCCAGCAGTACGGGGCGGCCCTCAAGCTCCAGAGGGTCGATCAGGGCGGCTTCGGCGCCGTGCAGGGCGATGGCGCCGGTGCGCTCGACCCAGGCGGCGGCCAGGTGGCTCTTGCCGCAACCGGCCGGGCCGAACAGGGCCAGGATGGCGCCGGGCGTTTCCGGCCAGGCGGCCAGGGCGGCCACGCCCGCCGCGTTCGCTTCCGAGATCGCCAGGTCGGAGGCGCGTTGCGGCGTCTCCTGCTGCAGCGGCAGGCGCAGTTGACGGATTTCGGCGGCCGAGGCGTTCATGATGACCGGACCCTAGCCGGGCCGGGACGCGGGCGTCTCTGTTGATAGGGCGGGATCACGGGGACAACCTGTGCGCCGCTGTGGATGGCGCATCCTGTTCGATTCAGGCGTCAGCCTTGACTTTCGGGGGCGATGATGGGCCTTTCCCCGCTCCTAATTCACGCTGTTCGACAGCCGTTTTCAGACGAAATCCGATCATGCACGCCTATCGCACCCACACCTGCGGCGCCCTCCGTTCGACGGATGCGGGCGCCAATGTTCGTCTGTCAGGCTGGATTCACCGCAAGCGCGACCACGGCGGCCTGCTGTTCATCGACCTGCGCGACCACTACGGCCTGACTCAGCTGGTCCTGCACCCTGAAACGCCGGGCTTTGAAGTGGTCGAGCGCCTGCGCGCCGAGAGCGTGATCAAGGTCGACGGCGAAGTCGTCCTGCGCGAAGGCTCGACCGTCAACGCCAACCTGCCGACCGGCGAGGTCGAGGTGCGCGTCCTGTCGGTGGAAGTGCTGTCGGAAGCCGCCGAACTGCCGATGCCGGTCTTCGGCGAGCAGGAATATCCGGAAGAGATTCGCCTGAGCAACCGCTTCCTCGACCTTCGTCGTGAGCGTCTGCACAGGAACATCGTCCTGCGTTCGCGCGTGATCCAGTCGATCCGCACCCGCATGGTGGCGCAGGGCTTCCTCGAGTATCAGACGCCGATCCTGACGGCCTCGTCGCCGGAAGGCGCGCGCGACTTCCTGGTGCCGAGCCGGATGCACCCGGGCAAGTTCTACGCCCTGCCGCAGGCCCCGCAGCAGTTCAAGCAGTTGCTGATGGTGTCGGGCTTCGACCGCTATTTCCAGATCGCGCCCTGCTTCCGCGATGAAGACCTGCGCGCCGACCGTTCGCTGGAATTCTATCAGCTCGACGTGGAAATGAGCTTCGTCACCCAGGAAGACGTCTTCCAGGCGATCGAGCCGCTGATGCACGGCCTGTTCACCGAGTTCGGCGAGGGCAAGCCGGTGTCGCCAATCGACGGGACGCACGTCTTCACCAACGACTTCGGTCAGACGATGGAGCACAAGGGTTTCGAGCGCCTGACGTTCGAACAGTCGATGAAGTGGTACGGCTCGGACAAGCCGGACCTGCGCAACCCGATCAAGATGCAGGACGTGTCGGACCACTTCCGCGAGGGCGGGTTCGGCCTGTTCGCCAAGATTCTGGGCGCCGACGAGAAGAACGCCGTCTGGGCCATCCCGGCGCCGACCGGCGGCTCGCGCGCCTTCTGCGACCGCATGAACTCCTGGGCGCAGGGCGAGGGCCAGCCGGGCCTGGGCTACATCTTCTGGTCGGACGATCAGCAGTCGTGGGGCGGCCCCATCGCCAAGAACCTGGGTCAGGAGCCGACCGAGGCCCTGATGACCTCGCTGGGTTTGGGCAAGGGCGACGCGGCCTTCTTCACCGCCGGCCTGCCGTCGGTCTTCGCCAAGTTCGCCGGTCTGGCCCGCACCCGCGTCGGCACGGAACTGAAGCTGGTCGACGAGGACCAGTTCAAGTTCTGCTGGATCGTCGACTTCCCGATGTTCGAGTGGTCGGAAGAAGAGAAGAAGGTCGACTTCAGTCACAACCCATTCTCGATGCCGCAGGGCGGCATGGAGGCGCTGGAGACGCAGGATCCGCTGACCATCCGCGCCTATCAGTACGACATCGTCTGCAACGGCTATGAGCTGTGCTCGGGCGCGATCCGGAACCACAAGGCCGAGATCATGCTGAAGGCCTTCGAGATCGCCGGCTATGACGCCTCGGTGGTCGAGGAGCAGTTTGGCGGCATGCTGAACGCCTTCCGCTTCGGCGCGCCGCCGCACGGCGGTCTGGCGCCGGGCATCGACCGCATCGTCATGCTGCTGGCGGGCGAACAGGCCATCCGCGAGGTCATCGCCTTCCCGCTGAACCAGCAGGGCCAAGACTTGCTGATGAGCGCCCCGGCCGAGGTCGAGGAGCGTCAGCTGAAGGAGCTGTCGATCCGCACCCAGCTGCCGATCAAGGTCTGATCGGAGCCATAGGGCTGAATTGGAAAAGGGAGGGGGCGACCCCTCCCTTTTTTTGCGTCCGGTCCTCAGTTGCCCGAGGTGATGACCAGGTTGCGCTGGCGCGGCGGAATCGGGGGGACGGGCGGCGTCGGCGGTGCGGGCGGCGTACGGATGACGCGGACCCCGCCGCGGCAGTTGCGGGCCGTCAGGCCGCCCGGCAGGCGGGTCGAGGCGTCGCCGCAGGCCTCTTCGACCTGATCGGCCGTCAGGCCGCGTGCCCGGGAGAGGTCCAGTCCGCGAATGTCGGTGCGGCGCAGGGAGGCGTCGCGGAAGTCGGTGCGATTGAAGCTGCCGCCGGACAGACGCGCGTTGTCCAGGTCTGCGTTGCGGAAGGAGGCGTTGTCGAAATTGCCGCCTGACAGGTTGGAGGCCTTGACGTCGGCGCTCGTGAAGTCTGCGCCGCTGGCGTTCACATTGGCCAGGGTGGCGCCGAAGATCTCGGCGTCGTTCAGGCGGGCGCGGACCAGGACGGCGCTGTTCATATTGACGCCCTGAAGCTCGGCGCCGGTCAGATTGGCGCCGGTCAGGTTGGCCCGGATCAGGACCGCGCCGGTGGCCTCTGCGCCCATCAACTGGGCGCCGCTCATATTGGCGTTGGTGAAGGTGGAGCCGACCATTTCGATGCCGCGCATGTCGGCCCGGCTGAAGTCGGCGCCGACGAAGTTCGAGCCGACCAGTTCGGCGCCGCGCAGATTGGCTCCGACAAGGGTGGCGTAGGCGAAGTTGGCGCCGGTCAGCGTCGCGCCGGACAGGTCGCGGCCCGACAACTCGCAACGGGTGCAGCTTCCCCCCAGGGAGACCATGCGCGCGACGTCGCGGTCCTGGGTCCAAGTCGTGTCCACGGCGCCGGCCAGGGCTGGGGCGGCCGTCGTCAGTCCCATAAGGGCTGAGGCAGCGAGGGCCAGGCGGCGCAGGGGTGAAATGGAGCGTTTCATCACCCCTCCTGAATGCGCCTTAGTGCGTAAATACCCTACTTAAATCGTGGTAACGAAGGCGACGCTCAACAGGCGGGAATGCGCAGGCCCGAAGGCAAAACCGTGTTCTGATCGCCGCAGGCCTGATTGAGCTGCGACTGGCTCAGGCCGCGTGCGCGCGACATCTCGGCGCCCGACAGATTGGTCCCGTTCAGCTTGGCTCCGGTGAAGGTCGCGCCTTCCAGATAGGTTCCGACGAAGCTGGCGTTGGTCAGGTCCGCCCCGGTGAAGTTCGAGCTGGACAGCACCGCGCCATAAGCCTCGACGTCGCGCAGGTCCGAGCGGCTGAAGTTGGTGCGGTTCATCACCGACAGGCTGATGTCCGCCTGACGGATGCGCGCGCCCGACAGGTTCAGGCCCGTGCGCTCCAGGCCCGAGAAGTCGCCCTGGAACAGGTTGCAGCCGGGGCAGGAGGCGCCGCGACGCACCTGGCTGATCTGAGAGGCGTTCTGCGCCGAGGCGGGCAGGGCCGTCAGCGTCAGGCCGACGGCGGCGAGAAAGGCGATTGCGGGACGGATCATGCGGATGGCTCCAGGCTTTGCGCCTGTTGCAGCAAGAAGCGGGCCGCCGTTTCGGGACAGTGCGTCCCGTTTCAACCTTGAACTTGGGGCGCCGCGCCGCAGGCGCCGCACACCGGCGTCCCGTTCCGGTTCGTCAGCATCAGGTCGCCGCACTCGGGACAGGGGCCGGCCTGCACGGGCGGCGTGGTGCGCGGCGACGGCTCCTTACGGCCGAAGGGGGCGACGATCAGATTGTCAGGCGCGGCGCCCCGCGCGAAGCCCTTGGAGATGAAGCGGGCGGCGGGCACGGGCTGGGGCGCGTCGGTGGGGGCGCCGTCCATGCCGTCCAGATTGGCGGCCTCGGGCGTGACCTGGGCCAGCTCGCGACGGTCAAGATAAGAGACGCCCAGTTCGCGGAACACATAGTCGAGGATGGAGGTCGCCGAGCGGATGGAATCGTTCCCCGTGACCCGCCCCGACGGCTCGAACCGGGTGAAGACGAAGGCGTCCACGAACTCGTCCAGCGGCACGCCGTATTGCAGGCCGATGGAGATGGCGATGGCGAAGTTGTTCATCATCGAGCGGAAGGCGGCGCCTTCCTTGTGCATGTCGATGAAGATCTCGCCCAGTTCGCCGTCTTCGTATTCGCCGGTGTGGATATAGACCTTGTGGCCGCCGACCGAGGCCTTCTGGATATAGCCCTTGCGGCGATCAGGCAGGCGGCGGCGGGTGCGGTCGCGCTCGACCACCTTCTCGACCACGCGCTCGACGGTCTGGGGCGCGGCTTGCGGCGGGGCCTCGGCGCGGCGGGGGGCTTCGACCTCGGGCAGGGTCAGGCGGAAGCTGAGCGGGGCTTCTGCACGACGCAGGGCCACGGCGCGGCGATCGTCGCGCGCGCCGTCGGCGATGGCGCGGCTGATCTGCATGGCGTCGGCGCGCCAGTCCAGCAGGCGGGGGCGGGCGTCGGGCGCGTCGCTGAACGGCTCGAGCGCCTGGCGCAGGGCCGCTTCCAGATCGGCGCCCGGCGTCGCCAATAGGGCCGTCAGCGACGGCGGCGCCGGATCCCAGTCCGACAGGTCCGGTCGGCCGAAGACATAGGCGGTCGCGGCTTCGATCTCTTCGGCCGTGAAGCCCAGGCGAGGCAGCAGGGCGCCCTCGTCCGGCGTCAGTCCCAGCACGTCGCCGATGAAGCCCGCGTCCAGCACCGGCGGAGCGAAGGCGGGGCCGAAGTCCTCGACCAGGGCCAAGGCGCGCTCGATGGCCTCCAGCTCCAGATCGGTGAAGCCCAGTTCGCGCAGGCGTCCGTGGTTCACGCCCGGCGCCTCGGCCAGGGTGCGGCGGCCGAACAGATGGCGCTCCGCCGCCTCGACATCGCCGCCCGCCGTGACAATGGCGGCGACCAGGGCGGGCCTCAGGCGTCGGGCGATTTCGTCATCGGCGGTCTGGAACACATCCGTCGCGCTGAAGGGGGACAGGCTTAGCCGCAGATCCAGCTCAGCCTCGTCGACGAACAGGCCGATCACGGCGTTGCGCCGCCCGTTCTGCTTCAGCGCGGCGGCGTCGCGTCCTTGCGCGTGAAACGCGGCGATGACGTCATCCTTGGCGGTCGCCCATTCAGGGCAGGGCGCCAGTCGGGCCGCCAGCTCGCAGGAGGTCTGGGACGCCATGTCAGCGACGCGCCGCCCAAGGGCGGACGCCTGCGCGGCGGGGTCGGTCCCGTCCTGCCTGACCGCCCAATCCGCCAGACCGCCGAGGCCCAGGGCGATGGGCCGCGCGGCCTGCGCCTCGGCCTGGCCTGTCTGGTCCAGTTCGATGTCCAGCGCCGTGGTCCACAGGGCGACAAGGGCGTCCAGGGATGCGTCGAAGTCCGCCCCCGCCAGCGCCGCCAGGGCGGGCAGGTTCAGGATCGCGCGCGCGCCCGTCTGGGCGGCGGCAATGGCCTCGGATTCGGCGGGCGAGAAGACGACCACGACCGGGCCTTCCTGCACGGCCTCGGCCACGGCGGCGGTTCGGGGATCGCCCGAGGCGGTGGTGTCGCGCGCCGCCAGAACGGGCAGGGCGGCGGGCTGTTCGACGGCTTCGATCGTGAGATCGGCGGGCTCGCCCTGAATGGCGCGCAGGATGTCGGCGTCGGCGGCGCCGCAGCGGCGCGCCGCCACGGCGGCGCGGGCCAGGGCCGGGTTGGCGGCGGGATCGGCGCAGGCTTCGCGCGGGCCTTCGCAACGGGAGACGGCGTCGGCGACCTCGCCCAGCGCCTTGGCCAGGGCCTCGGTCGCGCGCGAGGACAGGCGGCGCCCGCGCCAGGCGGCGGCCTGGGCCGACAGGGCCTGCGCCGCATCCGGTTCGGACAGGTCGATCAGCGGCAGGAAACCGTTCGTCGTCGGCAGGGCGGGGGCGGCGAGGCCCAGCAGCACGGACGCTGCGAGTTCAGCGGCGAATCGCTCGGCCTCGGCCGTCGTAGCCAGGGCGCCGCTTTCACTCCCCTCGGACGCCAGTCGCGCGGCCCAGTCGTGAATGGCGGCGTCCAGGGCGTCGGACTGCGACGGCGCATAGCTTTGAGCCCAGTCCAGCCAGGCTTCGACGCGGACATCGGTCCACCCTGCGGGCGCTGTGACCGGCGTCAGGGCGCGACCGCGCTCGATCTCGCGGAGCTCGAAAGCGAGCGTCGCGGCGAGAGGAGCAAAGCGAGCCTTGAAGCGCATTCCACGTCTCCACGCATGTCGTCTCAACCAGCTTACCGACAGATCTGACGGGCGTTCAACGTATGTTGTGGTTCGTGCGGGGGTTGCCCACAAGATGTTGAGGCGTTTCGCGTGCGCTCCATGCTGGACGTAGGGCGTCGCGGTTTCTATGATCGGCCTGCGCCGCCGGACCTTCCCTGGGCGGTGGATTCGAGTGAGTTCGACGACGTGCTGAGCAAGATCTTCACCTGGTGGAACGGCGCCACGATCGGCACCCTGTTCACCGTCGGCAAACGCGGCCAGCTGGTCGGCACGGACGAGTTCGGCAACCGCTATTACGAATCCCGCGACGGCGTCAGCTATGACGGCCGCAAGCGCCGCTGGGTCATCTATGACGGTTACGCCGAGGCGACCAAGGTGCCGCCGGAATGGCAGGGCTGGCTGCGCTACACCTATGACGAGACCCCGGCCGAGCGCCCGCTGCCGCGCCAGGCGTGGGAAAAGGATCACCTGCCGAACCTGACGGGCACGCCGATGGCGCGCCGTCCGCAAGGCTCGCTGGCCGCTTTGGGCCAACGCCCGGCCGCCACCGGCGACTATCAGGCCTGGAGCCCGGAATGACCCTTCGCCATGTCCTGCTGGCCGGGCTGGTCGTCGCGGGACTGGCGATCTCGGGCGCCGGCGTGGCCAGCGCCCTGATGGACCTGCCGCAGGACGCGACGCCGGCTCCGGCCGATCCGATCGGCGACCTGCTGCGCGACACCGGCCGCACGCCGCTGCAGCCCGTCCAGCCGCAGACTCCGCCCGCTAACGGGGGCCAGTCCCCGGCGACGAATCCGGCGGCGCCGACCGCGCCCTCGCAACCGGGCGTCCCGACCGTCGCGGTCCAGGGACAGGAAGTCGCCGTTCAGGAAGAAGTCCCGGAAGACCTGACCGCCGAAGAGGAAGAGGCCGCGCCCGCGCCCGCCGCTCCGACCACGCCGCCGGGCGTGCGTCAGCGCCGTCGCATCGCCGTCATCCAGGCGGTCGACAAGACCACGGCCGAGACCATGCGGTTCGAGGTCGAGGTCGGCGGTCGCCCTGTGCGCTTCGGCAAGACCCTGCTGTTTAAGGCCCGCGCCTGCGAGGTCTCCGCTTCGGATGAAATGACCGAGGACGCCATCGCCTATATGGAGGTCGGGGTTCAGCCGCGCGGCCTGGCGACGCCGACCGAGGCGCGTCAGGTGTTCAAGGGCTGGATGTTCGCCTCGTCGCCCAGCGTCAGCGGACTGCAGCATCCGGTCTACGACGCCTGGGTGGTCGGCTGTAAGGGCTAAAGGGCGCAGGAATGACGCATCGGAAATCCCCCAAGAAGACCGAAACCGTCGAAATTCGGCTGTCGCACGCCGCCAAGACCGCCTTCATGGCGCGATGCCGGGCCGAGGGCATGACGGCCAGCGAGGCGATCCGACGTTTTATTGATGCTGATCGGGCTGACGTCCGCGGCGCGCCGTGGCGCCAGATATGGATTGCCGCGGCTGCCGGGCTGGCGTTGGGTGCGATTGCGGCGCCGTCGCTGGCTCAGAGCCTGTCGCCGTCGCGCGCCGCTTTCGACCGCCTGGACCGTGACCGGAACGGCGTCGTCTCCTTTGAAGAGTTTCGCGCTCGCTAGCGGATGGGGTTCAAAAACCGGTCGGTCTGAAGGTTCAGCCACGTTTTGGGTCTGGTTAGGCCGGCGCCCGGTTTCCATGACGCAAGCACGATCTCTGCTCGGCCGATGAGGTTCTCGGCCGGCAGCAGACCGACGCCGACCTCGGCGGGCCACCGGCTGTCCAGCGAGTTGTCGCGATTATCGCCCATCACGAAATACCGGCCCGCCGGCACGCGATAGACGTCGGTGTCGTCGCCGGGCCGAGAAGGGCCGCCATCGTAGGTGACATAATCTCGACCGTCGCCCAGCGTTTCGTGCACGGCCAGCACCTGTCGCTCGGGCGCGTCGTGATCCTGGGTCATACCCAGGGGCGTGCGTTTGACGGCGTGTCCGTTAATGAAAACCTGGCCGCTTCGAACCTGAACCGTATCGCCTGGCAGGCCCACGACGCGCTTGATCCAGGCGACTGACGGGTCGTTGGGCCGACGAAAGACGACCACATCGCCCCTGGCCGGCGAACGCGCCAGAAGCCGCCCCGGCTTTACGGGCGGGTTGAACGGCAGCGACGCCGTGCTCCAGCCGTAGCGGTACTTCGACACGACGATGTAGTCGCCGGTGACCAGGCCCGGCTCCATCGACGAGGAGGGGATGGTGAACGGCTGGAACAGGACAGTCCTGACGACGAAGACGAGCAGCAGGGCGCAGGCCAGGGTTCGAGCGATATCGACGACTTCACGGCGCCAGGCGGGCGCTGCGTCTACAGGGGCGGGGGCGTTGGCGACATGGGTCATGACGCCATGGAGCGCGGGGTCAGTCGGGAAGACCAGCCTTATCGTGTCCCGACAATTGCAAAACCTGTCCGGACACGGCCGCCGCCACGGCTTGGACGCCTGTCAGCGGGACGAACAGCGCGGTGGGATCCGGTACGACTTTTAGGGCCGGCGCCAGCATCCGCAGATAAGCTTCCTGCGGCGTCTCCACGGCGCCGAACTGGCTGAGGTGGTCGGTCAGGAACTGCGCGTCCAGCAGGCGCCAGCCGCCCTTTCTGAGCCGCGCGACCAGATGGACCAGGGCGACCTTGGAGGCGTCTGTGGCGCGGCTGAACATGCTCTCGCCGAAAAAGGCGCCGCCCAGCGTCACGCCGTAAAGGCCGCCGACCAGCGTCTCGTCTCGCCAGCACTCGATGCTGTGGGCGAAGCCGCGCTGATGCAGTTCGATGTAGAGACGACGGATCGGGGCGTTGATCCAGGTGTCCTCGCGTCCCGGCGCGGGCGCGGCGCAGGCGTCCAGCACGGCGGCGAAGGCCGTGTTCACCCGCACCTCAAACGGCTCGCCTCGCACGGTCCGGCGCAGGCGTGACGGAATGTGGAAGCGATCCAGCGGTATGACGCCCCGCTGGTCCGGCTCGACCAGGAAGACGCGCGGATCGTCGCGCGCCTCGGCCATGGGGAAGACGCCCCGCGCGTAGCAGGCGAGCAGCGCTTCCGGTCCGAAGACGTCGGAAGGGCCGCTCGCGCTGAAGCCCGGCTCGTACAAGAGAGGCGCCTTAGGCCTTGGCCTTTTGCGCCGCCGCCCATTTCTCCAGCCAGTGGATGTCGTAGTCGCCCGACAGGATGTCCGGCTCCTGCAACAGCTTCTGGAACAGGGGGATGGTGGTGTCGACGCCGCTGATGACCGTCTCGCCCAACGAACGCTTCAGACGGGCCAGCGCCTCTTCGCGATCGCGGCCGTGGACGATCAGCTTGCCGATCAAGCTGTCGTAGTAGGGCGGGATCGAATAGCCGGCGTAGATGGCGCTATCCAGGCGCACGCCCAGACCGCCCGGGGCGTGGAACTCGGTGATCGTGCCCGGCGACGGGGTGAAGGTCTCCGAGTTCTCGGCGTTGATCCGCACCTCGATGGCGTGGCCCTTGAACTCGATGTCGTCCTGCGTGAACGACAGCGGCAGGCCCGCGGCGATGCGGATCTGTTCGCGCACCAAATCGACGCCCGTGATCATCTCCGTGACCGGGTGTTCAACCTGCAGGCGGGTGTTCATCTCGATGAAGAAGAACTCGCCGTCCTCCCACAGGAACTCGATGGTCCCGGCGCCCAGATAGCCGATGGCGGCGATGGCCTTGTTGACCGTCTCGCCGATCTTGGCGCGGCCCTCGGCCGACAGGGCGGGAGAGGGGGCCTCTTCCAGCACCTTCTGGTGGCGACGTTGCAGCGAGCAGTCGCGTTCGCCCAGGTGGACGACGTTGCCGTGGCTGTCGGCGATGACCTGGATCTCGATGTGGCGCGGCTTCTGGAGGTAGCGCTCCATGTAGACGGCGCCGTTGCCGAAGGCAGCCAGGGCCTCGGACTGGGCGGTCTGCACGGCCTCGACCAGGTCGTCGGCCGTCATCGCTACCTTCATGCCGCGCCCGCCGCCGCCGGCGGCCGCCTTGACGATCAGGGGGAAGCCGATGGTCTTGGACGCCTCGATGGCCTGTTCGACCGTCTCGACTTCGCCGTCAGAGCCGGGAACGACGGGGATGCCTGCGTCCTTGACGGTCTGCTTGGCGGTGATCTTGTCGCCCATGACCCGGATATGTTCCGGCTTGGGGCCGATGAAGGCCAGGCTGTGGGCCTCGACGATCTCGGCGAAGCGGGCGTTCTCCGACAGGAAGCCGTAGCCGGGGTGGATCGCCTGGGCGCCGGTGATTTCCGCCGCAGCGATGATCGAGGGGATGTTCAGATAGGACTTGGCCGCCGGCGCGGGGCCGATGCAGACGCTCTCGTCGGCCAGGCGCACCCACATGGCGCCGCGGTCGGCTTCGGAATGCACGGCGACGGTGGAGATGCCCATCTCCTTGCACGCGCGGTGGATGCGAAGCGCGATCTCGCCGCGGTTGGCGATCAAAACCTTGGTGAACATGGGGCTCAGGCTTCCAGCACGACCAGGGCTTCGCCGAACTCGACCGGCTGGGCGTCGCCCACCAGGATTTCAGCCACGACGCCGTCGCGCGGCGACTGGATCGGGTTCATGGTCTTCATGGCTTCGACGATGACCAGGGTCTGGCCCTTCTTCACCTTGTCGCCGACCTTGATGAAGGGATCGGCGCCCGGCGCGGGCTGCAGATAGGCGGTGCCGACCATCGGCGACTTCACCTCTTCGCCGGCGCGGGCGACGATGGTGGCCGGGTCCGACGGCATGGAGAGCGGCGCGGCGGCGGCCGGCGCGGCCTGGGCGACCGGGGCCGGGGCGGCGGCGTACTGGATCGGGGCGGCGGCGACGGTGACTTCGCGCTTCACCTTGATCTTCAGATCGCCGCGCTCGACCTCGATCTCGGTCAGATCGGTGTCGTTCAGGATGTCGGCCAGGCTGCGGACCAGGTCGGCGTCGATGTTCTTGTTCTTGTCGTCGGACATGAGGGTCTCTTCTACTTGATCTTCAGACGGCGCGCGGCGGTCAGCCCTTGGCCCCGGCGCGGCGCGCCAGGTCCAGAGCGGCCCGGACGGCCAATTCATAGCTGCGGGGGCCGAAGCCGGCGATCACGCCGGTCGCGGCCAGGGACACATAGGAGTGATGCCGAAACGCCTCGCGCGCGGCGGGGTTCGACAGGTGGCACTCGACCACGGGGATGCTTAGCGTCTTCAGCGCGTCCAGCAGGGCCACCGAGGTGTGGGTGAAGGCGGCCGGATTGATGACCAGGGCGTCGGCCTTAGTCCTGACTTCCTGGATCCAGTCGACCAGCTGGCCTTCATGATTCGACTGACGGAACACCACGCGGGCGCCTTCAGCCGCCGCCTCGCACATGGCCTGAACGTCGGCCAGGGTCTCGCGGCCATAGATATCCGGCTCCCGAACCCCCAGCAGGTTCAGGTTCGGCCCGTTCAGGACATACAGGGTGAGAGTTTCGGGCATTCGCTCGCAAAACAGGCGCGCCGCCGCGCGGAATCGAGCGCGCGTTGTAGCCTAGGTGGCGCGCGGCGCAAAGCGGGCGGGGAAAAAGGGTGACGTAGGGGGAGGGTGGCGACTTCGAGCGGGCCTTGTGGAAGTCGCCTAAGGGTGGGAACCGGACGTTACGTCGCCGGTGGAACCGCCCCGAGCAACCGAACCTCTTCACCCGATGCGACGATCTCTTCACCATCAAAGGTCCGCAACCCATAGATCGGTTCTCCAGTGGGGTCGGACACATGCTTCTCAGCTTGGAGCACGAAAACCGGGCGGGTTGAGCCATCCTCATCCTGCCAAAGCGCATACTGAGGAATAGCGATCGGGTAGGGCTCGGCCTTTAGGACATCGTTAGACGCCTGAGAAAATACAGCATCGCCTAGATCGATGTCTTCCGCCGTCGCCACCCGGCCGAGCATAAAGCCGCTCTTGGGCAATGACGGCCAAGCAGCCTCATGCGGCGCGCGCTTTTTAAGCCAATTCTTGAACATGGCAGGACCTTCGCGCAGCCCGCCAACGTCCGCAACGGGTCGAGAGGCGAAGTTCGCCTAAGGGTGGAAATCAGAAGTTGGCTCCCACCCATCCCTGAAACGACGAAAGTCCGCCCTCCGACGGGAGGGGCTGTGCCTACCCTAGGCAGTCGTCGATAGCGCTAAGGATCGCCGCTTTTGCTGCAGGTGAAGCGACATCGGTCATGTCATTGTGCTCTACCTGGGACGTGAAGATATGTATGCCCAAGTCTCGGCGTTCTGCGTCGGTTGGCAATACGTCAGGGTCAGCGGGGAAGTCGCTTGACCTTACCGAACAGACGCGAGGGCTTGAACTCCGCGGCAGCGGCATTCGGCGATTATCCAAAGAGAAGGCAACGTCAACTAGCTCAGGATGTTGCGATGCAAATAGCATGGTCATGTCGCCACCGTTCGAATGGCCAACAAGCACAGCCCTGCGTCGAGGATCTGACAGGCCGCGACGGCTCATCTCACCAATGATGAAGCCGATGCTGTCGGCTCCTACCTGCCAGACAGGCCGGCGCGTTTCTGACAGTTTGCCTGAATTGACCATAGGCGGGTCGCCGGCTCGCTCAACGTGATCTATCGAAACGACCAGATAGCCGCGCTTGACCAAGTGATCGGCCACGAAGCTGTATTCAGAATTGGATACGCCATAGCCATGCGACAGGATCGCCAGCGGTCTAACCGTACCGGAGCGTGGCATGCCATAGACGAGAATGGGCACCACGCGATGGCGGGTATTGTCGGTCACAGCAATTGATGACGGCGTCCTGCTAGCCGACCGATGTGTTGGCAGTGAATCTACGCACCCAGCCAGCATTATGATCAAGAGGATAGAAGCTCTGCGCATGCACTTCCAATATACGCTCGGAACGTCCAGCCACAACAGACAGTGCACATTCGCCCTCTCAATCGACGAAAGCCCGCCCCGGCGAACCGGAGCGGGCCTGCCAGGTCTACAACTCAGCTAGGGGTCGAAAGCGGCTGAGACCGTGGATTTGATGTTTCGCGCTGGACCGCCCATTATCGACGTCTCCGAAAGACACCTTGCCTCTCCACCCTGCATGCCCTGGAGCGAACAGTTTGCGTATCGAAGTCAACGGCGAGGCGCGGGACACCGCCGCCACGACCATTCTGGGACTGGTTCAGGAACTGTCGCTGGATCCGAAGAAGGTGGCGGTCGAGCGTAATCTGGAGATCGTGCCGCGCTCGCTGCATGGCGAGACGGCGCTGGCCGAGGGCGACAAGATCGAACTGGTGCAGTTCGTCGGCGGGGGCTGAGCAGTAGAAGCGTGGGGCGATCAAATCCCGCAACGCCGCTTCCCCCCGGCGGCGGGCGGCGCTAGGTCAGGAGCATGAATGACACCGCTCCCCGCACCGACAGCTGGACCGTCGCCGGCCGCACCTTCAACTCGCGCCTGATCGTGGGCACCGGCAAGTATCGCGACTACGCCCAGAACGCGGCGGCGGCCGAGGCTTCGGGCGCCGAGATGGTCACCGTGGCCGTGCGCCGGGTGAACCTGACCGATCCGAACCAGCCGGTGCTGACGGACTTCATCGACCCGAAGAAATACACCTATCTGCCCAATACGGCGGGCTGCTTCACCGGCGAGGACGCGGTGCGGACCCTGCGTCTGGCGCGCGAGGCGGGCGGCTGGACCCTGGTCAAGCTGGAGGTTCTGGCGGACCCCAAGACCCTGTTCCCCGACATGGAGGAGACCCTGCGGTCGCTGAAGCTGCTGACCGCCGAGGGCTTCGAGGTCATGGTCTACTGCACCGACGACCCCGTCTATGCGCGCAAGCTGGAGGACGCGGGCGCCGTGGCCATCATGCCCCTGGGCGCGCCGATCGGCTCGGGGCTGGGGGTGCAGAACCCGATCAACATCCGCCTGATCGTCGAGCAGTCCAAGGTGCCGGTGCTGGTCGACGCGGGCGTCGGCACGGCCTCGGACGCCGCCATTGCGATGGAGCTGGGCTGCGACGGTGTGCTGATGAACACCGCCATCGCCGAGGCGCGCGATCCCCTGCTGATGGCCAGCGCCATGAAGCATGCCGTCATCGCCGGGCGTGAATCCTACCTGGCGGGACGGATGAAGAAGCGGTTCTACGCCGATCCGTCCTCGCCGTTGGCGGGGCTGATCTGAGAAGGCTCAGGGGCTGACCGGAAGGTCAGCCCTTTTTCTTGGCCGCTTCAATCAGGGCGCCGACCTCGCGCGGATCGATGCCGGGGCTGGCGACGCCGTTGATGAAGAAGGTCGGCGTGCCCTGCAGGCCGAGCGCAGCGGCGGCGGCATGAATGTCGGTGACGTGGCGCGTCATTTCGGGGGCCGAGATGGCGGCGTTCGCCCTGGCCATGTCGACGCCGTTGTCGGCCAGGATGCGGTCGATGGAGGCGCGGTCCAGCGCCCGTTCCGCCATCAGGGCGTCATAGACGGCCAGGTATTTGCCTTGTTGATGCGCGGCCAGGGCGGCGCGGGCGGCGTATTGCGAGGAGACGTCCTCGCCCCGGTCCAGAATCGGCCAGTCCTTGAAGACGAAGCGCACGTCGGGATGTGCGGCCATCAGGGCGCGATACTCCGGCGCCACAGCCTTGCAGCCGGGGCAGCGGAAGTCGAAGAATTCGATCACCGTCACCTTGGCGTTCGCCGGGCCGAAGGCGGGATCGCGCGCATCGACGGCCAGCAGGGCCGGGTTGGCGGCGGCGGCGGCGTTGATGGTCTGGACGCGCGATTGGGATTCCATCGTCTCGCGCGCGGCCAGGACTTCATCCAGCACCTGAGGGTTGCTGATCAGATAGTCGCGCACCTTGCCGCCGAAACCGCCGCTCAGATAGGGCGCGGCCGACAGCGCCAGGGCGACCGCCGACATGGCCACGGCGGCGCCGCCCAAAACGGTTCCCGACAGGGCGAAGCGGCCCTTGGCGGCGGGCGGCGTCACGGCGGGCTGGTGGGTTTCAGGGCCGGGTTCGCGGGCGTCGTCGGTCATCAAGGTCTCGTCAGGCGTATTGGGAAGGCGGAGTCGGCGTCAGGCGCCGGGCGGTATGACGCCGGAGCGGCTGCGCTGTTCATTGCGGCGCTCGGCGTCGGTGATGTCTTTTTCGGTCGCGCCCGAGGCCAGGACGATGTCGGTGGCGCGGCGCCATTCGATGGAGCTGCGGTCCAGCATGTCGCGGGCGCGCATTGCGAACTGGGCGGCCTGATCCGGGCGACGCAGGGCGAACCAGTATTCGGCCGAGGCCAGTCGCGCCTCGCCCTCCTTGCCTTGGCTGGCGTAGGCCTGGGACAGCAGGCGCCAGCCCATGGTGTTCTCCGGCTCCAGCGCCAGGGCGCGCTTCAGCTGGTTCTCGGCTTCGGTCAGTTTGGAGGCGTCGCTGGTCTCGATCAGGGCGTGAGCCAGGTTGATGCGCAGCAGGGGGGCGCCCGGCTTCAGCTCGACCGATTTCTCATGCGCGCCCAGGGCCTCGGCCGGGCGGCCTTCCTCGAACAGGATCTGGCCCTTCAGCTCCCAGAAATAGGGGTTCTCGGGCTGTTCGGCCAACAGGACGTCGACCGCGTCCAGCGCCTTCTGCGTCTGGCCGTCGCGATACCAGGCGATGGCGCGGGCGTAGCGGGCGGGCAGGGTGACGTCGCTGGACGGATAGTCGCGCAAGGTGGCGTTGGGCGCGTCCATGAAGGCGCGGATCTTGGCCACGACCAGGGCGTGCTGGGCCATGCGCGCGTCGCTGTCGCGCTTGTCGTAGTGGGAGGCGGCCTCGACCGGGCGGCGCAGGGCTTCGATCCGCTGCGAGGACAGGGGGTGGCTGCGGAAATAGGGATAGCGGCGCTGATCCGAGAAGATTTCCTGGGCGCGGAAATTCTCAAAGAACTCAACCATGCCGCGTCCGGATTCCCCGGCGCGTTCCAGGGCGCGGGCGCCGGTGATGTCGGCCTCGCCCTCCTGGCTCTGCATGTAACGCAGGGCGCCGAGCGTGCCGAAATACTGGCTGGAGGCCAGCAGGGCCGCGCCCGCGTCCGGCGCGCCGGCGATCGCGGCCAGGGCGCCCAGCGCCATGGTCATGATCATCGGCTGCATCCCGGCGTTCTGGGCGCCGTCGCGCAGGGTGTGGCGGTTCTTGATGTGGCCCGCCTCGTGGGCGATCACGCCCAGGAGCTGGTTGGGGTTCTTGGTCCGCAGGATCAGGCCGGTGTTCAACCCCATGATCCGCCCGCGCGTGGCGAAGGCGTTCAGGTCGTTGTCGTTGACCAGCAGGATCTCGACCTCGTTCGGGTCCAGCCCCATGGCGTCGAGCACGGGCTCGGACCACTCATGGATGATGCCCTCGATCTCGGTGTCCCGGATCAGGCTCTGCGCCTGGGCCGCGGCGGCCGAGGCCAGCACCGCGAGGGCGCCGACGCCGGCGGCCAGATAGCGCCGAAAGCGGGTTGCGGCGGGGGGCGTCCTGGTCATGACGATCTCCAGAGCGATAGTCTCCCCCGCAGCTTCCAGCTTAATCGTGTCCGATCAACGGCGCCACCAACCGCGCTTGGGCTTGGCGGGGGGCGCGCCGATCTGGTTCGGATCGTCGGCGATGATGGCCGCGATGTCGACCTCGGCCGTCGGCGCCGGGGCTGGCTCGGCCAGGACGACAGCCTCTTCGACCACGCTCTCGGCGACGGCCGGGATCTCGCCCAGAGCCTCTTCGAGGGCTTCTTCGATCGCCTGTTCGACGCGGGCGGCCACGGCGGGCGGCACGTCCAGTTCGGCGGGGACGGGCTGGTCGGCTTCGACCGGCGCGGCCTCAACCTCAGCTTTAGCCTCAGTCGGGGCGGCTGCCGTCGCGTCTTCCACGGCGGCGGCGCTGACCTTGCGGCGCACGCGGCGGCGCTTGGGCGCTTCGGCCTGTTCGACGGCCGGAGCGGCTTCGGCGGCGGGCGCCTCGGTCGCTTCGCCTTCGATCACCACGGCGATCGGCGTGTCGGGCGAGCCGACGGGCGGCAGGCCTTCATTGGCGGCGCGGTCTTCGACCTTGGTTTCGTGGGTCAGTTCGCCCTGACCGCGACCCCGGCCGCGGCCGCGACGACGGCGCGAGCGGCCGTTGCGGCCTTCTTCCGCAGCGGCGACCTGGTCCAGGCCGACGTCCTGAGCCGTATCCTCGCCGGCGGCCTCCGGCCTGCGCTCATCCTTGCGTTCGGGACGAGGGGCGACCGGGTTGATCGGGTCGAACCAGACGTAAGGATCCTGCAGCGACGGCGTGCGGCCGCGCACCCAGGCGTAGACGTCGCGTTCGCCTTCCTCACGCATCCGGCGACCGCCGCGACGGCCCCGACGGCGGCGACCGCCCCGGCTGTCGTCGTCATCGTCGGAAGCGGCGGCTTCGGTTTCTTCGTCACGGCGACCGCCGCGACGGCGACGGCGGCGTCCGCCGCGGCTGTCGTCGTCCTGTTCGGAGCGGGCGCGGGCCTCGTCGTCGTCCTCGTCCTCGCGGTCGAGATCGGCCTCGTCCTCGTCGTCGCCGAAGTCGTCTTCGTCCTCGGCGTCTTCGTCCTCGTCGTCATAGGCGCTGTCGTCGAAGCCGTCGTCCAGGTCGGCCAGATCGATGTGGCTTTCGGGGGCGACGAAGTCCTCGTTCGTCTCGGTGCGCTCGATCGAGTGCTCGCCCTGAGCCAGGCTGTCGTCGATCTGGATGATGACGTTCAGGCCGCGCTCTTCCAGCAGGAACTGCAGATAGGCGCGCTTGTGGTTCAGGATGTACAGGGCCACGGCGGTTGAGACGCGCAGGTTCACCGAACCCGCGCCGTTCTTGCCGGCCTCGATGTCGACGGCGCGCAGGGTGGTCAGGGCCGCCGATTCGGCCGAACGGACCCGCCCGGCGCCCTGGCAGCATTCGCAGACCTCGGTCGCGCCTTCGATCACGCCCAGGCGGCGACGCTGACGGCTGATCTCCATCAGGCCGAAGCCCGAGATGCGGCCCATCTGGATGCGGGCGCGGTCCTTGGCCAGGGCGTCCTTGAGGGCCTTCTCAACCGCGCGGTTGTTCTTGCCCTCGTCCATGTCGATGAAGTCGATGACGATCAGACCGGCCAGGTCGCGCAGGCGCAGCTGGCGGGCGGCCTCGACGGCGGCTTCCAGGTTGGTCTTGGTCGCCGTGGCCTCGACGTTGCGCTCCTTGGTGGCGCGGCCGGAGTTCACGTCGATGGCGACCAGGGCTTCGGTCTGGTTGATGACCAGATAGCCGCCCGACTTCAGCGGCACGACAGGCTGGTGAATCTGGGTCAGCACCTCTTCGATGCCGTTCGCCGCGAACAGCGGGCGCGAGCCTTGGTAGAGGTGGATCTTCTTGGCCTGCGACGGCATCAGCACGCGCATGAAGTCGCGGGCCTGCTTGAAGCCCTCGACGCCCTCGACCTGAATGCCGTCGAAGTCCTTGTCGTACATGTCGCGTACGGCGCGGCGGACCAGGTTCTCTTCCTCGTGGATCATCGCCGGCGCGTTGGAGCGCAGGGTCAGTTCGCGGATCGTCTCCCACAGGCGCAGCAGGTATTCATAGTCGCGCTTGATCTCGGCCCGCGTGCGCTTGGCGCCCGCCGTGCGGATGATCAGGCCCATGCCCTGCGGCACCTTCAGCGCGGCGGCGGCGGACTTCAGCCGGCGACGGTCCGAGGTGTTGGTGATCTTGCGCGAGATGCCGCCGCCCTTGCCGGTGTTTGGCATCAGCACGCAGTAGCGGCCGGCCAGCGACAGCCAGGTGGTCAGGGCCGCACCCTTGGCGCCGCGCTCGTCCTTGACGACCTGCACCAGCAGGATCTGGCGGCGCTTGATGACGTCCTGGATCTTGTAGCGACGCATCAGGCGGCGCTTCAGGCGCTCCTCGTCGGCCAGCTTGCCGTCGGAATCGGCGTCGTCGGATTCACGGCCCAGATCGTCTTCGTCCGCGTCGTCGTGCGCCTCGGCCATGATGGCTTCGCGGTCGGCGACGGGGATCTGATAGTAATCCGGGTGGATTTCGTTGAAGGCTAGGAAGCCGTGGCGGTTGCCGCCGTACTCGACGAAGGCCGCCTGCAGGCTGGGCTCTACGCGGGTGACCTTGGCGAGATAGATGTTCCCGCGAAGCTGACGGCGGGCGCGGGATTCGAAATCGAATTCCTCAACCTGGCGGCCGTCCACGATCGCGACGCGCGTTTCTTCCGCGTGCGCCGCGTCTATCAACATGGTTTTTGACATTGAAGGTCTCTCTCAGGCGCGCCAGGCCGTGCGCCGCGAACGCAGTCGCGGGAATAGGGGCGGCTCGCCGAATGGAAATGGGGGCCAGGGCGCGCGTCATCCCCTCGCTAAAAGCGAGAGCGGCATGGTCTTGCCGTTCAGGAGCGCAGGCGGGTCGGCCCATAAGGTTGTCGGTCCTGGGCCCGGACGCGCCGATCAAGGCCGCATCCCAAACCCGTATCTTCGGATCGACGGCCAGGCCGCGCGATCCTCGGAATTGGTGAAAAGTTCAACGCCGCGAGGAGGGCGCGCCTGATCCCGACACAGTGCCGGGCGGCGCGATCGTTCGCATGCGGAACCGATAATAGGCAGATGTTGCGGAAAATAAAAGAACCGCGCGCCGGTAAGAGGTCTTAACGAAATCCTTAAACCCTGGGCTCATCCTGGTCTCTAAACTGCAGGGCGATTTCCCTCTGATGTTGGGTCGGTGGCGTGACAATCTGAGCCGTTGGGGCGTGCGCGAGTGGTCGATGACCGGCCTTGCGTTCGTCGTCATCTGCCTTGTCGCGTTCACGGCGACGCGCGGTCTGGCCTTCGGTCCGGACGGCGAAATCGTGCGTCTGCGTTTCGGCGGCGACGCCCAGCGGACCCGCGTGGTGCTGGATCTGGGCCGCTCGACGCGCGGTCAGGTGATCGAGGACGGTTCGGCCGGGCGGGTCATCCTGTCGCTGGCGGGCGTCAATCCTGCGCGCGGTCTGGAAGGCAGCGGCTCGGGCCTGGTGCGCGGCTATGAGGTCAGCGCGGCCTCGGGTGCATCGCGCGTGCGGCTGGACCTGGCGCGCGGCGCCGAGATCGAGCGCCGCTTCCTGTTGCCGCCCGGCGACGGGGTGGACCACTATCGCTACGTCATCGACCTGAAGGCCACGGGCGCCGCCGCTGCGGTTCCGGTCGCCGCGCCGCGCCGAGAACAGGCCCGCGCCGAAAAGCCCCTGATCGTCATCGACGCCGGTCACGGCGGCCGCGATCCCGGCGCCCAAGGGCAGCATGTTCAGGAAAAGGCCGTCACCCTGGCCGCCGCCCGCGAACTCAAGACGGCTCTGGAGCGCACCGGCCGCTATCGCGTGCGCCTGACCCGCGACGGCGACGTCTATGTGGTGCACGGCCGCCGGGTGCAGATCGCCCGTGACGCGGGGGCGGACCTGTTCATCTCCCTGCACGCCGACGCCGGTTCGGACCCGGCCTTGCGCGGCGCCAGCGTCTATACCCTGTCGGAACAGGGCGCCGGTCGCGCCGTGCGCGAGTTCACCAAGGGCGACGACTGGCAGCGCGACCTGCGCCTGCCGGGGCGCGACCCCTCGGTCGACCGCATCCTGCTGGACATGACCCAGCGCGCCACACAGAACCGCTCGGCTCAGTTCGCGCGGGTGCTGCTGACTCATCTGGAAGGCGCGGACCATCCGCTGCTGCGCCGCAGTCACCGCGATGCGGGTCTGGCGGTGCTGCTGGCGCCGGATGTTCCCGCCATCCTGCTGGAGATGGGCTTCATCACCAATCCGGAGGATGAGCGCGTCCTGAGCGATGAACGCGCCCGTCGCCGCCTGATGCGCTCGGTCGCCGAGGGCATCGACCGTTATTTCCGCGAGCCGGCCGCCCCGGTGATGGTCGCCGGGGATATCGCCGGCGGCTGAGGTTTCAAGCTTCCAGGGCCGCCTTCGCGCGCTTGAAGATGTCCTCGAACATTTCCTCCGTCAGTCGGCCCGTGTTCGTGTTCAGCCGTGAGCAGTGGTAGCTGTTGATCAGCGTGTAGGGGCCAACCTGGCCCTCGACGCCATGTCCTGCCGGAATGGCCGAGCCGGGATAGCCCAGCGTCCGCAGGATGCTGCGCCGCGACACGTCGCCCAGGGTCACGATCACCTTCAGCCGGGGCAGGGCGGCCAGCCGATCCACCAGGAAGGGGCGGCAGGTGTTCTCTTCCGTCGCCGTCGGCTTGTTCTGCGGCGGGGCGCAGCGCACGGCGTTGGTGATCATGCAGTCGACCAGCGTCAGGTCGTCATGGCCGTCAGGATCGTAAGACCCCTTTGCAAAGCCGGTCTTCTTTAGCGTGTCGTACAGCAGCCAGCCCGCGTGGTCTCCGGTGAAGGGGCGGCCCGTGCGGTTGGCGCCGGTGCGGCCCGGCGCCAGGCCTGCGATCAGCAGACGCGCGTTCGGATCGCCGAACGAGGGCGCCGGACCGTTCCACCAGTCCGGGTTCTGACGCGCGTTCTCGGCGCGATAGGCGACCAGGCGCGGGCACAGGGGGCAGTCGCGCGCCGGTTCCGGGGTCAACGCTGCGCTCACGCGCGATCGCTCCGGTCCAGGGTGCGGGTCACGCCCTGATTCATCGCGGCCTTGGGCTTGCCGACCTGGTTCATGATGTCGGCCAGATCAACGAAGGCGTCGGCCTGACGACGCAGGTCGTCGGAAATCTGGGGCGGTTGGCTCTTGACGGTCGAGACGACGGTCACGCGCACGCCCTTGGCCTGCAGAGCCTGCACCACGCGGCGGAAGTCGCCGTCTCCGGAGAACAGCACCGCCTGATCCAGGCGCGGCGCCAGCTCCAGCATGTCGACGGCGATCTCCATGTCCATATTGCCCTTGGTGCGGCTGTGGCCCTGGGCGTCGGTGAAGCGCTTGACCGGCTTGGTCACGACGGTGAAGCCGTTGTAGTCGAGCCAGTCGACCAGCGGCCGCACGGGCGAGAATTCTTCGCCCTCGACGATGGCCGTGTAATAATAGGCGCGGATCAACCGGCCTTCGCCGACGAACCAGGTGGACAGCTTCTTGAAGTCGAGATCGCAGTTCAGGGCGCGTGCGGCCGAATAGAGGTTGGCGCCGTCGATGAACAGGGCGATGCGGTCATCGGGATGGTCGGTCATGAACGAAAATGAGTCCGTCGATATGGTCGAGAAAATGAACGCCCCGACCGACGCCTCAGGAGAATCCTGGGGCGAGACCGATCTGGACGCGGCAGTCATCGTCGCACTGGGCTGCAATGACAAGGGTGATTGGTCGTCCTGTGTCGAGGCGCTGGAGGCGGCGCTGGCCCGGTTCCGCGCCGAGGGGGTGGATGTGCTGGCGCGTTCGTCCTGGTGGTCGTCCCAGGCCTGGCCTGACCCCAGCGACCCGCCCTTCCTGAACGGCGTGGCCGTAGTCAGCACCGTCCAGGACGCCTCAACCCTGATGCAGACCCTGGGGCGGATCGAGGATCTGTTCGGCCGAGTGCGGACGGCGCGTAATGCGCCGCGCACGCTGGATCTGGATCTGATCGCCTATGGGCGGCTCAGCGGCGATCTGAACGGGCTGATTCTGCCGCATCCGCGAGCGGCCGACCGGCTGTTCGTCATGGGGCCGCTGGCCGAGGTGGCGCCGGGGTGGACGCATCCGGTTTGCGGCCGTCGTGCGCGCGATCTGGCGGCGGCGGCCACGGTCGGCGAGGATGCTCGACCCCTGCCGAGGGGTTGACGCCGGGCCGTCTGTTGGGCGAGGGGAGGCGCAACTGACGCCGATCCGCTCCAATGCCGCCTTCGCGGCGTTGCACAATCGGCTTTCAACCTATATTTTGTGCGGTTCTCCCTGCCGCCAGAGGAAATTCATGGCCCGCGTCACTGTCGAAGACTGCATCGAAAAGGTGCCGAACCGCTTTGGTCTGGTTCTGCTGGCCGGTCACCGCGCCCGCAACATCGCCAACGGCGCGCCGCTGACGCTGGACCGCGACAACGACAAGAACCCGGTCGTCGCCCTGCGCGAACTGGCCGAGGACACCGTCACCCCGGACGAACTGCGCGAGAACATCATCACCACCCTGCAACGGGTCGATGAGCGGACCGAGGCCGAGGATGAAGCCGAAGTCGTGGCCCTGCTGGCCGAGCCGCAGCACATGAACATGGCCGAAGCCGAACTGATCCGCGCGCTGCAGAGCGACCGCGACGGGGGCCAGGAGGAACGCTACTGACGGCAGAGCCTGTCACCGGCGTCACCTCCTCAACGGCGCGGCCCCTGGCGGACACGCCGATGGACCAACCCGCGAATCTGCAAGACAAGTCGGCGTCGTCCCCTGCCGGGGCGGCGCCGAAGTCGTCTGAAGGCCCTGCATTGTCTGATACCAAGCGCGCACCGATCATGCGCCAGTTCGAACTGATCGAGGCGGTCAAGGCCTATGATCCGACTGCCGACGAGGCGCTGCTGAACCGCGCCTATGTCTATGCGATGAAGATGCACGGCTCGCAGCTGCGGGCCTCGGGCGATCCCTATTTCGCCCATCCGATCCAGGTCGCGGGCATCCTGACCGACTATCGGCTGGATACGGCGACCATCGTCACGGCCCTGCTGCACGATGTGGTCGAGGACACCTCGGCCACGCGCGAGGACATCGCCGAGATGTTCGGCGAAGAGGTCGCCGTCCTGGTCGAGGGCGTAACCAAGCTGTCGCGGCTGGAGCTTCAGGCCGAGCACACGCGTCAGGCCGAGAACCTGCGCAAGTTCATCCTGGCCATTTCGCGCGACGTGCGGGTGCTGCTGGTCAAGCTGGCGGACCGCCTGCACAACATGCGCACCCTTCACTTCGTGAAGCCGGAGAAGCGCGAGCGCATCAGCCGCGAGACGCTGGAAGTCTACGCCCCCCTGGGCCGGTCGATCGGCATCCACTCCATCGCCGCCGAGCTGGAGGAGCTGGCGTTCGAGCATCTGAACGCCACGGCGCGCGTCGCCATCCAGCGCCGCCTGGAGGCGCTGAAGCTGGAGAACGGCAGCGCCATCGAGGCCGTCTCGCCCGAGATCGAACGGGTGCTATCCGAGGCGGGGCTGACCGCGCGGGTCAAGGGGCGCGAGAAGACGCCCTATTCCATCTGGCGCAAGCTGCAGCGCAAGACGGTCGGCTTCTCGTCCCTGTCGGACATCTACGGCTTCCGCGTCATCGTCGAGAGCGAGGACGACTGTTACCGCGCCCTGGGCGTCATCCATCGCGCCTGGCCGATGGTGCCGGAGAGGTTCAAGGATTTCATCTCGACGCCGAAGTCGAACAACTACCGCTCGCTGCACACCACGGTCGTCGGGCCGGGCGGCCTGCGCATCGAGATGCAGATTCGCACCGAGATCATGGACCGTGTGGCCGAGGACGGGGTGGCGGCGCACTGGGCCTATAAGAACCAGTCCTACGGCTTCGACCGCGAGGCCATGGAGGCCGACGGCGGCCGCGATCCCCTGCTGAACCTGCGCCATCTGGTTCAGGTGATTGAGCACGGGGAAGGCGGCGAAGACTGGGTCGAGCACGCCAAGCTCGAAATGTATCTGGATCAGGTCTTCGTCTTCACGCCCAAGGGGACGCTGATCACCCTGCCGCGCGGCGGGATGCCGTTGGACTTCGCCTACGCTGTCCACACCGAGGTCGGGGACACCGCCGTCGGGGTCAAGATCAATGGCGAGCTGAAGCCCATGCGCACGGCGCTTCAGAACGGCGACGTGGTCGAGATCATTCGCGGGACCAAGCGTGAGGCGCCCACCGACTGGCGCAGCCTGACCGTCACGGGCCGGGCGCGCTCGGCCATCCGTCGTTTCATCCGCTCGTCGGAGCGCGAAGAGTTCGTGCGCCTGGGCAAGACGACGTTGGAGCAGACGCTGGAGCGGGCGGGCAAGTCGCTGGCCGACGTCAAGCTGACGGAGGTGCTGAAGACCTTCGCCATGCCGTCCGAAGAAGACATGTTCGACGCCATCGGCCGGGGCCGCCTGACCGCGACGCGCGTGGCTGAGACCCTGTTCCCGGCGCTGAAGGGCCAGTTGAAGGCCGGGCCGGAACGCAAGCGCATCGGTGAGGAATCGCCGCGCCTGTTCGTGCGCGGCGGCGGCCTGACGCCCGGCGTCAGCATCCATTTCGGCCAGTGTTGTTCGCCGGTGCCGGGCGACCGCATCGTCGGCATCCTTGAGCCGGACAAGGGGCTGACGGTCCACACCATCGACTGTCAGACCCTGGCCGATTTCGCCGATGACGACTCCGTCTGGCAGGATCTGCAATGGACGCCGCAGGCCGAGCGCAGCGCCGTCGGCGCGGTCAAGCTGCACGCCACCCTGACCAATGCGCGCGGCGTGCTGGGGCAGGTGGCCTCCATCATCGGCGAGGCGGGCGGCAACATTCTGAATCTGTCGATGGCGCACCGGCAGCACGACTTCTACGACGTCGACATCGACGTGGAGGTCGAGGACGCCCGCCACGCCACCATGATCATTGCGGCGCTGAGGGCCAATCCCTACGTCGATACGGTTGATCGCGCGCGCGGCTGAGCCGACGCTGACGCCATCAGTTTTCTCAAAGGTCGAAATGTCCCCCGAACAACAGAAGCTCGCCAATGAGGCCCAGATGGCCTCGCCCTCCTATCGTCTGGCCGCCCTGGATCAGGACTTCCTGCTGGGCGAGTCGATGCGCGGCGTGCGCTTCCTGATGGAGTATGAAAAGGCCGAGCAGGCGTTGAAGGCCTGGGGCGTGCGCTCAACCATCGTGGTCTTCGGCAGCGCCCGCGTCGGCGTGAACGGCGACGGCCGCCACGCCTATTGGTACGAGCAGGCGCGTCAGTTCGGCCGCATCGCCTCCGAACGCGGCGGCGCCTTCCGCGGCGAGCCGGGCGAGGTGCGCGACAACGTCATCGCAACGGGCGGCGGACCGGGCATCATGCAGGCCGCCAACCAGGGCGCGCACGAGGCCGGGGCGCCGTCCATCGGTTTCAACGTCACCCTGCCGCACGAGCAGTTCCCGAACCCCTGGTCGACGCCGGAGCTGACGTTCCAGTTCCACTACTTCGCCATGCGCAAGATGCACCTGGCCATGCGGGCCAATGCGCTGGTCGTGTTCCCCGGCGGCTTCGGCACGCTGGATGAACTGTTCGAGATCCTGACCCTGCGCCAGACGGACAAGGCGCCGCCGATCCCCATCGTCCTGTTCGACGAGGCCTATTGGCGTTCGGTCATCAATTTCGACACCCTGATCGAGCACGGCATGGTCAAGGCGTCGGACATGAAGCTGTTCGCCTTCGCCGATGACGCCGAGACGGTGTGGACCAAGCTGCTGGAAGGCGGCTTGAAGCCCAACTGCGACATCAAATAGGGCGCGGGTTGAGGGCGGCCGCTGCAGGGTCTAAGGACGGCCTTCATGAACACTGAAGACGTCCTAAACGAATTCCGCGACGCCGGCGCCCTGCGCGAAGGCCATTTCGTCCTCTCGTCCGGCCTGCACAGCCCGGTCTTCCTGCAGAAGAACCTGGTCTTCATGGACGGCGCCCGCTGCGAGCGCCTGTGCAAGGCGCTGGCCGAAAAAATCGTCGCCACGGTCGGCCCGGTCGATGCGGCGATCTCGCCTGCTGTCGGCGGGATCATCCCCGGCTATGAGACGGCCAAGCACCTGAAGGTCCGCTCCATGTACGTCGAGCGCGAGGGCGGCGAGTTCAAACTGCGTCGCGGCTTCTCGGTCGAGCCGGGCGAGAAGATCGTCATGGTCGAGGACATCGTCACCACGGGTCTGTCGTCGCGCGAATGCATCGCCGCCATTCAGAAGGCGGGCGGTCATGTCGTCGCCGCCGCCTGCATCGTCGACCGTTCGGGCGGCAAGGTCGATGTGGGCGTGCCCCTGATCGCCCTGGCTTCGATGGAGGTGCCGGCCTATCCGGCCGACGCCCTGCCGCCGGAACTGGCCGCCCTGCCGGTCGAGGATCCGGGCAGCCGCCGCCTGTCCAAGTAGAGAAGAGAGAACGGGATGAAGCGTCAGCGGGTTCGTCTGGGCGTCAATATCGACCACGTCGCCACGGTCCGTAACGCACGCGGCGGCGCTCATCCCGATCCGGCCCGCGCGGCCGAGGCGGCGCTGGCGGCCGGGGCCGACGGCATCACCGCCCACCTGCGCGAGGATCGTCGTCACATCACCGACGCCGACATCGACGTGCTGACGGCCCTGTGCCGCCGCGCGGACAAGCCGCTGAACTTCGAGATGGCGGTGACGGAGGAGATGCTGGCCATCGCCCTGCGTCACCGGCCGCACGCCGCCTGCCTGGTGCCGGAGCGCCGTGAGGAAGTGACGACCGAGGGCGGTCTGGCCGTCGCCGGTCATGAGGCCCGCATCGCCCCGGTGGTGAAGGCCCTGTCCGACGCAGGCATCCGCGTCAGCCTGTTCATCGAACCCTCCGAGGACCAGGTCGAGGCCGCCGCCGCGGTCGGCGCCCAGGTGGTCGAGTTCCACACCGGCCGCTATTGCCACCTGACCGACCCGGCCCAGCGCGCGGTCGAGTTCGAGCGTCTGGCCGCCGCCGCCGCCCAGGCCGACATTCTGGGGCTGGAGGTCCATGCGGGCCACGGTCTCGACTACGCCACGGCAGGCGATGTGCTGGCCATTCGCGAGATCGTCGAGCTGAACATCGGCCACTTCCTGATCGGCGAGGCGGTCTTCGTCGGCCTGGACGCCGCCATCCGCCGGATGCGCGCGGCGATGGACGAGGCTGTTTCGTGATTATCGGCGTCGGCGCCGACCTGTCGGACATCCGTCGCATCCAGGCGTCGCTGGACCGTTTCGGCGACCGTTTCAAACAGCGCGTCTTCACCGAACTGGAGCGCACCCGTTCGGATCGCAAGGCCGATCCGGCCTGGAGCTACGCCAAGCGGTTTGCGGCGAAAGAGGCCTGCGCCAAGGCCCTAGGCACCGGCATGCGCTCCGACGTCTACTGGCGCGACATGGGGGTGGTGAACCTGCCGTCCGGCCAGCCGACCCTGGCCCTGACCGGTCACGCGGCCGAGCATCTGGCCCGCCTGACCCCGCCGGGGCATGAGGCGCGCATCCACCTGACCCTCAGCGACGAACACCCCTACGCCCTGGCCTTCGTGGTGATCGAGGCCCTGCCCAAGGCCTGATGCCGCTGCGAAGGTTGCGGTTCCTTCATCATCCAGAGTCTTGCTCGCGGCGGGTTCAGCGACTACGCCTCGACCTTCAAACCCCGCGTTCGGCGGGGGATTCGAGCAGACGATGAGCGACGACCCCAAGGCGAACGGCGGAGCAGCCGACCCAGCCCTCGATCCGGCTGACCAACGGCCGATCTGGAGCGACGACGGCGACGCGCCCTTCGACATGGGGGACGATCCCGAGGCGCTCGACAGCGAGACCCCGATCTATGCGCCCCGGCGCTCCAGGAAGGCCAAGCGAGTGAAGAAAGAAAAGTCCGCGAGCAACGAAACGGTCGAGATCATCAAGACCGTCGTTTTCGCCCTGCTGATCGCGCTGGTGCTGCGGGTGCTGCTGTTCCAGCCCTTCACCATCCCGTCGGCCTCGATGGAGCCGAACCTGTACGAAGGCGACTACATCGTCGTGTCGAAGTGGTCGTACGGCTATTCCAAGCACTCGATCCCGTTCAGCCCGCCGGTGTTCAACGGCCGCATCCTGGGCAAGGCGCCGGAGCGCGGCGACATCGCCGTGTTCAAGCTGCCGCGCGACAACAAGACGGACTACATCAAGCGCGTGATCGGCCTGCCGGGCGACAAGGTGCAGATGATCGCCAACAAGCTCTACATCAACGGCGCGCCGGTTCAGGACGTGGTGGTCAGCCGCGCCCAGATGGCCGACATGTTCGGTCCGCGCGCCGTGACCCAGGTGCGCGAGACCCTGCCGGGCGGCCGCACTTTCATGACGCAGGACTTCGGCCCCGGCGGCGATCTGGACGACACCCCGCTGTATGAGGTACCGGCCGGCCACTACTTCATGATGGGCGACAACCGCGACAACTCGATCGACAGCCGCGTCGAGATGTCGGCGGGCGTGGGCATGGTCCCGGCCGAGAACCTGGTCGGCAAGGCCGAGATCATCATGTTCTCGTGGACGCCGGGCGCCTCGCTGTTCAACCCGGTCAGCTGGTTCGCCAATGTGCGCTTCAGCCGGTTCTTCAAGATCCTCGACTGATGGCCGGCGGACGCACGAATGTGCGCGCCGAGGCCGTGGCGGCCCTGCGCCAGCGCCTGGGGCATGACTTTGAGGACGCCTCCCTGCTGGAGCGCGCCCTGACGCACTCCAGCGTGGGCGAAGGGGCGGGCCCGCAGGTTCCCGCCGACAATGAGCGGCTGGAGTTCCTGGGCGACCGGGTGCTGGGCCTTCTGGTCGCGGATCGACTGGTGCGCGACTATCCGTCAGCGGACGAGGGGCAACTGTCCGCCCGTCTGCACGCCCTGGTGGACAAGAGCGCCTGCGCCCGCGTGGGCGAACGGCTGGGCGTGGGCGACGCGCTTCGGCTGTCGCCCGGCGAGACCAAGACGGGCGGCCGCAGAAAGGCCGGAGTCATCGCCGATGCTGTGGAAGCGATCCTGGCGGCCGTCTATCGCGATGGCGGTCTGATCGCCGCCCAGACCGTGTTCGAGCGCGCCTGGGCCGAAGAATTGGCCGCGCCTCCGAGTGCGGCGGTGACCAACCCCAAGTCCGCCCTGCAGGAATGGGCGCAAGGCCAGGGCCGACCGCTGCCAACCTATGAAGTGGTCCAGCGCACCGGCTCGGATCACGCGCCGACCTTCACGGTCGAGGCGACGGTGACGGGCTATGAACCGGCCCGCGCCCAGGGACGTTCGCGACAGGAGGCGGAAAAGGCCGCCGCCATCGCCCTATTGAAACGAGAAGACGTAATTTGACCGAGACCACCGAAACCACCGAGATCACCGACCAGCGCGCGGGCTTCGCCGCCATCATCGGCGCGCCCAATGCGGGCAAGTCGACGCTGGTGAACCGGTTGACCGGCTCCAAGGTCTCCATCGTCACCCAGAAGGTCCAGACCACGCGCTTCCCCGTGCGCGGCATCGCCATCAAGGGCGACGCCCAGATCGTGCTGGTGGACACGCCCGGCATCTTCACGCCGCGCCGTCGTCTGGATCGCGCCATGGTCGCCTCGGCCTGGGGCGGGGCGCAGGACGCCGACGTGGTCGTCCACCTGATCGACGCCCAGTCGCATATCGACGCTGAAGGTCGCGAAGGCACCGCCGCCGACCGCCGCTCGGCCGAGGACACTGAGACCATCATCGCCAATCTGAAGGCGACCGACACTAAGGTCATCCTGGCGCTGAACAAGATCGACGGCATGCGCCGCGACACCCTGCTTGCCCTGTCGCAGCGCCTGTTCGAGACGGGCGTCTATTCCGAGGTCTTCATGATCTCGGCGCTCAGCGGCGACGGCGTGGACGATCTGAAGACCCGCCTGGCCCTGGCCATGCCCGAGGGTCCGTGGCTGTACCCGGAAGACCAGTCGGCGGACGTGCCCCTGCGCGTTCTGGCCGCTGAGATCACGCGCGAGAAGGTCTATCTGCGCGTGCACGAGGAACTGCCCTATTCGGCGGCGGTCGAGACGACCTCGTTCGAGGACAGGCCGGATGGTTCGGCCCGCATCGAACAGACCATCTATGTCGAGCGTGAAAGCCAGCGCCCGATCGTTCTGGGCAAGGGCGGCCAGACCCTGAAATGGATCGGCCAGAAGGCGCGTGAAGAGCTGATCGAGATCCTGGATCGGCCCGTTCACCTGTTTTTGACCGTCAAAGTCGATCCCAAATGGCAGGACTCAAAGGCATTGTACGCCCAGTTCGGCCTGGAGTTTGACGTCTAGTCTCGTGTTCATCGTTCCCAAGACCGCGGGCGGAAGGCCCTGGTTCCTCTGTTCCCTCGTCGCCGCCGGCCTGATCTCGGCTGGGGCGGGCGCATGGTTCGTGAAGGCCGTTGCGCCGGAAACCCAGGCAGCCGCCGTCTATCGGACAGACCTGCCCAAGCGTCCGCCGGTCGAGGTGGTCGAGGCCCTGCCGCAGTTGAAGGAACGTCTGGACCACCTGGCGGCCAGCAAGCAGTTCACCGGCGCCGTGTTGGTGGCCAGGGGCGATCGGGTTCTGTTCCGCCAGGTCTACGGCAAGGCGAACTATGAGCAGGATACGCCCTTCGCCCTGGACACTCGTTTCCGCCTGGCCTCGGTGTCCAAGCAGTTCACCGCCGTCGCCGTTCTGAAGCTTCAGGACGAGGGCAAGCTGTCGGTCGACGATCCCGTCTGCAAATGGATCGAGCCATGCCCCGACGCCTGGCGGCCGCTGCGTATCCATCACCTGCTGTCGCACACCTCGGGCATTCCGGACGTGATGGCCCAGGCCGAGTGGGGCCGTATCCGCGTCACCCACCGCACGTCGCAGGAACTGACCGAGACCTCGGCCCGCTATGGCCTGCAGTTCGAGCCGGGCACGAAGGTCCGCTACAATAACGCCGCCTTCAACCTGGCGGCCGAGATCGTGTCAAAGGCCAGCGGCCAGCCGTTCGAGACCTATCTGGAGCAGGCGATCCTCAAGCCTCTGGGCATGAAGGACACCGGCTCGGACGTGAATGACGACGCCCAGGGTCTGGCCATGGGCTATGGCCTGTTTCCGGCGGGCCTGACGCCGCAGCCCATCGCCAACGTCAGTGTCGTGGCGGGCGCCGGGGCGCTGTATTCGACGCTGGACGATATGCTGGCCTGGAATCGGTCTCTGCATCAGGGCCACGTCCTGAGCGACAAGGCCTATGCTGACCTGATCGCCGACCATGCGCCGGACGATATGCCGGAGCGACGCGGGCCGCATCGGGCCTATGGCTACGGCATCTACGTCAGCGCCTTGGGCGAGCGGACCTCTTCGCCGTTCAGCGACCGCCAGATTTACCACACCGGCAGCTGGGCGGGCTTCCGCAACCTGGTGTCCTACCAGCCGGAGCAGGAGGTGACGGTGGTGGTGCTGTCGAACAACTATCACCTGCGCGACCTGGTGCTGCTCATCAACCAGCAGGCCATGGCCGAGGCTCTGGGTCGCCCGTTCCCCGCCGCGCTGGCGCGCTGAGGCCGATCAGGCCTTCATCGACCCCGTCTCGATGAACCGCTGGTGCCACGACAGCGCCTCGGTCAGCAGGTGGGGCGATTGCAGGCCGTATGAGCCTTTCAGCGCGCGGGCGTAATAGTCCTTCAGCGCGTCGCGATAGTCGGGGTGGGCGCAGTTGGCGATGATGACCTGGGCGCGCTGCTTGGGCGACAGGCCGCGAAGGTCGGCCAGGCCCTGTTCGGTGACGATGACCTGCACGTCCTGGGTGATGTGGTCGACGTGGCTGGCCATGGGGACGATGGCCGAGATCTTGCCGCCCTTGGCCGTCGACGGCGTGACGAAGCAGGAGATATAGGCGTTGCGGGCGAAGTCGCCTGAACCGCCGATGCCGTTCTGGATGCGCGAACCCATGACGTGGGTCGAGTTGACGTTGCCGTAGATGTCGGCCTCGATCAGGCCGTTCATGGCGATGCAGCCCAGGCGGCGGATGATCTCCGGGTGGTTCGAGATTTCCTGCGGGCGCAGGATGATCTTGCCGCGGAACTGCTCCATCCGGCTGTTCAGATCGGCGGCGGCCTCAGGGCTGAGCGAGAAGGCGGTGGCCGAGGCGACGGTCAGTTTCCCTGAGTCCAGCAGGTCCAGCATCCCGTCCTGCAGCACTTCGGTATAGGCGGTCAGATTCTCGAACGGACTGTCAGCCAGACCCGCCAGCACGGCGTTGGCGACATTGCCGACGCCCGATTGCAGCGGCAGCAGATGGGCGGGCAGGCGGCCCAGCTTCACTTCATGCTGCAGGAACTCGATCAGATGCCCGGCGATGGCCGTGGCGTTGGCGTCCGGCGCGGCGAAGGGCAGGTTGCGGTCAGGGCTGTCCGTCTCGACGATGGCGGCGATCTTGGACGGATCGACGCGGAAGACCGTCTCGCCGATCAGGTCGGTCGGCTTGGTCAGCGGGATCGGCACACGCGCAGGCGGCAGGGCCGTGCCGTAGTAGATGTCGTGCATCCCCTCCAGCGCCGCGTTTTGCCAGCTGTTGACCTCAAGGATGATCCGGTCGGCGCGGTCCAGCCAGGTCTTGTTGTTGCCGATGGAGGACGAGGGGATCAACGCCCCGTCCTCACGTATGCCCGACACCTCGACCACCGCCGTCTCCAGCGGCCCCAGGAAGCCCTGCCAGGCGACCGGCGCCACCTGCGACAGATGCATGTCCAGATATTCCATCTCGCCCTTGTTGATCTTCTCGCGGGCGATCGGGTCGGAGTTATAGGGCAGGCGGAACTCGATGCCGTCAGCTTTTGCGAGCGCGCCGTCCAGCTCGGGCCCGGTCGAGGCGCCGGTCCAGACCTTCAGCTTGAAGGGATTGCCCGCCGCGTGCTCGGCCTCGATCCGCTCGGCCAGGGCCATGGGCACAACCTTGGGGTAGCCCGAGCCGGTGAAGCCGCTCATGCCCACCGTCGAGTTGGCCGGGATCAGGGCGGCGGCGTCCTGAGCGGACATGATCTTCGACTTGAGGGCGGCGTTACGGACGCGGGACATCGCTAACCTGACGACTGGAGCCGGGGAGGGCTCATTGAACGACGCGGACATAGGCGCCGCATCACCCTGATTCCAATACGGCTTTGGTCGTAACAGTTCGTGATCACAATGGCGTTAGCCGCCGGGTTTCCAGTCCGCCGTCGGGTTGGTGTTGACCATCCACGGGATGCCGAACCGGTCGGTGAAGCTGCCGAAACCGGGAGACCAGAAGGTTTCGGCGAAGGGCATCGACACCTTGCCGCCCTCGGACAGGGCGTCGAAGAGCTGCCGCGCCTTGGCGAGGTCGTCGGTGTGATACGACACGTCGAAGCCGTTCTTGGGCTTGTCGATGTTCGGCGCGAACTCGGGCGGCATGTCGGCCCCCATGATCGCCTGATCCCCGACCTCCAGCCAGCCGTGCATCAGCCAGTCCTTGTATTTGGGATCGACCGGCATGTCGGGCGGGCCGTCGCCGTACGGAAAGGCGGCCGTGACCTTGCCGCCCAGCACGCGGGCGTAGAACTCCAGCGCCTCGCGGCACTGGCCCTGAAAGCTGAGGCTGGTGACGATCTTCATGGGATCCTCCTTCGGATGGAGGCGAAACGCGCCAGGCGGACGTCGTTTCCCGGCGCTTCCCCCATTGACGGAACAGGACTAGAACAAAGCCATGATCACCGCCGCCCTGATGATGCTTCAACTGTCCGCCGCGCCCGCAGAGACCGCGCCGATAGAGCGCACGCTGGACGCCATGCACGCCGCCGCTTCGGTGGCGGACGGCGAGGCCTATTTCGCGACCTTCACGCCGGACGCCCGCTTCATCGGCACCGATGCCGCCGAGCGGTGGAGCCTTTCGGAGTTCCGCGCCTACGCCACGCCCTACTTCTCGCAAGGGCGCGGTTGGACCTATCGACCGACGGCGCGGACCGTGGCCATCGCCCCGATCGACTGCCGCTGCGTCGCCTGGTTTGACGAGGTGCTGGACAACGACGCCTATGGGACCACGCGCGGCTCGGGCGTGCTGCGCCTGACCGACGACGGCTGGAAGATCGAGCAGTATGTCCTCAGCTTCGCCGTGCCGAACGACAAGGCGCGCGCCGTCGTCGACGCCATCAAGGCCGACTGATGGAGGTTCAGGACGACGCCTTCGTGCTGTCGGCGCGGGCGCATGGCGATACGGGGGCGGTGGTCGATCTGCTGACCGAACGTCATGGCCGCCGCGCCGCCTATGTCGCGGGCGGGGCGTCGCGCAAGATGCGGCCCTTCCTGCAGCCCGGCGCCAGAGTTGTGGCGGATCTGCGGTCGCGGACGTCGGATCAGCTGGGCTCGGCGCGGCTGGAGCCGGTGGGCGAAGGCCCCGCCGCCCTGTTCGACGACCCGCTGGCCCTGACCGGGTTGAGCGCCGCCGCAGCCGTGGCGCAGGGCGCCTTGCCGGAGCGCGAGCCGCACCCCGGCGCCTTCTACGCCTTCGAGGCGCTGATGGGGGCCTTCGCCGTGCCGGAGGTCTGGCCCGCCATCTTCGTGCGGTTCGAGGCGGGGTTGCTGGAGGATCTGGGGTTTGGTCTCGACCTGTCGCGCTGCGCCTCAACAGGGTCGATGGACGATCTGGTCTGGGTCAGCCCCCGCACCGGCCGCGCCGTCAGCCGCGAGGCGGGCGCGCCTTATGCCGACAAGCTGCTGACCTTGCCGCCTTTCATGCTGGGCGCGCAGGCCGGGCTGGGCGAGGGTGACGTGAAGGCGGGGCTGGAGCTGACGGGACACTTCCTTGAGCAGTTCGTCTTCCACGCCCTGAACCGGCCTCTGCCGCCCGCGCGGGTCTGGATGATCGACAAACTGGGCCAGGCCGGACGGCTGTAACGCCTTCGCCGGGATGAGCAGGAAGGGTCAGAGGCGGGTCAGTCCCGCAATCGCCTCACGCGTTTCCCTTTCCAACATCGCGACCAGTTCAGCGGCGGGCAGCGCCCGGCCCAGTGGCGCGGCTTGCCCGGCCCAGTGCGGAGCATAGCCGTTGTCGCCCTTGGCCCTGGCCGCCGCGTTCAGCGCCTTGCCGAGGTCGTAAGCGTAAGGATAGGCGGCGATCTTCGTCTCATCGGCGCGGCGCATGAAGGCGTTCTCCACCCCGCGCGCCGGGCGGCCGGAGATGGCCGCGCTGACCCGCGTGCGTCCCGCTTCCGGTCCCTCCAGCGCTGAACGATAGGCCGCATCCGCCGCTGACTCCGGGCAGGACGCGAAGGCCGTGCCCATCTGCGCCCCGGCCGCGCCGAGCGCCAGCGCCGCCGCGATCCCGGCGCCGTCCATGATCCCGCCCGCCGCGATCACCGGAACCGGCAGGTCGCGCGCCAGGAGGCGGGTCAGCGGCAGGGTCGCAAAGTGCGGATCGTCGGCCGGGTTGAAGACGCCGCGATGACCGCCCGCCTCGACCCCTTGGGCAACCACCATGTCGAACCCGGCGGCGACGGCGGCGCGGCCTTCCTCGGGCGTGGTGGCGCTGGCGATCAGTACGCAGCCCGCCGCCTTCAGCGCCGCGATCTGATCGGCGCGCGGCAGGCCGAAATGGACGCTGACCACGGCGGGCTTTTCCTCGACCAGCACGGCCAGCTTGGCGTCGTCGGTCAGGAAGCTCTGATAGATGTCGTTGAGCCGCTCAGGCGGCGCGGCGTCGAACTCGCTGAAGATCGGGCGCAGGCTGTCGATCCAGACGGCGTCGCGCGCCGGATCGGCCGTGATCGGCGTATGGCAGAACAGATTGACGTTGAACGGCCGGTCGGTCAGCGCCTTCACCGCACGGATGGCCTTGCGGCTCGCCTCGGCGTCGATGGCCCCCAGGGCGATGGAGCCTAGCGCCCCCGTGTTCGACACGGCGGCGGCCAGTTCGGCGGTCGAGGTTCCCGCCATCGGCGCCTGAATCAGGGGGAAGGACAGGCCGAGGCGTTCGGTCAGGGCGGTCTTCATCGGGGCTCCTTCACGCGTTTCTGCACAGATAGGCGCTGACAATCCCGGCGTCAGGCCCCGGCTGCGCTAGACTTTCCTCGTCCGATCATTGATTCGAAGCCGTATGACCATCCACACCCCGACGCCCGAAGGCGGCCGCATCGTCGAAGAACCGATGGGCGATGCGCTGTCGCGCCGCTATCTGGCCTACGCACTGTCGACCATCACCAACCGCGCGCTGCCCGACGTGCGTGACGGCTTCAAGCCGGTGCACCGGCGCATCATGTACGCCATGCATCAGATGCGCCTGAACCCGCAGGCGGCGGCGCGCAAATGCGCCAAGGTCGTCGGCGAGGTGATGGGCGGCTATCACCCGCACGGCGACGCCTCCATCTATGAGGCGTTGGTTCGTCTGGCCCAGGATTTCGCCCAGCGCTATCCGCTGGTCGACGGGCAGGGGAACTTCGGCAACATCGACGGCGATAGCGCAGCGGCCATGCGCTATACCGAGTGCAAGCTGACGCCCGCCGCCGTCCTGCTGCTAGACGGCATCGATCAGGACGCGGTCGACTTCCGTCCCACCTATGACGATCAGGACGAGGAGCCGGTGGTCCTGCCGGCGGGCTTCCCCAATCTTCTGGCCAACGGGTCGTCGGGCATCGCCGTGGGCATGGCGACCTCGATCCCGCCGCACAACGTCGGTGAATTGATCGACGCCTGCCAACTGCTGCTGGAGCAGCCGGACGCCACGACCGAAGATCTGGTCAAGATCGTGCCGGGGCCGGACTTCCCCACGGGCGGCGTCTCGGTCGAGGGCCATGCGTCCATGCTGGACGCCTATGAGACGGGCCGGGGCGGGGTGCGGCTGCGCGCGGCCTGGGACACCGAGGATCTGGGCCGGGGCGTCTGGCGCATCGTCGTCACCGAGATTCCCTATCAGGTGCAGAAGTCCAAGCTGATCGAACAGCTGGCCGACCTGATCGAGAACAAGAAGGCGCCGCTGCTGGCCGACGTCCGCGATGAGTCGGCCGAGGACATCCGCCTGATCCTGGAGCCCAAGTCCCGGACAGTAGAGCCTGAAGTCCTTATGGAAAGCCTGTTCAAGCTTTCCGATCTTGAGACGCGCTTCCCCATCAACATGAACGTGCTGGACGCCACAGGCACGCCGCGCGTCATGGGGCTGAAGGACTGCCTGCGGGCCTTCCTCGACCACCGCCGCGTGGTGCTGAACCGCCGCAGCCAGTGGCGCATCGCCCGCGTCGAGAAGCGCCTGCACCTGTTGGAAGGCCTGCGCATCGTCTTCCTGAACCTGGACGAGGTCATCCGCATCGTCCGCGAGGAAGAACAGCCCAAGGCGGCCCTGATCACGACCTTCGGACTGAGCGAACTTCAGGCCGACTTCATTCTCGACACCCGCCTGCGCCAGCTGGCCCGTCTCGAAGAGATGACGATTGAGAAGGAATTCAAGGAGCTGTCGGAAGAACTTGCAGCATTGCAGGCGTTGACGTCTTCGGAGGCCAAGCAGTGGAAGGCCATCGGCAAGGAGCTGGAGGCCGTGCGCAAGGCCCTGGTCTCGCCGCGCCGGACCGTGATCGGCGACGCGGTCGACGCCTCGGCCTTCGTCGCGCCGGAAGCCTTCATTCCGCGTGAGGCGATCACCGTCATCCTGTCGGATCGCGGCTGGATCCGCGCCGCCAAGGGCAAGGTCGACGACCCCTCCGAGTTGAAGTTCAAGGAAGGCGACAAGCTGGGCTTCCTGGTCCCCGCCTATACGACGGACAAGCTGCTGATCGGCGCCTCGGACGGCCGCATCTTCACCATCGGCGCCGACAAGTTGGCCTCCGGGCGCGGGCATGGCGAGCCGTTGCGCCTGATGATCGACCTCGACGAGAAGGCTGAGATCATCAATGTCGTGGCGCACGAACCCGATGCGAAGCTGCTGATCGCGTCCAGGGCCGGCTATGGCTTCGTCGCGCCCGAGAACGACCTTCTGGCCCAGAAGCGCGGCGGCAAGCAGGTGCTGAACGGCGAGATGCTGGCCATGTTGCGCGTGCCCAGCCAGCCGCAGGGCGACCACGTCGCCGTCATCGGCGAGAACATCAAGACGCTGATCTTCCCCCTGGCCGAGTTGCCCGAAATGGGCCGGGGCAAGGGCGTGAAGCTGCAGAACTACAAGCAAGGCGGTCTGGCCGATGTGACGGTGTTCAACGCCGAGGCGGGGCCGGAATGGGCTGACGGCGGCGGTCGTCGCCGCAACTGGCCGGACTGGAAGGACTGGCTGGGCAAGCGCGCCGGGGCCGGTCGCCAAGGCCCGCGCGGTCTGCGCAAGTTCCGCTGAGTTCAACCCTCTCCCGGCGGGAGAGGGAAGGGTGACGCCGAATTCACTGGTTGCCGGGCCTTCCGCCCCCCATATTCCGCCTGAAATGCTGGAGGAGGCTCAATGATCACCTGGATCATCATCGGCGTCATCGTCGTCATTCTGCTGTTCGTCGTGGTCGGCGCCTACAACCGGCTGGTGAAGCTGGATCAGACGGCGAACCAGTCGTTCGCCGACATCGACGTCCAGCTGAAGCAGCGCCAGGATCTGATCCCCAACCTGGTCGAGACGGTGAAGGGCTACGCCACGCACGAGCGCGGCACCCTGGACGCCGTGACCCAGGCGCGCGCCGCCGCTGCGGGCGCTCGCACGGTGGATGAGAAGGTGCAGGCCGAGAACATGCTGACCGCGACCCTGGGCCGCCTGTTCGCCGTGTCCGAGGCCTATCCGGACCTGAAGGCCAACGCCAACTTCCAGCAGCTGCAGATGGATCTGTCGGACATCGAGAACAAGCTGGCCGCCGCGCGCCGCTTCTTCAACAACGCGGTCAGCGAGTTCAACGCCGTGCGCCGCCAGTTCCCGACCGTCCTGTTCGCCGGGATGTTCGGCTTCGGCGCGGACAAGCCTTTCTTCGATGTGGGCGAGGGCGAACGCGCCGCCCTGAACGCCGCCCCGCCGACGGTGAAGTTCTAAGCCCCAATGGCGGTTTTCGGTCAGGCCGTCGGCCTCAAGACCCACATCTGGCGGAACAATACCCGGTCAGCGATCCTGCTGGCCGGGTTCCCGGTGCTGTTGGTCGGCATATTGTTCGGCGTCCAGGTGCTGATGATGGGCTTCGGCCTGCTGCCCAACTCGGGCGGCGACCTGGGGCAGGATCTGGCGCTGGCGGCGTCCATGCTGGGCTGGACCGTGCCCTTCGCCGCCATCGCGGCGGCGATCTGGTTCGTCATCGCCTATTTCGGCAATCAGATGATGATCGACGTCATGACCGGAGCGCGAAAGGTCGAGCGCCGGGTCGAGCCGGACCTCTATAATTTGCTGGAGAACCTGGCGATCTCGCGCGGGATGAAGACGCCCGCCCTGCGCATCATCGAAAGCCCGTCGCTGAACGCCTATGCGTCCGGCCTGCATGAGGGCAACTACAGCGTCACCGTCACTCGCGGCCTGATGCAGACCCTGAACCACGACGAGATGGAGTGCGTCCTGGCGCATGAGCTGACCCACGTCATCAACAAGGACGTGCGGACCATGGTGATCGCCTCTATCTTCGCAGGGATCATCAGCGTGGTGGCCGAACTGGTGTTCCGCAGCCTGTTCTATGTGCGCGGCGGCCGCGGCGGGAACAACAAGAACGCCATGCCGCTGATCCTGATCGGACTGGCCATCGGCGTGATCGGCTTCGGCCTGGCCGCCGTCATCCGCATGACCCTGTCGCGGACGCGGGAATATGTGGCCGACGCGGGGGCGGTGGAGCTGACCAAGAATCCGGACGCCATGATCTCGGTCCTGCGCAAGGTGTCGGGCCAGTCGAAGCTCGAGGCGCCGGACGAACTGCGCGGCATGTTTCTGGACAATACGGCGGAGAAGACGGGGTTCTCGGGCCTGTTCGCCACCCATCCGCCGATCGAGAAAAGGATCGCGGCGCTGGTGCAGTTCGCCGGCGGTCGGGACGACGGCCCGTGGGGTGAGGCGCGTACGGCCGTGCCGACGACCTAATTCCCTTCGTCCTTCTCCCCTTGCGGGAGAAGGTGGCCCGTCAGGGCCGGATGAGGGGTCTCTCCGAAATCTGAAGAGGGGCGGCTCTGGCCAAGGTCCAGCAACCCCATCCGTCAGGCTTCGCCTGCCACCTTCTCCCGCAAGGGGAGAAGGGTTTAGAGACGTTCCCAGCCCCATGGCCGCAGGGCCTCCAGCGGGCGGAACTCGGCCTTGTAGTCCATCTTGGGCGAGCCCTGGACCCAGTAGCCGAGGTAGACATAGGGCAGGCCCACCGTTTCGACCTGATGCAGGTGGTCCAGAATGGCGAAGCGGCCCAGGCTGCGACGCTCCAGATCGGGGTCGAAGAAGCTGTAGACCATCGACAGGCCGTCATGCAGCAGGTCGGTCAGGCAAACGCCGACCAGACGGCCGGGGCCGTCGTCCTCGCTGGGCAGGCGGTATTCGATCAGATGGGTGCGGACGGCCGTGTCCTCGACCATCGACACATAGTCGAGCCAGCCCATGTCGGTCATGCCGCCGCCGGGATGGCGGGCGGCCAGATAGCGGCGCAGAAGGTCGAACTGCTCCATCGTCGCCTCGGCCTCGACCAGATCACGCGACAGGTCCGCATTGCGCGCCAGGATGCGGCGGCGCGAGCGCGAGAGTTCGAAATCCGCCACCGGAATCCGCACCGAGACGCAGGCGATGCAGGCCTCGCACGCCGGGCGGTAGGCGATGTTCTGGCTGCGGCGGAATCCTGCCTGAGTCAGGGCGTCGTTGACGTCGGCGCCGTCGCTGAACGGCAGGTTGGCGAAGACCTTGCGCTCGAACTGACCCGGTAGATAGGGGCAGGGCGCGCTGGCGGTCATGAAGAAGCGGAGCTGGCGCGAGAAGAAGTGCTGGGTCACGGCTGTCGCTCCGTGACGGCGTCAGCGCCCGCACAGTGGCTGGATGAATAGACGCGGCTCATGTCCTGATTTGGCGCGCAACCGGCCGTTTTCGCAAGTCTTCTTCGCGTCCTACAGGCTGGTGTCCGTGGGCAGGACCGGCGCTTCGCGCAGCAGGACGATGGCGATGCGGCGGTTTCCGGCCAGCGACGGGTCGTCGGGATACAGCGGGTCGGACCCCGCCTTGCCCGCGACGGAATAGACCCGGTCGCTGCTCACGCCCGCGCTCTGCAATGTCAGGCGCGAGGCGTCGGCGCGCGCCGAGGACAGGGGCCAGTCGCCGGGGCTGCTGGCGCGGCTGGAGCCGGCGACGGCGCTGGTGTGGCCGGTGATGGTGATGCGGTTGGGCAGTTGGTTGATCACCTTGGCCACGGCGCGCAGCAGCAGTTGGGCCCTCGGGTTGGGGCGCGAGGAGCCGTTCTCGAACATCGACCGGCCTTCCTGGTCGACCAACTGGATGCGCAGGCCTTCGGGCGTCTGGTCGATGATCAGCTGTTTCGACAGCTCGGCCAGTTCGGGCATGGACTGCATGGCCTGGCGCAGGGATTCGGCGGCGCTGGCGAAGTCGGCGGCCTCACGCCGGGCGATCTCGGCGCGCAGGGCGGCTTCGCTGGCCGAGGCCAGGTTGGAGTTCTGACCCGCTTCCTGCGGGGCGTCGGGGGCCTCGGGGGCCAGTTGTTCGATGACGGCGTTGGAGCCCGCGCCCTTGGCCCCTTCGGAATCGCCCAGCGACGTGCCGCCCAGGATGCCGCCGGAGCCCGAGGTCGAGGCCGAGACGTTGGCCGGGGCGAAATATTCGGCGATGCCGCGCTTCTGCTCCGGATCGGTCGTGTTGATCAGCCACATCAGCAGGAAGAAGGCCATCATGGCCGTGACGAAGTCGGCGTAGGCCACCTTCCACGCGCCGCCGTGGTGGCCGTGGCCGGACACCTTCTTCACCTTCTTGATCAGGATCGGGCGATCGTTCAGCGCCATGGGGCGGGTCCGTCTTAACCGTGTTCGTTCGCCCTAAATCCCATGCGGGGCTTAAGAAGCGGTTGCGGTGAGATGCGACGGCGCGCCGCGCCCTTGCCGATGCGGGCTTCACGGCCTAGCTGAGGGCCATGTCCGACGCGTCCGCTTCCCCTGCCGCCGATTTCGACCCTCGCGCCTATCGCCGGGCGCTGGGCGGGTTTGCGACCGGGGTGTGCGTGGTGACGGCCCATACGGTCGACGGTCCGCTGGGAATCACGGTGAACAGCTTCACCTCAGTGTCGCTGGATCCGCCGCTGGTGCTGTGGTGCATGGACGTCAAGTCCGACCGCCACGACGCCTTCGCCGGGGCGGATCGCTTCGCCGTCCATATGCTGCCGGTCGAGGATCAGGCCATGTCCGATCGCTTCGCCTGGGGCGTTTGCCGGCTGTCGGATGATGAGTTCGCGGTCGATGATCCCGAACCGCCGCGCCTTCTGAACGCGGTGACGCGCCTGACCTGCCGGACGCACGACCGCATCGTCATGGGCGATCACTTGGTCATCGTCGGCCGGGTCGAGGCGTTCGACACCCGGCCGGGCGATGCGCTGACCTATTTCCGGGGGAAGTACGGCAAGGCCGCCGATCCGACGGCCTGATCCTTCTCCCTTTGTGGGAGAAGGTGGGCCTGAAGGGCTCGGATGAGGGGTCTCTCCGAAATCTGAAATGAAAGGGGGCTGGCGTCGGCCGATGTCCAGCAACCCCTCATCCGTATCGCTACGCGAGCCACCTTCTCCCACAAGGGGAGAAGGGCAAGATCAGCCCATCATCCGCGCGGCTTGCGGCGCGAAGTAGCTGATGACGCCGGACGCGCCCGCGCGCTTGAAGGCGTGCAGGCTTTCCAGGATGGCGCGGTCTGGGTCCAGCCAGCCGTTGGCGAAGGCGGCCTGCATCATCGCGTACTCGCCCGACACCTGATAGGCGAAGGTCGGCGCCTTGAACGTCTGCGACACCAGCCGGACGATATCCAGATAGGGCAGGCCCGGCTTGACGATCAGGGCGTCGGCGCCTTCCGACAGATCCATCGCCACCTCGCGCAGGGCCTCCTCGGCGTTGGCGAAGTCCATCTGATAGGTCTTCTTGTCGCCGGTCAGCGATTTCGAGGAACCCACCGCGTCGCGATAGGGGCCGTAGAAGGCCGAGGCGTATTTGGCCGCATAGCTGATGATCAGCGTGTCGCTCAGGCCGTTGGCCTCCAGCGCTTCGCGGATGGCCTGGACGCGGCCGTCCATCATGTCGGAGGGGGCCACGGCGTCGGCGCCCGCGTGGGCGTGGATGAAGGCCTGTTCGGCCAGCCGCTCCAGCGTCGGATCGTTGACGATGCGGCCGTCTTCCAGAACGCCGTCGTGGCCGTGGTCGGTGTAGCAGTCGAGCGCCACATCGGTCATGACGCCGATCTCGGGCGCGGCGTCCTTGATGGCCCGGATGCAGTCGGGGATCAGGCCGTCCGGATCGGTGGCGGCCGTGGCGACATTATCCTTCAGCCCGTCGTTCACATTGGGGAACAGGGCCACCATCGGAATGCCCAGATCGCGCGCCTCGACGGCGGCCTTGGCGGCCTCCTTGGGCGACAGGCGAAAGACGCCGGGCATGGAGGCGACCGGCTGGCGGTCCTCGTCGCCGTCGTGGACGATCAGCGGCCAGATCAGGTCGGCCGGCGTCAGGGTCGTCTCGGCGACCAGACGGCGCACCCACGGCTGCGAACGCAGGCGACGCGGGCGGGCGTAGGGGAAGGCGGCGGGCTGGAAGGGCATGGTCATGCGCGCGGCTTAAAACAAAGCGCGGGGAGAGGCAAAAGGCGAACTGTCCACCTATGCTTATCCCTCGGCGGGGACGGGGTGACGCGCGCACCGCCAGCCGTTAGAAGCGCCTCGAACGCCCCGTCAGAGGGCAGGCTGTAATCCGGGAGCTTTCATGGACTTCGCCCTCACCGACGATCAACGCGCCATTCAGGACGCGGCCCGCGCCTTCGCCGAGGCCGAACTGGCCCCGCATTCGGCCCGCTGGGATGAGGACAAGCACTTCCCGGTCGACGTGCTGAAGGCCGCCGCCGAGATGGGCTTCGCCGGCATCTATACGGGCGAGGAGCACGGCGGCATGGGCCTGGGCCGGGTCGAGGCGGCGGTGATCTTTGAAGAGCTGTCGCGCGGCGATGTGGCGACGGCGGCCTTCATCTCGATCCACAACATGGCGACGTGGATGATCGATACGTTCGGCTCGGACGAGCTGCGGGCGCGCTTCGTGCCGTCGCTGGTCGGGATGGAGAAGATCGCCAGCTACTGCCTGACCGAGCCGGGCTCGGGCTCGGACGCGGCGGCGCTGCGGACGACGGCGGTGCGCGACGGCGACCACTATGTGCTGAACGGCGCCAAGGCCTTCATTTCCGGCGCCGGAACGTCGGACGTCTATGTCGTCATGGTCCGCACGGGCGGCGAGGGGCCGAAGGGCATCTCGACCATCGTGGTCGAAGCGGGGACGCCTGGCCTGTCCTTCGGCGCCAATGAGAAGAAGATGGGTTGGAACGCCCAGCCGACCGCCGTGGTCAGCTTCGACGACTGCCGGGTGCCGGTCGCCAATCTGGTGGGAGAGGAAGGCGCGGGCTTCAAATACGCCATGGCCGGTCTGGACGGCGGGCGCCTGAACATCGCCGCCTGCTCACTGGGCGGTGCGCGTCTGGCGCTGGAGACGGCCCAGGAATACGTCGCTGGCCGCAAGCAGTTCGGCCAGGCCATCGGCCAGTTCCAGAACACCCAGTTCGAGCTGGCGGACATGGCGACGGACCTTGAGGCCGCCCGCCTGATGGTGCTTCGCGGCGCCTGGGCCATCGACACCGGCCACGCGGAAAAGACCAAATGGTGCGCCATGGCCAAGCGCCTGACGACCGACGCCTGCTTCCAGATCGCCGATCAGGCGTTGCAACTGCACGGCGGCTACGGCTATCTGAAGGACTACCCGCTGGAGCGGATCGTGCGCGACCTGCGCGTTCATCGGATCCTGGAAGGCACGAACGAGATCATGCGCGTTATCGTGGCGCGCGAGCTGGCGCGCTAGGCGTCAGCCGCAGCGTTTCGCCAGGTTCACCAGCGCGGCGGATTGGCCTAGATACCACGGCTCGTCCGCCTCGTTCGGGGCGTCCAGATCGACGTTGCGCGCCTGTTTTAACGCAGCCTTGCCTTCGGGCGACAGGGTGTAGACTTGGCGGTCCATGTCATCGACCGAGGGCGCCAGCCGGTAATCGGCGCCGTCGACCGTCAGGGCCAGTGCGCGGGCGGCGGGGGCGGGCGATCCCGGAAAATCATAGAAATACTGGAATGTGACCTGGCCGCCTGCGCAGTGCGCGCGGGTGATGACGTTGGTGAAGTTCCAGTTCAGGAAGCTGGCCACCGGCCCTTCGCCCGATACGTCGTGCGTCACCCACTGCGCGCTTCTTTCATCGGCTGGAGCGGCGGTTAGGGTCAGGGCGGCGGTCATCGCGGCGATGAGCATAGGGCAGGTCTTTCGTGAACTAGACGGAGCCATACCAACGCTGCATCGCATCGAATGCAAGACGGCTCTTCGGCTTTACCCGCGACGGCGCCGGCTCTAGACCCAAGGCATGAGCACTGAATCCGAAGTCATCACCCGCATCGAAAATGGTGTCGGCCGCATCACCCTGAACCGGCCCAAGGCGATCCACGCCCTGAACCGGGCCATGTGCGAGGCGATGATCGAGGCGCTGCTGGCCTGGCGCGCGGACGATGCGGTTCAGTCGGTGCTGATCGACCATGCGGGCGAGCGCGGCTTCTGCGCGGGCGGCGACATCCGCATGATCGCCGAGAGCGGGGCAGGGGACGCCTCCGAGGCCAAGGCCTTCTTCAAGGCCGAGTATCAGCTGAACCATCTGATGTTCGTCTATCCCAAGCCGATCACGGCGGTGGTGGACGGCATCGTCATGGGCGGCGGCGTGGGCATCAGCGAGCCCGCCGACGTCCGCATCGCCACCGAGCGCACCACCTACGCCATGCCCGAGACCGGCATCGGCCTGTTCCCCGACGTGGGCGGCGGCTGGTTCCTGCCGCGCCTGCCGGGGCAGACGGGCGTGTGGCTGGCCCTGACCGGCGCGCGGCTGAAGGCGGCGGATACGGTGGCGCTGGGAATCCACACCCACTTCGTCGCGTCGGAGGCTGTCGAGGCGCTGAAGGCCGATCTGCTGGCCGCGCCTGCCGATCCGAAGACGGTCGCTGACTGCGCCGCCGGGGACGCCGGGCCGTCGCCTTTGGCCCCGCACCGCGAGGCCATCGACCGCCTGTTCGCCTTCGACACGGTGGAAGAGATCGTCGCCGCCCTTGCGGCCGACGGTTCGGACTGGGCGCAGAACCAGCTCGACATCCTGAAGACCAAGTCGCCGCAGTCGCTGAAGGTGTCGCTGCGCCAGATCCGCACCGGGGCGACGCTGACCGACTTCGCCGACAACATGGCGATGGAATACGCCCTGGGCGGGCGCGTGGTTCAGACGCATGACTTCCAGGAAGGCGTGCGCGCGGTCATCATCGACAAGGACAACGCCCCTCAATGGTCGCCGGCCGAGCTTTCTTCGGTTTCGGACGCCCAGATCGAGGCCCTGTTCGCACCCTTGCCCGCCAATGAGGCATGGAAACCGCTGACCGGCTGATTTCGCGCAAGCTTCATTGTTCCGGACGGGGGAAAAGCCTATCTTGCCGGCATGAGTAAGCGCTGGACCCCCGAATCCTGGAGAAACAAGCCCGTCCTGCACATGCCGACGGACTATCCGGACGCCGCCGAGCTGGCGCGCGTCGAAGACGAGCTGCGCGCGATGCCGCCCCTCGTCTTTGCGGGCGAGGCGCGCAAGCTTACCGATCACCTTGCCCAGGTTGAAGCGGGGAACGCCTTCCTGTTGCAGGGCGGCGATTGCGCCGAGAGCTTCAAGGAGTTCTCGACCGACAACATCCGCGACACCTTCCGCCTGATCCTGCAGATGGCGGTGGTGCTGACCTTCGCCGGCCGCAAGCCGGTGGTGAAGGTCGGCCGCATCGCCGGTCAGTTCGCCAAGCCGCGCTCGTCTCCGGTCGAGGAGATCGGCGGGGTCGAGCTGCCGTCTTATCGCGGCGACATCATCAACGGCATGGGCTTCACGCCGGAAGAGCGGATGCCTGATCCGCAGCGCCTGATCCGCGCCTATAACCAGTCGGCCTCGACGCTGAACCTGCTGCGCGCCTTCGCGGGCGGTGGATACGCTGACCTCTACAACATCCACCGCTGGACGCTGGGCTTCGCCGACGACGGCGCGGGCGCGGCCTACCGCGAGCTGGCCGACAAGATCACCGAGGCCTTGGCCTTCATGGAGGCGGTCGGCGTCACGCCCGAGACGCATCCCGACCTGTCGCGCGTCGAGGTCTTCACCAGCCACGAAGCCCTGCTGCTGAACGTCGAGAGCGCCCTGACGCGCCTGGACGGTTCGACCGGCGAATGGTTCGACACCTCGGCCCACATGCTGTGGATCGGCGAGCGCACGCGGCAGCTGGACGGCGCCCACATCGAGTTCATGCGCGGCATCTCCAACCCCATCGGGGTCAAGTGCGGGCCGACCATGACGGCGGACGATTTGCTGCCGCTGATCGACGCCCTGAACCCGAACAACATTCCGGGCCGCCTGACGCTGATCGGCCGCTTCGGCCACGACAAGGTGGGCGACCGCCTGCCGGGTCTGATGCGGGCGGTGAAGGCGGCGGGCAAGCGCGTCATCTGGTCGATCGACCCGATGCACGGCAATACGCTGAAGGCCGGCAACGGCTACAAGACCCGGCCCTTCGACCGCGTCATGGGCGAGGTCCGCACCTTCATCGACGTGGCGGAGGCCGAGGGCGTCCACCCCGGCGGCGTCCACCTGGAGATGACCGGCCAGAACGTCACCGAATGCATCGGCGGCGCCCAGGCGGTCACGGAAGACGACCTGTCGAGCCGTTACCACACCCACTGCGATCCGCGCCTCAACGCGGATCAGGCGCTGGAGCTGGCCTTCCTGGTCGCCGAGCGCCTCAAGGCCGGGCGGCAGGCCCGGTCCGAGGCCGCATGACGGCAGAAGACGAAACGCCCGGCCGCGTCGCCTATCAGGGCGCGCCGGGCGCCTTCAGCCATGAGGCTTGCCTCGACCTGCGCCCGTGGGACGAGGCGGTCGGCTTTGAGACCTTCCAGGGCGCGATCGACGCCGTCCTGAGCGGCGACTGCCATTGCGCTCTGATCCCGGTCGAGAACTCGACCGTGGGCGTGGTCGAGCCCGCCGCTACGCTTGTGAAAGAGGCGGGACTGGTCGCGGTCAGCGACGCCTGGCGGCCGATCCGTCTGGCCCTGCTGGGCGCGCCCGAGACGCGCCTGTCGGACGTGAAGACGGCCGAGAGCCATCCAGTCGCCCTGCAGCAGTGCTCCAAGGCCCTGAACGAGATGAAGATCGCGGCGGTCGAGGCGTTCGACACCGGGGGCGCAGCCGCCGCCGTGGCCGAGGCGGACGACGTGACGCGCGCCGCCGTGGCGCCGGCTCGTGCCGCCGAGGTCTATGGCTTGGTGGTTCTGCGCAACGATTTGCAGGATTTCAGCGACAACCGGACGCGTTTTGTCCTGTTCACGGCCCCTCAGGCTTGACCGCGCATAAAGTTTGCGGCTTTAAGGTCTGGTCGGATCGACCTTGATCCAGAAACCGGACCGGATTCATGTCCTCGCTGCGCGCACAAATGACCGTTGAAACCACCACGCGCGCGGTGGCCGGCTTCTATTTTGGCTACGGCTATTACGGCTTTCGATACGCCGGCTGAGGCGTCGGGCTTCTAACCAACCCTGACTGTCTCACTGGCGACCGCTTCTCCCCAAGCGGCCATACCGCGCGTCCCTGCCTGATCTCTATCGGCGGACGCGGATTCCCTATCGAAAATCCCATGCCGAAAGCCATCTCCCATGTCGCAATCCGCCATCCAGCAAATCTGGCCCGCTGAAACCGTTGAATTGAGCGCCGAACAGAAGGCGCTGGCCGCCCTGCGCGCCGAAATCGACAGCCTGGACGATCAGATCCTTGAACTGTTCGAGCGCCGCCTGGCCGTCGCCGCCCAGGTGGGCAAGGCCAAGGACGCCCCCATCGGCCCCCACACCAAGCTGCGCCCCGACCGCGAACAGGCCGTCCAGGCGCGCCTGCTGAAGCAGTGCGATCCTGAGAACCGCGAGGCGGTCGAGCATCTGTGGCGCGAGATCGTCGGCTGGGGCCTGGCGCGCCAAGGCCGTCTGCAGGTCCAGGTCTGGGCCCCCATCGACCCGGCCAAGGCTGTGGACGGCGCGCGCCTGCGTTTCGGCGCCGCCGCCGACATCAAGCTGGTCCTCGACCCGCAGGCCGCTCTGGCCCATGCGGCCGAGGGCAAGGGCGTGGCTGTCCTGTCGATCAGCGGCGACGATCCCTGGTGGATCGGCCTGCGCCGCGAATGGTCGATGCTGAGCGTGTTCGACGGTTATGGCGGCGAGACGCCGACGTCTCTGGCCGTGGGCAAGATCGATCCGCCGGCACTGCCGAAGGGCCGCCGTGTCGTGGTTACGGCGGGCGGCGATGCGGGCGACGGCTCAGGCGCGCGGCGCTGGGGCCTGAACACCCACCACGGCTGGACCCTGGCCCTGACCGACGCCGACGTGGCGCCGGGCGATATCGAGGGCGGCGTCGGCGCCATCGGCTGACCGCAGGCCGTTAACTCCGTCTCAAAGCAGGGCGGGCGAGGGTGGCTGCATGGCCCGTCCCGTCCTGCACAGACTGAGCATCGTCGCCGCCCTTTCGGCGGCTGCGCCGACGCTTGCGGGCTGTGGCGTGAACGAGGGCGACCCGCACCGTTTTGAGGCGATGGCGCAATCGGTGGCCGCTATTCCCGTTTTTTCCGGAGATGAATCCGCTGCGCCTGCCACCGCGCCGCAACGGGCGGATCGGAAGGCTTCTCCGCTGAAGGTCGAACTGCTGACCCCGCATGAGCTGTGGGATGTCCGCGACGGGGGCAGGGCGCGTGTCACGCTGGCCGCCGCCCCTGCGCCCCATCCCGATCCGGAGGCGCCGCCGCCGGCGACCGCGCCTGCTCGTTCGGCCTCTTTACGTCATGTCCAGCTGGGCGCCTTTTCCAGCGAGGACAGCGCCCGCGCGGCATGGTCGCGCCTGAATCAGGGTGCGGGCGCAGCCGTGCTGTCGGGGCTTCATCCCGCCTATGAGGCCGTCGAGGTCGCCGGACGTCGACTGGTTCGTCTGAAGGTCGCCGCCTCCGCCGAACAGGCGCAGGCCCTGTGCCGTGATCTGGCGGCTTCGGACCCGTGGTGCGCCCGATCCGGCGCTGGCTCGGCCTGATCGTCCACAGGCTCAGCTTAAGGTTTCGTTGACGATTGCCCCTCGGAGGCTGATCTTGCGGCCCATGGGCGGGCGGCGGACGAAGATGAGTCGCGCCTGCTGATCACATTGGGATTTCACATGGCGCAGCCTCAGGTCATCGTCATCGGCAATGAAAAGGGCGGGGCGGGCAAGTCCACCCTGGCCATTCACATCGTCACAGGCCTTCTGCACGCCGGACGCAAGGTCGCCATCATCGACCTGGATCTGCGCCAGCGGTCGATGGAGCGGTTCTTCGCCAACCGCGCCGCCTGGACCAAGGCCAACGGCCATGATCTGCCGCAGCCGATCGTGCCGGACATGGGCGACGGCAAGGCCCTGTACAAGGCCGATGAGGCCGAGCAATTGGCCCGTTTCGAGGCCGCCTACGCCGAGGCGAAAGGCGTCGCGGACGTCATCGTCATCGACACCCCGGGCGGGGACACGGCCCTGTCGCGCGCCGCGCACGGCCGCGCCGATCAGATCGTCACCCCGATGAACGACAGCTTCGTCGACTTCGACCTGCTGGGCGAGGTCGACCCTGTGACCTTGGATCTGGTCAAGCCCTCCATCTATTCCGAAAGCGTCTGGGAGGCGCGCAAGCACCGCGCCATCACCGAGGGCCGTCAGGTGACGATCGACTGGATCGTCGTCACCAACCGTCTGGCCGTGGCCGAGGCCCGCAACCGTCGCCGTCTGGCCTCTCGCATGGCCAAGCTGGCCAAGCGGGTCGGTTTCCGCGTCGGGCCGGGTCTGCGCGACCGGGTCATCTATCGCGAGCTCTTCCCCTTCGGCCTGACCGTGGCGGACCTGTCGAACGACATCCGCCCCGTGTCGGTGTCTCTGGCCCACGTCGCCGCGCGTCAAGAGATGCGCAATCTGATGCAGGCCCTGGGTTTGGACGACGCCATCGCCGCCATGGACGCGGCGGCTTGATCGTTTCATGGGGCTGATCTGGCTGGGTCTGGCCGCCGTGGCCCTGTGGGCCATGGTGCGGCTGGGCCGTCAGACCGAGCGCGCTCGGCGGGGCTATTGGCGCATCTCTGCGACCATATTGAGCGCCGCCTTGCTGGCTGGAGCTGTGATTGCGGCGGCGCGTGGCGCGTGGCTGATCGCGGGCGGCATGGCGTCTGCGGGCGTCTGGCTGGCCGTGCAGTCGCGCATCCGGCCTGTTGCGGGCAAGGCGACCCAACCCGCCGAGCCTATGAGCAAGGCCGAGGCGCGCGCCATTCTGGGCGTGGCCGCCGATGCGGACGCTCAGACGATCCACGCCGCCTGGCGCCGCCTGATGGCCCGCGCGCACCCGGATCAGGGCGGCACCGAGGGCCTAGCCGCCCGCGTCAACGCCGCGCGGGATCGGCTGCTGAAAGGGTAGGGCTCCTTCCTTCTCCAATGAGGGGAGAAGGAAGCGGATTGGGTATTTTAATACCGCATTTAAAATATTTAACAAAATCAATCTAATGTGCCGAAATCGTTGCCGCAACCGACATTGACCTTCGGCGCGTGACCCTCTATCACCCCGGCCTCCGCCCGATCCATCTGGTTCGGGCCGCGTTTTTCGTCTTCCAGGACCCTCATCATGCTGAAGAGCACCACGGCTTCGCTGAAGCCGGCCGAGGTCGAGAAGAAGTGGATCCACATCGACGCCGAAGGCGTCGTGGTGGGCCGCCTCGCGACCTTCATCGCCAACCGTCTGCGCGGCAAGCACCTGCCGACCTACACCCCGCACGTTGACTGCGGCGACTACGTCGTCGTCACCAACGTCGACAAGGTGGTGTTCACCGGCAAGAAGAACACCGACAAGGTCTATTATCGCCACACCGGCCACCCGGGCGGCATCAAGGAAACCACCCCGGAGAAGGTTCTGGGCGGTCGTTTCCCCGAGCGCGTGCTCGAGAAGGCCGTTGAGCGGATGCTGCCCAAGGAGTCGCCGCTGGCTCGCAAGCAGATGACCCACCTGCGCCTGTTCGCCGGCGCGGCTCACGAACACGAAGCCCAACAGCCCACGACCATCGACTTCAAGTCGATGTCGTCCAAGAACACCCGGAGCGCCTGAGCATGACCGACGTGACTCAAGACACCGCCGCCGGCTTTGACGCCCTGAAGGGCCTGGGCACTGCTGCTGCCGAGGAAATCGTCCGCGAGCCGAAGATCGACGCCCTGGGCCGTTCGTACTCGACCGGCAAGCGCAAGAACGCCATCGCCCGCGTGTGGGTGAAGCGCGGCACCGGCAAGATCACCGTCAACGGCAAGGACGTGGCCGCCTACTTCGCCCGTCCGGTGCTGCAGATGATGGTCGCCCAGCCGCTGACCGTCTCGGACCGCGCCACGCAGTACGACGTGATCTGCACCGTCGAAGGTTCGGGCCTGTCGGGCCAGGCTGGCGCCATCCGCCACGGCCTGTCGCACGCCCTGACCCACTACGAGCCGGAACTGCGCAAGGTTCTGAAGCCGCACGGCTTCCTGACCCGCGACAGCCGCGTCGTCGAGCGTAAGAAGTACGGCCGCGCCAAGGCTCGCCGCAGCTTCCAGTTCTCGAAGCGCTAATCGCCGAACCCGGCGATGGGTTTACGAAGGGGCGCTTCGAGGCAACTCGAAGCGCCTTTTCTTTTGTCCTTCTCCCCTTGTGGGAGAAGGTGGCGGCCGAAGGCCGACGGATGAGGGGTTTCTCAATCGTCAAAGTCGTTGCCTGAAGATCGCCAGAATGTCGCGTCAGTGCGACCCCTCATCCGACCCGCTGCGCGGGCCACCTTCTCCCACAAGGGGAGAAGGGCAGGAGATGCGAATGACCCATACTATCTTCATCGACGGCGAGGCCGGAACCACGGGGCTGGAAATTCGCGAACGTCTGGAGGCGCGCGGCGATCTGGAGCTGATGCTGCTGGGCGACCGACGCCGCGATGTCGAGGCGCGACGCGAGGCGCTGAACAGCGCCGATGCGGTCATCCTGTGTCTGCCCGACGACGCGGCCCGCGAGGCCGTGTCGATGATCGAGAATCCGTCGGTGCGGGTCATCGACGCCTCGACCGCCTATCGCGTGGCGGACGGCTGGACCTATGGCTTCGCCGAGATGGATTCGGGCCAGCGCGCGGCCATCGCCGCCTCGACGCGGGTGTCGAACCCCGGCTGCTATCCGACAGGCTTCATCGGCCTGATGCGGCCGCTGGTGAAGGCGGGGCTGGTTCCGGCCGACTGGCCCGTGACGATCAATGCGGTCTCGGGCTATTCCGGCGGCGGCAAGGCCATGATCGCGGAGTTTGAAGCTGAGGGCGCTTCGACCGCCTTCCGCGCCTATGGCCTGACGCTGAAGCACAAGCACGTGCCGGAGATGACGAAGCACGCCGGGCTGTCGCGTCCGGTGCTGTTCTCGCCCGCCGTGGGGAATTATCGCCAGGGGATGCTGGTCGAAGTTCCGCTGCATCTGTCGGCCTTGCCGGAAACGCCCTCGGTCGAGCGGCTGCACGGCGCTCTGGTCGAGGCCTATGAGGGGCAGCGTTTCGTTGAGGTCGCCGAGATCGACGAAACCGCAGCCATGACCGGCATCGAGCCCGAGGGCCTGAACGGCACCAACCGGATGCGCCTGCACGTCTTCGGCGATCGCGGCGGAGAGCAGGCTCGTCTGGTCGCCCTGCTGGACAATCTGGGCAAGGGCGCCTCGGGCGCGGCGGTTCAGAACCTCAACATCATGCTGGGTCTGGACGAGGCGACCGGCCTCAAGTGAGGCCGGGGCGTACGATCAGTGCGCCCGCGCGGCCTTGACCGCCGACTCCACCGTCCCGCCGAAGAAGACGGCGGCGATGATGATCAGCAGGCCGTAATCGTGGCCGGGGAAGACGAGCGGCACGCCCGCCGCCAGGATGATCAGCGCAGGAAACAGGCTGGCCCAGACGGCGGTCGAGGCGGCTTCGGGGTGGATCATCGGCGGACGCTGCATGCCCATCCGTCTGGCCATCATGCCGTTCAGCGGCACGAACGCCGCCGGCACAATGATGGCGATCGCCAGGTATTTCACCAGTTGGCCTGGCGTTCCGAACAGGGTCGCCGTGGCGATCAGCAGGATCAGCGGAATGGCCGTGGCGACGGCCAGCAGCAGGTTAGGCTCGATACGCTTCAAGACTTCACTTTCACATAGGCGCCGGGCGCCGGTTCGATAGGCTTCAGCGGCCCAGCCTTGGGATCGCGCGCGGCGATCTTCTCGCCGGACTTTGCGCCCAGCCAATCGGCCCAGTGCGACCACCAGCTGCCGGGGTGTTGCTGCGCCCCGGCTTGCCATTCCTCAAGCGTTTCGGGAAGGGCGGCGTTGACCCAGTGCTGATATTTCTGGGCGGAGGGCGGGTTGATGACCCCGGCGATATGGCCCGATCCGGCCAGCGTATAGGTCACCGGCCCACCGAACAGTCGCGCCGAGCGATAGACTGAGTTCATCGGCGCGATGTGGTCCTCGCGGCTGGCTTGGAAATAGAGCGGGATGCGGACCTTCGACAGGTCGATGCGTTCGCCGTCGATCTCCAGCTCGCCCTTGGCCAGGGCGTTCTGGCCGTACATCAGGCGCAGGTATTGCAGGTGCAGCCGCTTGGGCATCCGCGTCTGGTCGGCGTTCCACGCCAACAGGTCGAAGGCGGGCGGCGCCTTGCCCATCAGATAGTTGGACACGAAGAAGGACCAGATCAGGTCGTTGGCGCGCAGGGCGTTGAAGGTGTCGGCCATCGCCGTGCCGGGCAGGACGCCGCCCGCCTCGTCCATCAGCCGCTCGATCTCGGCCAGCCAGTGCTCGTCGGTGAACAGCAACAGATCGCCTGCCTCGGCGAAGTCGTGCTGGGCGGCGAAGAAGGTGGCCGAGGCGACGCGATCATCGCCCTTGGCCGCCATGTGCGCCAGGCTGGCGCCCAGCATGGTGCCGCCGATGCAGTAGCCGACGGTGTTCACATGCGTCTGACCGGTCTGCTCCAACGTCTTTTCGACAGCGCGATAGACGCCCTTCTTCATGTAATCGTCGAGGCCGAACTCCGCCTTGTCACGGTTCGGGTTGACCCATGAGCAGACGAAGACGGTGAAGCCCTGCGCGCTCAGCCACCGGATCAGGGAGTTCGCCGGCTGCAGGTCCATGATGTAGAATTTGTTGATCCACGGCGGGAAGATCAGCAGCGGGACGGCGTGCTGCTGTTCCGTCGCGGCGTCATACTGGATCAGCTCGAACAACTCGTCGCGCCAGACCACCTGACCCGGCGCCGTGGCGACGTTCTCGCCCAGAACAAAGCGGCCATAGTCGGCCTGGCTGATCTTCAGCGACCCGGCGCCGCGCTCCAGATCGGCGGCGAAGTTCTGCATTCCGCGCACTAGGGATTCGCCGCTGGTCTCGGCCAGGGCCTTCAGCGCCACGGGGTTCGACGCCAGGAAGTTGGCGGGCGAGAAGGCGTCGGTCAGCAGGCGGGTGAAGAACTCCGCCCGACGCTTCACGCGCGGATCGACGTCCTCGACGCTGGAGACCAGACTGTTCATCCAGTCCGAGGTGGCCAGATAGGACTGGCGCATCATGTCGAACATGGGGTTCTCGGACCAGGCCGGATCGCGGAACCGCTTGTCGGACGGGGCGACGCTGTCGACTGTCTCGCCCATCGCCCGGCGGGTCGTGGTCGACCACAGCTCCATGTAGCGGCCGAACAGGTCGGCCTGCGCCTGAAACAGCTTTTCGGGGCGGGCGGCCAGGCTGGTCATGACGGAAGACATGGCCGGGGCCACGTTGAACGGATCCGGCGACAGGGCGGCGGGGCGGTCGGCCTGCGACAGGGCCGCCTCGGCCACCGCCGTCTGGGCCATCATCGCCGCCTTGGCGAGGTTCAGCGACAGGGTCTCGAGCTGCTGGCGCTGTTCGGCGCTGAAGGCCATGAAGTCGGGCGCGGCGTTCGGCGTTTGGGGCGGCGGGGCAGAGGCCTCGGCGGCGGGTTTTTCAGGCGCGGCGGCCTTCATTTCTTCCACAGGGGCGGGCTTCTTGGCGGCGCGCGGCTTGGCCGAGGTGGGGCGTCCGGACTTGCGCGGCGCGGCGGGCGCATCCGGCGTGGCGGACGGGGTCTTGGTCGGGCGCTTGGCCATGGGCGCGGAACCTCCGATGGGGGCGCGCGACGCGCACGCCTTCCTCCCGGCGCGATGATGGCATATGTCGTTGCAGGAAATGAACGTGCTGATGCTGAAAAAGACAGGTCTGGCGGCAATGCTGGGTGGAGCCGCGCTGCTGAGCGGCTGCGTCAGCGCCTTCGCGCCTCAAACCGACCCGACCTCGCCCCTGGCGCCGCGCGTGCAGCAACTGGTGGACGAGAACCGCCAGTATCCGCGCTGGGCGGACTTTCCGCGCTCCAGTCAGCCCTTGCCTGGGCCGGAACAGATCGCCGGCCGCGTCGCCACCCTGCAGGGGCGCAGCGTCGCCCTGGGCGCCGAGGTCGCGCGCATCGAGTGGACGTTGAACGAAGACCCGGCCGTCTTCGCCGAATCGATCAACCGCCGCATCGACGCCAGCCAGATGTCGCCTGAAACGGCGCGCACGGCGGAAGAGGTCGAGGCCTACGCCGAGGCGTTGCGTCAGCGCGCCAAGGCGCCGCCTCCCATCGACCGGCCGCGTCCGCAATAGTCGTGGCGGCGGCCCAAGGTCGCCGTTTGGCTTTCGTCGCCCGTCTGGGCGAATCCGGCGATCCTGCCGCTGCGGCCGCGTTTCGCCGACCTGAGTGCGAGGAGCCGTCATGGCCCATGTCCCGTCTGAACCCTTTTGCCGTCTCGGCGGCGTGCGCTGATGGCTGACGGCGCCGTCTCGCCCGCCTTCCTCGACGTATCCCGATCCCTGTCGGGCCGAGCCTGGCGGCTGCGCCCGGCCGAGGCGGGCGTGACGCGGGCGCATATCCAGGCGCTGGGTCTGGACGAGCCGCTGGCGCGGGCGCTGGCGTCGCGCGGGGTGGCGGCGGAACAGGGCGCCGACTTCCTGAAACCGACGCTCAAGGCGCTGTTCCCCAATCCGTCCAGCTTCATGGACATGGACGCCGCCGCCGCCGCCATCGTCGACGCGCTTCAGGCGCAGGCCAGCATCCACGTCTTCGCCGACTACGACGTGGACGGGGCGTCCAGCGCGGCCCTGCTGGTGCGCTGGTTCCGTACCCTGGGCGCGGACCTGCCCATCTATGTCCCCGACCGCCTGACCGAGGGCTACGGCCCCAGCGCGCGGGCCTTCGATACGTTGAAGGCGCGCGGCGCCGATCTGGTCATCACCGTCGACTGCGGGGCGGCCGCCAATGAGGCGGTGGCCTATGCGGCGGCCATCGGCCTGAAAGTCGTCGTCATCGACCACCACATGATGCGCGAAGAGCCGCCTGCCTGCCTCGCCGTGGTCAATCCGAACCGGCCGGGCTGCGGCTCGGGGCAGGGCAATCTGGCGGCGGCGGGGGTGGTCTTCGTCCTGCTGGCGGCCCTGAACCGTGAGGCGCGCGGGCGCGGCCTGTTCGAGGGCAAGGCCGAGCCCGACATCCGCCAGTGGCTGGATCTGGCCGCCATGGGCGCCATCTGCGACGTGACAGGCCTGACCGGCTTCAACCGCGCCCTGACCAGTCTGGGGCTGGGGGTCATGTCGCACTGGCGCAATCCGGGCCTGCGCGCCCTGCTGGCGGCGGCGGGCGCCGAGCCGGGACCGGCCAAGACCAATCACGCGGGCTTCATCCTCGGCCCGCGCATCAATGCGGGCGGCCGCATCGGCAAGTCGGACTTGGGCGCGCGCCTGCTGTCCACCGACGATCCTGACGAGGCGCGGATGCTGGCCCAGGAGCTGGACGCCCTGAACATCGCTCGACGTGAGGTCGAGGCCGAGGTCACGGAGCAGGCCGTCCGTCGCGTCGAGGCGACCGGCGCCCACGCCGACGACAGCGCCGCAGTGTTGGTCAGCGGCGAGGACTGGCACCCTGGCGTGGTCGGCATCGTCGCCGGACGCCTGCGCGAACGCTGGCGCAAGCCGGTCATCGTCATCGGCGTCGACGCCGTCAACGGCGTGGGCAAGGGCTCAGGCCGTTCGCAGCCCGGCATGAATCTGGGCCGGGCGGTGCAGGCGGCGTGGAACGAGGGCCTGCTGATCGCGGGCGGCGGACACGCCATGGCGGCGGGGTTGACGGTGGCGGCGGATCGCATCGACGAACTGCGCGCCTTCCTCAACGAGCGCCTGTCGGCCGAGCGCGTCGAGGCCGTGGCCCAGGACTGGGTCGAGGTCGACGCCCTGATCGACCCGCGCGCCGCCACCCGCGATCTGTTCGAGGCGTTCGAGCAACTGGCGCCCTATGGTCCGGCCAACCCGGAGCCCCTGTTCGCGCTGGAAGGCGTCCAGGCGCGCGAGCCCGTCGCCATGAACGGCGGCCATGTGCGGTGTCGCCTGGTCGGCCCTGACGGCGCCTCGGTACGGGCCATCGCCTGGCGTTGCGCTGACCTGCCGACGGGCAAGGCGCTGCTGGCGGGGCAGGGGGGATTGAACGTGGTCGGGCGGCTTCGGGCGGATGACTGGAACGGCCGTCGCGGCGTGCAGTTCGAGATCGAGGACGTCGCCGACCCGCGCATGGCTTGAGACAGTCAGCCTTGGCCGTGAAACGACGCAGGTCTTTGAAAAAGTCGCATAAATCCGCTTCGGCGCGCTTGCCATAAGCGGAATCGGCGGCTATCTACACGGTCCTCCGCGCAGCGGTCCCTTCGTCTATCGGTTAGGACGTCAGGTTTTCAACCTGAAAAGAGGGGTTCGATTCCCCTAGGGACTGCCACGCGGAGTTATCCTTCCCCCGACAATCGAAGACGTTTCCAGCGGTGATTTCGCGCGCCTGGATGCCGCCGTCTGGATGTTGGGCGACGCCGTAATCGGGCGCTGAAACGGCGTCTCTGTCGTTTTTTTGAAAAAGCGCGCGACGCCCTCTTGCATCGCCGAAAAGGGACGGCTATCAGGCCGCTCCTCCGCGCAGCGGTCCCTTCGTCTATCGGTTAGGACGTCAGGTTTTCAACCTGAAAAGAGGGGTTCGATTCCCCTAGGGACTGCCACGCGGAGCGAATAACTCCTTCTCCTGTCATTGTTATTTCTTTCACCGAGCCTTTTCGGACGGCCTTTTCGCGTGCGCGACATTTGCTTGTCGACAATATGGCGCAAAAAGGGCAACTTGTCTGTCCGAGTTGAAAGAACCGTGTTAGTGTAGCTGACCCGCATTGTCGCGGGCGGGGGTTCAAGGTGGCGAGTATTGACGTGATGGAGCCGATCGAGACCGTAAAGGTCGTCGGAAAGGTCAAATGGTTCGACGCCGGCAAGGGGTACGGCTTCATCGTGCCGGACCAGCCGGAATTGACCGAGGAACGCGACGTGCTGCTGCACGTCACCAGCCTGCGCGACGCAGGCCATGAGATGGCGGGCGAGGGCGCGGCCATCGTCTGTGAATGCGCCAAGCGGGCCAAGGGCTGGCAGGTGATCAATATAGTGGATCTGGAAGCCAGCGCCGCGCCGGCTCGGCGGGAGCTGACGCGCAGTTCGGCCCACGCCCGACCCGAAGGCCTGCCTGACGGACCGCTGGAAGCCGCCGTCGTCAAATGGTTCAATCGCACCAAGGGCTATGGATTCGTCGTGCGCGACGGTCAGGCGGGCGATATCTTCGTCCACGTCGAGACGCTGCGCCGCTGCGGCCTGGACGACCTGCTGCCGGGCGACCCGGTGAACGTGCGTTTCGCGGAAGGCCCCAAGGGGCTGGTCGTGGCCGATATCAGACCGGGCGGGTGAGTCTCGTCCGCTAGGGGGACGAAGACATGAACCACAGCCGGCGTCTCATGCTGATCCTGGCGCTTTCGGCCGCAGCCGCGACAACGGCCTGTGCGAAGAAGGGGCCGCTGGACGAGAACGGCCGCCCGCTGGAGCCGCTGGCGATCGTCACGGCCTCTGGCGAGCACAAGTTCATGGTGGAGATCGCCGACGACGATGAGGCGCGGCAGCGCGGCCTGATGTTCCGTCCGCCGCTGCCCGACGACCGGGGGATGCTGTTCCAGTTCCCCGCAGCGGGCGAGCAGAGCTTCTGGATGCGCAACACGCCCAGCTCGCTGGACATCATCTACATCGACCCGCGCGGGCGAATCGTTTCGATCGCCAAACACGCCACGCCCAACTCCGATGCCCCGATTCCCTCGAACGGCGCGGCCAATGGCGTGCTGGAACTGCGGGCCGGCCGCACGGATGAGATCGGCGCCAAGCCCGGCGACCAGGTTAAGCACCCCTTCTTTCGTCCCTGAGCCGCAATAGGGCGCCTCATCCGTTGCGGAGGCCGCCTGCTCGTGCCATGAGAGCGCTCCGTCGGTCCGGGGTGTAGCGCAGCCTGGTAGCGCATCTGGTTTGGGACCAGAGGGTCGGAGGTTCGAATCCTCTCGCCCCGACCACGGTTTAAGCCCGTTTGGGCCGGATGAGTTTTACACTCGTCCAAAAGGCAGGAAACCCTGCCGTTCGGTCGCTTCCGTTGATCGACACTCGCCCTTGGTCCCTAAAGCTTGACCCTGCGAACGTCCGCGAAGGGTGGAAAGCGGACATTGGACTTGCGTCAAGCGCCGATAGTCCAGCGTATCGATACTAGGAGGCCAAGGCCCGCGTCTCGGCGCGCGCGTCGCGACGGGCCACGTCACCGCCCATTTCGAATCCCATAGAAAATACCTGCCAGCTAAACAGCGCTATCAACACCAGCAAGGACGCAGTCTGCAAACCGCGATAGAGGGCGGCTCCCATGGGCCGCGCTTCGATGATCGACCGGCTCTTGCTCAAGAATAGATATCCGAGGATAGACGCTATCATCAGGGTGAATGGCAAAACGTTCACACTTGGCTCCATGCTGGCACTGTAACTTTATACGGGCTGCGTGTGTTCGCCAGTCATGGGCAGGCTAAAAACGGGCGATAAAAACAACGCCAGAAAAAATGCCCCGAACGTCAGCAAGGGGTCGTGAACCGAAGTTCGCTTATGGGTGGGAAGCGGACACTTCTATCTGGCCCAGAAGGCCGGATACACAGCGATATGGAAGACGATCTAAACTGCCCTACCGGCCATATGGCAGAGCACCCGCAAAACGATTGGAGAACGGTTCGCTACGATCCACGCTTCGACCTCTACTGGGTGCCGACAGGCGACGCCAAGCAGCAGTTGTTCTTTTGTCCGTGGTGCGGCGAACGGCTTCCGCCCTCTCACCGTGACCGCTGGTTTGATGAGTTGGAAGCTCGGGGGATCGATCCAAACATCGACGCCATTCCCGATGAATTTCAAAGTGGCGCATGGCGAGGCGCCATCAATGAGACCCGTACCCCAAGAGAAGGGGGCGCTATTGAGGGCCGATATATCGATTTCTTCGACCTTCCTCCCGACGGAGATGAGTGCGCAGTGTCTGATCAGGGTCGAGAGGCGAAGTTCGCCTAAGGTGGAAAGCAGACACGGACAATGCTCAGTTTAGGCATGGCCAATGCAATTCTCTCTCGCAGTCGGGCGTCACTCAGGGCTGCGTGCGCGCTATCCATGCTGGCCTTATTGGGTTGCGCAGACGAGGGCGGCCGCGGATTGCCCGGTCACTGGTTCCCCACGGAGATCAACGGCCAGGACGTCACCGGGTCTAGCGTTGAACTTTGGCTCAACGACATCCAGACAACCGATCTCATGCCCACCACTTACGAACTACGCCTTGGCTGCGCGGATGCGGGGCGATGGGATTCGAAACAGCAACTCCTAGTCAGCAACGCTACATACGCGGGCGGGGCGCCGCAGGATCAATGCCAAGCTGCGGACGCGCCCCGTCTGGACGCCTTGCGTCGCATGACCCACGAAGGGGTCACGATTGGGGTGAATCCCGAGACCTACGAGGTCAGCTTTTCGACCGCATCAGGACAATCGGCTCGCTTCACCTATTTCCCTTCACCCGTTGTCGATTAGGCCTAGTAGGCTCGCATGGCTGGATCGGCGCTCTCTCCGATTCCGCCTCGACGCTTGTTTGAAGGGGAAGCGATCCAGCGACCGTCAGGTCGAGGCGTAGCCGCCGTTGATGGCGTAGGAGAAGCCGATCGGCAGGGCGGCGCGGAACTGGGTGAAGAAGGCGGCCAGTTCGCCCAGGGTCGAGCGCGGCACGAAGATGATGTCGCCGCGCCGCATGGGCGTGATCTCGGCGCGAGGGGCGCTCAGGTCGATCACCTTCATCATGCGGACGTCGCCGGGGCCGCGTCGAATCAGGGCGCAGCGCGAGGATCTGGCGGACGGCAGCACGCCGCCGGCCATGATGACGGCCTGATAGGCGTCGATGTCGCCGGGCATGTCGAACATGCCAGGATTGCGCACCTCGCCGTCGACCCAGACCTTCATCGGACCGGCCTGGCGCAGCGTCACCTCGACCTCGGGCCGCAGCAGGTGGGGGGCGTAGCCGTAGGAAATGTCGGCCTCCAGTTCGGACAGGCTGCGATCCGCCGCCATGACGTGTCCGAGCAGGGGGAGGGAGACCCGGCCGTCGGGCGCGATCTTCAACTGGCGCGTCAGTTCCGACGCGGTCGGCAAGGCTACCTCGATATCGTCGCCGGGATAGAGCCGGTACTCAGGCTCCACCTCGGTCCAGTCGGCGAAGGGCAGGCCGGGAGAGAAGTCGTCGACCACGGTCGGTCGCGGTCGGACGCCGCCCGCAGGGGCGCCGCCGGCGCATCCGGCCAGTCCGGCGGCCAGCGCCATGAGGATGAGGCGGCGATCAAATTCCATGGTCGGGGACGGTCCAGGCGGAGAAATTTCGTCTTCGGCAAAGCTGACGGCTTATAGGTAACGCGTGGTTAACGCGTGACCCTCAGTGTGGCGCACAACAGTCATTGACCGAGAAATTCCATCTTCATGCGTTCCTCCCTCGCAGCAGCTCGTCCCCGTTACGGCGTCGTCGACGTCGTGGCCCTGCTGTTCCGCGAGCTGGTGCTGATGATCGTGATCTTCCTGGTGATCGCCGCCATCGGCGCGGCCCTCGTCTTGACCATGAAGAAGACCTACACGGCGGGCGCCAGCCTGTTCGTCGGGGTGGGCCAGGAATATGTCTATCAGCCGCGCGTGGGCATGGGCGAACGCGCCATGCCGCCCTCGGCCAGCGAGGTGGCTCAGTCCGAGGCCGCCATCCTGAACAGTCTAGAGGTCAAGCGCCGCGTGGTGCGCGCCCTAGGCGTCGAGAGCTTCCAGGGCGGCGTACCCTCGACCGAAAGCCCGGCGCGTCAGGAAGCTGCGGCGATCCGTTCGGTGGCGTCGGGTCTGGGCGTCGAGGTCACGCCGCTCAGCCCGGTCGTGGGCCTGACTTATAAGAGCGGCGATCCGGCCCTGTCGGCGCGCGTGCTGAACACGGTGATCGACCAGTATCTGACCTATCGCCGCGAGGTCTTCCAGGACCGTGCGACCTCGGCCATCCGCACCCAGCGTCAGACCTTCGAGCAGGAGTTGGCCGACGCCGACCGCGCCTATGAGGAGTTCCTGCGCACCAACGCCATCGGCGACTTCACCACGGCCAAGTCCACGGTCGCCAACAGCTATCAGTCCGTCTTCACCGAGCGGATGGGCGTCCAGGCCCAGTTGCAGCAGGCCTCACAGCGGCTGGCGACCCTGGTGGCGCAACTGGCGCGCACCCCGGCAGAGGTGGCCCTGTATCAGGATCTGAACGTCTCGGCTCAAGACCTGATCCTGCAACTGCGCACCGAGCGTGAGAGCCTGTTGGCCCGCTACCAGCCTGACGCCCAGCCGGTGCGCGAGATCGATTCCAAGATCGCCCAGCTTCAGGCCTATGTCGGCTCGGGCACGGCTGTCGGCGCCAAGGAAGTCCGCACGGGGCCGAACCCGGTCTGGGTCGAGCTGGAGACCACCCGCATCAACGCCCAGGCCGAGCGGGACGCCCTGGGCGCCCGCCTGGCGGTGCTGGATCGCCAGTTGGGCGACCTGCGCGCGCGTCAGGCGCGTCTGACCGAGCTGGAGTCGCGCAACTCGACGCTGGCCGGCAACCGTGAAGTGCTGACGGCCTCGATACGCGAGTTCCAGCAGCGCGAGACCCAGAGCCGCGCCGACAACGAACTGGTCAAGGCGGGCGCCGACAACGTCACCGTCATCGAACGCGCCCAACCGCCGTCGAAGGGCAAGAGCCTGCGCTTCCCACTGATGATCGCCGTCCTGGCTTTCGCCGGGTTTACGGCCCTGTGTGTCGGCCTGCTGCGGGTCTTCCTGCAGCGCGGCTTCGTCATGCCGGCGACCCTCAGCCGCACGCTTCAGGCTCCGGTTCTGGCCGTGGCCCCCGCCAAGAGCGCCTGAGCCTTGCGCGTGCTAGGCTGGGTCAAAGGGCGCACGTAACGATTCGCATGGTCGATCTGACGACGGAAATGGCGGGACTGTGGGCGGCGCTGGGGCCAGCGCCGGCGCATCGCGGCCGCGTGATCCTGTTCGCCGCCGCCCAGACGGGCGAGGGCGTCTCGACCGTCGCGCGCGAGTTCGCCCGCATGGCGGCCGTGCGCGGCCGTCGCCCGGCCTGGCTGGTTGATGGCGACCTGACGCAACAGGCGCAGATGGAGCAGGTGGCGGCGCAGCCTGACCGCTTCGGGCGACTGGGGCCGGCGGTTCAGGCTTCGCCGGACGGATCGGCCTTCTATGCGGTGACGCCGCCGATGCGGGATCGCGAAGGGCGGCCCGTGGCGCCGGGGCGGCTGATGACGGCCAAGACCTGCCTGGGCGGCCGCCTTTACGTCACGCGGTTCCACAACGAAATCCTGCGCGCCGGTCAACGCGCCGAGGCGATCAACGACGCCCGCTACTGGACCCGCTTGCGCGCACACGCTGACACTGTGGTCATCGACGCCCCTGCGGCGGATCGCAGCGACATGATCCTGACCCTGGCGCCGCTGGCCGACGCCACTATCCTGGTGGTCGCGGCCGAGACGACCGACGCGGCCGGGCCCGTCGCCCTGCGTGACGAGATCGACGCCCAGGGCGGCCGCATCGCCGGGGTGGTGATGAATCGGGCCAGGTGGAAGCCGCCCGCCTTGCTCAAGCGATTCATCGGCTAAGCCGAACTAGCCCTGCTCGGCCGCGCGTTTCAGTCGCTCCAGCTCGCGTTGGCCGTAGAACTGCGGCTCGAAGCCCTTCATCCAGAGAATCTTGCCCAGTCCCCGCGCCGTACGGTCGGCCATGTCGGCGCGGCTGGCGTGACGGATCAGGCTGAGCGCCAGCGTCGCCGCGCCCCAGACCGCCGTCTGCGCCGCGCCCACCGCCATCCAGCGCGCGACGCCAGGCCAGTTCTTCGCCTCTGCGGCGGTCTGGCTGGGCCCCTGGCCATAGGCGAAGGCGCGCGTCAGGGCGTAGCGCAGGGTGGCGCGATGGGGCGGGGCGAACTCATCCACCCAGGCGTCGGAGGCCCAGGCGAAACGTCCTCCGCGCGCCTGCAGGGCGGCGAACAGGACGTCGTCCTCGCCGCCGATCTGATCCGACCCGACATGGAAAGGCTGGTCGCCGGGCAGGGCTGTGGCCCGAACCAGCAGGGAGTTGCCGCAACCGTGGGCGTGATCCAGCACGCCGTCCCGGTCCGGTCCGTGACGGCCGAAGAAACGCTCCAGATAAGACGTGGTCCAGCCTGTGCCCTCGGGCACGCGTCCGCGGATGGGGCCGAAGACGGCGTCGGCGCCGGTCGCCGCCTGAGCGCTCAACAGGGCGGCCAGCCAGTCGGTCGAGGCGGCCTCGTCATCATCAAGGAAGGCGATCAGGGGCGCTGAGGTGGCGGCCAGTCCCGTGTTGCGCGCGGTGGCGACGCCGGGGCGCGGTGCATGGGTCCATATGAGCGGGGCGGGCGCTTCAGGCCGCAGGGCCTCGACCGTTTCGCGCGAACTGGCCTCGGGGTCGTTGTCGACGACGACGATCTCGCGCAGGCGCGCCGCCACGTCTTTCTGCGCAAACACGGAGCGCAGGGCGCGCGTCAAGCTGTCCAGACGGCGCATAGTGGGGATGACGACGGCGACGTCGGGCGCGCTCATATCGCCTCCGCATAGAGCGCCGCGCGATAAAGGCGCAGGGCGAAGGCGCGCAAGCTGTTCGGCAGGACGGTCGTGCGGGCGACGCCCTTGATCAGCGGACGCAGCGCCTTCAGTCCCGGCACGGCCTTCAACGCCTTGGCGACGCGATAGCTGGGGTAGGCCGAGACGAAGTCGGGATGGCGGGCCACGACGCGGGCGAAGTTCGGCGCCGACTGTTCGTATTTTGCGGCCAGGGCCTCGACTGTGTCCAGACCCATGTGGGTGGCGGGGTTGTCCAGATGGACGACCTCGAACCGGCGCGAGACGCGCATGGCCCACTCGACGTCCTCCCAGCCCCAGCCGCTGAAGCCGGAGTCGAAGGTCTCCGTATCGAAGACGTCGCGGCGGACCAGCAGGTTTGAGGTGAAGACGTATTTCTCAGGCTGTTCGGCGCGCTGGGCCGCGGGGATGCAGTCGGACCGCGCCGCCATGTGGCGATGGACGGCGAAGCGGGCGTCCTGCGGCGCCTGCAACAGGGAGAAGCCGCCGAAGGCCACCGCCGGGCGCGCGTCGCGGGCCAGATCGACCCACGTCTTCAGGAAGCTCGGATGGTCGGGCCGCATGTCGCTGTCTAGAAATAGGAAGGTCTGGCCGCGCGCGGCCTGGGCCAGGCGGTTGCGGCCTTCCGAACGGCCCTGATTGGCGTCCAGCGAGATCAGGCGCACGGGCAGGGCCATGCCGTTGATTAGGGCGCTCAGACGCGCGGTCAGCGCGGCGTCCTTGGTGCCGTCGTCGAGCACGATCAGTTCGGCCTGTCCGGCCAGGGCCTGCGCCTCGGCGTCCAGGCGCTGCAACAGGTCGGTCGGATCGTCGCGCAGGAAGGGGATCAGCACCGACAGGATCGGCTGGGCCTCGGTCCATGCGGAACTGTCATGGTGAAGGGCGTGACTCATGCCGTTTGCCTCCGTGCGCGCAGGAAGGCTTTCAGCCGCACGCTCAGGTCGCGCACCCCCGCCGCGTTCAGGGCGTAGGCGGCGACGCCGTAGACGACCATGCCGACGCCTGCGTCCAGCATCAGCTCAAGGAAGCCTCCGATCGGCGGCAGCATCATCACGACTCCCGCCATGACGGCGGCGGCCAGACCGCATCGCGCCAGGGCGTTCCACGGCACGGGCAGGGGCAGGATGCGTCGCCCGATGGTCATGGAGGCCGCCAGACCCAGCGCAAAGCTGATCGCCGTCGCCCACGCCGCCCCCATGACGCCGAAGCGCGGGATCAGCAGGACGTTCAGGATGATGTTGCTGCCCGCCGGAATGCTCATGGCCAGCAGCAGCCAGCCGGTGCGACGGCCCAGGGTGAAGGCCTGTCCGAAATAATAGGTCGTCATCCCCGACAGGAAGGCGCCCAGCGCCACCCACGGCGTGACCGAGGCGGCGACGGTGCGCAGGTCTTCGCCGATCATGAACTCGGCCAGCGGCCGCGCGACCAGCGCCACGCCCACGGCGGCGGGCAGGCCGATCAGCACCAGGGTCGAGGCCTGCTCGCGCGCAGCTGCCTGAAGATCCTCGCGCCCGCCGCGCTCCAGCGCCATGACCAGAGCCGGCGCCCCGGCCGCGCCCAGCCAGACGAACATGACGTCCAGCGTCCGGTTGGCGATGCTGTAGGCCGCGTGATAGGCGCCGACCGCCGCCTCGTTCATGAACAGGGCCAGCAGGAAGCGGTCCGTCGAGGCCAGCACCACGGTCAGCCCCAGACCGACGGCGATCGGATAGCCGTAGACGGCGTAGGCCTTCAGCCGCTGGCGATCCAGCCGTCCCCGCCGGGCTTCGCGCAGTTCGGCGGGCAGGACGAAGGGCAGGGCGGCCAGCGGCGCCAGCAGCATCCCCGCCAGCGGCGCCTCGGCTCCCATCCCCAGCAGGGCCAGGCCGACGCCGAAGGCCAGCCCTGCGACCGCGCTCCAGATGTCGATGGCGGCGGCGGGGCCGACCTCGCCCGCCGCGCGGAACCGCTCCTGCGCCAGCTTCAGGAAGCAGCGCACGGGAATCCCCGCCAGCGCCACGGCCAGCGGCAGACGGAAGCTGTCCGGCATGGGCCACAGCCAGACGGCGAGTCCGGCGACGGGCGTGAAGACGGCGGTGATCAGGAAGGCCGCGCGGTACAGGCTGGCGAAATGCTCGGCCATCTGGGCTTCATCGGACTGGGCCGCCCAGAACCGCGCCATGGAGGCTTCCAGCCAGCTGAACGTCGCCACATGGGCCAGCGTAAGCACCGAATAGGCCAGGGCGTAGCGCCCGAAATCCTCGGGCGACAGCAGGCGCGTGAAGATGATGATGGTCAGAAACCCGACCACGCCCTGCACGATATTGGCCGGCAGGTAGCCGAACACCCCCCGCCAGAACATCAGCGCACGGCCATCCGGTCGCCCAGCAGCACGGGAACGGTCACGGCGATGATCCACAGGTCCAGCCAGAAGGACTGACGCTCGATGTACTCGATGTCGAGCTGAACCCGGTCGCGCACTTCATCCGCCGTATGCAGCGGCCCGCGCGAACCCTTGATGGCGGCCCAGCCGGTCATGCCGGGCTTGATGCGGTGGCGGTGGGCGTACTCAGCGACCAGACGCGCTGACTCGGCGTCGCCGGTCTTCATGCCGATGGCGTGCGGGCGCGGCCCGACCAGCGACATCTCGCCGCGCAGCACGTTCACCAGCTGCGGCAGTTCGTCCAGGCTAGTGGCGCGCAGAATCTTGCCCAGGCGCGTCACCCGGTCGTCGCCGGCGGTCACCTGACGGCTGGCGGTGGCGTCGGAGGCTTCCTGACGCATGGTGCGGAACTTCCACACCACGATCTCTTCCTGATTGAAGCCGTGGCGGCGCTGGCGGAACAGGGCCGGCCCCTTGCTGTCCATCCGCACGGCCAGTCCGATCAGGAACAGCACGGGGCTGAGCACGACCAGAGCCAGGGCGGACAGGATGATGTCGAGAATGCGCTTGTTGAAGGCGCGGCGCTCGCCGTCCACCGCGCCGCCCAGCAGGGGCAGGGACGCCGAGGCCAGCTTCTCCAGCGCCTCGTTCCGCTGGGCCGCGCCCTTGGGGTCGACCAGCAGGGTCAGGGGGATGGGCAGAACCTCAAGGCGATGGGTCAGGGCGCGGACGCGCGCCTCGGCCTTGGGGTCGATGGCCAGGATGACGCGGTCGATGTAGGGCGTCAGCCGATGCTCCAGCAGTGCGTCCGTCCCACCCAGAACCGGCACCCCGGCCAGGGCGTCGGGCGTGCGGGCCAGTCGATCGTCGAATACGCCAAGGATATTCAGGTCGCGCCGGTCCAGCGCCTCGCGGATCAGGGATTCGGCATGGCGGGTGGCGCCGACCACGACGACGTTGGGCGTCAGGTCGCCCCGGCTGCGCCATTGGGCCACCAGCATCCGCCAGATCGTGTGCAGGCCGGTCAGAAGCACCGCGGAGGCGATCGCCCACCAGCCGTATTCCGCCAGCGGAGTTTCGTTATTGGGCAGGGCCAGACCCAGCAGGCAGGCGACCGCCCCGCCCACGCCGGCCACGGCGGCGACCCCGGCCAGATGACGCGCGGGCGCCCGGCTGTTGTCAAAACGATACAGGCCCAGCGACCGCATCAGGCCCAGGGTTATCAGCGCGCCGATCAGAATGGGCGCGGCTTCGAGCAGGGTGACGTGCGACAGACCGCCGACGTTCATGCGGCCGATCGCCACAAGGCAGAGGAAGCTCGACGCGACGATGTCGACGCCGCGGAAGTAGAAGACACGCCGCCGCGCGGCCGCGCGCTGCCGGGTGTTCAGCCAGACGTCCGGCCGCAAGGGGCCGCGTCGAGCCCGACCCGCACGCCCCGCCGGGGCGCGCGATTCGACCAGCGCCGCGCGATTCGCGCGTGCGCCTTCTGTCGCAGAGCCCAGAGTGTCAGCAGGAGTGATGGCCAAGTCTTTTTCCCGATATCGAGCAAAATAGGGTGGGAACCCCGTGTCACATGCCACTCTTATGCCGGGTTAACACAAAGGGCGTCAGTTCCGCATTGCGAAGCGTCGCGCGACTCGCTATCCACGCGGCCTGCCGGAGACGTGGCCGAGTGGCTGAAGGCAACGGTTTGCTAAATCGTCGTACCCTGTAAGGGGTACCGAGGGTTCGAATCCCTCCGTCTCCGCCAGAATTTTTTCTGAAAATCAGAAGTCAGTCGCGGCCCTCCAAAGCGGCGGCGGCCTTGGCGTCGCTGGGGCGGCGCACGGCGACGCCGTGCTGGCGCAGGATGCGCCGGGCGACCTCGGGAGCGCCGATCATGGGCAGGGGCTGGCCGAAGTGCTCGCGCCACAACTGGTCCAGGCGAACTTCCTCCGGAGTGAGCAGACGGGTCATTGGCGAGTCCTTGTTATGCAAGCGCGCAACTTCTAGGCCATCTCGTCAGGACCAAACGCAAACTCATGTAAGCTGGACCACAGTTGATGGAACCGGTGCGGTAGGGGCTTCCTGGCCTGACCTTCCCTTGCGTGATCTTGGCGCCGCCCGGCGCGCGGGTTAGGCGTGTGGTTCAACTTCTCAACGGGAGAGACGCACATGGCCGATCTGGCCCTCGCCACCGACAAGATCCGCGCCGCCGTCGGCGAAAACTCGGGTCTGGGCAAGACCGTGAAGCTGGACTTCGGCGATGACGGCAAGATCTTCATCGACGGCGCCTCGGCTCCGAACACCGTCAGCAATGACGACAGGCCGGCCGACGCCACCGTCTCGATCAAGTGGGACGACTTCGTCGCCTTGGCCGAGGGCCGTCTGGACCCGATGATGGCTTTCATGCAGGGCAAGCTGAAGATCGCGGGCGACATGATGATCGCCCAGAAGCTGGCGCCGCTGCTCAAGGGCTGAGAGCGGGCGGAGGCTTGATGTTCGACGGCGCGGCTCTGACGGGGCCGCGCCGTTTTCATGTAGGGAGAGACGCAAGATGGATTTCCGGCTGAGCGAGCGGGGCGAACACTGGCGCGAGCGGGTGCGCCGTTTCATGGAGGCGGAGGTCCTGCCGTGCGAGGCGGAGTATCGCGCCCAGGTCCGCGCCGATCCGAAGCGCCAGCCGCCGGTGATGGAAGATCTCAAGGCCAGAGCCAAGGCCGAGGGGCTGTGGAACATGTTCCTGCCGGGCGAGCACGGCGCGGGGCTGTCGAACCTGGAATACGCTCCCATCGCCGAGTTGATGGGGCGGGCGCTGTGGTCAGCCGAGGCGTTCAACTGCAACGCGCCCGACACCGGCAATATGGAAGTCCTGCACATGTACGGCGACGCCGCCCAGCAGGAACGGTGGCTCAAGCCGCTGATGGCCGGCGAAATCCGTTCGGCCTTCCTGATGACCGAGCCCGAGGTCGCCTCGTCCGACGCCACCAACATCCAGACCCGGATCGAGCGCGACGGCGACCACTATGTCGTCAACGGCCGCAAATGGTGGTCGACCAATATGGCGCACCCGAACGTCGCCGTGACCATCGTCATGGGCAAGACCGATCCCGACGCCGCCGTTCATCAGCAGCAGAGCCAGATCATCGTCCCGGTCGACACGCCCGGCTTCCGCGTCGAGCGGATGCTGTCGGTGTTCGGCTATGATGAGGCGCCGATCGGCCACGCCGAGGTGGTGCTGGAGAACGTCCGCGTTCCCGCCTCCAACCTGATCGCGGGCGAGGGGCGCGGCTTCGAGATCGCCCAGGGCCGCCTGGGGCCGGGCCGCATCCACCACTGTATGCGGACCATCGGCGCGGCCGAAAAGGCGCTGGAGCTGATGGTCGACCGCCTGCTCAGCCGCACCGCCTTCCGCAAGACCATCGCCGAGCATTCGGTGTGGGAGCAGAGGGTGGCCGAGGCGCGCACCAATATCGAGATGTGCCGCCTGCTGGTGCTGAAGGCCGCCTGGATGATGGACGAGGTCGGGGCCAAGGGCGCCAAGTCCGAGATCGCCCAGATCAAGGTCGCCGCGCCGCGTATGGCCCTGAAGGTCATCGACGACGCCATCCAGGCGTTCGGCGGGGCGGGGGTGTCGGGCGACACGCCGCTGGCAGAGCTTTACGCCATGGTGCGGACCCTGCGCATCGCCGACGGTCCGGACGAGGTGCACAACCGCACCATCGCCCGTCTGGAATACGCCGCGCGGACAGGACGCTAGGCTGTCGCTCGGCTCATAACTCGTCGCTGGGCGGACGTTTGTGGTGATGGTGGACCGAGGGCGAACTGAAGTCGCCGTCTACGATGTCGCCCAGATAGAGGTTGGAGCTGGCCTTGCTGGGCGGCGGCGGGGTGCGGCCGAACAGCCAATCCATGAGGCCGCGCTTGTCTGTGCGCGTGGGTTCGGGGGCGGGGGGGCGTCGCGGAGTCATCATGACGGACTCTCCTGAGATCGGGAATTGAACCCTTTCGCGGGTTCCTCTGTTCCACCCGCCTAGCTGTCGTCGCCCTCATTATTTTCTGCGCCGTCGAGCGGGAGTTCGTGCGCCAGAAGCAGGGCCAGGCGGCGGCGGGCCCGGTTGACCCGGCTCTTCACCGTGCCCACGGCGCAGCCGGCGATGTCGGCCGCCTCCTGATAGGAGAGCCCCGCCGCGCCGACCATGATGATGGCCTCGCGGTGTTCGGGCGGCAGGGTGTTCAGCGCCTGTTGCAGCGCCGTCAACTCGGCGGTCCATTCCTGGTTAGCTTCTGAGGTCAGGCTGGCGGCGTGGCGGCCTTCCTCGTCGGCCACTTCGCGTCGGCGGCGGGCCGCGCCGGTGTACCAGCTGTTCCTCAGAATGGTGAACAGCCAGGCTCGCAGATTGGTCCCCGTCTCGAACCGCGCTCGGTGGGCCCAGGCCTTGACCAGGGTCTCCTGAACCAGATCGTCAGCGTCCGCGCGGTTGCGCGCCAGTGAAAAGCCGAAGGCCCGCAGCGCCGGTATCTGGCAGGCCAGCATGGCGCGCCAATTGGCCGGATCGGCCAGGTCCGGCGCCCGATCGATCGGGGGCGATGATGGCGGGGGCTCGATGGCGTTCGGCCCCTCGGGCATGCGGAGCTGGGGCATGCGTCGGGATCCTGAAAAACCTGCGCCGTGTCGGCGGTTGGACCGAATCAGAACGCCGCCTGGCTGCGACTGTTCCTGTGGAACGGGACTGTGAAGGCGCGCGCAGACGGGTTCCAGCCATGCGGAACCGCCTCGTCTCAGGCCGCATTCCTACGGGGTGACCACAGCGAACACTCACCCAGGGGCAGGCGGAAACATGGCCGGAACGCAGCGCAGACCGGCGTGCGCCGCCGGGGATCTGGAACGCTATCGCCGCGTGCGCGCGGTCATGCCTGCTCTGGCCGCCGCGCTATCAGCCGAAGACCTGCAGGCCCAGTCGATGGCCCACGCCAGTCCAGGCAAGTGGCATCTCGGTCATGTCAGCTGGTTCTTCGAGACCATGCTGTTGGACAGGCCGGGCTATGAGCCATTCGATTCTCGGCTGAAGGAGGTCTTCAACTCCTATTACGAGGCGCTCGGCGAGCGCATCGGTCGAGACGAGCGGGGCCTGATGACGCGCCCCTCGCTGGCCGAGGTCATGGCCTATCGCGCCGAGGTCGACCGGCGGATGGAGACGCGCCTGGCCGACGTTTCAGCCCCGCTGGAAGGGCTGGAGCGCTACCTGTTCGAGCTGGGTCTCAACCATGAACAGCAACATCAGGAACTGTTCCTGATGGACCTGCTGCATCTGATGTCCCGGTCGCCGCTGGACCCGGCGGCCTATGATGTCGAGCCGCGCACGGCGCCCTTGCAACCGGCGCGCGGCGGCTGGCAGGCGTTCGAGGGCGGTCTGATCGAGACGGGGGCCTCGGGCGAAGGGTTCGCCTTCGACAACGAACGGCCCGCGCATCGCGTCTGGCTGGAGCCGTTCGCCCTGGCCGCCGATCTGACGACCAACGGCGACTGGCTGGCCTTCATGGACGACGGCGGCTACGCGCGGCCCGAACTGTGGCTGAGCGACGGCTGGGCGACGGTGCAGGCGCGCGGCTGGACCGCGCCCCTCTACTGGCGCCGAGCGGAAGGGCAGGGCTGGACGGTCATGACGCTGACGGGGCGACGGCCGGTCGACCTGGCCGCGCCGGTGCGCCATGTCAGCTTTTATGAGGCCGACGCCTTTGCGCGGTGGTCGGGCCGTCGCCTGCCCACCGAGGCGGAATGGGAGCACGCCGCCCGCACCCGCCCCGACGCCTTCTCCAACCTGGACAATGAGGCGTGGCAGTGGACCGCCAGCGCCTATGGCCCTTACCCCGGTTTTCGTCCGACCGAGGGCACGGCGGCCGAGTACAACGGCAAGTTCATGGCCAATCAGATGGTGCTGCGCGGCGGCGCCTCCGCCACGGCGCCGGGACATGCGCGGCCGACCTATCGCAACTTCTTCTACCCGGACCAGCGATGGGCCTTCGCAGGCGTCCGTCTCGCCGCCGACGCTGGCGAGTGCGCCAGATACGACGAGACTGACGACGAACACGAGGCCTTCCGCCGCGACCTGGTCGCAGGCCTGGCGTCATCGCCGAAGAGTCTGCCGCCCAAATGGTTCTACGACGCGCGCGGGTCCGAGTTGTTTGAGGCCATCACCCGCCTGCCGGAATACTATCCGACCCGGCAGGAAGCGGCCCTGTTGCGCCGGGTCGCCCCGTACTGGGCCGAACGTTTCGGCGCCGACGCCGTGCTGGTCGAGCTCGGCTCCGGCGCTAGCGAGAAGACGCGCATCGTGTTGGACGCCGCTCCTGATCTGGCGGCCTACGTTCCCATCGACATCAGTCCCACGGCGCTGGAAGAAGCGGCGGTCCGCCTAAGGCAGGCCTATCCGGCTCTGAAGGTGCTGCCGATCGTCGGCGACTTCGAGCATCTGGGCGTGCTGCCGTCCGAGGCAGGGCAGGGGCGGCGCGTCGGCTTCTTCCCCGGCTCGACCATCGGCAATCTGACGCCGGAGACGGCGGAGGCCCTGTTGCGCGCCATGCGCGACATGCTGGGGCCGGACGCCCTGTTCATTCTGGGCGTCGATCTGATCAAGGAGCCCTCGACCCTGATCGCGGCCTATGACGACGCCGAGGGGGTGACGGCCCGTTTCAATCTGAATGTTCTGAAGCGGGCAAATCGCGACCTGGGCGCGGACTTCGACCTGGACGCCTTTGCTCATCGCGCCGTCTGGAATGAAGCTGAAGCGCGGATGGAGATGCATCTGGAGGCCCTTCGCCCCATGACGGTGCGGCTGGGCAAGCTGGTCTTCCGTTTGACGCAGGGCGAGACGATCCACACGGAGAACTCGCGCAAATATGACGAGGCTCGCGTGCGCGCCCTAGCCGAGGCCGCCGGCTGGCGCATCGAGGCCTTCGAGGTCAGCGACGCTCCGCGCGTGGCCTTGGCCCTTCTGGCCTGCTGACCGCAACCTTTCATCAGACAAAGAAAAACGGCGAGGTTTCCCACGCCGTCGAAGAGTTCTGAAGTCGATCACGAGGATCAGCGCTTCGGCGGCGCCGTATCCTGCCCGGACTTGTTCCGTGCGCCGTGGGACGCTTCGCCGCCCTTGCGTCCGGCCTGGGCCGCGAGGGAGCGATCCTGAGAGAAGCTACGCTTCTCGCTGGGGACGCTGGCGCCGCCCTTGCGGGCGATTTCGCGCTGACGTTCCGGGTCCATCGAGGCGAAGCCTCGCTTGGAAACACCGGAGCCGCGGGTGGGCTGACCTTCGGCCATTTCAGATGTTCCTTTCGTAGACGGTGGCGCTTGCGCAAGAGAACCCGGCGCCGGCGCGGAGGTTCCGAGAAAGGATTAAAACCCTGTTCGACAATTGGGGGCTGCGTGCGTCGTCCGGCGGGCGGAACCGCGACGATTCCGGCGGGTTCATCGAGGCTCTGAGTGCAGAATTCAGGAGTTCAGCTCATGCCGGTTTCCAACGACCCGATCGCCCGCGCCGACAACGCGCCTTCGCCTGAGGATATCACTGAGGGCCGCTCGACGCGCAGCGACCGCCTTGAAGGGGCCGCCGATGAGATTTTGGCGGCGGGCGCCCGGCCGCGCCCCCTGCGTCAGGCGGTGCGCGAGGATGCGGCCGAGGTGCGCGACTGGGCGCGCCGTCACGGCTCGGAAGCCTGCGAGGCGATTCGCGACGAGCCGATCCGCATGACGCTCTATGCCCTGGGTATCGGCGTCCTGATCGGCCTTCTGGCCGCGCGCTGAACTAGGCTGGCCCGGAGGCGGGCCGGGCGATGGGCGCCGCCTTCATCGCCTGATCCGAGACGAACGGATTGGTCCTTCGCTCGGCCCCGAAGGTCGAGTGCGGCCCGTGTCCCGGCACGAAGGTGACGTCATCGCCCAGCGGCCACAGCTTGGTGGTGATCGCCGTCAGCAGGGCCTGATGATCGCTGCGCGGGAAGTCGGTGCGCCCGACCGAACCCTGAAACAGCACGTCGCCGACCTGGGCGAAGCGGGCCTCGCGATTGAAGAAGATCACATGGCCCGGCGTGTGGCCGGGACAGTGGAAGACCTCCCACGTCGTCTCGCCCAGCGTCAGCACGTCGCCGTCGTCCAGCCAGCGCGTAGGGGTGAAGCTGCGCGCTTCGGGCAAGCCGTACTTCTGACCCTGCGTGGGAATCAGATCGATCCAGAACTGGTCCTCAGGGTGCGGACCCACGATGTCGAGGCCGGTCTTCTCCTGCATCTCGGCGGCGGCGCCGGCATGGTCCAGGTGGCCGTGGGTGATCCAGATGGCGTCCAGCGTTAGCCCGCGCCGCGCGACCTCGCCCAGAATGGCGTCGACCGAACCGCCGGGATCGATGACGGCGGCCTTCTTCGTCTGCGTGCACCAGACCGTCGTGCAGTTCTGCTGAAGCGGCGTAACGGGCGTGACGAAGACGCCGATGGGGGCTGAAGGCTGGCTCATGGGCCATCAGATAGCGGGCCGATGCCCACAAAGGAACCGCGTTGCGTTGACGTTTCGGCCCCTTCTCGACATAAGGGCGGGCTCCGAGGCGCCGCTCCCGAAAGGGGCGGCCCTGTTGCTTTATCCACCGCGCGCCTTCGTGGCGTCGCCACAGAGCGTCAGATACCCGACCATGCAAGTCGTCGAAAAGTCGAACGAAGGCCTCAGCCGCGTGATCGCGGTGACCATTCCAGTCGCCGAGCTGAATGAGAAGCTCGAAGCCCGCATCAAGGAAGTGGCTCCCCAGATGAAGCTGAAGGGCTTCCGTCCGGGCAAGGTGCCGGCCTCGCACGTCAAGAAGACCTTCGGCCGTGACTTCATGGGCGAAATCATCAACGCCTCGCTGAACGAAACCAGCCAGGGCGCCCTGGAAGAGCTGAAGATCCGCCCGGCCGCGCCGGCCGAGATGAAGCTGACCTCGGACATGGACAAGGTCATCGCCGGCCAGGAAGATCTGGCCTATGAAATGTCGCTGGAAGTCATGCCGGAATTCACCCCGGTCGACCCCAAGACCCTGAAGCTGACCCGCCCGACCTATGAGGCCTCGGACGAGGATCTGGACGAGGCGCTGAAGGAACTGGCCTCGCAGGCCAAGTCCTACGAGGACAAGAAGGGCAAGACGGTCAAGGCCGCCGACGGCGACCAGCTGACCATCGACTTCCTGGGCAAGATCGACGGCGAGGCCTTCGACGGCGGCGCCGCCACTGACGCGGACCTGGTGATCGGCTCGGGCCGCTTCATCCCCGGCTTCGAAGAGCAGCTGAAGGGCGCCAAGGTCGGTGAAGAGAAGACCATCGAGGTCACCTTCCCGGAAGAGTACCAGGCCAAGCACCTGGCCGGTAAGGCCGCGACCTTCGACGTCACCGTCAAGGCCATCAAGGCCGAGGTCGAATCCAAGATCGACGACGAGTTCGCCAAGCGCATCGGCCTGGAGTCGCTGGACCAGCTCAAGGAACTGCTGAAGTCCAACCTGAACCAGCAATACGCCGGCGCTGCCCGCTTCAAGCTGAAGCGCGCCCTGCTGGACGTGCTGGACGAAGGCCACGACTTCCCGCTGCCGCCGAAGATGGTGGACGCTGAGTTCGAAGGCATCTGGGCCCAGGTTTCGGCCGACAAGGACGCCGGCCAGCTGCCGGAAGACGACGCCAAGAAGTCGGAAGACGAACTGAAGGCCGAGTACAAGAAGATCGCCGAGCGCCGCGTGCGCCTGGGTCTGGTCCTGGCCGAGATCGGCCGCGCCAACAACGTCGGCGTGACGGATCAGGAACTGTCGAACGCCATCATGGCCGAGGCCCGCAACTATCCGGGTCAGGAAAAGATGGTGCTGGACTTCTACCGCCAGAACCCGAACGCCGCCGCCCAACTGCGCGCGCCGATCTATGAGGAGAAGGTCGTCGACCTGATCGTCTCGGTCGCCGAGGTGAAGGACGAAGCTATCACCAAGGAAGAGCTGCTGAAGGAAGAAGACGAGGGCTGATTGCCTCGTCTTACGGATCGGTAACTGTTGTTATCCCGGCCGGTCCGGCAAAAGGGAAGGGTCCGCTTCAGCGGACCCTTTTTTGATTCAGGATTCAGGTTGATGGCGTTTTGGACGATGATGGCCTTTGCGGTCGGCCTCACGGGTTCCGAGCTCTCGCAGGCGCAACCCCAGATGACTTCTGGCCCCGATACGGTTCAGGTTGAAGATGTCGAGGTGGTCGCCACCCTCCGCGACGCCCAGTTGCGCGCACGCGTCGATACCTTCATCGAAAGCAATATGGCGCCGCCGGCTGGACGCCCCCTGGCGCGCTGGAGCAAGCCGGTTTGTGTGGCTACAGCGTATGTGGCGCCTCGGTATGCCCAGGCGATTATCGATCGTATCGCCTTGCGCATCATCGAGGCAGGAGGCGATGTCGCCGAGCCTGGCTGTAAGGTAGACGTGATGGTCGTCGGTACTGACGACGGTGCTGGCATGGCTAAAGCTCTGGTGAAGGACGATCCACGAGGATATCGTCCAGCTCGCGGATCTACCGACCGAGGAAGTGCTGCGTTGAACCGTTTTCAGGAGGGAATCGCCCCTGTCCGATGGTGGCATGTCAGCCTTCCGGTTAATGTCGATACGGGCGATCTGGCCGTGCGTCTCGATGGGGAGGACTACCCGGTAAACGCTGTGCGGGAGGCGTCTCGTCTCCGCACTAATGTACGTGACGATCTGGCGCGCGTAGTTGTGATCGTAGATTTCAGCAAGACAAGCGCTGTTCGAATGAGCGCCTTGGCCGACTATGTAGCGTTTATTGCCTTAGCTCAGGTGAATCCGGATGGCGATCTTGCCGGGCAGGATACCATACTGAATCTATTTAATCGTCCCACAGAATTTACTGAGATGACGCGTTGGGATCGAGATTATCTCGCGGCCCTTTATAGGGCGACGCCCAATCGATTCACCTTGCAAGCGCAGACTCGCGGTATCGCTGACGAAGTGGTTCGAGGGCGTCAGGATCGTTAAGCTGACTGAGGCAGTTGTCTTTGAGCTTTACGTCTTGCGTAGGCTGGAAGCGAACGCGATATGCTGAAGTGAAGGGGCGCGACTCAAGCGCGCCATGAATCCGAGAGACCCTATGCGCGATCCGATCGACTACATCTCCAACAACCTGGTGCCGATGGTGGTGGAGCAATCCAGCCGCGGCGAACGGTCGTTCGACATCTTTTCGCGCCTGCTGCGCGAGCGGATCATCTTCCTGACCGGTCCGTTCGAGGACGGCATGGCCTCGCTGATCTGCGCCCAGCTGCTGTTCCTGGAATCGGAAAACCCGAAGAAGGAAATCAGCATGTACATCAACAGCCCCGGCGGTCAGGTGACCTCGGCGCTCGCGATCTACGACACCATGCAGTACATCAAGTCGCCGGTCTCGACCGTAGTCATGGGCATGGCCGCCTCGGCCGGGTCGCTGATTCTGACGGCCGGCGAGGCGGGCCAGCGCATCGCCCTGCCGAACGCGCGCGTCATGGTGCACCAGCCCTCGGGCGGCTTCCGCGGCACGGCCTCGGACATCGAGCGCCACGCCGAGGACATCATCGCCACCAAGCGCCGCCTGAACGAGATCTACGTCCAGCACACCGGCCGCACCTATGAAGAGGTCGAGCGCACCCTGGATCGCGACCACTTCATGACCGCCGAGGAAGCCAAGGCCTGGGGCATCGTCGACCACGTCTATGACAAGCGCACCCAGGCCGACGACGACGGCGTGAAGGCTCCCTAAGCCTTAAACGCGCTTCGGCTGCGACAATTTACGAGGCGGGATTCGGCGACGGATTCCGCCTCGAATCGTGTTTGAGACTCGTTATCAGCAAAGGGGGCGCGCTTCATGGCGACGCAGTGGAGAGACGACGGCTTCCGGTATGGCGCCGTCACGCGCGGGCTGCATTGGGTCGTGGCCCTGCTGCTGGCGTGGCAGTTCGCGGGCATGGCGGTGAAGGAGATCGTCGGCAAGGCGCCGATCACAGCCTTCTGGGTCGGGACTCACAAGGGGATCGGCGTCATCCTGCTGACCCTGATCGTGGTGCGCGCCCTGTGGGGCCTCTACAACATGAAGACGCGCCCGGCGCACGGCGGCGGTTTCTGGGGCCTGGCCGCCAAGCTCGGACATCTGGCGCTCTACGCCTTGATTCTGATCGTTCCGGCGTTGGCTCTGCTGCGGCAGTATGGATCGGGCAAGCCGCTGGACGTGTTCGGCGTGCGCCTGATCGAGGGCGGCTGGGTCGAGGCGCCGTGGATGACCGCGCCCGCCAACGCCGCCCACGGCCTGCTGGCCTGGGTGCTGCTGGCGGCCATCGCGGGCCACATCCTGATGGTGCTGGTCCACCGTTTCATCTGGAAGGACGACACAGTCGGCCGGATGATCGGTTAGGCTGGTTCAGCCCGCCGTCACCGTGGGGGCGACGGCGGGTCGCGACGTCAGACGTCCAGGTCGGCCTGGGCGAAGCGGGCGTTTTCCTGGATGAAGTTGTAGCGGGCCTCAGCCTTGCGGCCCATCAGGCGTTCGACCAGATCCTCGATCTCTTCCTCGCTGTCGGGCAGGGCGATGCGGGCCAGAGTCCGCTTTTTCGGGTCCATGGTGGTCTCTTTCAGCTGAGAGGCCATCATCTCGCCTAGACCCTTGAACCGGCCGATCTCGGTCTTCTTGCCCTTGAAGGTCGTGGCCAGCAGTTCGTCGCGGTGCGCGTCGTCGCGGGCGTATTCCGACAGCGGCCCGGCCGAAATCCGATAGAGCGGCGGCAGGGCCATATACAGCCGCCCCTGACGGATCAGGTCCGGCATGGAGCGATAGAAGAAGGTGATCAGCAGGGCCGCGATGTGAGCGCCGTCGACGTCGGCGTCGGTCATGATGACCACGCGCTCATAGCGCAGGTCGTCGACGCTGAAGCGGCTGCCCGCCTGTACGCCCAGCGCCAGCATCAGGTCGGTCAGTTCGACGTTGGCGCGCAGCTTGTCCGCCGTGGCCGAGGCGACGTTCAGGATCTTGCCGCGCAGGGGCAGGATGGCCTGGGTCGTGCGGTCGCGCGCCTGCTTGGCCGAGCCGCCGGCCGAGTCGCCTTCGACGATGAACAACTCGGTGCCCTCGGCGGCTTGCCGTGAGCAGTCCGACAGCTTGCCGGGCAGGCGCAGCTTGCGGGTGGCGGCGGCGCGCTGGACTTCCTTGTCCTTGCGGCGACGCAGGCGGTCCTCGGCGCGGTCGATGACGAAGCCGAGCAGGGCGTTGGCCTGTTTCGGGCTTTCGGTCAGCCAGTGGTCGAAGGGGTCGCGCAACAGCTGCTCGGCCAGACGCGCGCCCTCGGGCGAGGACAGGCGGTCCTTGGTCTGACCCTGAAACTCGGGATTACGGATGAAGATGGAGATCAGGGCGCCCGCATTGGCGATGACGTCCTCGGCTGTGATCTGGGCGGCGCGCTTCTCATTGGTCAGCTCGCCATAGGCCTTCAGCCCCTTGACCAGGGCGGCGCGGAAGCCCGCCTCATGCGTGCCGCCGTCGGGGGTCGAGACGGTGTTGCAGTAGGAGGCGATGAAGCTGTCCGCATCGCCGAAGCCGATCGGCGACCAGGTGACGGCCCATTCCAGGGCGCCGGCCTCGCCCTTGCGCTCGACGCGCCCGGCGAAGACGGGGGTGACGGTTTCCAGCTCGCCCACGCGCTCGGCCAGGGCGTCGGCCAGACCGCCGGGGAAGTGCAGCGTCGCCTGGGCGGGCGTCTGGTCGGTGATGCGTTCCGGGGCACAGGTCCAGCGGATCTCGACGCCGCGGAACAGATAGGCCTTGGCCCGCGTCATGCGGAACAGGCGCGCGGGCTTGAAGGTCGCGCCGACGCCGAAGATCTGCTCGTCCGGCTTGAACCGGATCAGGGTGCCCTTCTTCTTCGACGGACCGACCTGCTGGATCGGCGCCTGCACATGGCCGCGGCTGAAGGACTGGCGCCACTCGAACCCGTCGCGCCAGACGGTGACGTCCAGGCTTTCCGACAGGGCGTTGACGACGGAGACGCCGACGCCGTGCAGGCCGCCCGAGGTCTCATAGGCCTTGCCCGAAAATTTGCCGCCCGAGTGCAGCACCGTCATGACGACTTCCAGCGCCGACTTGCCGGGGTGCTTGGGGTGGGGGTCGACCGGGATGCCACGCCCGTCGTCGCGCACCGACAGATAGCCCTCGGCGTCCAGATCGACGGTGATCAGCTTGGCGTGCTTGGCGACGGCTTCGTCCATCGCATTGTCCAGCACTTCGGCGAACAGGTGGTGCAGGGCGCGTTCATCGGTGCCGCCGATGTACATGCCGGGGCGCTTGCGAACAGGCTCAAGTCCCTCCAGCACCTCGATCGAGGACGCGGAATAGCCGGTGGCGGCCGCCGTCGCGGCGCTGGCGTGGGACGTCAGCTCGACCTTCGGCTCATGCGCGGGCGCCGGCGCCGGCTGGGGCGCGACCGGAGGCGTCGCCGCAGCGGGTGCGGGCGCAGGGGCGGCGGGCTTGGCCGGTTCGGCGTCGTCGAGATTGGAAAACAGGTCGTCCATCAGGGCATTTTGCGGCGATTCGGGGCAGGGTCTGGTAGGCTTCGAAGAGGGCGGGGGCAAGGCCCGCGTCAGCTCGGCGGATCAGGGATCAGGGCGCTCGGTCCGGGATCAGATTACGCGCCATCAGCGCCATGAATAGGGTCCACGGCAAATCCTGGTGTCTCATCAGCACGCTTTCCGACAGGCTCAGCAGCAGGAAGGCCGCCAGCCAGGCCAGGCTCCAGTATCCCTCGCGCCGTCCCAAGCCGGTCAGGCGGATCAGAACGGCCGCCGAGGTCACGGCGACGACGGCGCCGACTAGGCCGACGCCCGCCCAGCCCAACTCGGCGCGCAGGTCCAGCCAGCCCTGGTGAGCGGACGGCACGCGCCAGCCCGTTTCATGCCGGATCCACTCCATCGGCTCGGAGTCCGGCAGCCAGAAGGCGCTGTAGCCGTAGCCCAGCCAGGGCTTGCGTTCGGTCATGCGTGCGATGGCGTCCCAGATTTCGGTGCGGCCGGTCAGGCTGGGATCCTTGCCGAACAGGGCCAGAATTTCGACGGAGAACTCGCTCCATGCCCACAGGCCGCCGACCAGGGCCGCGCCCATGCACCAGACGGCGATGACGCCGAACACCGGCCCCATGCGTCGGATCAGCCGACACAGCAGAACCAGGCCGCCGCCCAGCATGGCCATGATCAGGGCGGTCTTGGACTGCGACCCCAGCAGGGCCAGGGTGCAGACCGCCAGGGCGGCCAGCGCCAGACGGCGGTCACGCTGGTCCGTCTGCGCGGCTAGCAGGGCCGAAGCGGCGATCAGGCCGAGCGTCATGACCATGCCCAGCTGGTTCTTCTCATACCAGACGCCCCGCCACAGGCCGGCGTTGGCCGCATGGTGGACGCCGAACCCTGGAAAGACGAAGACGGCGATCAGGCTGCATAGCCCCAACGCCAGAAACGTCGCGGTCAGCATCCGGGGCAGGGCGATCCCGCGAAAGACCGCGCCTAGATAGACGGCGAAGACCCCGGTCAGCCCGAGGGCCAGCACCCGCCGCTCGGTCACATCCGGCGCTTGGGACCACAGGCTGGACGCCAGCGCCAGGACGACCATCAGCAACAGGGGGATGAAGGCGGGCCAGGCCGCCGCCATTCGCCGCGCGCGAAACCCGACCATCCCCAGGATCACCAGATAGATCGGCGGCCAGACCAGCCGCAGCACTGGTGTCTCTTCCTGGTTCGGCGCGAAGATCGGGCCGAGCAGGGCGCCGGACAACAGGGCCAGGATCAGGCCTGCCGCCGCCTGTTCCCACAGGGTGGGAGCGTCGGGATCATGACGTGAAGGGGCGATCGCCCCCCTCACGCCTTCTCCACGAAGGTGTCGATGACCTTCTTCTCGCCCGCCTTGTCGAAACTCACGACCAGCTTGTTGCCCTCCACCGCGCGGACCTGACCATAGCCGAACTTCTGGTGGAAGACCCGGTCGCCGCGCGACCAGCCGGACGCCGCCTTGGGATCGGCCGTGGCGATCAGGCGGCCTTCGCCCTCGATCACCGCGCGGCGGGCATAGGCGGGCTTGGGCGTCTGGTTTGCAGTATAGGTCTGGGCGCGCTTCCAGCCGGGACTGGAATAGCTGCCGCCGAAGGAGGGGGCGTCGTCCCAGCGGCTCTTGGCCTCCTTCATGCCGGACGAGGCGCCGTAATAGCCGGTGTCAGACTGCGGCTCGACGTGGGCGATGGGCAGTTCATCGACGAAGCGACTGGGCAGCTGAGAGGTCCAGCGGCCATAGACCATGCGGTTGGCGGCGAAGCTGATGCGCGCGTCCTGCTTGGCGCGGGTGACGCCGACGTAGGCCAGACGGCGTTCTTCCTCGAGCCCCTTCACGCCCTTTTCGTCGATGCTGCGCTGGCTGGGGAAGACGCCTTCCTCCCAGCCCGGCAGGAAGACCAGAGGGAACTCCAGCCCCTTGGCGCCGTGCAGGGTCATGATCTGCACCGAGCCAGAGCCGTCGGCGTTCTCGTCGCGGCGCTCCAGATCCATGACCAGCGAAACGTGCTCCAGATAGGCCTGCAGCGTCTCGAATTGCTGCATCGACTGGGTCAGTTCCTTCAGGTTGTCCAAGCGCGTCTGGCCGCTGGTGCGGTCGGCCTTCTGCATGGCGGTGTAGCCGCTCTCGTCCAGCAGGGTCTCCGTCACCTGCCAGTGCGGCGTGCCCATGGCCATCAGGTCGCGCCAGCGGTCCAGATCGCGCACGAAGTTGGCCAGCGGCGTGCGGGTGCGCGCCTGAAGTTCGTCCGTGGTGATCAGGTGACGCACCGCCCGCATGGCTGAGACGCCGTTCTCGCGCGCGATGTGCAGGATCTTCTGGACGCTGGTGTCGCCGATGCCGCGCTTAGGAACGTTGACGATGCGCTCGAACGCCAGATCATCGTCCTCGGACTGGATCAGGCGCAGATAGGCGTGGGCGTCGCGGATTTCCGCGCGCTCGAAGAAGCGCGGCCCGCCGATGACGACATAGGGAATGGCCAGCATCAGGAAGCGTTCTTCAAACGCCCGCATCTGGAATGACGCGCGAACAAGAACGGCTATGTCCTTGTAATTCATACCCTGCTTGCGGGCGGTTTCGATCTCATCGGCGATCAGGCGGGCCTCGGCCTCGCCGTCCCAGACGCCGCGCACGCGCACCTTGTCGCCGCTGTCGTCCTCGGTCCACAGGGTCTTGCCCAGCCGGTCCTGATTGGCCGCGATCAGGGCCGAGGCGGCGCCGAGGATGTGCTTGGTCGAGCGATAGTTGCGCTCCAGCCGGATGACCTTGGCGCCGGGGAAGTCGCGCTCGAACCGCAGGATGTTGTCCACCTCGGCCCCGCGCCAGCCGTAGATCGACTGATCATCGTCGCCGACGCAGCAGACGTTGCCGGTCGAGGACGTCAGCAGCCGCAGCCACAAATACTGGGCGACGTTGGTGTCCTGATATTCGTCCACCAGGATGTAGCGGAACCGACGGCGATATTCCTCTGCTAGATCAGCATGTTTGGACAGAATGGTGATGTTGTGCAGCAGAAGGTCGCCGAAGTCGCAGGCGTTCAGCGTCGCCAGCCGCGCCTGATAGGCGGCGTACAACGCCGGCCCCTTGCCGTTGGCGAAATCCTCGCCCGGCGGCAGCTTGTCGGGCGTCCAGCCGCGGTTCTTCCAGTGGTCGATCATATGGGCCAGCGACTTGGGCGTGAACCGCTTGGTGTCGATGTTGGCCGCTTCCAGAAGCTGCTTCAGCAGCCGCTCCTGATCGTCGGTGTCCAGGATGGTGAAGCTGGATTTCAGCCCGACCAGTTCCGCATGGCGACGCAGGATCTGCGCCGCGACCGAGTGGAAGGTGCCCAGCCAGCGCAGCCCCTCTGACGACGGGCCGATCAGATGGCCGATCCGCTCGCGCATCTCGCGCGCGGCCTTGTTGGTGAAGGTGACGACCAGCAGCTCCCACGGCTTGGCCCGGCCCGTCGCCAGAATATGCGCCAGTCGCGTGGTCAGGACGCGCGTCTTGCCCGTGCCCGCGCCCGCCAGCACCAGCACCGGCCCCTCGGTCGTCTCCACCGCCTCGCGTTGCTCGGGGTTCAGACCCGACAGATAGTCGGCCGCCGTCCCTTGCGGAGTCTGGGCGCGGGCGAGGTCGGAAATGCGGGGGGCGGGCAGGTCGGTCACAGGGGCAAGCACTCGGGCGGCGTCTGGGGCGGTCGCCCCGTCGGAATCTGAAGGGAGAACATAAGCAGCACAGCGGCCAAAGTCAGGTCTAATCGCGCAAGCTGTTTCCGGAACCGTGCAGCCAGAGCGCCGTTTTCGCACACGACAGGGTCAGCAATGGGAAGGGATATCTAATGGCGGAGAACTCAAGCGGCGGCGGCAATGCCGGTCTCGCCTTCATCGTCGGCGGTCTGGTCGTGGTGGTGGCCGTCCTGGCCTGGTTCCTTCTGGGCCGAGGCGGGACGCCTGACACCAAGAATGTCGATGTCGAGGTCAAGCTGCCTGAAGTCTCGGCGCCGGCTGCGCCGGGCGGCGACTGAGGCCGCGCCATGACCGATCCCAATATCCCGCCTGAGCGCGTCGTCCATCAGACCACCGTCAACAACGCCCCAGCGCCGCGAAAGGGCGGCGGGGCGGGTCTGGCCTTCATCGTCGGGGGCCTTCTCGTCGCCGTGGCGGTGATCGCCTGGTTCGTCTTCGCCGGAGGAAGGGCGCCGGCGCCGTCAACGCCCGAATTAAACGTAGACATCAATGTGCCGACGCCGCGCCTGCCTGAGGTTCCGGACCGCCCGGCGCCGCCTGAACTGCCGCGCCCCTCTGAACCGCCGCAGGTGGCTGCACCCGAACCGCAGGGCGGCTAATGCCGTGAAGGTCGCCTTGAAGCGCGTCTATGAACCGCCGTCCGATGCGGATGGGACGCGCATCCTGGTCGACCGCCTCTGGCCGCGTGGTCTCAGCAAGGACAGGGCCCGCGTGGACCTATGGCTCAAGCAGATCGCGCCGACGACGGAGCTGCGGCAGTGGTTCGGCCATGATCCGGCGAAATGGACGGAGTTCCAGCACCGCTATCGCGCGGAGTTGGAGGCCAACGGCGATGTCGTATCCGAACTGAAGGCCGCGCTGGCCGATGGCCCGGCGACCCTGGTCTATGGGGCCAGGGACGAAGAGCACAACGACGCCGTCGTGCTGGCGGCCTATCTGGCGGACCTCTGACCAGGCGGGCGCATTGGCGCGGGCCTATTTCAGTCGATAGCTGATCGTCGTGACGACCCGGACTTTCTTGTTCGGCGTGCCGGCTTCGTCGCCCGTGCCGTCGCGCGACAGGATTTCGAACGACCCCTGTCCCGCCGTCTTGATCGGCCCCAGCGGCGCGCCGGAATCCTTGGCGAACTGTTCAGCGCCGCTGCGGGCGGCGGCGGTGGCCTCGGCGATCATGGCCGGGCGCACGTCGTTCAGCTTGGTGAAGATGTAGGAGGGGCCGTTGAAGTCCTGCAACACCACGCCCTGCCGCACCAGATCGTTCAGGTTACGAGTGGTGGTCTGGACCCGGTCGACGTCCGTGGTGCGCACGATGACGGTCTGGGTCAGGATGAAACGCGGCCCGCCGGTCTGGCTGGCGTATTCGCGCGAGCGGGTGTCGGCCACGCCCAACTGGCCCAGGTCCACGGCGTCGTCTGGATAGCCCTGGGCCTTCAGAAACTGGCGCACGATGGCCAGATCGCCGTCGATGCGCGCCTGCACCTCGGACAGAACGTCGCCCGAAGTGGTGAAACGGATCGGCAGGACGGCCAGATCCGCCTTCACGTCCTTTTCCGCCAGGCCACGCACGGTGACGGAGCGGTCGCCTGCGCGGGCGTTGACCACGCCCTGACCGATCAGGGCGCCGCCGCCGATCAGGCCCACGGCCACCAGTCCGCCGAAGACGGCGGCGGGAATCAGGCGATTGTTGTCGACGCGAGCGTCGCTCATGGCGTTTTCTCTTCTGCGAAACTGCGGTCGCCGCCCGTCCACTGCAGGGCCAGGATTCGGCAGGCGGAGGCCAGGGGGCGGCGGCCCCGCCAGGCGTCGATGCGGATCAGCAGGCCGGACCGGCTGAGCGCCAGTTCGGCTGCGATGGCGTCCAGCACGGCCCAGAACTCAGGCTCCAACGCCACCGAGGTGGCGTGGCCGGACAGCAGCACCGATCGTTTGGCGAGGCCGCTCAAGGCTTAGCGCACGCCCACCATGACGATGTCGGCGCTGTTCGAGGCGCCGCGCGTCAGCACCGAATGGCGCGTGTCCGTGGTGAAGCGCAGTGCGCCCGAGGGATCGCGGATCTCGGCGCGGGCGGCGTATTCCATGCGGCTGTCGATCTTGTCGTTCGGCACCGACAGGGTGACGGCGTAGGGCGGGCCGCGACCGTCCAGGCGCTGAGTGGTCTCGGCGACGACGCGGGCGGGGGCGTCTGCGCGACTGACGTCCTCGACCTTGACGGTCAGAACATGGCCTGGCGGCAGCATGATGCGCTCGCGATAGGTCGCCGTGACCTGCACGTCGGTGGAAGCTGCGGGGCTCTCGGGCATGGACGAGCAGGCGGCGGTGAGCATGACCGGAGCCAGGACGAGAGGGGCGAGGAATGAGCGCATCAGCATCTCCTTTGTGTGCGGCCAGCTTAGCAGAACGCGCCAGCGTCACATAAGGCTGCAACAGTAGAGAGACGGCGGGGACAAAGCGGTGCTATCGGAAGTTCCCGTTTCGTTTCGACCGAGTCGCCGGCGTGTCACAGTCTGAAGCTCCCCAATCCGAAACTGCGTCGTCGCGCCTGTCTTCACCCGCTGTGTTGGCCATCGGGGGTGTCGGGGTCTGCGCCCTGATCTGGGGCACGACCTGGTACGCCATCACCTTCCAGCTGGGCGCCGTAGACCCGGTGATTTCGGTGGTGCTGCGGTTCGGCATCGCCTCGGCCCTGCTGGCCCTGATCGTCAAGGCGACGGGCGGGCGGCTGGCCCTGACGCGGGCTCAGCATCTGGCGGCGCTGGGGCAGGGGCTGTTCTCCTTCGCCATCAGCTACGCCTTCGTCTACGCCTCGGAGGAGAAGATCGCCTCGGCCGTTGTGGCTGTGATCTTCGCCGCCCTGGCCTTCCTGAATCTGATCCTGTTCCGCGTCGCCTCGGGCCAGAAGGCCGCCGCCGCCGCCTGGCTGGGCGCAGGGCTGGGCGTGGTCGGCGTCGGCGTCCTGTCGGCGGGCGAGGTGATGGGCGCAGGTCTGGGCGTCCACGCGGTCGCGGGCGTCAGCTTCGCCGTTATCGCCGTCGTCGCCTCGGCCTTCGGCAACTGGTTCGCCTGGAAGGGGCAGCAGGCGGGCTCGCAGGTGCTGCCGTCCACCGCCTGGGCCATGGCCTACGGCACGGGGACGCTGGCGCTCTACGCCCTGGTCACGGGCGTCTCCTGGTCGGTGGCGTGGAGCCCGGCCTATGTGATCTCGTTGCTGTATCTGGCGGTGTTCGGCTCGGTCATCGCCTTCGGTCTTTATTTCACCATCGCGCGGGCGAGGGGGTATGCGACCGCCAGCTATATCTCCGCCCTGACGCCGCCGATCGCCATGCTGGTGTCGGTGATGTTCGAAGGGGCGCGCTTCGGCGTGCTGGCCTTCGTGGGACTGGCCCTGGTTCTGGCCGGGCAGGTGTTCCTGATCCGCGCGCCGAAGCGTTCGGCGGCTTGATCAGGCCTCGCCCGTTACGACCGGCGCGTCGGGACGCGCGCCCCACTCGGCCCACGACCCGTCATAGAGCCTCGACGGCCGCCCCAGCACGGCCAGTCCCAGCGTCAGGATCGCCGCCGTCACGCCCGAGCCGCAGCTGGTGATGACGGGCCGCTCCAGATCGACGCCCGCGGCGCGAAAGGCGTCGTCCAGCGCCTGAGCCTGCTTCAGCGTGCCGTCCGCATTCAACAGGTTGGAGAAGGGCAGATTCAGCGCACCCGGCATATGGCCGGCTCGCACGCCGAGGCGCGGCTCGGCGGCTTCCCCCCGAAAACGCGCAGCCCCACGTGCATCGACCACCTGAAGACCGTCCGCCAGCGCGGCGCGCACCTGATCAAAGTCCGTCACGGCGTCGGCGTCGAACCGCGCCTCGAACTTCGCAGGGACGGGAGCGTCGGCCGCGCCGCCTTGCAGAGGCCGTCCTTCGGCTTTCCATTTGGGCAGGCCGCCGTCCAGCACGCGCACGCGCCGGGCGCCCATCGTCCGCAGCGTCCACCAGACCCGCGCCGCCGAGAACAGCCCCTGTGCGTCATAGACGACGATGTCGTCGCTCTCCGCGACGCCCAGCGCGCCCATCGTCTCGGCGAAGATGTCCGGCGACGGCAGCATGTGCGGATAGGGGCTTTCCCGATCCGACACGGCGTCCAGATCGAAGAAGACGGCGCCCGGCAGCCGCTCGCGCTCGAAATCCGTTCGCGCGTCACGCCCGTCCAGCCACCAGCTGGCGTCGATGATCCTCAGGTCCGGCGCGCCCAGCCGCGAGGCCAGAGTTTCGGTCGAGATCAGGGGCGTGTCGGTGTGGGTCATTTCGTCAGCCTATCATGATCGCGTCAGCGATGGTCAGCGCCTGAGTCGCCCGATAAGTTGCGAAAACGCATCCGCGACGCCACCTGTCCGACTTATAAGTCGCGGCACAGGCCCGCGAACCGCCGTTGAAACCAGTTGAAAGCGCCGCCGTGACCTCTCCGAACGCCGTCATCACCCTGTCCGAAGGCCTCAAGAAGCCCGTCGTCATCGGCGGCGGCGCCCGCATCGTCTTCATCGCCGGCCCCTGCCAGATGGAAAGCCGCCAGCACGCGCTGGAAACCGCTCATCAGCTGAAGGAGATCGGCGAGCGCCTGAACCTCGGCATCATCTACAAGACCAGCTTCGACAAGGCGAACCGCACCAGCGCCACGGCTGCGCGCGGCATCGGCCTGAAGGACGCCCTGCCGATCTTCGCCGAAATCCGTGAAGTCACCGGCCTGCCGACCCTGACCGACGTCCACTCCGAGGCCCAGTGCGCGGGCGTGGCCGAGGCTGTCGACGTGCTGCAGATCCCGGCCTTCCTGTCGCGTCAGACCGACCTGCTGCTGGCCGCCGCCGCCACGGGCAAGGCGATCAACATCAAGAAGGGGCAGTTCCTCGCTCCTTGGGACATGAAGAATGTCATCGCCAAGGTCACGGGCGCGGGCAATCCCAACGTCATGGCCTGCGAGCGCGGCGCCAGCTTCGGCTACAACACCCTGGTCAGCGATATGCGCGCCCTGCCGGTGCTGCGCGAGATCGGCTGCCCCGTCGTGTTCGACGCGACCCACAGCGTTCAGCAGCCGGGCGGGCAGGGCACGTCTTCGGGCGGCCAGCGCGAGTTCGTGCCGGTGCTGGCCCGCGCCGCCGTCTCGGTCGGCGTCGACGCCGTCTTCATGGAGACGCACGAAGACCCGGACAACGCTCCGTCGGACGGCCCGAACATGGTGCCGCTGAGCCAGTTCGAGGCTCTGGCCGCCGAACTGATCGCCTTCGACGACCTGGCCATCAAGCTGGGTCACAAGGGGCCGATGGCGAAGACGGCGTGAATCCGCTAGTTCGGCGTCATGGCTGAACGTTCTCTCGATCTCGGCGCCCTGCAGTCCCTGCTGGAGCGCGTGCGCGACCTGAAGGTCGCCTGCGTCGGCGATCTGATGCTGGATCGCTATGTCTATGGCGAGGTCAGCCGCATCTCGCCCGAGGCGCCGATCCCCGTCCTGCGCGCGCGCCGCACCGTGGCCATGCCCGGCGGCGTGGGCAACGTCGCCCGCAACGTTGCGGCTCTGGGCGGTCAGGCCCGTCTGGGCGCCGTCGCGGGCGATGACGCGGCGGGCGCCGAACTCGCCGATCTGATCGCCGCCGAGGACCGGATCGAGGACGCCCTGATCCGGCCCGCAGGCGCCGCCACCATCGTCAAGACGCGCTTCGTCGCCGCCGGCCAGCAGCTTCTGCGGCTGGACGACGAGGCCGCCCTCCATTCCGGCTATGCGGACAGGTCCGTGTTTCAGGGCGCGGGCGCCATCCTGCTGTCCGATTACGCCAAGGGCGTGGTGGATGACGGCGCCATTCAGGCGGCGCTGTGGGCCGGAGCCGAATACGGCGCGCCGGTCATCGTCGATCCCAAGGGCCGCGACTTCGCCCGCTATGGCGCGGTCGACGTCATCAAGCCGAACGCCAGCGAACTGGCGGGCGCGACCGGCCTGCCGACCGAGACGGATGAACAGGTCGAGGCGGCGCTGGCGGCCCTGCTGTCCGCCACCACGGCCAAGGCCGTCATCGTCACCCGCGCGGGCAAGGGCATGACGCTGGCGCGGCGTGGAGGCGGCGTCGTCCACTTCCCCGGCCGGGCGCGTGAAGTGTTCGACGTGTCGGGCGCGGGCGACACCTGCCTAGCGGCCCTTGGGCTGGCGCTGGGCGCCGGCGCGACGCTGGAGCAGGCGGTGCAGTTCGCCATCCTCGCGTCGGGCGTGGTGGTGGGCAAGAGCGGCACCGCCGTCGTCACGCCCGCCGAACTGATCGAGGCCGAGATGAGCCAGCACGCGGCTCTCGCCCAGTCCAAGGTCACGCCGCTGGACGAACTGGCCGATCAGGTCGAGGCGTGGAAGCGTCAGGGTCTGAAGGTCGGCTTCACCAACGGCTGCTTCGACATCCTGCACCGCGGCCACGTCGCCTATCTGGCTCAGGCGCGAGGCTGGTGCGACCGGCTGGTGGTGGCGCTGAACACCGACTCCTCGGTGCGCCGCCTGAAGGGCGAGGGCCGGCCCGTCAATGATCTGGACAGCCGCGCCGCCGTCATCGGCGGTCTGGCCAGCGTCGATCGCGTCACCGCCTTCGACGACCCGACGCCCATCACCCTGATCGAGCGGCTGAAGCCCGATGTGCTGATCAAGGGCTCGGACTACACCAAGGACAAGGTCGTCGGCGCCGCCGAGGTCGAAAGCTGGGGCGGCGAAGTCCGTCTGGCCGACTTCGCTGACGGCTATTCCACGACGAAGACCATCGAGAAGATGACTGGAGAGCGAGCGTGACCCCGAGAATGATCGTCGTCACGGGCGGCGCGGGCTTCATCGGCTCCAACATTGTCGCCCGCCTGTGCGAGAGCGGCGCCTGGGACGTGGTCGTCTGCGACCGGCTGGAGACGGCCGATCTCGCCAAGTGGAAGAACATCGCCAAACACCCCATCGCCGACCTGTGGGCGCCCGAAGAGCTGTTCGAGCAGTTGGAGCGTCACGCCGATCGCATCGAGGCGGTGATCCACATGGGCGCCATCTCCTCGACGACCGAGCCGGACGCCGACCTGATCCTGCGCACCAACTTCAGCCTGTCGCGCGACATCTGGGACTGGTGCGCGGTGCGCAATGTGCGGATGATTTACGCTTCCTCGGCCGCCACCTACGGCGACGGCGAGGCGGGGTTTGAGGATCGCGACGATCCTGACAGCTTGAATGCACTGCGCCCGCTAAACGCCTACGGCTATTCGAAATACCTGTTCGACCAATACGCCGTGCGTCAGGCGGATCGGGGCGAGGCGCCGCGCCAGTGGGCCGGGCTGAAGTTCTTCAACGTCTATGGCCCGAATGAAGGCCACAAGGGCGGCATGAAGTCGGTCGTCGCTCAGATCTGGCCCAAGGTTCAGGCGGGCGAGACGGTCAGCCTGTTCCGTTCGCACAACCTGAACTACCCTGATGGCGGCCAGTTGCGCGACTTCGTCTTCGTCGACGACGTGGTGAGCATCATCCTGTGGCTGCTGGAGCGCGAAGACATTTCGGGCGTGTTCAACGCCGGATCGGGCCAGGCGCGTTCCTTCGCCGATCTGGCGCGCGCCACCTTCGCGGCGGCGGGCAAGGAGCCGTCCATCGCCTATATCGACATGCCCGAGGCGATCCGCGATCGCTATCAGTACTTCACCGAGGCCAGCATGGATCGCATCCGCACCCTCGGCTACGGCGGCCAGTCGACCCCGCTGGAGGAAGGCGTCCGCCGTTACGTCCAGGACTTCCTGGCCCAGCCGGACCCGTACCGCTGATGCGCTCCAAGCTGACCTTTCGACAGTGGGTCGGCTACACGGGCTTCGCGCTCGTCCTGTTGCTGACGGCGGCGGTGGCCGTGTGGCGCGGCGACATTTTGCGCGCGGGGCTGGACCCTCAGATTCCGTTCCAGACCTATGAGCCCCCGGCCGCGCCCGACTATGACGATAAGAGCGCCTGGGCGCTGCTGAACGCCCGTGCGCCGGGCGCGGGGGCTGCCCATGTCTTCTTCGTCCACTCCACCACCTACGACGGCGGCAGCGACTGGAACGGCGCCATCGACGACCGCCGCGCCTTGGCCAAGCTGCGGACCGTCGTCCTGCCCAACTACGCCGGGCCGTTCGCCTCGGCGGGCGACGTCAGCGCCCCCCTGTATCGCCAGGCCAGCCTCTACAGCCGCCTGACGCTGCGCGAGGACGCGCGCGAAGCGCGGGCTTTCGCCTATGGCGACATCGAGGCCGCCTTCGACCGCTGGCTGGCGCAGCGCCCGGACGGCCCGATCGTCCTGGTCGGGGTGGAGCAGGGCGCCGATCTGGTCGACCGTCTGCTGCATGATCGGGTGGCCAGGGACGCTTCGCTCAAGGCGCGTCTGGTCGCCGCCTATCTGGTCGAGGGGGTGACGCCGGTCAGCCGCTTCACCCACACGCCCTTGTGCCGCACAGAGGATGAAACCGGCTGCGCCCTGTCCTGGCGCGCGGTCGAGGAGAACGGCGAGGGCGAGGCCAAGCGGGTCATTCGCCGCGCCCTGACCTGGAATGATCGCGGCGCCCTGGTCGAGGCCGCGGACGCGCCCATCGCCTGCGTCAACCCGGTGACAGGATCAGTCGATGCGCCCGTATCCGAGGCGCGTGAGAGCCGAGGCGCCACCAACGCCACCAATTTGGAATGGGGCGCGCGGCCCGCATTTCAGCGCCGCCTGGTTGCGGCCGAATGCCGGGAGGGCATCCTGTGGCGCTCGCGCCTGAGCTCCGAATCCTTCCGCACGCCGGTGTCCTGGGCCGATCAGCGCCGAATCCCGGCCTACAACCTGTTCTACGCCGACATCGAGGCGGACGTGCTGCGTCGCCTCAAGGCCTGGGAAGGCGCTCACGCAGCCGCGGCCGCCTGAAGGAGCTTTAGACGGCCGCAGTCAGGCCATGCTCATGTTCAAAGCGGCCATCAGGGCGTCGCGGATGGCGGCGTCCGTGAAGGGCTTCTGCACCGTGGGATTGCCGCGCCAGTGCTCGGGCAGGCCGCTTTCGCCATAGCCGGTCGAGAAAACGAAGGGGACGCCCCGCGCCTTCAGCGCCTCGGCGATGGGGAAGACCTCCTGGCCCGCCACATTGACGTCCAGCAGGGCGGCGTCGAGATCGGTCTCGCCGGTCACGACGCGCAGGCCGTCGCCGACGTTCGATTCCGGGCCGATGACGGTGCATCCCATGTCGCTGAGAATGGTCTCCAGCAGCATGGCGACCAGGGACTCGTCCTCGACGATCAGCACGCGGCGGCCTGAAAGCACGTCGGTCATAAGGTTTCCGTTTCTAGGGGCAGGCTGATCTCGGCGCAGAAGCCTTCGGGCGGATAGGAGAGCTGCACCGTCCCATGCAGGTCATGGCGCACGTTGCGCTCGATCAGGCGGGTGCCGAAGCCGCGCCGTTCCGGCTCGGGGATGGGTTCGCCGCCGGCTTCGCGCCAGGTGATGTGCAGGCGCGGCGACTTCTGGTCGCTGATGGCCCAGTCGACCATGACGCGGCCGTCGCCGCAGGCGAGGGCGCCGTATTTGGCGGCGTTGGTGGCCAGCTCGTGGAAGATCATGCCCAGAGACACCGCGCGCGCCGGCGACAGGGCGACGTGCGGTCCGTTCATGGTCAGTCGCCCGATGCCGTGGGCTTGTGTCTCATGCTCCAGCACGGCGCGCAGGTCGGCGCCTTCCCAATGGCTGCGGGTCAGCAGGTCGTGGGTGTGCGACAGGGCCAGGATGCGCGACTGAAAGGCGGCGGCGAAGGAGCCGGGATCCTGGTGCGTGCGCGCGGTCTGCATGGCGATGGACTGGACCGTAGCCAGGGTGTTCTTCACCCGGTGGTTCAGCTCGTCGATCATCAGCTTCTGGCGCTCGGCGGCCAGCACTACGTCGGTCACATCGTGGCCCTGAACGAAGATGCCGACGATCTTTCCCTCGTCGCCGCGAATGGGCTGATAGGCGAAGTCGATGTAGCGGTGGTCCAGCGGACCGTCCTGCGCGTGCCGCAGGGCGAAGGCGCGCTGGCGGCCATAAACCGGCTCGCCCGTCTCATAGACGTCGTTGAGAAAATCCAGATGGCCCTGGTCGCTCAGTTCGGGCAGGGCGTCGCGCACCGGCTGGCCCAGAATGTCGCGATGGCTGACCAGTCGATAGCAAGCTTCATTGCAGAACTGGATCATGTGGTTGGGGCCGTTCAGCACCGCAACGAAGCCCGGCGCATTCATCAGCATGTCGGTGAGCTGCTTGCGTTCGGCTTCGAGGCGCTGGTTGTTGGCTTCGATCTTCACGGCCCGTCGGAACACTTCATCGCCCACCATGGCGTCCAGAGCGGATGACTGGCCCGCCCCGTCGACCGTCTTTTGGCGCAGACGTAGAAGCTCGGTCACATCGCTGGTGTGCTGCAGGATGTGCGTGACCTGACCGTCTTCATTCTTGATCGGCGTATGGGTGCAACTCCAGAACCGATCATCGAAGACCGGCTCTCCGTCGGGGCCGGGCGTCAGAACGGGATAGTGCAGGACCGCCAGATGATCCGGTTCGCCCGTGGCCAACACCTTGTCGAAGGAGGCGCGCAGCCGGCGGCTTTCCTCTTCGCTGTCGGGAGCGTCGCCCGGCGCGAACATTTCCATGACGTGATGGCCGATCAGGTCGTCGCGCCGGCGTTGAGTGACGTCCAGGTAGGCCTGGTTCATGCCGGCGAAACGCAGGTCGCGATCCAGCAGCATATAGGGGTTGGGAGAGGAGTCGAACGCCGCCACCAGATCGATTGTTTTGGCGAGCTTCCGCAAATCCAACCCCTATCACTGCGTCCCTAACGCGGGATAAGCGGAAAGGGTGCCCGTTTCCTGGCCTGAAAATGCAGCAAAAGTAAAGGTTGGGAGCTATGCGCTCAGGCGCAACGCCTCAGATAGGGCGTGGTACATCGGTTTGGGCCGGTAATCGACGTCATAAGGCAGGCCGCGGTTCGGCGGAGCGTCCGCATGCTGACGTTGCGGGGGCTCGGACAGCCAGGAGTGACGATCGCTCAGGCCCCAGGTGACGACGCCGCGGACCTGGGTGAAGGCCAGCATGGTCTCCAGATAGCGGCGCGTCTCATCGGCGACCTTCTGATCGCGCGCGGCCGCCGTGCCGTGGAAGCTGGATTCCTTCACGTCCAGTTCGGTGATCGTGATCTCCAGCCCCAGATCGACCAGCTGCTGCGTCATGTCGCGCAGGCCGTCGGCCGCCAGCGGTCCCTTGGACAGGTCCAGGTGCGCCTGAACGCCGATGCCGTCCAGCGGCGCGCCCGAGGCGCGCAGCCGTCGCGCCAGGGCGACGATGGCCTTGCGCCGGGCCTGATCCACGGGATTGTCGTATTCAAAGCCGTAGTCGTTGACGACCAGATGAGCCTTGGGCGCGAGTGCGCGCGCCTCTTCCAGCACGCGTTCGATGTAGGTCGGGCCGAAGGCGCGGTGGAAGACGTTGCGTCTCAGGCCGCCCGCCCCGCCCTGGGTGTCGATCGGTTCGTTGATGACGTCCCAGTCGGCGATGCGGTCGCCGTATCGCTTGAGCACGCGCTCCAGGTGCCCGGACATCAGCGACCAGTCTCGACGCCGCAGCATCTCCTGCCTGGCCCAGTCGGGCGTGCCCTGATCCCACAGCAGAGTGTGGCCGCGCACCTGCATGCCGTGGCTTTGCGAGAAATCGAGCAGATCGTCGACCGGGGCGAAGTTGAACTCGCCCTTGCGCCATTCCAGGGAGTTCCACTTCAGATGGATTTCAGGCGTCAGCACCTGACAGTCGCGCAGGACCGCGCCGCGCAGTTCGGCGTTCTGGCGCAGTTGTTCGGCCCGGACGGCGGCGCCGAAATATCGGCCCTGCGCGCTGGCGGCGTCGGCGAGGGTGGCGGTCTTCACAGGCGGAGGATCCAGCGGAAGGCCTTCGCGCACAGGACGCCACGCCGCCAGTCCAAGGGCGGGCGCAAGCGCGGCGGCGCCGATGAAGGCTCGTCTGGTGGGTCGCGGCAGCATTCGGCTGCACCTCCTCAGGAACGCGAGAAGGCTGCCTTACTACGCCTAACGTCTCGTTAAGGCGCAATCTTAAGAGGCGTCAGGGACGGGAAGTTGGGCGCGAAAACGGTGTTTCCATGAGCTGAGCCGGTAATCGTTCGCTCTTCCGGCTCTTCGTTCTAGAAGCTTCGATAGAAACCGAGCCGAACATAAGCCTGCGAACTGCGTTGATCGCCGTCGCTCAGGCCGACAGAAACTTGGATTTCTGACTTATCGTTCAGCTTGAACCCGGCCACGGGGCCGATGTGATAGGCGTTGTAGTTGGTGTCGCCTTCGGCCGCGACCTCCATGCCCAGGCGCACGCGGCCGGATGAGCCGACCTGATGGGTCAGGCTGGCCAGGACGTTGTAATCGTCCAGTTCGAAACCGTAGGAGCCGTACCAATCGACCCGCCAGGGGCCGGAGACATGGCCGCCGTCCAGGGAGACGATGACGCCGCCCTGGCCGCCGTCGCGCCGATTGCCGGGATCGGCGGGGCTGAGGTCGGTGTCGACATAGCGATAGCCGATGCCGACGCTGCCCCAGGTCGGGCCGTTGCCGAAACGATAGATCAGCTCCGCCTGGGCGCCGGTGAAGTCGGCGGCGATCTCATTCGGACCTGAGTTGTAGTCGTAGCTGCCGGTGTAGACCGAGCCGCGCACCGCAAAACCCTTCGAATCGACCGAGCCGGGCAGGCCGATCGTCGCTCCGGCATAGGCGCTGTCGGCGACGTCCAGCTGGCCGCCCGCGAACACGGTCACATCGCTTTGCGCCGAGGCCGGCCCGACCCAGGCGACGCCCGTGCAGACGAGGGCCGCCGCCGCTGGCGCGGCCAGGGAAGTCATCGGGCGTCGACGGTGAGGCATGGGTCAGTTCCTTGCGAAGTATCGAACGCGCCAGATGCTGGCGACGCCGGCGGAGACACTACAAAACGCATACAGAACAGGCGGGAATTCTGTCAGACGACCAACCTTCCCCTGGACAGTTGTTCCAGACTTTCTGCGCTTCGGTCAATGGGGGCGCGGGTGTGCGACACCCAGGAAATCAACTCCTCCATGCCCTCGTCCATCGACCGCCGAGGCGTGAAGCCGAAGGTGCGCTCGATCTTGGAGATGTCGCCGAAGCAGTGACGGATATCCCCGACCCGATAGCGGTTCAGCACTTCAGGCGCGATGTTCTTGCCCAGCAGCCGGGCCAGGACGCCTGCGATTTCGTTGATGGAGACAGGCGCGCCGCTGCCGACATTGAACACGTCCCAGATCTCGCGGTCGTCATCCAGCACGGTGGCGAAGGCCTCGGCCACGTCCTGCACATGGACGAAGTCGCGCATCTGCCGCCCGTCCTCGAACACCAGCGGCGGCTGGTCGTTCATCAGCCGCGAGATGAAGATGGCCGCCACGCCCGTATAGGGATTGCTCAGGGCCTGGCGCGAGCCATAGGCGTTGAACAGCCGCAGGGCCACGGTGGGGATGCGCAGGGCCCGGCCGACGGACAGGAACATCTCCTCATGGTCGCGCTTGTTCACCGCATAGATGGAGTTGGGCTGCAGCAGCTTCTCTTCCGGCGTGGGGCAGGGCTCCAGCGGTTCGCCGTCGACCATCAGATCCCAATGACGCGCCTCCAGCTGGGCGTGCGGGCGAATGTCGGTGGTTACATGGGCGCCGGTTGAGGGGCGGACGTAGTCTCCCTCCCCATAGATCGACATGGACGAGGCGACGGCGATCCGCTCGACCGTGTGCGGGCGCTGGGAGAGGGTCTCCAGCATGACGGCCGCCGCCATGACGTTGTTGCGGGTGTAGTCGACGATGTTGGTCATACTCTGACCCACGCCGACCGAGGCGGCGAGATGGGCCAGGTGGGTCACGCCGTCCAAGGCCGCCTCGAACACCCCGTCCTCCAGCAGGTCGCCCTTGATGCGGCGCGCCCGCGCGTCGAGGTAGACGGGCCACCCGTCCGCATCCAGTTCGGCGTCGCCGTGCACCTGGGGCGACAGACTGTCCAGCACCGTCACGCGATAGCCGCGCGCCAGCATGGCGTCGACCAGGTGGGAGCCGATGAAGCCCGCCCCGCCGGTGATGAGAATGTGCTTGTCCATGACCGTCTGCCTAGTGGTGGTGGCGAAGGATGCCGAACTCATCCAGCTTGGTGCGGACGAGGGTGTTGTTGGCGTCGATCTTCTCGGTTCGTTGCCAGGCCAGGCCGCTGTCCCGCAGATACATGACGAAGCCCAGCGTCAGCGGGATGATCCAGACGCACCACCAGACCATGATGAAGATCGGATTGACCATCAGCATGTAGCCGATGCGCGCGCCTGCGCCGTCCAGCACCAGGTCGGTCCGCCGCCACGTCTTGATGTAGAGGCCGATCATCAGGATCGAGAAGGCGACGATGTTGAAGATCGACAGGATCACCAGCCACAGCGGCAGGAAGTCGTCGCCCTGAAAGAACCGCCAAGCCGCCCAGACGCCCAAGGGAATGCCCAGGGTGTTCACCCACATGGACATGCAGGGTAGGAAGTTCATCCACACGCGGACCCGCTCGCCGAAGCTGAAGTCCATCTCCTTCAGCGGCGTCGTGAGGCTCTGGAAGAAGCCGGCGACCCAGCGTTTCCTCTGGGTGACGCCCTCGCGGAAGGTCTCGGGCACCTCTTCGATCAGGGAGCCTTCGATGATGCCCAGCGTCCGGCCGTTCTTCCAGAAGCGCTGGCCGACCTCGGGGTCTTCGATGGCGATCCAGGGGTGGAAGCTTCCTAGTTCGATCAGGTCGTCGACCTTGAAGAACAGGCCCTTGCCCAGCACCCAGTAGGGTTGCTTCGGATCGGACAGGTGGCCGTATTTGGCCCCGTCCCACGTCATGTGGTCGAAGGCGTGGAAGGCGGCGGCCAGGCTGGCGTTCAGATTGCCCGCCACATTGCGGGCCTGCAGCACATCGAACCGACGCAGGCCGATGGCGGCCGCCTTGAAGTGGTCGGCCGGCGGGCAGCTGTCGGCGTCGATGTAGTCGATCGTGAGCCCGCTCTTGTCCTTATAGGTCTCGGCCACGTGATAGGTGGCGTAGATCAGCTGGCGCGTCTTCTTGGGCGGCAGATCCTTGACCCCGGCCCGCTTGCCGCTGTGCCACCAGTAGGCCTTCGGATTCCGGTCCCAGGCGTTCCACACCATGTCCCAGCTGGCGTCGCTGGTCGGCGGCACCGCCAGGATCTCGACGAAGGGATAGGCCCGGCTCAGCCGCTGCAGACTGGCGATGGTCTCGGCGTCGTTGCTGTTGGGGATGGCCAGGACGCGATAGCGGTCGGCGGGGTAGTCCAGCTTGGCCAGAGACGTGAACGTCGTCTCCATGGTGCTCTCCAGCTCCCGCAGCACAGGATACAGCAGCACGATGAAGGGATAGTCCGCCTCGCTGGCCGGCAGGGGCTCGTCCATGTCCACGCGCTCGACGCGCAGCGAGCGGAAGTACATCTCCAGCAGGAAGCTGCCGAGATAGAGGATCTGGGAAAGAGCGAACAACCAGACCAGCAGGGTCGCCCAGTTCGGATCTTGAGTGTTCATCACGCCGCTCGCCCAGTTATTTGCCCAATAAGTCGGTGGTGGTTGCTCTGTCCCGTGGTTTTTCGTCGGTCCGTCGTCTCACGACGCGGCGGCGCCGGGCTGGGCGACTCTCTCGCCCTGAAGCTCGGCGGTGAAATAGGCGATGGTCTGTTTCAGTCCGTGCTGCAGCGGCACCTGGGGCGACCAGTGCAGGTGGGTCAGCGCCCTGGAGATGTCGGGCTTGCGACGGCGCGGATCGTCGATCGGCAGCGGGTGATAGACCAATCGCGAGCGCGACCCCGCCAGGGCGATGACCTGATGAGCCAGCTCATTGACTGTGATCTCGCTCGGATTGCCGATGTTGACCGGTCCGTCGATATCCTCGTCCGTGTCCATCAGGCGGACGAACCCTTCGATCAGGTCGTCAACGAAGCAGAAGGAGCGCGTCTGCTCGCCCGTGCCGTAGATGGTGATGTCGTTGCCGACCAGAGCCTGGACGATGAAGTTCGACACCACCCGTCCGTCGTCGGGATGCATGCGCGGTCCATAGGTGTTGAAGATGCGCACGATCCGCGTGGTTAGGCCGTGCTGCTGGCCGAAGTCCGTCACCAGGGTCTCGGCGAACCGCTTGCCTTCGTCGTAGCAGGAGCGAGGGCCCACTGTGTTGACGTTGCCGCGATAGCTCTCCACCTGCGGGTGGATTTCCGGGTCGCCATAGATTTCCGACGTCGAGGCCTGGAAGAACCGCGCCCCGTCCGCCGCCGCCCGCTTCAGCAGGTTCAGCGTGCCGATCGAGCAGGTCATGGCCGTCTTCACCCGATCATATTGGTAGTGAACCGGGGAGGCGGGGCAGGCCAGATTGTAGATCTGATCGAAGCGGCCCAGCGCCTCGTCCAGCGGCTCATTGATATCCTGCGCCACCAGGTGGAAGCGATCCGAACTCATCAGATGAGCGACGTTCGCGTGTCGACCCGTGTGGAAATTATCAATGCAGGTCACATGATGGCCGGCGTCAATCAGTCGCCCGCATAGATGCGATCCCAGGAAGCCTGCGCCGCCTGATACGGCGATCCGCTTGGAGGTTATGGCGTCGTTCTGCGGCGCATAAGAAAAGCGATTGCCTGTCATCGCCTTCAGCCTTGATGATTGTTTACAATTGCTTGAACAACGCTACCTGCATACTGTATTCGCGTGACAGGGGAGATTTCATGACCCCTGACGCCGCCGACATTGGCGTTAACTGTTCGTTAATAATTGAGTTCCATTTCGGGACGACGCCGGCGCCAAATTTCTGCCCGAATCTGTCGGTTGACGCGCGAAAACGGCGCGGCGGGGGATCGCGGGCCCGATGAACGCTGTGCAGTGGTTGGGAGCGACCGGCCTGGGGCTGCGCCTCTCGTCTCGAGGCGCCGTCATGTAATCATCTCACGCGGCGCGGCCTCATCTTGGCGGAAATACTAGGTCCCTTTCGCATTGCGCTTCCGCACATGCGGGTTCGAAGGACCGCTTGACGGCCCGGCCATCGTGGATATCTCTCTGATTGAGCGCCTGTTGTCGGCGCGCGCTTCTTCAGGCGGCCTCATCCCAGGATGTAAGAAGGCTTGTGGAGGGCAGGGGAGGCGTCGGGAAACCCATGGAGGGGTTGCACAGCACATTTACGATGCGCTCCCCGTGATAGAGTTCAATGGTGTCGAAGCCGATCCATCGCCGAGCCACCGCGTCCAGGGCGGCGATTGCCGACCTGTCGTCGTGTGCGTTCAGGACCTCGATTTCCCGTGCGGGAACGCCGGGGGTGTTGACGATGCAGTAATATGAATTCACGCCGCTTTCCTCGTAAGGCGCGCTCCAAACGAGGCGGCGTCAATTCGGTTCCACCTATGGCGAGGCGGCCGGAAACCCTCTGTAGAAGCGCCAACGGCTGGGGCATCGGCGGGGCCGACTAACTTGTCTCGCCACCCGCCAGCGAAGGACTGCGTTGCGCTAGGCCATGCCGAAGACCGCAGTGCTGGAAACCCGACACTAGCGGCCTGGTTCTGATCCGGCGCGCGTGCCGCTGCGTAGTGCTTCCTGAGCAGGAGGAAGCAAAAATGGGTAGCGATATTGCGCGCCTCGCCGTTGCGGCGGGATTGTCGGCGACCTTGGGCGCCTGCGCCACGGCCCAGGTCGAGCCTGGATCGGGCTTTCTTTCGACCTACGAGGGACTTGAGCCTCGTACTGATGTGGTAAGGGCTTCGGTCTTGCAGCGTCGTGATGATGCTCTGGCTTCATCGGTCGAGCGCATCTGGATTGCGCCTTCCGAAGTGTTCGGAGTCGCGGCCCCTATTCTCTCGCAGGCCGATCGGCAGGCTGTGCTTAACGAGGTTGATCGACAGCTCTGTTATGAGCTGAGCGAGCGGTTCGAGATTTCAGACCAGCCCGACCCCAGGGCCGGGACGGTGCGCGTGGGCGTGACCTATATTCGGCCGACCCATCAGGCGGGCTCGGCGGCGGCGGCGGTCGCCAACTTCTTCATTCCCGGTCCGGTAAAGGTGCGTGCGCCGGGCGGGACAGGGGGCCTTGGCGCCGAGGCTGAACTCGTGACCCCGGACGGACGTCAGGCCGCCGCCATTGTCTGGCGACGCGACGCCATGGTGGTGGGAACGGACAAGCCTTCATTGTCGCGCATCGGCGATGCTCATCAGCTTGCCGAACCTTTGGGCGACATGGTGGGCGACGCCTTGGCGCCGAGCGATCGAAAGATAAGATCCATACCGGACCCAGACCCCTGTCAGCGTTTCGGCCCACGTGTGCGGGTTGAGGGGTTTGTCGCAAGCTTCGCTACGGGCCTTTATGAGCCGGCGTTGAGCGGGGGGCGCGTCGTCAGCACCCCGGAACATGAGCCAAAAGACCAGCCTCATTGAACGGGAGGGAGCTACCGGAGGCGGCGCTCGGCTAACTAGCGTTGCTGGCGTCACGCAGAAGCGTCCGCCAAAGGGCAGGGCGGAATGCAGTCCGCACTGTAACGGTCGCCGTGGCCGAGCAAGTTGCTGTGACTGACGACAATGGATGCAACGCGACTGACCAACTGATGGGGTTGAATGCCTCGGTCGACCGCCAGGACGTGTGTCTCCAGTGATCCGAGGCCGTCGAACTGTTGGTGCAGCAAGGTGATCGCCGCAGGATCGGCAAGGGTTTCGCCGCCGCGTCGCCGGCAGCGGCGTATGGCCGTATCGAGCGGCGGTCTAAGAACGACATAGTGGATGGGAACCTGCAGCCTTTGGAAGGGTGACAGGAACCAGGGGCCGATGATTCCGTCGAGAATGACGAAATACCCGCCCTCAGCATAGGCGGAGGCCGCGCGCGACAGGACATCCATCACCACGCGGTTTTGGGCGTCCGATTCCGGCAGATAGGGCGGAACGGCGCCGTTTCCGATGGAGCGCCAGAAGTCGTCCGCGTGAAGATGGACCTTCGACGAGCCCGATGTTCGTGCAAGAGCGGCGGCGACTGTGGTTTTTCCGGCTCCTGGCGGCCCGGTCAGGATCAGTATTTCGCCTTTGCACCCAAGCATGGGGGCTCCTTGTCCTTGGCGCAGCCTTGACCGCGCGGCTAGGCCGCCTTGCGCCGCGTTGACCCTTTTTCGACCCTGAGCCCCTTCAGGTCGCGCAACCAGAGCTGTCCGCACGCCGCGGAAATGTCGCGCCCTTGCGTGTCGCGGACGACCACGGGGACGCCGGCGCGCTCAAGCGTCCTGCGGAACCTTCCCAGGCTATGGTCGGGCGTGCGGTCGAGGGCGACGCCTTCAACAGGGTTCCAGCGCATCAGGTTCACCCTCGCCCTCTGGCCGGCTATCATCTCGGCGAGGCGTCTTGCATCGGACTGCGTATCATTGACGCCGGGCAGGATCAGATAGACGAAGGTGACGGTGCGGTTGTGCCGTTCGGCCCAGGACAGGGCTCGATCGACGACCTCGCCAATGTCGTGCTTGCGCGCGCCGGGGATCAGGCGGTCCCGGATATCCTGCGTCGTGGCGTGCAGGGATATGGTCAGGTTCAGGCCCAGATGTTCTTCGCGCAGCCGGGCCAGAGCCTTGGGAATGCCGATCGTGGAGATCGTAATGCCTGTAGTGGGAAAATCGCATCCGCGACGGTCCCGCAGGATGCGGATCGCCCTGATGACCTGCTCATAGTTGTTGAGAGGCTCGCCGATGCCCATGAAGACGATGCGTCTGACCTTCGGGCCCAGTTGCACCACCTGTTCGACGATCTCGCCCGCCGAGAGGTTTCGCATCAGACCGGCCTGACCTGAGGCGCAAAACTGACAGGCGAATGCGCACCCGACCTGCGAGGAGACGCAGGCGGTATGCCCGTCGTGACGTCGGATCAGGACGCTCTCGACCGCATAGCCGTCGGGCAGTCCGAAGAGGATTTTCTGCGATTGGCCGCCGCGATCATGGGTGAGGCGCTTCAGCCCCCGCAATCGCAGGCCTGAGGCGTCCGCCCAGAGTCTTAGGGATCGAGGCAGGTCCGCATGAGGGGAGAAGAGCGCCCGATAGGATGGGCGGCCTTGAACGCCGCTGTTCAGGGCGTCGAACTCGGTCGCCGTGAGATCCAGGGCGAGACGGGCCGGCGAGATGGATGAAGCCACCAGGGACGGCTCGAGGTGGTCAGGCATTTTCGCGTTCCAGGACAGCAGGCGCCGTCGCACTCATGGGCGACGATATATTTATAACCAACGAGTAGGTTATAAATCAATCCTGATTGGTCCAAAGCCCGCGTCGAGCGTCAGTCGAAAGCGTGGCCGGGGTAGAGCAGCGTGAGGAGGTCGCGTGTAGCGGCCGTCATATAGGCGGCCAGATCGCCCTGCGGCGCGACGAGCCACTGCATACAGGAGCCCTGGATGACCGTCTGCACCAGACTGGCGGTTTGGGCGGGATCGTGCGGACTTGCCGGCAACCGTCTCTCGATCGCCTGCATGACCAGTCGATTGCGTTCCGCGGCAAGGTGGTGAAGAGCCGGTTCGGAAAGGTCGGCCAGGAGAAGAAGCAGATAGCGCTCCGTTCCGCCGCCGCCGCCCATCCCGGCGATGAGATCCTTCAGCATCGACCACAGAGGGTCGAGGCCAGTTTCCGGGGACAGTCCCGCAAAATAGTCGCGGACCGCCTGGGTCATGCGCTCCATGACCTTGCGGTGCAGCGTCGCCTTGTCGGTAAAACGCTGGATGAGGGCCGCTCGCGACAGGCCCACAGCGATCGCCACATCGGTCAGGGTGAACGAGGCCGGCCCCTTCTCCAGGATGACCTGGAGGGCGGCGTCGAGGACGGCTTCATCGCTCTGGCGTTTGGGGCGCGGCATGCTCGGGTCTCGTTCTGGCGGCTAGTGCGGTTGTTCCAGGCTTTTCGGCTGATCGCCGCTGTCTCCTGTCGCCGAGCTCATATCAGCCGAAGACCCATTTTGGTAACCTGCGAGAAGGTTATCAATCGGCTGAGCAGAAGCCGCGAGATCATCCGTCCCAGAGGAAGACGGACGGCGCGTCGGGCCCGCCCGCGAGCGTCCGCCGCCTTGGCCGCGCGAGGCGGGGGAGGGCTCTAGCTCGTCATCTGCCGCTTCACGGTCTTGGCGAGGCTCCAGCGGTGGACCTCGCTGGGGCCGTCATAGATGCGGAAGGCGCGGACCTCGCGGAAAATCTGTTCGACCACGGTGTCGCCGGAGACGCCGGCGCCGCCCATAATCTGAACGCAGCGGTCGGCGACGCCGAACAGGGCCTCGGACACGGCGACCTTGGTCATGGAGCTTTCAGTCGTGCCGAGCGCCCCCGTATCCAGCACGCTTGCGCACCAGTCGATCATCAGTTCGGCCTGCTTCAGCGCGATCAGGTTGTCGGCCAACATGAAGCCGACGCCCTCGTGGTCGATAAGCGGCTTGCCGAAGGCGTGACGCTTTACAGCGTAGGCCGACGCGATCTCATGGGCGCGACGGCAGGCGCCCAGCCAGCGCATGCAGTGACTGAGGCGGGCCGGGCTGAGGCGGACCTGGGCGTAGCGGAAGCCTTCGTGCGGCGCGCCGAGAATCTGATCCGAGGGGACCGACAGGCTATCTAGACGCACGATCGAATGGCCGCCGGGCATGGAGGAGTCGATCGTCTCCATCACCCGCTCAACCCGTACAGCGGGGTCAGGCAGGTCGATCAGGAACATGGTGGCGGCGGTCTTGCCGTCGCCGGGGTCGGTGCGGGCCATGACGATGCCGACAGAGGCGCCGACCGCGCCGGTGATGAAGGCCTTGCGCCCGTTGATGGTCCAGCGGTCGCCGTCCTGGACCGCGGTGGTCTGGAGCATGGAGGGATCGGAGCCGGCCCCGCCGTCCTCAGCCGGTTCGGTCATGAAGAAGGCCGAGCGGGCTTCGCCGCTGACCAGCGGATCGAGGAAGCGGCGCTTCTGGGCGTCGTCAGCGACCTTGCCCAGCAGATACATATTGCCTTCGTCGGGGGCCATGACGTTGAGGGCGATCGGGCCTAGCGGCGACAGTCCGGAGGCCTGGAGCACCAGCGCCGTCGCGCGTTGCGAGAGGTGGGAGCGGTCGGCGCCGATATGGGGCGTCAGAAGACGAGCCTCTCGGGCCAGTCCCCGCAGTTCGGCGACCAGTTCATCCGTCGGTCCGTGAGCAGTGGCGCGCGTATCCTTCTCATAGGGAATGACGACATCACGGACGAACCGTTCGACGCGCTCGGCGATGACGCGGCCCTGTTCGAGATCATTCTGGTTCACGAGGTCGTCTCCGTCTGGGCCCAGGCGAGGGCGGCGAGTTCGGGCAGGTTGTCGGCCATTGTCTGGGCATGGGCCGAGGCGGCCGTACCGCGCGCGATCCGTCCCTTGATGCCGTGAAGGATGGCCGCCAGCCGGAACATGTTGAAGGCCATGTAGAAGCGAAGATCTCGCGCCGTGGGCGGGGTGCGCCCGACGCGCTCGCAATAGGCGGCCAGGTAGTCGGCTTCGCTCGGGATGCCGAGGGCCGCCAGGTCGGCGCCGGCGAAACCGCCGATCATGTGCGGCGGCAGCCGGTACATCATCAGATGGTAGGTGAAGTCGCCTATGGGGTGCCCCAGGGTGGACAGTTCCCAGTCCAGCACGGCCCGCACTTCCTCCCGGTCCGGGGTGAAGACGGCGTTGTCGGCGCGAAAATCGCCGTGGACGACGGAAACGGCTCCGTCGTCTGGCGGAGCGTGTTCGGGCAGCCAGGCGACGAGTCGGTCCATGTTCGGATCGCGTCCGGCCAGGTCGTCCTCCAGATACTGGCGCGACCAGCGGGCGATCTGGCGGGCGAAGAAATCGCCGGGTCGGCCATAGTCGCCGAGGCCGATGGCGTCGACATTCAGAGAATGCAGTCGGGCGATCGTTGCGTTCAGGGCGTCGAAATGTGCGGCGCGGACGTCAGGCGACAGATCGGGCAGGGTGGGCGACCAGAAGATGCGTCCTTCGACCATCTCCATCAGATAGAAGGATGAGCCGATGACGGCGTCATCCTCGCACAAGGTCAGCGGCTCGGGCACGGGGAAGCCCGCCTGACGCAGCGCGGAGATCACCCTGAACTCACGCTCGACCGCGTGGGCGCCTTTCAGCACGGCGCCAGGCGGTTTGCGGCGAAGGACAAAGGCGCCGACGTCGGTGTCCAGGCGATAGGTCGGATTCGACTGGCCGCCGTTGAATTGCCGGACGGTCCTCAATTGGCCCGCCGATGGAGCATGACGCAGCAACCAGTCGGTCAGTCGGTCCAGCGGCAATTCATGGCCGGCGCGGATCGGTCCGGCGCCCTCGAAGGCGGCTTGCTGGATCATGAACAGTCCTGTGACCTGAGCAAAAGTCGGGAGCGTCCTGAAAAAAGACGCTCATGTAACTTGCGTAAATAGACCAAAAGCGCGAGGGTTCGTCCAGAGCCAGGAGACGAGCCATGCAGATCGAGCGGTTGTCGCCCATCGTCGCGACCCTCAAGCCCAGCAACCACCCCTATCTGAGCGGGCCGTGGACTCCGCAGCATGAGGAGGTGAACGCCCATGATCTGGAGGTGATCGAAGGTGATATCCCGACGGACATCGACGGCGTCTACATCCGGAACACGGAAAACCAGGTGCACACGCCGCTGGGGCGCTATCACCCGTTCGACGGCGACGGGATGCTGCATCAGATCAGCTTCCGGAACGGCAAGGCCGACTATCGCAACCGCTTCGTGAGGGGACGCTGCTTTCAGGCTGAACAGCAGGCGGGTGAGAGCCTGTGGGGCGGGATGATGGACGGGCCGGGGGTGTCGAAGCGTCCCGGATTCGGCGCCCACGGCGGCATCAAGGATTCGGCCAGCACCGACGTTGTCGTTCATGCGGGCAAGGCGCTGGCGACCTTCTATCAGTGCGGCGAGGCCTATCAGCTGGACCCCAATACCCTGGACGATGAAGGCGTCGCGTCCTGGGCGCCGCTGGACGGGGTGTCGGCTCACGCGCGGGTGGATGAACGGACCGGCGAACTGCTGTTCTTCAACTACTCCAAGCACGCGCCCTACATGTATTACGGCGTGGTCGCGCCCGACGGGCGGAGAACGCACTACACGCCGATCCCCTTGCCGGGTGCGCGTCTGCCGCATGACATGATCTTCAGCGAGAACTACACCATCCTGAACGACTTCCCGCTGTTCTGGGACGAGAAGGCGCTGAAGGCGGGCTATCACGCCGTGCGCTATCGCCCCGACATGCCGTCGCGCTTCGCTGTCATTCCCCGCTATGGGACGATCGAGGACATCCGCTGGTTCGAGGCGGCGCCGACCTATGTGCTGCACTTCCTCAACGCCTATGAGGAAGGCGACGAGATCATCATGGACGGCTACTTCCAGGAAAAGCCGATGCCGGACCCTCTGGGCGATCTGCCCGAGATCTACGCCGAGCACGCTCATATGATGGCCTTCGTCGACGAGAACAGCTTTCGGCCGAAACTGCACCGCTGGCGCTTCAACCTGAAGGACGGGACGACCAAGGAAGAGCGCTTGGACGATCGGCTGGTCGAGTTTGGCACAATCAATCAGCAGTACGCCGGTCAGCCCTATCGTTACGCCTACAGCACCACGACCAAGCCTGGCTGGTTCCTGTTCAACGGTTTCATCAAACACGATCTGAAGACTGGCGAATCCTGGACGGTGAACCTGCCTGACGGCCGTTATGCCAGCGAGGCGCCGTTCGCGCCGCGCATCGGGGCGACGGACGAGGACGACGGATATCTGGTCAGTTTCATCATCGACGAGAACGCGGGCCGGTCGGAATGCGTGCTGATCGACTGCAAACGGTTCGACGCGGGGCCGATCTGTCGCATCGCCCTGCCGCACAAGATCAGTTCCGGCACCCATGCGTGCTGGGCGGATCGTCGCTTCCTTCCGGACGGGGAGGTCTGAGGCGGGCGTGACGCTGCGGGTGGGCGGGTCGCTTGACCGGAGGGCAAAACCCGTCACATCTTGCTTTCATTAGCAGACCGTCTTGAGGCGGCGATCGGGAGGGGTTCCATGACGTCTTTGAGCATTGGAGAGGCGGCCGCGCCCTGGCGGGCGGCGCCGTTTCGCGACGCGGGCCTGCTGCCTGTCGACCTGGACGTGCAACGCGCGGCGGACGGCGAACTGCGGATGCGGACGCGCATTGCGCTGAACGATCATGACTGGAACCTGCCGCGAGCCTTCGCCGAGGTCGCCGCCCGTCAGGGCGAGATGACGGCGCTGGCGCGGCGTGATCCCGCCGCAGGCGGCGTCTGGACGGCGCAGACCTACAGCGAACTCAAGGCGGCGATGGACGCCGTCACCCAATGGCTGCTGGACCATCCGCAGCATACGGACGGCCCGGTGATGATGATGGGCGCCAACAGCCCGGCCATGGCGGCCTTTCTGTTCGGCGCTCTGGCGGCGGGCGTGCCGACAGCCCCGGTCAGCGCCCACTACGCCTTGCTGGGCGGTGATCTGGGGCGGCTGAAACATGTGATCCACAGCCTGAAGCCTTCGATCCTGCTTGTCGAAGACGCGCGCATGGCTGCCGCCGCCATTGATGCGCTGGACCTCGAAGATGCTGTCGTCATCACAGCGACGCCCGAAGCTCTGTCCCGGCCCAGCGTGTCGCTGGCCGAGGTTATGGCGACACCTCCTGGTCCGTCTGTTGCGACGGCGATTGCGGGGCTGAAGCCGGATCAGATCGCGCAGTTCATGATGACCTCCGGCTCGACGGGCCTGCCCAAGGTGGTGCCGCTGAGTTTAAGGGCGGTCGCGGCCAATACCGCGCAGGCGGCCCAGGTGGTCGGCGCGGGCTACGCGTGGTCAGGCGATATGCTGGGTTGGATGCCGTGGAACCATGTGGCCGGAGCGGCCACCCTGCGCGCGGTGCTTTTTGCGGGCGGCGCGTTCTATATTGATGACGGCAAGCCCATGCCGGGCCTGTTCGAAGAGTCGATCCGCAATCTGCGCGAACGTCCGGTGCGCTATTACATCAATGTGCCGGCGGGCTACGCCATGCTGGCCGATGCGCTGGAGGCTGACGCCGAACTGCGCCGGACCTTTTTTTCGGAACTGAGGGTCATGGTGTTCGGCGGTGCGGCTCTGTCCCAGTCGGTCAGCGATCGGATACAGGCCATGGCCGTGGCCGAGACAGGACATCGCATCATGCTGACCTCGGCCTATGGCGCGACCGAGACGACGGCGGGCTTCATGGTGGTGCATCAATACACCGATCAACTGGGGCTGGGGCTTCCTGCGCCGGGGGTCGAGGTGAAGCTGGTTCCGCATGATGACCAGCGGTTCGAGATACGCGTGCGCGGTCCCAACGTCATGACCGGATACCACGATGATGCGCAACGCACAGCTGAGGCGTTCGACGACGAGGGCTTTTATCGCATGGGCGATTTGGCGCGTCTGACGGATCCGGCCGATCCGACACAGGGCGTCTTCTTCGCCGGGCGCATGGCCGATCATTTCAAGCTGTCGACCGGATCATGGGTGTTCAGCGCCCAGATGCGCGAGGCGGCGTTGCAGACGCTGGCGCCTCTTGTCGCCGAGGTGGCGCTGTGTGATGATAACCGGCCCTGGCTGGGCGCGCTGGCCTGGCCGTCGCCGGCGGGGATCAAGTCCGAGCTGGGGATGGAGATCGGCGAGGCTCTGGCGTCCGGCGCTCTGGCCGAAGCGGTGCGTGAGCGTCTGATGTCTCATAACGCCACGGCCCACGGCGCCAGCGCCCGCATTGCGCGCCTGGCCTTCCTGACCACGCCGCCCGCCCCGAACGCACACGAGGTTTCGGACAAGGCGACGATCAACCGCCGCGCCGTCATCGATAACCGCAGGGCCCAGGTCGAGGCCCTCTACGCCGAGCCGCCGGGGCCGGGCGTGGTCGTCGCCTGAAACAGAGAGAATATCCGATGGTCTATATCCTGGGCGGCTGGCAGTCCGACTTCAAACGCAACTGGGCCCGCGAAGGGCTGGAGATCGGCGACGGTTTCGCCGAGGCCCTGCACGGCGGCCTCGACGCCGTAGGCATGGCGCCGGGCGAGATCGAGGTCGGCCATGTCGGCAACTTCGTCGGCGACCTGTTCTCGGGACAGGGGCAATTGGGCGGCTTCTTCGCCATGGCGGAGCCGGCCTTCGACGGCCTGCCGACCTCGCGGCACGAAGCGGCCTGCGCTTCGGGCAGCATCGCCCTGCTGGCGGCGATGGCGGACATTGAATCCGGCCGCTACGGAACCGCCGCTGTCCTGGGGCTGGAGATGATGCGCAATGTGCCGGGCGAGACGGGGGCCGCCTATCTGGGCGCAGCCGCCTGGGTCGGGCATGAGTATCAGGGCGCACGCTACGTCTGGCCGCGCGCCTTTTCGGAACTGACCGACGAATACGACCGTCGCTACGGCATCGACGAGGCGCACCTGCGCCGCATCTCCCAGATCAATTTCGCCAACGCCAAGCTGAACCCCAACGCCCAGACGCGGGACTACGTCTTCAACGAAGCCAGCTTTGCGGCCGATGACGAGGCTAATCCGGTCATCGAGGGCCGGGTGCGCAAGAGCGACTGCGGCCAGGTGACGGATGGGGCGGCCATGGTGGTCCTGGCCTCGGCCGAGCGGGCGGCGGACTATGCCCGGCGGCGCGGCGTGCCGCTGGAAAGCCTGCCGCGCATCAAGGGCTGGGGCCATCGCTCGGGACCGATCAGCTATCAGCGCAAGGTCGAGGCCAGCGCCGGGGGCGACTACGTCTTCCCGCAGGTCAAGCGCGCCATCGATGAGGCGCGGGCGCGGGCGGGGCTGTCGTTGGAGGCTATCGACGCCGTGGAGACGCACGACTGCTTCGCCATGACCGAATACATGGCCATCGACCATCTGGGCCTGACCGCGCCGGGCGAGAGCTGGAAGGCCATCGAGGCGGGGGACATCGAGATCGGCGGACGCCTGCCGATCAACCCGTCGGGCGGTCTGATCGGCTGCGGCCATCCGGTCGGAGCAACCGGGGTGCGGATGGCGCTGGACGCCTTCCGCCAGACGACGGGGATGGCGGGCGGCGGTCAGGTCGAGGGGGCGCGCAACGTCCAGACCCTGAACATCGGCGGCTCGACCACCACGACCGTCAGCCTGGTGATCGGCCGCGACTGAAGCTTCAGGCCTCGGGGCGGCTCAGCCGTCCTGACGCCGGACGCGGATGGCGATGGCGGCGGAGCCGTGGGCGATGGTCAGACCCTCGGGCGTCGAGACCGTGACCTCGGCCACCACCTTGCGCGGGTCGGCGTAGACCGCGCGGCCCTCGGCGATCAGCCGTCCGCAGCCAATGGGGGCGGCGTTGAGGAAGCGCATCGACAGGTCGGTGGACAGCAGGAACTCGCCTGGCTTCAGCAGGGTCATGGCCGCCCCGCCGCCGACGATGTCGACCAGGGCCGCCGTCACCCCGCCATGGACCAGACCGACGAAGTTGGAGTGGCCGGGGTCGATGTCGCACTCGACCCGCATGAAGCCTTCAGCCGCCTCGACCGGACGGGCGGCCAGGCGGTTGACGAAGCCACCCGGCCAGACCGTCTCGACCCAGCGGCGCGCCAGCTCCAGCCCGCTCTGCGCCGGGTCGAGGGCGAAGGCGGGCGGCTGGATCATCTGGGGGGATGCGGTCATGCGGCGGCGCTCCGGGGCGCGGTCAGGCCGGCGAAGCGGGCGGCGGCGGTGCGGTATTCAGCCTCCAGCCGGGCCACGACGACGGCGGTGGGCTCGACGGCGCCGACCTTTTGCAGGCCCTGACCGGCGGCCCAGATGTCGCGCCAGCGCTTGTGCGCGGCGTCGCCGGAATAGTCGCGGGTGATGGGGCCGCCTAGCGCGTCCGGGTCCATGCCCGCCGCGCGCAGGCTGGGTTTCAGCCACGAAGCAGGCGTGCCGGTGATGGCCGAGGAGACGATCAGGTCGTCGGGACCGCTGTCGACGATCATCTGCTTGTAGGGGTCTTGCGCCCGGCTCTCGGCGGCGGCCAGGAAGCGGGTGCCCATGTAGACCATGTCGGCGCCCGCCGCGATCGCGCCCGCCACGCCCGCGCCGTCGGCGATGCCTCCGCCGATGGTCAGCCAGCCGTCGAAGAACTCGCGCACCGCCGAGACGAAGGCGAAGGGCGACAGGTGGCCGGTGTGGCCGCCCGCGCCGGCGCTGATGCAGGCCAGGCCGTCGACGCCTGCGTCAGCTGCCTTCTTGGCCAAGGCCATGTTGACCACGTCGGCGAAGACCAGACCGCCATAGGCCTTGACCGTCTCCATCACCGGCTTGGGCGAGCCCAGGGCGGTGATGACGATGGGCGGCTTGTACTGGGCCACCAGGGCCAGATCCTCGGCCAGACGGGCGTTGGTCGAATGGGTGATCAGGTTGGCGACCCAGGGACCGTCGCCGGGCGACAGGGCGTCGGTGATCTGGCCCATCCAGGCGTCGAGGTCGGCGACCGTGCGGCAGTTGGGGGTCGGAAAGGCGCCGCCGATCCCGGCCTTGCAGGCGGCGATGACCAGTTCCGGGCCGCTGACCAGGAACATGGGCGCTGCGATCACGGGCAGGCTCATCGGGTGGGGGAAGGCGGTGGTCATGCGGATTTCAGGTGTCCGGATTGGTCGCCCAGGGACTGGCGCAGTTCGCGCTTCAGCACCTTGCCGACGGGGTTGCGCGGCAGGACGGCGATGACCTCCAGCCGTTCGATCTGCTTGTAGACGGCCACGTGCTTGTCGCCGGTCAGGAAGCGGTTGATGTCGCCCAGGTCGGCGCTCTGGCCGGGCTTGAAGACGACGAAGGCGCACAGGCGTTCGCCCAGGTTCGGGTCGGGCGCGCCGACCACGGCGGCGTCGGCCACGGCCGGATGGCCGATCAGATGGCCCTCGATCTCCTCGGACGAGATGTTCATCCCGCCGCGAATGATGACGTCCTTGAGACGCCCGACGAAGCGATAGAACTGCAGCCGGTCGCCCGCCAGTTCGAACAGGTCGCCGGTGCGGAACCAGCCGTCGCCGTCAAAGGCGCAGGCGTTGATCTCGGGCGCGCGCCAATAGCCGGAAAAGACCGTCGCGCCCTTGACCCGTAACTCGCCGGGGACGCCGGGCTCGGTGATTTCCTGCTCTGTTTCGGGGTCGATCAGGCGGGTGAAGATGCGGTCATGCAGCAGGGCCTTCCATTCAAAGCCGTCGCCCAGGCGCGGGAACAGGACGGCGCGCTCGGCGGCGTCGGGTACGTCCTTCTGGGCGCTGGGGAAGGAGGCGCCTTCGTTGGAGCCGAAATAGTTGACGATCTGGACGCCGTACTTCTCGTGGAAGGTGCGGACCATCCATTCCGACAGGGGCGCCGAGCCCGAGCCGATGGCGCGCAGCCGGCCGAAGTCCACGCCCTCCAGCAGGGCCTCGTTCTGCAGCAGCAGGTTCAGGATGGCGGGCGGGGCGACGGTGTAGTCGATCTTCTCGTCGCGGACCTGTTGCAGGAAGATCTGCAGGTCGAACGGCTGATGCTGCACCAGCACCCCGCCCAGCAGCAGCCAGGAGACGAAACTGGTCGAGATGCCCGCCATGTTCACCATGGGGAAGGGGTTCAGCAGGACCGCGCCGGGCTTCAGATCGGCTGCGTCTGTGACGCCGGCGCCCATGATGATCCACTCGTTGTGGCTGCGCGGCACGCCCTTGGGCTCGGCCTCGGTGCCGGAGGTCCAGCAGATGGTGACGATGTCGTCAGCGCAGATGTTCGCCGCGCGGGCGGCGGCGCGACCGGCCTCGATCTCGGCCTCGTCGAGCCCGGCGGCGCGGGCGTCGAGGTCGATGGTTCCGTCCGGCGCATGGCCGCCGACGACCAGGACGGTGTTCAGGGCGGCGGCACCCGTCTGGACCGCCAGCATCATCTCGGCGTGGGCGTGCTTGCCGATGCGGGCGGCGGTGACAACGGCCTTGGCGTCGGTCTTGCAGAGGATATAGGCCAGTTCGTGCTCGCGGTACTGGACCGGAGCGGGGGTGACGATGGCGCCGAGGCGGATGCAGGCCAGATAGATCAGGCCCAGTTCGATGACGTTGGGCAACTGCACCGCCACTACGTCGTCACGGCCGACCCCTGTTGCGTGCAGGACAGCGACATAGCGCGCCACCCTGTCCTCGACCTGGGCCCAGGTCAGGCGGGCCGGGGCGCCGCCCATGATGGCCTCGCGGTTGATGGGATCGACCACGGATTCGGCGTCGGGCATGGCGGCGACGTGGCGGCGGAACAGGTCGTCCAGCGTCTCCTCGCCCCACCAGCCCCTGGCCTTGAAATCGCGGATGCGCTCCTCCGGCACGACGATCATGTCGGTCTTCTCCCTGGTTCTCTTTTACGTCTTCCGGTCATTGAGGCGCCGGATAGATCAGTGACTTCACCTCGCCGCGCACCACCTTGCCCACCGGATTGCGGGGCAGGGCGGCGACGATATGAAGGGTCTTGGGGGTGCGCACCGGGCCGACGGCCTCGCGCACGAAGGCGGTCAGGGCCTCGGGCGTCACCGAAGGGTCGTCCAGGGCCGCGACGGCCTCCAGCCGCTCGCCCCAGACAGGGTCGGCGACGCCGAAGGCGCAGGCCTCGCGCACGGCGGGGTGGGCGTTCAGCGCCGCCTCCACCTCGCCGGGATAGATGTTGTACCCGCCGCTGATGATCAGTTCCTTCGAGCGGCCCAGCAGGAAGAGATAGCCGTCGGCGTCCAACCGCCCGATGTCGCCCGTCTTCAGCCAGCCCTCGTGGCGGGCGGCGTCGGTCTGCGCCGGGTCGTCCAGATAGACGGTGGCGGCCAGGTCGCCGCGCACCAGGATCTCGCCCTCCGCCTCGCCCGTTCGGAGCTCGCCTTCAGCGTCCAGAAGGGCGACCGACGTTTCCGGGAACAGTCGTCCGACCGAGGTTCGCAGTTCGGGCCGGACCATCTCGGCGGGCGACAGGCCGGCGATGGTCATGGGCGCTTCGGTCTGGCCGTAGAGGGTCGAGAGCACCGGCCCAAAGCGGGCCACGGCCTCGGCGATGCGCGCGGGCGGCATGGGGGCGGCGGAATAGGTCAGGTGGCGCAGGCGGGCAAAGTCGCCGGGGCCGAAGCGGCCTTCCTCCATCAGCAGATAGATCAGGGTCGGCGGCATGAAGACGGTGGTGATCCGGCTCTTCAGCTCGCGCAGGATGGCTTCGCGCTCCGGCTTGTCCAGCAGGACATGGGCCCCGCCCGTCGACAACACCGGCAGGATGTAGTGCGAGGCCCCGTGCGTCAGCGGCGCGACGGCCAGATTCACATCGTCGGGGCCGAAAGCGTAGAAGGCGTCCAGCGAGCGCAGCGCCGCGGCTCCGCTCCGGACGCTTTGCAGCACCCCCTTGGGCGCGCCGGTCGAGCCGCCGGTGAACTTCAGGGCGAAGGGCCGGTCAGGGTCGTCGCAAATCGGGGGCAGGGTCGCCGCATCGACCGGGGCCGGGCGCCAGTCGTCGAGCGCCAGCGGAAGGGCCGTCTCGCCCATGGCCGCAGCGGATTCGACGTCGTGCAGGGTCAGGCGCAGACCGGCGCGCTGCTGGAACAGGCTGTTCAGGCGCGGACCGTTGCGCGGGTTCAGCGGCGTCCAGACGGCCCCGGCGCGCAGGATGGCCAGATAGGCGACGACATGATCGGCGCTGTTGGCGGCGCACAGGCCGACGCGGTCGCCGGGTCTGACATCGCGCGCGATCAGGTCGGCGGCGGCGGCCTCGACCTGGGCGACCAGTTCGCCGTGGCAGATCGCGCGGTCGCCGTCGAACAGGGCGGGACGGTCGCGCGTGGCGGACAGGTTGTCATAGAGGGCGCGGATCGGGTGTCGGATCATGCCGCCGGGCGCTCCAGAATGGTGACGACGGTGGCCGCCTCCTCGACGCCGAGGAAGCCGCCGCCGTTCTCGGCGGCTGCGATGCGGGCGCCCTCGACCTGACGCGCTCCGGCCTCGCCGCGCAGGTGCTGGATCAGTTCATACAGCTGGCCGATGCCGGTGGCGCCGACCGGATGCCCCTTGGCCACCAGACCGCCGGACGGGTTGACCGGGGTGCGCCCGCCCAGGGCGAAATCGCCCGCTTTCAGCCGCGCCCCGACCTCGCCGGGCGCGGCCAGACCCAGGTTCTCGATCTGCTGAAGTTCCGCATAGCTGGTGGCGTCGTGAACCTCGACCAGGTCCACGGCCTCCGGTTCCAGTCCGGCCTGCTCATAGGCGGCGCGGGCGGCGCGGCGGCCGATATGGTTGGCGTAGTCGTCAGGCGCGCGGTCGGTGGCGCTGACCAGGGCGCAGCCGCGCACCCGCACGACGCGGGCGGCGGCGCCCAACCGCGCCAACCCCTTGGCCGAACAGACCACCATGGCCGCCGCGCCGTCGCTGACGGGGGCGCACATGGCGCGGGTGAAGGGGAAGACGATGGGCTTGTCGGCCAGGACCTGTTCGACCGTCATCGGCGTGCGGTATTGCGACTTGGGGTTAAGGGCGGCAGCCGTGTGGTTCTTGGCGGCGAGGCGGGCGAAGTCATCCTGCGTGGTGCCGAAGCGGGCCATGTGGGCGCGAGCCTGGGCGGCGTAGAGGTCCATGAACAGGCTGCGGCCGTCGCCCGGCGCTTCACCGCCCATGGCGGCGATATAGGCCAGCACGCCTTCGCGGTCGTGGATGTCGGTCCCGCCCATGAAGGCGGCGGCGACGCGCTCGGGCCGGTCGGGCCAGACCATCTTTTCGGCCCCGACGATCAAGGCGATATCGCCCGCACCCGCGCGCAGCCACTGGATCGCCTGATGCAGGGCCGTCGAGCCTGAGGCGCAGGCGTTCTCGACGTTGACCACGGGGATGCCGGTCAGACCCAGCGGGCGCAGGGCGATCTGGCCGCGTACCGTGTTCTGGCCCTCCAGCATGGGCTGGCGGGTGTTGGAGAACCAGGCGGCCTCGATGTCGCCGACCTGCGCGCCGGCGTCGGCCAGGGCGTCGCGCACAACCTCGGCGGTCAGGCTCTTCACCGTGTCGGCGGGGCGCTTGCCCAGGGCGGTCATCGACACGCCGGCGATGAAGACCGGCGTCGTCATGCTGTCGGACGACGACGCTGGACGATGCGGAAGCGCGCGGCGACGAAGGCCAGATCGGCCAGACAGGCGTTGCCCGCCGGGTTCAGTCCGCTGACGTGATAGTCGCTGTAGGCGGCGGCGAAGTTGATCCACATCGCCCCGGTCAGGTTGATCGTCAGATTGGCCCCTGCCTGCTCATAGAGCGGCGTCGAGCGGTCGATGAAGGCCTCGTCCGTCGAATAGAGATAGGACGAGATCGAGCCCTTGGTGCGGGCCAGATGGGTCGCCTCGGCCACGGCGGCGTCGGCCTTCATCGTCACCACGAACAGGACCGGGCCGAAATGCTCCTCGGCGTAGAGGTCGGGCGCGGAGCCATCGACGCCCAGCACGAGCGGGGTCAGGGTGCGCGCCTGGGGGAACTGCGGGTGCGCATAGGGCGCGGCTTCGCGCAGGACGCGGACGCCGGGGCGCCGTTCGACGGCTCCGCGCACATCGGCCACGGCCTTCAGGCTGACCTCGCCCTGAATGGCGCCCATGATCCCGGCGGCCAGGGCCGGGTCTTCGGCGATGGCGTCGATCTGGGCGACCAGGGCAGCGGCGAAGGGCTCGGCCAGGGCAGGGGCGACATAGACGACCTGCGGACTGGTGCACATCTGGGCCGAGAACAGGCTGGCGGCGCGCGCCACGGCGCGGGCGGCGGCGTCCAGATCGGCGACGGATTCGACCACCACGGTGTTGACGCCCGCCGTCTCGGTGAACAGCAGCTTGCCCGTCACCGTCCGTTCCAGATGACCGCCGTAGCGGGGGCTGCCGGTGAAGTCGACGGTCTGGACGGCGCGATGATCGACCAGAACCTGAGCTACCGGCTCGGCCAGGGTGTCGACGGCCAGGGTGATCAGGTTGGGATCGAAGCCGAACTCGGCCAGCACCCGGCGGCACTCGCGCGCCACGATGGCCATGGGCAGGACGGCGATGGGGTGGGGCTTGAGGATGACCGGATTGCCGGTGGCCAGACTGGCGAACAAGGCCGGATAGGCGTTCCAGGTCGGGAAGCTGGCGCAGCAGATGACCAGGCCGATCCCGCGCGGGACCAGGACATAGGTCTTGTCCAGGCTGACGGTTTCGCCGGCGAAGTCGCGTTCGTAACGGGTGCTGCGGGTCACGTCGCGCATGGCCTTGGCGGCGTAGGCCAGGGCCTCAATGCCCCGGTCCAGGGCGTTGGGGCCGGAACCGCTGAAAGCTTGCGTATAGCTCTGACCCGCGACGTGCATGACGGCCTGGGCCATTTCGAAGTTCGCGTCGTAGAGGCGTATCGCCATCTCGGCGCACAGGGCCAGACGCAGTTCTGGATCGGCGACGCGCCAGTCGGGCCAGGCGGTCTGGGCCGCTTCGATCAGGGCCTCGGGATCGCAGCGCGGATAGGTGATCCCCAGCGCTTCGCCGGTGAAGGGCGAGACCTCGGCGCCGACGCGGTCGATCACGCCGGGCAGATCCAGGTCGAAGGGACGATTGAGCTGGGCTTCGAAAGCGGCCTTGCCCGCGACGGGCTTGTCCGGGCCGTGGATCTTGGTCGAGGGCGAGTCCTTGAACGGCGACCAGGCGGCGCGGGCGGATACGGCCTTGATCGCCGCCTCGATCAGTGCGGCGTGGCGTTCGATGAGGGCGCGGCGGGCCTCGGCGGGCGGGAAGGGCGCGTTCATGCTCAGCACATCCGCTCGACGATCATGGCCGAGCCGACGCCTTGCGCGCCCGCCGCCACGACCAGACCGTAGCGGCCTTCGCACGCGTCCAGCGCATCGAGCAGGGACGACAGCAGGATGACGCCGGTGGCGCCCATCGGGTGCCCCTTGGCCAGGTGGCCGCCGCCGACATTGACCTTGTCGCTCAGCGTCGGGTGTTCCCGCGTGAACTTGGCGATGGTGACGGCGAAGGCCTCCATGAACTCGATCCTGTCCATCTCGGCCAGGGTCAGTCCGGCCTGGTCCAGCACCCGGTCCATGGCCGTGAAGCCGGCGGTCAGGGAGGCGGCGGGATCGCCTCCAGCCTCGGCCCAGGCGAGGATGCGGGCGCGGGCGCCTTCCGCCTGGCTGGAGATCAGGGCCAATCCGGCGCCGTCGCTCATGGGCGGGGCGTGCGACACGGTATGGCGGTGGTCGATGACCCGTCCCTCCAGCGCCTCGGCGTAGGGCGCGGCCAGGGCGGCGAAGGCGGGCGGCAGCGAGGCCAGGCTCTCGCTGCTGGTCTTCGGGCGCGCCGCTTCCTCGTGCGACAGGCCGTTCAGCGGAATGCGCGATGCGGTCAGCGGCGTGCCCTCGGCGAAGGCGGTGCGCTGCTGCGAGGTCAGGGCGGCGGCGTCCATCTCGGCCCGAGTGACGCCGATGTCCTCGGCCAGACGGTCGGCGGCGACGGCGACGGGGACGTAGCGGGTGCGCGGCGGGAAGCTGGCGTCCTCATAATAGTCAGCCTTGTCGCCCATGAAGGGTACGCGGGACATCATCTCGACCCCGCCGGCCAGGGCCGAACCCACGGCGCCGGTCTGGACCAGAGCCGCCGCCTGACCCACGGCGGTCAGGCCCGAGACGCAGTAGTTGTTGAGGGCGAAGGCGAAGGCGGCGTCATCCAGCCCCGCGTGCATCTTGGCGATCAGGGCGACATTGGCCCCCTGGGCGCCGACCTGTCCGACGCAGCCCAGGATCAGGGCGTCGGTGCTGCGGGGCGCATGGCCTCGCGCCTCCATGGCGTCGATCAGGCTCGTGACCAGTTCGTGCGGCTTTAGGGCGGCCAGCCCGCCGTCGGGGCGGGCCTTGCCGCGCGGGGTGCGGACGGCGTCGTGGATATAGGCGCTCAACGGATCAACCCTTCGCCATCTGATCGCCGCGCGCCCAGGTGCCGTGGAAGCCAGCGGGCACTCGCACGGGCAGCATGACGCGCGCCACCGGCCCGGCCTCGAAGTTCTGGGCGTCGATCACCTGGACCTCGGACCGGCCCGTGTTTTCGTCGGTGACGAAGGCGATGACGTAGCCGTCGTCCTCGGCCCGCGCGTCGATGCGCGGGGCGAAGGCCGGTTCGGAACCGAACATCTGCGGCTCGTAATCATAGGTCCGCGCCGCGCCCGTGTTTAGGTCGTACTTGATCAGACCTTTGAAGCGCTGAAGCTCCGTCTTCGACATGGCCACGTGATAGGACCACTGGGTCGGCTGAGCGGAATAGTCGAGGTTGACGACCGGGAACTCGCCGATGCGGTCGTCCAGTTGGCGCTTCTTCACCTCGCCGGTGCGCATGTTCATCCGCCATTCGACGGGCACGGCGTTCAGGGCCAGCACATTCACCATGGCCGCATAGGGGCCGTAGGCCGGGTTCGGCGGATAGCCGTTGGGCGTCATCATGCAGGCGGTCATGACGACCTCGTCGCCGTCCTCCCAGCTGTTGACGACGTGGTAGATGTAGCAACTGTCGGTTTCGAACCAGCGAATCTGGTCGCCGCGGCCCCGGCGCGGCGCCACGCCGAAGCGGGCGGGCTGGTCGGCGAAATGGATGTTCCACTGGCTCTTGCGCAGACCGGCGTCGGTGAAGACCACCGGCAGGTCGTGCAGGATGACGTAGTTCTCGGTCAGGCCCATGTCGTGCGGCAGGCGCGGCCCCGGCAGCTCGACGCGCTCGAAATGGGTCAGCTCGTTATTGGCGCTGACCGTGCCGTAGGTCATCCACGGCTCGTAGAGCGAATAGTCGAAGAAGACGAACTCGCCGGTGCGGGGATCGACCTTGGAATGGGCGGAGACATGGCGCGGCAGCTTGCCGCCGAAGGTCTCGACGCCGACCGTCTCCAGCGTGCGCGCATCCACCCGGACCGGATGACCCGAGATGTACCACAGCGCCATCAGCGAGCCGTTGTGCAGCACCACGTCGGTATTGGCCGTGTCCTTGTAAACCTTGTCGCCGCGCGTCGAGGCGGGATTGGCCCGCGTCGAGGGCAGCATGACGCCGCCCGCGCCGCAGCCGCCGTTCAGGTCCGCTACATGGTCCGCCGAGCGGACGAAGCGATTGCGGTATTCCGCCTTGCCGTTCTCGAAATAGACGGCGTGCAGCATGCCGTCGCCGTCGAACCAGTGGTGCATCCCCTCGGGCGCCTGGGCCGGGTTCGGGCCGTTGCGATAGAAGCAGCCGTAGAGGTCTTTCGGGATCTCGCCGATCACCTCCAGATTCAGCGCGGTCGTCTCCTTCGCCACGGGTTCATAGGCCCCCTGGAGATAGGGGTTCAGCGTGTTCAACGGGCTGAGCGGTCCGGTTTCGATCCGGCGGGCGTCGTCGGCCATGACGGCTGTTCCTTCCCTGTGCGGGCCCGGTCACGCCGCGCCCATCCTTGCTTAAGCGAACCATGAACAGTTTGGTCGTTTAACGCAAGTCACTTTGTCGCCGTCGTTCTGAGGACGGCGGCCATCAACTGATCGAAGGCGGCGTTGCCGTCGCTGAAGCTCTTCCAGTCGGTTAGGTCCATCAGGGCGGCAGCCTGTTTCGTCAGGTCGTCGGGCGTGAAGTCGTCTGCGAAGATCAGGCCCGAACCTTCGACCCGGACGGCGGGTCGCACGGCGCCGACGCCTGCCACCAGGGTCTGGCCGTTCAGAGGGCAGTTGGGCGACATCAGCCAACTGACGACCGGGGCGACTCGTTCCGGCGCCATGCGGGCGGCGCTGTCGGCGTCCAGATAGCCGGCGGTCATGCCCGTGGCGGCGTAAGGGGCGATGGCGTTGCAGGCCACGCCGTGCGACGCGCCCTCCATGGCGATGACCTGCATAAGGCCGATCAGGGCCGCCTTGGACGAGGAATAGGCCGCCATGCCGTGCACCCCGTGCAGACCAGCCGCGGAGGTCGACATCAGGATGCGGCCTGACCTCTGGGCGCGCAGGTGGCGATAGAGGGGCAGGGTCGGCGTCAGCGAGCCAAAGAAGTTGACCTCGAAGACATGGCGGAAGGCGTCGATGGTCTGCTTGTGCAGGGTCTTGGCCTCGGGCGCTCCAGCGTTGTTCACCAGACCGTCGAGGCGGCCGAAGGCGTCCAGTGCGACGGCCAGCAGGCGCTCGCCGGAATCGGCTTCCTCGACCGCCAGCGGTGCGGAGACGGCGCGACCGCCCAGGGCGATGATCTCGGCCGTGACGGCCTCGGCCGAGCCGGGCGCGTCGGCGGCGCGGGGGCGGGTGTTGACCACGATGCTGGCGCCGCGTCGGGCCAGATCCAGAGCGTAGGCTCGGCCGAGGCCGCGTCCGGCGCCGGTGACGACGATCACCTGATCCTGAAGGGGGCTCATGCGTCGGCGCCTTCGGATCCGGTCGTGCCTTTGGGGCGCGGCCAGGGCAGGAAGCGCGGCGTACGGGCGCAATAGGCGGCCCAGGCTTCGGGCCGGCTGCGCGCCATATGCTGTTCCTTGAACGGCGCGGCCGAGGCGTAGCCCATGAACCAGCCGGTGTAGAGGGGGGCGAAGGCCGTGACCCAGCCCCAGGGATGGGCCAGCGCCAGCACGAACCAGCCTGTCCACATGGCGCTTTCGCCCAGATAGTTGGGATGGCGAACGATGGCCCAGGCGCCGGTGTCCAGCAGGCGGCCCCGGTTGGCGGGCGCGCGCTTGAAGGCGGCTAGCTGGCGATCCGCCGTCGCCTGAAGGATGAAACCGCTTAACCAGACGGCGCCGCCGAGGACCAGCAGCGGCGACGGGCGCGGCGCGGGCGCTGTGAGGAGGAAGGCGAAGGGCGCGCACCACAGCCAGACGGTCACGCCCTGCAGCAGGTGGATCTGGAAGACGCTCCACCACAGCCAGGTCGGGCCGAAGCTCTTGCGCCAGTGAGCGTAGGGCTGGCGTTCGGCGTGGATATTGTGACCCCAGGTCTGGATCGCCAATCGGATGGACCAGACGCCGAGACTGAGCAGGAACAGGCCGCTGAACAGATCCAGAGGGCGGCCGGCCAGCGCGAAGATGACGCCCGCCGCCCCCAGAGGCGCCAGCGGATAGGCCACGTCCATCAACCCGTGATTGCGCTTCAGCGTCCCCGCCATCCAGCCCAAGGCGACCACGGCCAGCACGCCGCCGCCGCTTGCGATCCAGATGAACAAGGTTTCACGTAAGAGCGAAGGCGGAGTCGCGAAGGCTGCGCCGAACGCAGCCAACGGCGCCGCCATCATCACATAATGCCATGCTTTCCCGCGTGTTTTCTTCGGCATCAGGAAAAGCCAGACCGCTGCCAGACAGACCCATGCGAGGGCAGTGAACGTCCATTCATCGAGTCTCAAGGCCCCGTTCCTTCTATCACTTGCATAAAAAGACTTGCAAACATGGTTCGCTAGCGCAAGCTTCGTTTCGACCGAGGAGCATCCGATCAACGGAGCCGGGGAGGTCAGGGAGCGAAACATGAGAAAGACCGCATTCAGCGCGTCGGCCGCTACGCTGCTGTTGGCCGCAGGCCTGGCCGCGCCGGCCATGGCGCAATCAGCCCAGTCAGAGACCGCCGTCACGGTCGGCGACGTCGTCGTTACGGCCCAACGTCGTGAGCAGAGCCTTCAGGACGTGCCGATCGCCATCACCGCCTTCAACGCCGAAGCGCTGGAGCGGACGGCCGCGACCGGCATTCAGGACGTGGCAGGCAAGGCGCCGGGCGTGACGCTGACCCAGTTCAACATCGGCGAACCGCAGATCTTCATTCGCGGCGTCGGTACGACCAGCGATTCCGCCGCCAGCGACCCCTCAATCGGCGTGTCGATCGACGAGGTGTCCATCGGTCGCGCGGGCGCCAGTTCGCTGGCCTTCCTCGATGTCGAGCGGGTCGAGATTCTGCGCGGGCCGCAGGGCACGCTCTACGGCCGCAACGCCTCGGGCGGCGCGCTGAACGTCTATACGAAGAAGCCGCGTTTCGAAAATTTCGCTCAACTGACAGGGCGTCTCGGCAGCTTCGACGAACTGGGCGTCGAGGCGGTGCTGAACCGCCAATTGGGCGAGGACACGGCCGGTCGTCTGGCCCTGCGCTGGAATCAGAACGACGGCTACGCCGAAAGCCTGCCCAGCGGCCGCGGGCTTGAAGGGGGCGAACAGTTCGGCCTGCGCGCCCAGGTTCTGCATAACGCCAGGGAGTGGAGCTTCCTGGGCGGCGTCGACTATTCGAAGGACGACATGCAGGGCCACGCTCGCATTCCGGTCCTGGCGTCATCGACCCCCGCGCCCTTCGTGACCCTGGTTAATTCGCTGCGCGCGGGCATGGACGTGCGTCAGAGCTTCTCATCGGCGGACAATTATCAGAAGCGCGAGAATTGGGGTCTGACGGGCCGCGCGGACTGGACGGGGGCCGAGCATTTCGACTTCGTGTCGCTGACCTCCTATCGCAGCAACGACTACAGCTGGCGCGACAACCTGGGCGGCCTGCCGTTTCCCGGCTTCCCACTGTCCGTTGATGATCGCGCTGAAGAGAACGCCAAGCAGATCAGTCAGGAGTTCCGCCTGACCTCGAAATCCGGGGCGAACATCAACTGGGTCGCCGGTCTCTACATGTTCCGTGAAGAGGTGGAACGATCCGAGCGGTTCCTGGTCCAGACGGCCCTGCCGATCGCCCCGCCGTCGCTCGGCGGCGACACCACCTTCGATCAGGACGCGACCAACACCAGCTACGCCGTCTTCGGCCAGGCGACCATGCCGTTCGCTGACATCTGGGAACTAACTGTCGGCGCGCGATGGACCCATGATGAGCGCGAAGTGCATCAGATCGCCGTCGATAACGAAGGCGGCGCCAATCCGCCTGCGGGCATCCCGCTGGGGCCGACCGGGCAGCCCTACAACGTCAAGGCGGACGCTTCTTTTGAAGAGCCGACCTGGAAGCTGGCGCTGGCGGTCGAGCCGCTGGACAATATGCGGTTCTACGTCAGCTATGACCGGGGCTATAAGGCCGGCGCCTATCCCAGCGCCTCACAGACCGGCGTCCAGGCCACGACGCCGCTGCGGTCGGAACTGCTCGACAACTATGAGATCGGGGCCAAGACGACCCTGGCGGACGGGCGGCTGCGTCTGAATGCAGCGGCCTTCATGCTCGATTACACCGACCTGCAGGTCTATGAACTGTTGGGCCTGACCCTGGTCACGTCCAACGCCGAGGCCGAGGTGCGCGGCTTCGAGATCGAGACGGCCTTTGCCGTGAACCATAACATCACGATCGGCGGCTCCTACACTCAACTGGACGCCAAATTCACCTCGAACGCGACGTCTGGGAATCTGACTTTGCCTTACGACGGCAACGTCCTGCCGCGTTCTCCGGACAGCCAGTTCACCCTCTATGCCGACGGCCAATGGGACGTCTTCGGCGGGATGCTGGCGGCCCGCGTCGACTATCAATGGACGGACGACTTCTATTTTGATCCGTCGAACGCGCCCGAAGTCCTGGTGCCGTCCTACGGCCTGGTCAGCGCCTTTGCATCTTGGGAAGCGCCCAGCGGGCTGAAGTTCTCCGTCTACGGCAAGAACCTCGGCGACGAGGAGTATCAGCAGCACATCATCAAGAACGCCAACATCGGCTTCAGCGTCTTCGGAGCGCCGCGATCCTTCGGCGTGGCGGTCAGCAAGACCTTCTGATCCCGTCGTTCCCTGACGACCCGCCGCCCGCCCGACTTAGCGTCGGCGGGCGGATTGAGATGCGGCTTCGACTTCCCAACGGATACGGCGGGGATCCATCGGTTCGCCGCTGCCCAGATCGCAGACGACCGGCGTAATGGCCTCGCCGCTGGCCCGATCGACCAGGGTCAGAGGCGCCTCGTCCGGTCCGACCAGCCAGCGCTGGCTCCAGCCGTGCATGGCCAACACGATGGGGTAGAGCGCCAGGCCCGCCGCGGTCAGGCGGTATTCGAAACGCATCGGCGTGGTCTGATAGGGGCGCCGCTCCAGCACGCCGTGCAGCACCAGGCGATTCAGGCGGTCGGCCAGGATGTTTGTCGCCACGCCAAGGGCGGCGTGAATTTCGTCAAAGCGACGCAGACGGAAATAGGCGGCCGACAGTACAGCCCAGCTCCAATAGTCGCCCATGATCTCGGTCGAGCGATCGATGATCGGGCGGTCGGTCTCGATCGGCGCCGACCGGCGGCGACGCGAGGTCGGCGGCGGGATGACGACCAGGCCCGGTCCCGGCTTCCAGGCGACCTTGTCGGCTTTGACTTCGACCCCATGGGCGCGGGTCAGGACGGCCGGCGTCAGCCGACGCCCGGTCTCGCGATCGAAGAAGGCGATGGCGTAGCGTTCCTGCAGCGGGGACTGGGCCCAGACCTTCTCCCACTGACCCTGCACCACGGCGACGCCGAACATGTCCAGACCCATCTCGGTCAGGCGATACTCCGTTCGCGCGCTCGTTGCGACCGGGGTCTGGGCCAGCAGGCCGGCGGCCACCAGCTTCTGCAGTCGATCGGTCAGGACGCTGCGCGGCGTGCCCAGGCGTTCGCGCCAGACGCTGAAGCGGCGCACGCCATAGAAGGCTTCGCGCATGATCAATTGCGTCCAGGCGTCGCCGGTGATGGCGAAGGCGCGTGCGACCGGATTGCCCATGATCAGGGATCGAATGTCGGGTTCAGTCAAATCTCTACCTGGTCCCATGGGCGCTTGTGGTCGCGTCGCCTGCGGCCTGCTCCAGTTTGTGCCGGCAGGCCTATCCACCAGTCACATTCCAGTCAAACGCGCGGCGCCCCGGCTGGTGCTACGCTGGGGCTTGGCCAGCCCCCCGAACGTCTGGCTCCTGCCCCCTGTGGCGGGACACCTGCCATTTTCATTGCATCTACGAATAGCCGCCATTTGGTCCCGAGTGAACCTCGTCCAACTGACAGGTTCGATGGTGCAGAGGCGCGGCGTGAACCGTTGGACTGTAGATTTGGCGAGAGATGAGAATGGTGGACGCGACAGGGATTGAACCTGTGACCCCCTCGGTGTGAACGAGGTGCTCTCCCGCTGAGCTACGCGTCCGCCGGGAACGGGGCGGTCAGTGACTGCGCCGTCGGGAGGCGGGGACATAGCCCGCGATTCCGACGACGGCAAGTCTCAATTCATCAAATAGCAGCGTCGCTTGCTCAGATTCCCGCCGCCCGCGCGCCTTCCGGAGTTTCATCCTCCGGGTCGCCGGGCAGCCAGGCGACGTGGCCGTCATAGATGTCCTGGTTCAAGAGGCCTTCCTCTTTGGCGACTAGGACCGGCACGACCATCTGGCCGGTGACGTTGGTGGCCGTGCGCATCATGTCGATGATGCGGTCGATGGCGATGATGTAGCCGACGCCTTCCAGCGGCAGCCCCGCCGTCGACAGCGTCAGGGTCAGCATGACGATGCTGGTTCCCGGCACGCCCGCCGTGCCCAGCGACCCCAGCACCGCCGTCAGGCCGATCAGGATGTACTGCGTCAACGTCAGGTCGATCTGGAAATACTGGGCGATGAAGATGGAGGCGATGGCCGGATAGATGGCGCCGCATCCGTCCATCTTTACATTGGCGCCCAGCGGCACGGCGAAGGCGGCGTAGGCCTGGGACACGCCCAGCCGCTCGACCGTCTGGCGCAGGGTGACGGGCAGGGCGCCCAGCGACGAGGAGGTGGCGAAGGCCGTCTGCATGGCCGCAGCGCCGCCCCGGAAGAAGCTGACCACCTTCAGCCCGTGCAGCTTCAGCAGGCCCGAATAGACGACGAAGATGTGGAACAGGCAGGCCGCATAGATGGCGAAGATGAACTTGCCCAGCGGCAGCAGCGCCTCCCAGCCATAGCCGCCGACGACCGAGCCGATCAGGCCGAACACCCCGAACGGCGTCAGCTGGATCACCCAGCGGGTGATGCGGAACACCAGGGCCGCGCCTTCATCCACCAGCCTGCGCGCGTTCTGCGCCCGGTCGCCCAGCGCCACCAGCGCCGCGCCCAGCAGGGCCGAGAAGAAGATGATCTGCAGCACCTTGCCTTCGGCCAGGGCCGCGAAGAGGTTGGTCGGCACGACGCTCAGCAGCACCTGCAACGGCGTCGGAATCTCGCGCGCCTTGACCTCGCCCAGCGGCAGGTTCGACAGGCCGACGCCCGGATTGATGATGTGGCCGAAGGCGAAACCCACCAGCACGGCCAGCAGGGAGGTGATGGCGAACCAGACGATGGTCCGCACACCCAGCCGCACCGCGCCCACCCCTTCGCCCAGCTTGGCGATCGAGCTGGCGATGGTGAACAGCACCAGCGGCGCCACCACCATGCGGATCAGGTTCAGATAGACGTCGCCGATCGGCTGCAGCCAGACCGGCGCCTGCTCGCGCAGGATCAGACCGGCGATGATGCCCAGGGCGAACCCGGCGGCGGTGCGTTGCCACAGGGGAATGGCGAAGAAGCGACGAAGCATGACGACCCTGGGAGGAGGAACAGGTCGATCTATGTGTTTCGCAGGCGCGAAGACGGCAACAGCCGCAGGGGCGGTTGAGGGGTAGAAGTTCTAATGCCGCCTTTAGTTTTCCTTCTCCCCTTGTGGGAGAAGGTGGCCCGTCAGGGCCGGATGAGGGGTCTCTCGACATAGACCGACGAGCTATGATTTGCAGGTCGGCGCAACCCCTCATCCGTCAGGCTCCGCCTGCCACCTTCTCCCACAAGGGGAGAAGGCTTCAGCGCATCACCTCCGCCAGCGCCTCTTCAAACCCGTCGTAGTGGTCGATCATCACGTCGCCGCCCAACTCCGCGTGCGGCACGTCGTTGTAGCCGAAGCTGACGGCGATGCAGGGCACGCCTGCATCCTTGGCGGCCTTGGTGTCCGTGGTGCTGTCGCCGACCATGACGCAGCGCGACGGATCGCCGCCTGCTTTCTGAACGGCCTCGATGATGTGGGCGCCGCTGGGCTTGCGGGCCGACACCGCATCCGGTCCGGCGATGAAGGCGAAATAGCGCGTCAGCTCTAGCGCCTCGATCAGCGCCACCGACAGGTCCGTGCGCTTGTTGGTGGCCACGCACAGGGTCGCCCCGCGCGCGCTCAGCCGATCCAGCGCGGCGACGCAGCCGTCGAACGGGCGGCTCTCATCGGCGATGTGGGCCAGGTAGTGCTCGATGAAGCGGTCGAACAGGCCGGGGGCGTGGGCCTCGTCCCAGGCGGCGCCCGCTTCCATGAAGCCGTGGCGCAGCATGGCCATGGCTCCGTGCCCCACCAGGTGCCGGGTCGAGGACATGGGCACGGGCGGCAGCTCATACTCCGCCAGCATCCGGTTCAGCGTGCCGATCAGATCCGGCGCCGAATCCACAAGAGTCCCGTCCAGGTCGAAGGCGATGGTCCAGTCTTCCAGGTCGCGCTCAATGCTCACTCATCTGTCTCCCGGCTCGCGAAGACCCCGGCAATGGGCTAGATCGCAGGCAACGACAAGCCGCCGGATCGATTCATGACCGCACATCATCCCCACAGTCATCCGCGAGCCGCCATCATCCTCGCCGCAGGTCAGGGCACGCGGATGAAGTCGCCTCTGCCCAAGGTGCTGCACCTGGTCGGCGCGCGCGCCATGCTGGACCACGCCATCGATGCGGCCGAGGCTCTGGGCTGCGAGCGCATCGTCGTCGTGGTCGGCGCCCACTCGCCGGAAGTCCGCGCCCATGTCGAAAAGCGTCTGGGCGCCGACAGCATCGCCGTTCAGGATCCGCCGCTGGGCACCGGCCACGCCGTTCGCGCCGCCGAGGCCGTCTTGGGCGACTTCGTCGGCCATGTGGTCGTCACCTACGGCGATGTGCCCCTGCTGAAGGCCGCCGATATCGAGCCGGTCTTTGCCGCCCATGAAGGCGTCACCATCATCGGCTTCGAGGCCCGCGATCCCGGCGCCTACGGCCGTCTGATCCTCGACGGCGACGCCCTGCTGGCCATCACCGAGGCCAAGGAGGCGTCAGCGGACGTGCTGGCGATCACCGCCTGCAACTCGGGCGTCATGGCCGCTCCGGTCGGCCTGCTGTTTGAGCTGTTGGCCGAGGTCACGAACGACAACGCCAAGGGCGAATACTATCTGACCGACGTGGTCGAGCTGGCCCGCAGGCGCGGCGCTCCGACCCGCGCCGTCTTTGCTGCTGAAGAGTCCGTCATGGGCGTCAACGCGCAAGGCGAATTGGCCCAGGCCGAGGCCCTGTTCCAAAAGACTCAGCGCGAGCATTTCCTGGCGCAGGGCGTGACCATGAGCGCCCCAGATACCGTCCACTTCGCCTGGGACACGGACATCGGCGCGGGCGCGACCATCGAACCCTTCGTCGTCTTCGGCCCCGGCGCCAAGGTGGCCGAGGGCGCGCGCATCCGCAGCTTCAGCCATATCGAGGGCGCCAAGGTCGCGACGGGCGCCGAGGTCGGTCCCTACGCCCGCCTGCGTCCCGGCGCGGACCTGGGCGAGGGGGTCAAGATCGGCAATTTCGTCGAGGTGAAGAACGTCCGCATGGATGCGGGCGCCAAGGCCAACCATCTGGCCTATCTTGGCGACGGCGAGGTGGGGGCGAAGGCCAACATCGGCGCGGGCACGATCTTCTGCAACTACGACGGTTTCTTCAAACACCGCACTACGGTAGGCGAGGGGGCCTTCGTCGGCTCCAACTCCTCGCTGGTCGCTCCCGTGACCATCGGCGCGGGCGCCATGGTCGGCTCCGGCTCCGTGGTGACGAAGGACGTCGCGCCCGGCGACCTGGCCCTGGCGCGAGGCCAACAGACGATGAAGCCGGGCTGGGCGGCCCGCTTCATGGACACCATGCGCGCGAAGAAGGCGGCGAAATCCCAATGAGCGACCTGCAGAAGAAGAACGCCGGTGAAGCCGCCGCTCAATACGTCGAGGCCGGCATGGTCGTCGGCCTGGGCACCGGCTCCACCGCCGCCTGGTTCGTGAAAGCCCTGGCGGCGCGCAATCTGCCGGACCTGCGCTGCGTCCCGACGTCGGAACGCACCGCCGATCTGGCGCGCGAACTGGGCCTGACCCTTTCGACGCTGGAGGATACGCCGAAGATCGACCTGACCGTCGACGGCGCCGACGAGATCGGCCCCGGCCTGGCCCTCATCAAGGGCGGGGGCGCGGCCTTGCTGCGTGAAAAGCTGGTGTGGGAGGCCTCGGCCCGCTGCATTTGCATCGCCGACGCGGCCAAGGTGGTGCCGTCGCTGGGAACCTTCCCCCTGCCGATCGAGGTCGTCGCCTTCGGTCACAAGACGACCGCCAACCGCATCGCCGACGTTCTGGCCGATCATGACATCGGCTCGCCCGCCCGCGTGCGCGAGGCCGAGCGCGGCCTGATCCGCACCGACGGCGGCAACCTGATCTATGACGCCGCCTGCAAGGTCATCAACGATCCGGCCCGCCTCGCCGCCGATCTGAAAAGCCTGACCGGCGTGGTCGAGCACGGCCTGTTCCTTGACCTGACCGACCTGGCCGTCATCGGTACGGATGAAGGGTTCGAGACGATCAATCCCTGATCCAACCCCGTTTATCCCAGCGAAGGCCGGGATGAACGAACAGGGGGGCGTCGCCTTGCCCCCTCGCGCCCCGGCGCCTAAGTCGGGTCAGCGCTGCGGTTCGGCCGCGCGGATTTCAGACGATTCAGACGAATTGGACTCATCTTTTCGGGTCCATTCCCGGAGAGCCCGATGGCCCAATACGACTACGACCTCTTTGTCATCGGCGCCGGTTCGGGTGGGGTGCGGGCGGCGCGGCTGACGGCGCTGGGCGGCAAGAAGGTCGCCATCGCGGAAGAGTACCGCGTCGGCGGCACCTGCGTCGTGCGCGGCTGCGTGCCCAAGAAGTTCATGGTCATGGCCTCCGAGGTCAGTCATGCGCTGGAGATCGCCGAGGGCTACGGCTGGTCCTTCGACAATGCGAAGTTCGACTGGCCGACTTTCCTGCAGGCCAAGGATGTCGAGATCGCCCGCCTGTCGGGCATCTACGCAGCCAATCTGGCCAAGGCGGGCGTCGATCTGGTTCATGGCCGCGCCATCCTGAAGGACGCCCATACCGTCGAGATCGTCGGAAAAGGCCAGACCATCACCGCCGAGAAAATCCTGATCGCCACCGGCGGCCGCCCGTGGAAGCCGGAAGGCCTGACGGGCGTCGAACACGCCATCACCTCGGAAGAGGCTTTCCACCTGCCCGAACTGCCCAAGCGCATCCTGATCGCAGGCGGCGGCTATATCGCGGTGGAGTTCGCGGGCATCTTTGCAGGCCTCGGCGTCGAAACGACCTTGATCTATCGCGGCCCCAACATCCTGCGCGGCTTCGACGACGACGTGCGCGCCCATCTGGCGGGCGAGATCCAGAAGCGCGGCGTCAAGGTCATCCTGGGCTGCCAGCATTCCTCGATCGAGAAGACCGACAGTGGCCTGGTCAACCACCTCGAAAACGGCATGAAGATCGAGACGGACGTGGTCATGTTCGCCACCGGCCGCACGCCCCACGTCAAGGGGCTGGGCCTCGAGACCGCCGGGGTCGAACTGAACGACGACGGCGCCGTCAAGGTCGACCAGTATTCCCAGACCACGGCCGCCAACATCTGGGCCATCGGCGACGTCACCGACCGGATGAACCTGACCCCCGTCGCCATCCGCGAGGGCGTGGCCTTCCACGAGACGGTCTACCGGAACAACCCGCAGAGCTTCGACTATGAAGCCGTCGCCACGGCCGTCTTCAGCCAGCCGCCAGTCGGCACCGTCGGCCTGACCGAGGCCGAGGCCCGCCACGCCTGTCCGGGCGAGGTGGACGTCTACGTCACCCGCTTCCGGCCGATGAAATACGCCTTCACCGGCTCGGACGAACGGGTGCTGATGAAGCTGGTGGTGGATGGGGAGACCCAGCGCGTCGTCGGCTGCCACATCGTCGGCCCCGACAGCCCCGAGATGATCCAACTGGCCGCCATCGCCGTGAAGGCGGGCCTGACCAAGGCCCAGTGGGACGCCACCTGCGCCGTTCACCCGACTATGGCTGAGGAGCTCGTCACGCTGAAAGAGAAGCAGACCCCGGCCTCCATGTCCGCCGGTTGATCGCACGCCGGGGCGGCTTGCCAGCCGTCCCGTCTGCGCGCCTTATGCCGTCCGAAGGCCCCGACCGGGGCAGCAAGAGATCAAGGAGTTCATCATGAAGCCGCATCTGCTCGCCGCCGCCGTCGTCGCCGCCTTGCTGAGCGCCGCGCCCGCCCTGGCCCAGAACGCCGCCGCGCCCGCCTATCAGGCCGCCGTCGCCGACACCCTGCGCCCGGCCGACGAAGTGGCCCGCGACCCCTTGCGCCATCCCGCCGAAATGCTGGCCTTTGCTCAGGTGAAGCCGGGCCAGCGCATCGCCGACATCCGCCCCGGCGCGGGCTATTTCAGCCGCCTGTTTTCGCGGGTCGTAGGCGAGGGCGGCCATGTCTACGCCTTCGTGCCCAACCGCACGGCCGAGCGCGAGAACCCGCGCGCCGACGCTCTGGTCGCCGCCTATCCCAACATCAGCCGCGTCAACGGCGACCTGGACGCCATGAGCTTCGATGCGCCGCTGGACCTGGTCTTCATGAGCCAGGAATATCATGACTTCCACATCCCCCGTTTCGGCGTGGACGTGGCCAAGATGAACGCGGACATCTTCAAGGCGCTGAAGCCCGGCGGCCTCTATGTCGTCATCGACCACCAGGCCGCGCCCGGCGCCGCCAACACCGTGGTCGAAAGCCTGCACCGCATCGAGGGCGCCCAGCTCCGCAAGGAGGTCGAGGCCGCCGGCTTCATCTTCGACGGAGAGAGCACAGCCGTCGCCAACCCGGCCGACGACCACAGCCTGAACGTCTTCGACGAGGCGATCCGAGGCAAGACGGATCAGTTCGTCTACCGCTTCCGCAAACCGAACTGAGGCGTCTCGTCTCAAATTGGTGACTGGCGAAGCGGGACGGGCGGCGCTAACCCTCGGCCAAAATCCATAAGGGAAACGCACAGATGACTCGCATCGCCTTCATCGGCCTGGGCAACATGGGCGGCGGCATGGCCGCCAATCAGGCCAAGGCCGGGCATGACGTGGCCGCCTTCGACCTGTCGCCCGTCGCGCTGGAGCGCGCCGCCGAGGCCGGGTGCCGCACCGTCGCCTCGGTCGCCGAGGCCGTGAAGGACGCCGAGGTGGTCATCACCATGCTGCCCGCCGGGCCGCACGTGCTCGGCGTCTATTCCGACCAGATCATCGGCGTGGCCCCGGCCAGCGCCCTGCTGCTGGACTGCTCGACCATCGACGTGGAGACGGCGCGCAAGGTCGCGGGCCTGGCCAAGGAGGCGGGCTACGCCTTCGCCGACGCCCCCGTTTCGGGCGGCACCGCCGCTGCTGACGCCGGCACCCTGGCCTTCATGGTCGGTTGCGACGAGGCCGACTTCGCCCGCGTCGAACCGGCGCTGGACCCCATGAGCCGCATCACCATCCGCGCCGGCGACCACGGCGCCGGGCAGGCGGCCAAGATCTGCAACAACATGCTGCTGGGCATTTCGATGATCGGTACGTGCGAGGCCATCGCCCTGGCCGAGAAGCTGGGTCTGGAGCCGGAACGCTTCTTCGAGATCGCCTCCAAGTCCTCGGGCCAGTGCTGGAGCGTCAGCAACTACTACCCCTGGCCGGGCCCGGTGCCGACCGCCCCGTCGAACCGCGAGTATGAAGGCGGTTTCGCGAGCGCCATGATGCTGAAGGATCTGAAACTGGCCCAGGATGCCGCCGCCAAGGCGGGCGCCACGACGCCGCTGGGCGCGCAGGCCGAGGCGCTCTACGCCCTGTTCAACGGCCTCGGCTACGGCGGCAAGGACTTCTCCGCCATGGTGCAGATGCTGCGCTGCCGCATCGACACCCTGGCTTGATACAGGCGTTGATGAAGCTGAGAACCGTTATCAATTAAGGGGTTGGGACGTTTTGTCCGGCTCCTGACATGGACAAGACAGGGCGGCGCGCGCAATTAGGCCGCGAAAGCTGCATAAGCGAAAGAAGCGCCGCCTTGTTCGACTATAAGTCCGCCTTTCAGAACTCTGTGGATCAGGTCCGCAGCGAAGGTCGCTATCGCGTCTTCGCTGATCTGAAGCGGGTGCGCGGCCAGTTTCCTCGTGCGGTTCGTCGTCGCGAGGACGGCGCTCAGCAGGACGTCGTCGTCTGGTGCTCCAACGACTACCTGGGCATGGGCCAGCACCCGGTGGTGATCGACGCCATGCAGGCCGAGATCCAAAAGACCGGCGCCGGGGCGGGGGGAACGCGCAACATCTCGGGCACCACGCGTTCGGCCGTGGATCTGGAAGCCGAGCTGGCCAGCTGGCACCAGAAGGAAGCGGCCCTGCTGTTCACCTCGGGCTATGTGGCCAATGAGGCGACGCTGTCGACCCTGCAGAAGATCCTGCCGGGCCTGATCATCTTCTCCGACGCCTTGAACCACGCCTCCATGATCGCGGGCATCCGCAACGGCGGCGGCGAGCGTCATATCTTCCGCCACAACGACCTCGAACACCTCGAGGAACTGCTGGCGGCGGCGCCTGCCGCTGCGCCCAAGCTGGTCGCTTTTGAGAGCGTCTATTCGATGGACGGCGACATCGCCGACATCGCCGGCACCATCGCCCTGGCCAAGAAATACGGCGCCCTGACCTATCTGGACGAGGTTCACGCCGTGGGCCTGTACGGCGAAACCGGCGCGGGCGTGGCCGAGCGTGACGGTGTGCTGGACGGCGTCGATATCGTCGAATGCACCCTGGGCAAGGCCATCGGCGTCATGGGCGGCTACATCGCCGCCGATGCGGTGATCGTGGACGCCGTGCGCAGCTGGGCCTCGGGCTTCATCTTCACCACCAGCCTGCCGCCCGCCCTGACCGCCGGCGCCCTGGCCTCGGTCCGCCATCTGAAAGCGCACCCGGAACTGCGCGCCGCCCATCAGGAGCGCGCCGCCACTCTGAAGCGCCGTCTGTCTGAGGCGGGCATTCCCGTCCTGCCCAGCGTCAGCCATATCGTGCCGGTTCACGTCGGCAATCCGGTGCACTGCAAGCTGATCTCGGACATGCTGCTGGAAGAGCACGGGATCTACGTCCAGCCGATCAACTATCCGACCGTGCCCAAGGGGACCGAGCGGCTGCGCTTCACCCCTTCGCCCGACCATGACGACGCCATGATCGACAAGCTGGTCGAGGCGATGGACAAGCTCTGGTCGCACTGCAACGTGGCGCGTCAACCGGCCGCCGCATGACGCACGACCCCGAGCTCGGCGAGGTCATCGTCGAGTTCGTCCGCAACGGCCCCTATGTGAAATGCTCGGCCGTCCACGTGGCCACTGGCCGCGAGGTCAGCGCCATGGGGCCGGTCAACGAGCCGAAGTCCGTCGAACGGGTCGCCCTGGCCAAGTTAAAGCGCGCCTTGACCCGGATGTGAGCGCCGCTGCCGTTTTCTGACAGCAGAAAGCGGTATCCTCTTGATATGAAGGAGGAGCCCCACATGACCCTGACCGCCGCCTGCCATTGCGGAGCCGTGAAGATCGAGGCGCCGGACCTGCCCAAGCAGGCCGCATCCTGCAACTGCACGTGGTGCCATCGGACCGGTGCGGTCTGGGGCTACTACAGCCCGGATGAACTGACGATCACCGCGACGGGGCCGGTGGGCGACTATGCCCCCAACGGCATGAACCACCATCACTTCTGTGCGACCTGCGGCGGCAACACCCACGGCTTCTCGCCGGACTGGGGTTCTGTCTACAATGCCGACGGGACGCCGAAAGAGGGGCATCAGCCCGGCTCCATGCCCTCGACGCGCATCGCGGCGGTTAATCTGCGCATGGCGTCCGACCTGGACCTGTCCTCGATCAAGATCGAGCAGATGGACGGCCGCAACAACTGGTAGGCGATTTTCGCCGCCGTCCGCGATGACGTGGGCGGCGGCCTCGCATCCCCCTAGATGTTGTGGTGTTCGGCGGCGCGGCCTAGAAGGGAGCGCCGTTTCCGCCTTCAGCCTTCGGGATGCCTGCCTGTGACCGCCTTCACCCACGACTCCTACTTCTCCAAGAGCCTCGCCGACGCCGATCCGGCGATCTTCAAGGGCATCCAGGGCGAGCTTGGCCGCCAGAAGGAGCAGATCGAGCTGATCGCCTCCGAGAACATCGTTTCCCAGGCGGTGCTGGACGCGCAGGGCTCGGTCCTGACCAACAAGTACGCCGAGGGCTATCCGGGCCGTCGCTATTACGGCGGCTGCGAGTTCGTCGACATCACGGAAGAGCTGGCCCGTGAGCGCGCCAAGGAGCTGTTCGGTGCCGCCTTCGTCAACGTCCAGCCGCACTCGGGCGCCCAGGCCAACCAGGCGGTCTTCTTCTCCCTGCTGCAGCCGGGCGACACCTTCCTGGGCATGGATTTGGCCTGCGGCGGGCACCTGACGCACGGCTCGCCCGCCAACCAGTCGGGCAAGTGGTTCCGTCCCGTCACCTACAAGGTGAACGAAGACGACCATCTGATTGATTATGATCACGTCGCCGAGATGGCCCAGAAGGAGAAGCCCAAGCTGATCCTGGCCGGCGCCTCGGCCTACAGCCGCCACATCGACTTCAAGCGCTTCCGCGAGATCGCGGATTCGGTGGGTGCCTATCTGATGGTCGACATGGCCCACTACGCCGGTCTGATCGCCGGGGGCGTCTATCCCGACCCGGTGCCGCACGCCCACGTCGTCACCACCACGACGCACAAGACCCTGCGCGGCCCGCGCGGCGGCATGATCCTGTCCAACGACCTGGACCTCGGCAAGAAGATCAATTCGGCCGTCTTCCCCGGCCTGCAGGGCGGCCCGCTGGAGCACGTTATCGCCGCCAAGGCTGTGGCCTTCGGCGAGGCGCTGAAACCCGAGTTCAAGCTCTACGCCCAGCAGGTCGTGAAGAACGCCCAGGCCTTGGCGGCCGTTCTGGTCGAACGCGGCCTGGCCATCGTCTCGGGCGGCACCGACAGCCATCTGATGCTGGTCGACCTGCGTCCCAAGGGCGTGACCGGCAAGGCCACCGAGCATGAGCTCGAGAAGGCGCTGATGACCTGCAACAAGAACGGCGTGCCGTTCGACACTGCGCCCTTCACCGTCACCTCGGGCGTCCGTCTGGGCACCCCGGCGGGCACCACGCGCGGCTTCGGCGAAGAAGAGTTCAAGCAGATCGGTCACTGGATCGCCGATGTCGTCTCGTCGATGAACGGCGGCGACGAAGCCGATCCGGCCGTCGTCGCGGGCGTGGCGGCTCAGGTGCGCGAACTGACTGCGCGCTTCCCGATCTATCGCTAAGGGACCCATCGGATGAAGTGCCCCTTCTGCGGAAACGCCGACACCCAGGTGAAGGACAGCCGCCCGTCTGACGACGGCGCGGCCATCCGGCGCCGTCGGTCCTGCCCGCAGTGCAACGGGCGCTTCACCACCTTCGAGCGGGTGCAGCTGCGCGAACTGGTCATCCTGAAACGGAACGGCCGCCGCACCCCCTTCGACCGCGACAAGCTGGAGCGCTCGCTGGGCATCGCCCTGCGCAAGCGTCCAGTGCAGCCGGATCAGGTCGAGCTTCTGGTCAGCCGCATCGTGCGCCAGCTGGAAAGCCTGGGCGAGACGGAGATCCCGTCCAGCATCGTCGGCGACTTCATCATGAAGGCGCTGAAGTCGGTCGATGAGGTCGCCTACGTCCGCTACGCCTCGGTTTACAAGGACTTCCGCCACACCTCGGACTTCGCCAAATTCCTCGGCGACGAGGGTTTCGACGAGACCAAGTCCGGCCAGGACTGATGCGCCCGCGCGTCACCCTTAAGCTGGCGACCTCGCTGGACGGCCGCATCGCCACGGCCACGGGCGAAAGCCAGTGGATCACCGGGCCCGAAGCGCGCCAGCAGGGCCACCGCCTGCGCGCTGTGCATGACGCCATCCTGGTCGGCGTCGAGACGGTGCTGGCCGACGATCCCGAACTGACTGTGCGCCTTGCTGATCATGCCGGGCCGCATCCCTTGCGTGTCGTCCTCGACAGCCGTTTGCGGACCCCCGCGACGGCCAAGGCCGCATCCGGCAACACCCTGATCTTCACCACAGCCGCGCCCCACGCCATCGGCCAGGCCGAAGTCATCACCGTCGCCGCCATCGACGGCCGCCCAACCATCCCCGCTGTCCTCGACGCGCTCGCCGCCCGCAACATCGGCTCCATCCTGATCGAGGGCGGGGGCCGTGTCGCCGCCTCCTTCATCCAGGCGGGGGCGGTGGACGCGATCGAGTGGTTCCGCGCCCCGATCCTGCTGGGCGGGGAGGGCAGGCCCTGCGTCGCCTCCCTGGCGCTTGCAAAGCTGGCCGACGCCCCCAAGTTCCGTCGTCTGGGCGTCGAGCCTGTCGGAGACGATCTGTGGGAACGCTACGCCCGCGCCTGACGCCTCCTCAGGCGCGATTTCAGACGAATTAGACTAATTAGACTCTGTTTTTTGGGTCCGAAGGGACCGGAGCTTTCATGTTCACCGGCATCGTCACCGACATCGGCCGCGTTCGCAGCGTCCGTGAAACCAACCGCGACCGTCGCTATGAGGTCGAGACCGTGTGGGACACGGCGGGCATCGACCTGGGCGCTTCCATCAGCCACGCGGGCTGCTGCCTGACCGTGACGGAGAAGGGCGAGGGCTGGTTCGCCGTCGAGGTGTCCGGCGAGACCCTGTCCAAGACCAAGCTGGGCGACTGGAGCGAGGGCACCCGCGTTAACCTGGAGCGCGCCGCGAAACTGGGCGACGAACTGGGCGGCCACATCGTTTCCGGCCACGTCGACGGTCTGGGCGAGGTCGTGTCCATCACGCCTGAGGGCGGATCGCGCCGCATCTTGATCGAGGCGCCGGCGCCCCTGCACAGATTCATCGCCCCAAAGGGCTCAATCACGGTCGATGGGGTTTCCCTGACGGTGAATGGGGTGCATGAGCGCCGCTTCGACGTGAACATCATCCCGCACACGTGGGATGCGACCACCCTCGGCGGCCTGAAGGTCGGCGAAAAGGTCAATCTGGAGATCGACATGCTGGCGCGTTACCTCGCGCGGTGGCAGGAGACCGCATGATGAAACTGGCCGTCTACAACACCGACAGCCCGATCAGCTCGATCGAGGACATTATCGAGGACGCCCGCAACGGCCGCCCCTACATCCTGGTGGACGCCGAGGACCGCGAGAACGAGGGCGACATCGTCATTCCGGCCCAGTTCGCCACGCCGGACCAGATCAACTTCATGATCCGCTATGCGCGGGGCCTGGTCTGTCTGGCCCTGACGTCCGAGCGCGCCAAGCAGCTGCGCCTGCCGCCGATGGCCGCCGAGAACCGCGAGAGCATGGGCACGGCCTTCACCATCTCGATCGAGGCCAAGGAAGGCGTCACGACCGGCATCTCGGCCGCCGATCGCGCCCATACGGTCCAGGTGGCGGCCGATCCGTCGCGCACCGCCGACGACATCGTCTCGCCGGGCCACATCTTCCCGCTGGTCGCGCGCGACGGCGGCGTCCTGGTCCGCACCGGCCATACCGAGGCGGCGGTGGACATCAGCCGCATGGCCGGCCTGATCCCGGCCGGGGTGATCTGCGAGATCATCAAGGACGACGGCGAGATGGCGCGGATGCCCGACCTGATCGCCTTCGCCCAGCTGCACGGGCTGAAGATCGGCACCATCGCCGACCTGATCGCCTATCGCCGCCGCACCGAGCGCTTTGTCGAGCGCGTGATGGAGACGCCGTTCGAAAGCGTCCACGGCGGCGCGTTCAAGCTGATCCTGTACCGCAACACCATCGAGGGCGCGGAGCATGTCGCCCTGGTGCGCGGCGACATCGACCCGGCCAAGCCGACCGTCGTGCGGATGCACCAGGTCGACTTCGCCGCCGACCTGCTGGGCCATGTCGAGGCCCGACAGGACTATATTCCGAAGGCGATGCAGGCGCTGGCGGCCCAGGACGGGCCGGGCGTCGTCGTCTTCCTGCGTGATCCCGACCTGCATGGTCTGGCCGAGCGGCTGGGCGGCGTCGCCAAGCCCGCCGCCGTGGATCGTTCGCTGAAAGCCTATGGCGTCGGGGCGCAGATTCTGCTCGACCTCGGCGTCAAAGACATGATCGTGATGAGTTCGACGCGACCCAATCCGACGGCGCTGGAAGGCTACGGCCTGCGCATCGTCGGCTGGCGCGACATGGACGGAGAAGACCAATCTTGAACGACCCCACTCGCGTCCTCATTGTCGAGGCGCGCTTTTACGACGAACTGGCCGACGCCCTTCTCGAAGGAGCGAAGGACGCCCTGCGCGCGCAAGGCGTTCAGTATGACGTCGTGACCGTGCCCGGCGCCCTTGAGGTGCCGACCGTGATCGCCATGGCCGAAGAGGCCGGGCGTTATCCGACCGCGCCGCGCTATGACGGCTATGTCGCCCTGGGCTGCATCATCCGCGGCGAGACCTATCATTTCGAGATCGTCTCGGATCAGTCGGCGGCGGGCATCACCCAACTGGGCCTCAAGGGTCTGGCCATCGGCAACGGCATCCTGACGACCGAGGACGAGGACCAGGCCTGGGCCCGAGCCCGCCTCAGCGAGGGCGACAAGGGCGGCTTTGCGGCCCGCGCCTGCCTGGACCTGATCGCTATCCGCAAGCGTCTTCGCGGAGGGCTGGCCTCGTGAGCGAACCGACCAACACCACCCCGGCCACCGTCGCCGAAGTCATGGCCCAACTGGCCGAGGCTGACAAAGCCCGCGCCGAGCCCCAACTGACCAGCCGTCAGCGCCGCGCCCGCACGGTCGCCCGCCTGGCCGCCGTTCAGGCCCTGTATCAGATGGAGCTGGCGGGCGAGGGCGTCGACAGCGTCGTGCGCGAGTTCCGCAATCACCGCTTCGACGCCGACATCGACGGCGCCCCCCTGGCCGAGGCGGACGAAGACTGGTTCGCCGCCGTGGTTCATGGTGTGGTCGAGGACCAACGCGCGGTGGACGAGGCGGTCAAGGCGCGCCTGGCCTCCAACTGGCGGCTGGAGCGTCTGGACGCGACCCTGCGCGCCCTGCTGCGCTGCGGCGCCTGGGAGCTGAAGCACAAGCCCGACGTGCCGCGGGAGATCGTGATCGACGAGTACGTCGAGTTGGCCAAGGCCTTCTTCGACGATGCGGAGGCGAAGTTCGTGAACGCGGCGCTGGACGGCGTGGCGCGCGATGCCCGCGATTGACGTCGCAGGCGAATTCGAGACCATCCAGCGGCTTCTGAAGCCGCTGGCGCACCCGGAATGGGCGCGGGGGCTGGCCGACGACGTGGCCGCGCTGCCCTCGCGTCCGGGGCACGACCTCATCCTGACCAAGGATGCGATCGTCGAGGGCGTCCACTTCCTGCCCGACGACCCGCTGGACACGGTGGCGCAGAAGCTGTTGCGCGTGAACCTGTCCGACCTGGCCGCCAAGGGGGCTGAGCCGTTCGGCTACCTTCTGGCCTGTCACTGGTCCGAACGCTGCGGCTGGCCCGAGCGCGAGGCTTTCGTCGCCGGCCTGCGGCGCGATCAGGCGATTTTCGACATTTCCCTGCTGGGCGGCGACACGGTGAAGACGCCGGGGCCGGCCAGCTTTTCGGCCACCCTGCTGGGCTGGGCGCCGTCGGGCGCGGCGGTCAGTCGGGCGGGCGCGCGGCCGGGCGATCTGGTCTTCGTCACCGGCACGATCGGCGACGGCTGGCTGGGCCTTCAGGCCGCCCAGGCGACGTTGAGCCTGGAGCCGGAACGCATGGACGCGCTGGAGGCCGCCTATCGCACCCCCATGCCGCGCGTGGAGTTCGCGCCCGTCGTCCTGGGCCTGGCTACGGCCAGCGCCGACGTCTCCGACGGCCTGCTGGCCGACGCGGCCCATATCGCCGAGGCCAGCGGCGTCAGCCTCGAGATCGATCTGGAGCGATTGCCCCTGTCCGCCGCCGCCCAGGCTTGGTTTGAGGGGCGCGTCGACCCGCAGGCGGCGCTGGAGCTGCTGGCCGGCGGCGGCGACGACTATGAAATCCTGCTGACTGTCCCGGCGGGCGCCGAAAACGCCCTGCGCCGCGAGGCCGAGCGCCGCCACCTGCGCCTGACCTGCGTCGGCCGCGTGGCCGAGGGCAGGGGACTGTCCCCCCGCTATCTGGGCCAGGTCATCACGCCGACCCGCACCGGCTGGACCCACGGCTGAGGGCAACGGAATCCTAACGGGACAGGGCCAGACTGCCGCCATGAACCGTCGCGCCCTGATCCTCGCCGTCGCCGGCGCCGCCCTGTCGGGGGCGGCCGCAGCAGCCTCGCCGTCGGCGGAAACCCCCGATCAACCGGCGAGTTTCAACCTGACCGGCGTCGGCCTGCCCATCATCGTGGGCGGCCGGGTTCGGAACTACATCTTCGTGGTGTTGAAGCTGCATCTGGGCCAGGGCCACCCTCTGGATGCCGTGAAGGCCAAGGAGCCCTATCTGCGCGACGCCCTGGTCCGCGCAGGGCACCGCACGCCCTTCGTCCTGGCCGACGACTGGAACCAGTTGGACGCCCAGGCTCTGAGCGCCAGCCTGATTCGCTCGGCCGATAGGCTGATCGGCAAGGGCGCGATCGCCCGTGTCGAGGTCGTCAGCCAGGCCGCGCGCCGTCGCACGACCGTCCGCGCCGTCTAGAAGAGCGCTGTTGCGCCACGGCTCTGCTTTTGGCACGATTTAGCCGCAATTCCCGAGGGGCGTGAATTTGCGTCCGTAAGCGCACGGGGGGACCGGAAGGCGGCCGAGAGGCGAAAACGCCCGTAGCGCAGCCCATGGATCCGCGCGTCTAGTTGCATAGGGCTTGGAAACGCCATGACGTCATATCTTTGGCTGGTCATCGCGGCCGGCGCTCTGGGGGTGCTTTACGGCGCCGTCCAGACCGCCGTCCTGATGAAGGCCGACAGTGGTAATGAACGGATGCGTGAGATCGCCGCGGCGATCCAGGAAGGGGCATCCGCCTATCTGAAGCGTCAGTACACAACGATTGGCATTGTAGGGGTCGTGATCTTGGTCGCGGCCTTTTTTCTTATCGGGATCTGGGCCGCGCTCGGCTTCCTGATCGGCGCGGTTCTGTCGGGCGCGGCGGGCTATGCGGGGATGCTGATCTCCGTGCGCGCCAACGTCCGTACGGCCCAGGCCGCGTCGCAGAGCCTGTCCAAGGGTCTGGACCTGGCCTTCCGCTCGGGCGCGATCACCGGCATGTTCGTGGCGGGCGGCGCGCTTCTGGGCGTGTCCGGCTACTACGCCTTCATGACCCAGGGTCTGGGCCACGCCTCGACCAGCCGTGAAGTCATCGACGGACTGGTGGCCCTGGGCTTCGGCGCCTCTCTGATCTCCATCTTCGCGCGACTGGGCGGCGGCATCTTCACCAAGGGGGCCGACGTCGGCGGCGACATGGTGGGCAAGGTCGAGGCCGGCATCCCTGAGGACGACCCCCGCAACGCCGCCACCATCGCGGACAATGTGGGCGACAACGTCGGCGACTGCGCCGGCATGGCCGCCGACCTGTTCGAGACCTATGCCGTCACCACGGTGGCGACCATGGTGCTGGCGGCCATCTTCTTCCGCAACCAGCCCTATGTCGACGTGCTGATGCTGTTGCCGCTGGCGATCTGCGGCGTCTGTATCGTGACCTCGATCATCGGCACCTTCTTCGTCCGTCTGGGCAAGAGCGGCAACATCATGGGGGCCCTGTACCAAGGGCTCATCGTCACTGGCGTCCTGTCGTTGGGCGCGGTCTGGTGGGTGATCAACCAACTTCTGCCGGGGGCGGTCGAAACCTCGGGCGGGCTATTGATTCAGCCCATGAATCTGTTCTGGGCGGGCGTCGTCGGCCTGCTGGTTACGGCGGCCATTGTGGTGATCACCGAATACTATACCGGCACGGGCTTCCGCCCGGTGAAGTCGGTGGCCAACGCCTCGGTCTCGGGCCACGGCACCAACGTCATCCAGGGCCTGGCCATGTCGCTGGAGGCAACGGCGCTTCCGGCGTTGACCATCATCGTCGGCATCGTCGCGGCCTATCAACTGGCGGGCCTGTTCGGCATCGCCATCGCCACCACCACCATGCTGGGCGTCGCGGGGATGATCGTGGCGCTGGACGCCTTCGGTCCGGTCACGGATAACGCGGGCGGCATCGCCGAGATGGCGGGCCTGCCGCCGGAAGTCCGCGTCTCGACCGACGCCCTAGACGCCGTAGGCAACACCACCAAGGCCGTGACCAAGGGCTACGCCATCGGTTCGGCGGGTCTGGGGGCGCTGGTCCTGTTCGCCGCCTATGTGGAGGACTTGAAGTTCTTCGCGGCCGAGGCGGCGCCGGGCAGCTTCTTCCACGGCCTGGGCGCGGTCGCCTTTGACCTGTCCAACCCCTATGTCGTGGTCGGTCTGCTGTTCGGGGGGCTGCTGCCCTTCCTGTTCGGCGGCTTGTCTATGACGGCCGTGGGGCGCGCTGCTGAGGCGGTCGTGGCCGAGGTGCGGCGTCAGTTCCGCGAGAATCCGGGCATCATGACCTTCCAGACCAAGCCGGAGTACGGCCGAGCTGTCGATATCCTGACCAGCGCGGCCATCCGCGAGATGATCGTGCCGTCGTTGCTGCCGGTGCTGTCGCCGATCATCCTGTTCGTCGTCATCCTGTTCATCCAGCCGGACAAGGCCAACGCTTTCGCCGCCCTGGGGGCCATGCTGATGGGGGTGATCGTGACGGGTCTGTTCGTCGCCATCTCCATGACGTCGGGCGGCGGCGCCTGGGACAACGCCAAGAAGGTGATCGAGGAAGGCTTCACCGACAAGAACGGCGTGGTTCACGGCAAGGGATCGGAAGCGCACAAGGCCGCCGTCACCGGCGACACCGTGGGCGATCCCTACAAGGACACCTCCGGCCCGGCGGTGAACCCGATGATCAAGATCACCAACATCGTGGCGCTTCTGCTGCTGGCGGTGCTGGCGAGCGGCAAGATCGTCTGACTGCGCTTCGCTGAAACTGAAAACGCCCCGGAGAGCGATCTCCGGGGCGTTATCTTTTTTGCGCCCTATGCTCGCGACGCGGTCGCTCGCGGCTTGAGGGCCGCCTATCTTTTGGAGCTTAGTCTGGGCGGCGCTGGCCGGGCACGTCGTCCTCGGTGCGCGGCAGTTGGCCGCGGCCGACGTTGCCGAGAAGTTGTTCGAGAATGGTCAACTGGCGGCCGCGGGTCGGGGTCTCGCGGCGCTCCATGGCGATCTGGCGGCCGTCTTCCAGTCCCAGGGTGCGGACGTTGGCGACCTTTTCGCCGCCGTCGGCGAAGGTGATTTCAGTGACCGTCCGCTGCGACACTTCAGGCTTGTTGTAGGTGTAGCGCTGGGTCGTCTGGGTCAGGTAGTACCAGACGTTGTCGGTCTCGAAGGTCGAGGTGGTCGAGGGCGTGCCCAGCTTGGCCAGGACGGTCTCGCGGGTGTCGACGCCCGCCTCGATGTCCTGGGGCTTGGCGTCCACGGCCTGGAAGCCCTGGGTGGCGACGACCGGGGCGCAGGCGCCTGCAGCGGCGGCGAGCGAGGCGGCGATGATGAGCGACGTAAAACGGGGCATCGGCGATGGGCCTCTTGGAACAAGGTCTTTGACCTAACCGTCGCTGCGTCCTAGTGCAACGGCGCGGCGGAAAAGGGGCCGTAAAACCTATGTTCAAGACACTCTTCAGACGACAGACGCAAGAGCGCCAGGCTCAGGGCCTATACGCCCTGGCGGTGGAACAGGCGCGCCAGCCCGATTTTTACGCCCGCCTGGGCGTGGCGGATCGAATCGATGCGCGGTTCGAGCTCTACACCCTGCACGTCCTTCTGCTGTTCGTGCGGACCAAGGCTGAGGGCGAGCGCGGGGCCGATCTGGCCCAGAAGATGTTCGACACCTATGTCTCGGCTCTGGACAACGTTCTGCGTGAACTGGGCGTCGGCGACGTGTCTGTCGGCAAGAAGATGCGCAAGTTGGGCGAGGCTCTTTATGGCCGTATGAGCGCCTATGAGAAGGCGCTGCGCGAAGGCGACCGCGACGGCTTCCAGGCTTCAATCGCGCGCAATGTGTTCGAGAGCGACGATCCCGCCGCCGGCGCTGAACTGACCCGTTATGCGCTGGAATCGCACGAACGCCTGGCGCGTCAGCCTATTTCCGCCGTGGAAAAGGCGCCTGACTGGGCCATGATCGTCGCATGACGATTCCCGCCCTGCCTTACAGCGATCCTGTCCGCCTGCATCAGATCGGGGCGAGCCTGTCCCGGCGCCTGGAGCCGGACGCCGAGGCGCGTCAGCGCATTGCGCGCGCGCTGAACCTGAAGTCGCTGGACCGTTTTGAGGCGGACCTGGAGGTGACGGCGACGGTTTCAGGCTGGCGTCTGACCGGCCGTGTCGTTGCCGATGCGGTCCAGTCCTGCGTGCTGACGCTGGAGCCTCTGCCCGTTCATGTCGACGATCGATTCGAGATCAATCTGGTCGAGGCCGTGGATACGCCGCCTTCGGACGAGGGGGAGATCGACCTGGAGCTGGACGACGATTCGCCTGACGTGGTGGAAAACGGTCAGATCGACCTGGGCCAGTATGCGGTCGAGCAACTGGCCCTGCATCTGGACCCCTATCCCCGCAAGGATGGCGCGGTGTTCGAGCAACCGCCTGAGCCGGGCGAGATCTCGCCTTTCGGCGTGTTGCGGGCCTTGAAGCCGAACGACGGCGACAAGAGTTGACCTAAGGGCGCCTCGGTTGCATCCACAGGGTGCGACATTTGCGTCTGCACGCCCTAACATTGAAGCGCCGCGACAAGACGGCGACGGAGTCGATTTCCACTTGGCATCATCCACATTGATCTCGCTCGACGCCATGGGGGGCGACCACGGTCCTGCCGTCGTGGTCGGCGGCGTGAAGGCTTATTATTCGCTGTATGGCGGCGACGGCGTGCGCTTCCTGCTGCACGGAGACGAGGCGGCGATCCGCGCCGAGATGGCGCGCCTGCACGTATCGGACGACCTTTGCCAGGTCCGGCACACCGACAAGGTCGTCGCAATGGACGAAAAGCCTGCCCAGGCCATGCGTCGAGGCAAGGGCTCCAGCCTCTGGAACGCGATCGAGGCGGTCAAGACGGGCGAGGCCCAGGCCGCCGTCTCGGCGGGCAACACCGGCGCCTTGATGGCGATCTCCAAGCTGGTTCTGCGGATGGCGGTCGACGGGCTGGAGCGCCCGGCCATCGTCGCCAGTTGGCCGACCAAGCGCGGTTTCACCGCCGTTCTGGACGTCGGCGCCAACATTGGCAGCGATGCGCGCCAGTTGGTCGAGTTCGCCATCATGGGCGAGGCCTTCCAGTCCGCCGTGCATGGCGTGGCGCGGCCGACGGTCGGCCTGCTGAACGTCGGCTCCGAAGAGATGAAGGGCCACGAAGAGGTGCGCGAAGCCCACGCCGTGCTGCGCACCGACGCCGTTCCTGTGAACTACACCGGCTTCGTCGAGGGACATGACATCGCCGCCGGGACCGTGGACGTGGTAGTGACCGACGGCTTCACCGGCAACATCGCGCTGAAGACGGCCGAGGGCACCGCCCGCTTCATCTCGGGCCTGCTGAAGGAGGCGCTGACCTCTGGTCCGCTGGCCAAGCTGGGCGCCCTGATCGCCATGCCGGCGCTGAAGAAGATGGCGCGCCGTATCGACCCCAGCAGCGTCAACGGCGGCCCTTTGCTGGGTCTGAACGGCATCGTCGTAAAAAGCCACGGCGGCGCCACGGCCGAGGGGTATGCAAATGCCATCCGCGTGGCTGTCGAACTGGCCCGCAGTGACTATCTGACCAAGGTCAGCGCCAATTTCGCGCGTCTGGCGGCCGCGATGGACGAACCCGCGCCCGTCGTCATGGGAGAGACCGAACAGTGAGCGTCATCCGCAGCGTCGTTACCGGGGTCGGCTCCTTCCTGCCCGAACAGGTCGTCACCAACGCCGACCTGACCAAGATCGTCGACACCTCCGACGAATGGATCATCGAGCGCACCGGCATCCGCCAGCGCCACAAGGCCCGCGACGACGAACCGACCAGCGACCTAGCGCTCAAGGCGGCCGAGCGCGCCCTGGCCGATGCCGGCAAGACGGCGGCGGACGTCGATCTGATCATCGTCGCCACCACCACGCCGGACCAGACCTTCCCGGCGACGGCGGCCATCGTCCAGCGCAAGCTGGGTGCGCCGGTGGGCATCGCCTTCGACGTTCAGGCGGTCTGTTCGGGCTTCGTCTACGCCATGAGCGTGGCTGACGGCTTTGTCGCGCGCGGTCAGGCCAAATGCGCCCTGGTCATCGGCGCCGAGGAAATGACCAAGCTGATGGACTGGACGGATCGCACCACCTGCGTCCTGTTCGGCGACGGTGCCGGAGCCTTCGTGCTTGAGCCGGGCGAGGGGCAGGGGACCAAGGATGATCGCGGCGTGCTGGGCTTCGCCCTGCGCTGCGAGGGCGCCAAGGCTGACATGCTCTATGTCGACGGGGGGCCGGCCACGACGGGTACGGTCGGCCATCTGCGGATGCTGGGCAATCAGGTCTTCCGCCACGCCGTCGTGAACATCGCCGAGGCCATCACGGCTGCGGCCGAGGTTGCGGGCGTCGACATTCCCGAGATCGACTGGTTCGTGCCGCACCAGGCCAACCAGCGCATCATCAAGGGCGTGGGCGACCGGCTGGGCCTGGACGAGGACAAGGTCATCTCGACCGTGGCCATGCACGCCAACACCTCGGCCGCCTCCATCCCGCTGGCGATGGACGTCGCCATCAAGGATGGGCGAATCAAGAAGGGCGATTTGGTCCTGGTCGAGGCCATGGGCGGCGGCCTGACATGGGGCGCGTGCGCCTTCCGATTCTAGATTTGCATTGAGGACTTTGATTTCCGGCCGTTTTGCCCTTCAATGCCCCGCCAATTGATTGCGGGGAGATGCAAGTGGCCGGACATCAGACGCTTACCCGTGCGGATTTGTGCGAAGCGGTCCACGAAGAGGTCGGGTTGTCCCGGCAGGAATGCTCCGGACTGGTCGAGCGCACGCTGGACCTGATCGTCGACTCTCTTGAGCAGGGCGAGACGGTCAAGCTATCGGGCTTCGGCGTCTTCCAGGTCCGTGAGAAACGCGCCCGCATGGGCCGCAACCCCAAGACCGGCGAACCGGCCGCCATCAACCCCCGCCGCGTCATCAGCTTCCGCGCCTCACAGATCATGAAGAGCCGGGTGCACGACGCCGTCGTCGAGACCTGAGACCCTTGGCCAAAAGCCCCAAAGCCTTCCGCACCATTTCTGAAGCGGCCGATGAAGTCGGCGCCCCCCAGCATGTGCTGAGGTTCTGGGAGACGAAGTTCGAGTTCGTCGCCCCGGTGAAGCGTGCGGGCGGCCGCCGTTTCTATCGCCCCGACGACGTCATGGTGCTGAAGGCTGTGCGGCGGCTGCTGCACGACGAGGGGCTGACGATTCGCGGGGTGCAACGCCTGGTGCAGGATCAGGGTCTGGCGCGCCTGACGGCCTATGCCGACCCGGCCGCGACGCTGGAGATCGATTCGGGGGATCGGGCGGAATCGGTGTCGCAGGCGGCGGCGTTTCCGGCGGCTCCGGCGCGCCTTGAGGCTCTGTTGAGCGAACTGGAAGCGGCCAAGGCCCGGTTGGAGGGCGTTCTGCGCCGCTAAGACGGAAGTTGTTGTCGATAGAGCGTTTTAGGGTTTGCGGAGCACCGAACCGCCGTCTATACGGAGCGCCTTCGGAGCGTGGCGCAGCCTGGTAGCGCACTTGACTGGGGGTCAAGGGGTCGCAGGTTCGAATCCTGTCGCTCCGACCATCTAAATCTTTGATTTGGAATGGTTTTGAAGGGGTCGCCGTAAGGCGACCCCTTTGCAATTGGGCGCTAGCGCGCTTCGCGTGGAAGACGAGTCTTCCAATCAGAACTGTGAACAGGGCGGCTACTGCCGGACGGCGCTGCGGCCGGGACCGAAGCGGGCGCGAAAGTCCTCCAGGCGGATCGTGAACTCGTCCTGCGCCAGGAATTCCTCGTCGGTCATCTGAGGCTGCTCGTTCGGCTTGTACCAGAGTGCGTAGTTCGGCTCGTCCGAGGCGTAGCGTTTGAAGTGGGTCGAATAAGTGCGGACGCGCACGGTCGGAACCTCGCCCGTCATGTCGAAGGCCATCAAACGCAGCCAGCCGTCGCCCAGGCCCGGCGCCTTGGCGGCATCCAGTCCGGCGTCGACGGCGGCGCGGTTGCGGTCCTGATAGTCGGACAGCAGCTGATAGACGGCGCCGCCCTGGCGGTTCGGGTCACTGCGGAAAGCCTGGCCGTTGTGATGGCCGCTCAGGACCATGAAGATCTGCGGGTTGCGGCTGATCAGCTTGTCCCACACGCCCTGGGCGCTGTTGTCGAAGGGGTCGAGGGCGTTGATGTCCACGACCGGATGGGCGCGGCGCTGTCCGGTCTTGTCCAGGAAGTCGTGGGTGCTGATCAGGGTCGGCAGGCCGGGGTGGGCGTGGATGACGGTCTCGGCCCATTTCAGACTGGCGTCGGAAGGGGCGAACTGCAGGCCGATGTGCAGGAAGCGGTAGCCGCCGGCCTCGAACACCTGGGCGCTGTCCGCGCCGTCGTCGTGCGATCCGACGTACCAGGGGCGGTCCTTGAAGAAGGGCGAGGCGGCGCCGAAGACGCGGACCCATTCGGTCAGGCCGCCGACATGGATCATGCCGAGGCGGCGCAGGTCGCCTTCAGGCGCGGTCAGGTCGCGCGGCCAGGACTCTTCCCACCACTGGGCGTCATAGTCGTGATTGCCGGGCACGGCCGAGAAGGGCAGGGCGCCGTCCAGAAGGCGATAGGCGGCGATGGAGGCGGGGATCTCCACCTCGCGCACGCCCGGCGCCCATTTCGCCGGTCCGACGCCAGAGGGCAAGACGCGGGGACTGAAGCCGCGCGCGGCGTGATCCGGGTCGATGTCGATGATGGGATGCTGCCATACGTCGCCCACGCCGGTGGCGAAGACGATGTCGCCGCCGCGCGAGGCGGCGTTGTCGGCGATGAAGCGGAACTGCTCGGTCATCATGTCCCGCGCGTCGAACGGAAAGCCGGCCGCGCGCTGGCGCGTGTGATCGGCATAGTTCTGAGTGTCGGGGATCACGGCGATGGTGAAACGGGCGTCAGTCGCCTGTTGGGCCAGGCTGGGGGCGGCCGCCAGAAGGCCGAGGGCCAGGACGGTAGAGCGGAACAGCTTACGCATCATCGACATGGACGCATCTTTCTTCACGAGGAAAAGCGCGAGGCTTCGGAGCCAAGTCCGAAGCCTCGCAGGCAGGGATCAGTAGCGATAGCTCACGCGGGCGCCCCAGGTGCGCGGGGCGTTGGGCGAGCCGGTGGACGCCGAGATGAAGCGGTTGCGCGACTCTTCCGAATAGGCGTTCGTCAGGTTGTTGACGAAGAAGCCGAAGGCGTAGCTGCCGTTCATCGGACGGAACGTCAGGTTGGCGTTCATCAGCCAGTAGTCGCCGATGACCGAGTTGGACGAGGTGCTGAACTTCTCGCTGCGGTAGGCGTAGTTGGTTTCCGCCTCGACGCCCCAGTCGCCGATCTGGTGCTCATAGGCGATCGAGCCCTTGTAGTCGAAGCGCGGGAAGGGCAGGCGCTCGCCCGCGCGATCGCTGTAGATGATGGTGTTGTATTCGCCCGTCACCGGATCCTTGGCGGCTTCGGTGGCCGAGGCGTTGACGAAGAAGAACTCGTCATATTCCCCGTATTTGTAGCCGACCGCCTGGGTGATGGTCAGGTTGTCCAGGGGCTGCCAGCGCAGCTCCAGCTCGGCACCCTGGATATGCGACTTCGGCACGTTGATCATGCGGCCGACGCGCCCCGTCTGGGTGTAGAGCACGCCCTGAAGCTGCTGGTCGCGGTAGTCGTAATAGTAGATCGCCGCGTTCGCCTGGAGGCGGTTGTCGAACAGGCTGGCCTTCACGCCGGTCTCATAAGCGATCAGCTCCTCGAACTTGAAGGGCTCCAACTGATCGGGCAGGCCGCTGTTGTAGGTGGTGAAGCCGCCGGATTTCACCCCGCGCGAGACGTTGGCGTAGGCCAGGATGCTGTCGCTGAAGGCGTATTCAGCGCCGATCTTGCCGGTCCATTCGCCCATGCTTTGGGACTTGGAGGCGGTGGCGTTGACGCGTGGGACCGGGGCCAGAACCTCGGTCTTGAAGTCGTTCAGCTCGCGGGTCTCATCCTCGTAGCGCAGGCCGCCGATCAGGGTCAGGCGATCGGTCAGGCGGTAGTCGACATTGGCGAAGGCGCCTGTCGTCTGAACCTTCTGGCCGTAGGTGGTGCTCATCCAGAAGCGGAGGCTCTTCGCTTCCGAGAAGTCGGAGTAGAAGCCGCCGTCGATGTCCTCGGTCGCGTGGTAGAGACCGGCCAGCCATTGCAGACGACCGTCGCCGTTCGAGGCCAGGCGCACTTCCTGCGAGATCGTCTTGATGTCGTTGAAGAAGTAGGTGCCGGCTTCGTTCGAGGCCGTGGCGTCCCAGTCGTTGAACTCCTTGCGGTCGAAGGACTCATAGGCGGCGACGGCGGTCAGGGCGGCCCAGCCGAGGTCGTGGTTCAGGCGCAGGCTGACGCCCTTGCCCTCGTTGTCGCGGAACGGCTTGGCGTTGGGCGAGACGCCGATCAACTCGGCGAAATAGGGGGAGATGCCCCAGCCGGTGATTCGGTGGGCCGTGTCGATCGGATAGACCTTGCCGCCGCCCGAGGTGAAGGGGGTGGTGATCAGGCGCAGGCCCCGACCGTCCGACTTGTCCTGGCTGTAGTGGACGTTCAGGTCGAGGTCGGTCAGGTCGCTGGGGCGCCAGTTCAGGCGCAGGCGCAGGGCCTTGGTGTCCTTGTCGCCCAGGGTTTCGCCCGTGTCGCGGTGGTATTGCCAGCCGCCGCCCGTCTCGGCCGCGACGGCCAGGCGGGCGCTCAGGGTTCCGGCGACCGGACCCGAAACAAAGCCCTCGAACTTGGCGGCGTCATAGCTGCCGTAGCTGGCGTTGAAGCCGGCCGCGACATAGTCCGTCGGCGCTCCGGTGACGACGCTGACTGCGCCGCCGGTGGTGTTGCGGCCGTACAGCGTGCCCTGCGGCCCGCGCAGAACCTCGATGCGGGCGATGTCGAACAACTGGCCCTGGGTCATCACGCCATAGGGATAGGCGACTTCGTCGATATAGACGCCGACCGTCGAGGTGTTGTTGGCGGCGTAGTCCGTCAGGCCGACGCCGCGGATGCGGAACTGGGGCTGGCCGCCGCCCAGCTGGCTGTCGACCTCCATGCTGGGGACGGCGTTTTCCAGGTCGTTGACCGTCTGGATGTTGCGCTTGTCCAGGTCTTCGCCCGACACGACCGTCAGGGCCAGGCCGACCTTCTGCGCGGATTCCTCGCGGCGCTGCGCGGTGACGATGATGTCCTGAACGGAGGTGGCCTGAGGTTCGGTCGCGACCTCGGCCGCCGCGGGCGCGGCCGCCGCAAGGAGCAGGGCGGCGCTCGAGGCGCCGAAAAGAAGACGGTTCATGTGTCGATCCATCGGGCAGCGCGGGCGATCCAGTCGCTCAGGCTGGAAAGTTGGGGAATGTCGCGAGCAGCCGTAGTTTTCACGCCGTGCGACCGGCCTAAAAAACAACTGTTCGACAACATTTCCGCTGTAGGAGATGGTCGTGATGCTTTGGTGAAGCTTATTTGAAGTGTTGCTGTCGCGCTGCCTGTCGATGACTGTTCCGAATAAGGAACGATTGTTCGATTCAGTCGCGCTGGGTGACCAAGGTCTTGGCGACGGCTTGCAGGCGCGCGGCGTCCGGCGCATCACCCGTCGCCGCCGCCATGATGGCCGCGCCCTTGATCCATAAGGCGAAACGGGTGGCGGCGCGGCGCGTCAGGTCGAACTGAGGCGGCCAGAGTTCGCCGCGGTTGGTGTAGTTGCCGCCGCCTTCGGGCCCGCGCAGGATCATCGCCAGTTCCTGGAAGGACGGATCACGACGCGCCTGCAGGCAGACCTGGGCGATCAGACGGGCGTACTTTACGTAGAAGCCGCGCTCGCCGCCCGCAGGCGTCTCCAGGGTAAGGGCCATCATCTCGCCCCACCGCTGCATATCCGGAGGACCGGCGCCCAGCGGATGTCGGTAGTCGAGGTAGCGGGGCATCTCGCGGAAGACCGCGTGCCAAACGGCGTCGATCACGAACCGCCGCATATCCGCCCAATGGTAGGCGATGGTGGAGGTCGAAGTGCCGACCTCCGTACTGACCGAGCGGTTGGTGACGATCCCGACGCTTCCGCTCAGGATCTGGTCTGCGGCGACGTCCAGCAGACGCCGCTTGATGGAATCGGGTTCCAGTCCGTCGCCCGGCGCCTTGGGGATCACCATGCGGTCGACATAGCTTTCGGTCGCCGAGGCCGGATCGTCGGGGCGGCCGAAGGCCCGATCGATCAGGCCGCCCAACCCCTCGGCCGCAATCGCCTCATAGTCCGAGCGACCACCCAGGGCGCCGACGTAAAACTGCTCGATGATCAGGTAGGTGGAGATCGCCTCGCCGAACGCTTCCAGGCCGGGGCGACGCGACAGGAAGGCCGTCCAGGCGTCGCGCCGCATTAGATCCCAGCGTCGCAGGAGGGGGGGCAGGAAGGCCGCCGGGTCGGGGCTGACCAGCAGTTCTTCCCATACTCGGGCGAAGTCGGCCGACGGCGCCGCTCGCTCTCGCAGATAGCGGGCGGTCAGGGCCAGCAGGCTGTCGCGGCTGAGGGCCAGGTTGTCGACGGCGGCGAAGAAGGCCTCGTGGTAGGCCTCATCCTGCTCGAACGCCCTGAAGGCGATGGCTTCGATCAGCCCCGCCTTGGCGCCGAACAGATTGACGATGACGGTCGTGCTCTTGCCGACGGCCTGGGCCAGGTCGCGCATGGTCAGGCCGCCCAGGCCGACCTCCGTGACCAGGGTCATGGCCGCGGCGACGACGCGGTCGGCCTCGAGCGAGCGTGATGAAGCGATCATCGTCATCGCAGCGTGCATGGCCGCCTGAAACGGTCGTGTCGAGGCCTGATCGCCTTCTCGGGCAGGCCTGCGACGAAAAACGGCGGACCGCGTCGCGGACTCAATCCTGAAGTTGGGGCGGGAAGGGCAGCACGAACTCGGATCGTTCGGGCGTGACGCCGAAGGTCGCTTCGCCGTCGCGACCGGCATACCGACCCAGCAGGGTCGAATAGGTATAGAAGCGGATGGTGCGAGCCTCGGTGTCGAAGGCCATGAAACGCAGCCAGCCCGCGCCGCCGTTGGCCGAACCGGCCTGACCGTCCGGGCCGACGGTGTTTCCCTGATAGTCCTGGATCAGCTGATAGACGGGACGACCGGCGTCGTTGTGGTCGATGCGCAGGTTCTCGCCGTTGGACACGCCTTCGATCGGGCGGGTGTAGTTGTGGCCGCTCAGGACCAGGAAGATCATCGCGTTCTTGCGGATGAAACGGTCCCAGACCTGATCGGGCGGCAGGTTGTCAGCGCCCGCGAAATAACTGTCGTAGCCGTTGGAGCGTTCCTGCACGTCAGGCCTCAGCCATTCATGGGTGGTGACGATGACGGGCGTGTCGGGATGGGCGTCGATCACGCCCTGGGCCCAGTCCAGCGCGATCTGGGGCGGCTGCATCTCCAGCGACAGGTGCAGGAAGGACAGGCCGCCGGCCGTGAAGGTCTGGAAGCTGTTCAGGCCGTTCGTTGAGGCGCCGCCGTACCAGGCCTTATCCGTGAAGTGGCGCGACTGGGGGCCGAAGTAGAAGTTCCAGGCGCGGCCGCCCGCCAGCGGTTCGGAGGCGCCGTCGTAGCCGCGCCATGAATAGTTGTCGTAGTCGTGGTTGCCGGGAACCATGCCGAACGGCAGGCCGCTGTCGGTCAGGATCGAGACGGCGCGGTTGGCGATGTCCCATTCCTCGCGCGTGTCGAAGATCTGATACTCGCCCTCGGCGTCGGGGATGGCGCGTCGGAACTGGCCGTCGCCGTGCTGGACGATGTCGCCGACGAAGGTGACGAAGGCCAGGTTCTTGTCCTGGCAGGTCTCGACCAGATAGCGCATCTGCTGGTCGAAGGTGTCGGCGCCGCGCGGTTGGGGCAGGGTGACGTCGGCGTAGTTCTGGGTGTCGGAGACGACGGCGATGGTGAAGACCTCGGCCCAGGCCGGAACCGCCGCGCCCAGCAGCGCCGCGCTGAAGGCGACCGCCGCGCCCAGGTGTTTGAACATCGTCATATGCGTCATCCTGAAACCGATATGCAGCCGCCCTTAGCGAGGCTGTGTGACGCTTTGGCTGCGATGACGCGCCTGAGCGCATCGGGGATGCGCTGATACGGAAATGTCGTGCGACCGACATGAGGCGGTGACGATGCGGCGTCATTGGGCGCGCGGTGAAACGACAGCCAAGCCAGCCCTTCGACATGGACGACGCGACGTCCGTCCTGACGCGCGACGAGGGATTCGCGGCGCTCACGCGGCGGTTGCGGGCGCCGTTGACGCATTTCTTTCTGCGGCGTTCGAAATCGTCGGCGGATGCGGAGGAGATGGTTCAGGATCTGTTCCTGCGGCTGATGCGCCGCGCGGACCTGATGAGCCTGCAGAACGTCGACGGCTATGTCTTCGAGGCGGCAGCAAACATCGCGCGGGATCGGGGGCGCTATGAGCAGTCGCGGGGGCGAGGCCTGCATGTCGAGATCAACGACGCCGTGGCCGAGTATGACGCGCCTGACGCGGAACAGATCATCGCGGGGAGGCAGCGTTTGAAACGGATGCTGGCGGCGCTGGACGCCTTGCCGCCGCGTGCGCGGGCCGTGGTGATCCTGCGTCGCTTCGAGAACCTGACCTATCCGCAGATCGCCCGGCGTCTGGGCATTTCGGTCAGCGCAGTCGAGAAGCACATGGTGCGAGCCATGTCCGCGCTGAGGGTCGACCTGGTCGAGGGGGATCGCTGATGTTTCCGGTTCACCCCCAATCAAACGACGAGGAAGCGGTCGATCCGGCCGCCTTCTGGTTCGCGCGAATGAACGGCGGCGATACGCCCGGTCCACAGGACGAGATCGCCTTCCGGCGGTGGTTGGATGAAGATCCCGGCCATATCCGCGACTATCGCGCCTGCCAGCAGGCGTGGGGGATGCTGGAGCTTGAGGCGGGGCAGCCCGAGGTGTTGGCCCTAAGGGCGGCGGCGCTGGGGCGTGCCGATCGAGGCGCGACGCGGCGGCGGGCTCTGCTCGGTCTGACCGGCGGGGCCATTGCGGCGTCCTGCGGCGGGCTGTGGGTGATGACGGCGTCGTCACCGGCGCGGGCGCTGATCGCGACCGAGGCGGGGCAGCGACTGACCGCGCCCTTGCCGGACGGGTCGGAGGTGACGTTGGCGCCGTCTTCTCGACTGCGCCTCGATTACGGCGCCGAACGTCGCGCGGCGGTGCTGGAGGCCGGTCAGGCCTATTTCCACATTCAGCCTGACGCCGAGCCCTTCGTCCTGCGCGTCGGCGATCGCTTGATGGCGACCGCGCAGGGGCGCTTCCAGGCGACCCATGCAGACCGAGGGCCGGAGGCGCTGGTCGAACAGGGACGGCTGAGGGTGGTTCAAAGGGGCGGCGCTGGCGAGCCTCTGATCCTGACGGCGGGGCAGGGCGGGCTGGCGCGCGGCGACGAACTGCGGGCCGCGCCGGCAGACGTCGAGGCCGAGACGGCCTGGCGGATGGGGCGTCTGGTCGTGCGCGACCGTCCGCTGCGCGAGGTGGTCGAACGCTTCAATCGCTATTCGGCGGAGCGGCTGACGCTGACGGATGCGGCGGCGGGGGAGATCCGCATCTCAGGCTCGTTCCGCTATGACGGCGGACAGGAGTTCGCCCTGGCTCTGGCGCGCGGCTTCGGCCTGTCGGTGCGGCGCACGACGGACGGCGACTGGCGCATCGGATCGCCCGAAAAAACGTCTGACGAAACGGCTGCGCTTTGATGAAATTTCCGCGACGGGGTGGGGGTCTGCAGGGGCGCTTCCGTTTCTGAGGGGGAGCCGCCAACGAGCGGCGGACCAGATCTCAGGGGCTACCATGTTCATTTCCAAGCCGCGCGCCGGCGCCTTCAAGCGCATGCTGCTGGCCTGCTCAGCCGTCGCTGCGGTCGCAGCGGCGACGCCGGCTCTGGCCCAGCCGCCGAGCGGCGGCGCGGCCGTCTCCTTCGCCATCGAAAGCCAGTCGATGGAAGAGGCGCTGACGACGCTGGCGCGCACCGCCGACGTGCAGGTGCTGTTCGCGCCGGAAGCCGTGCGCGGTCGCCGCGCCAATCGCGTGGTCGGCGTCCTGGCGCCCGCCGAGGCGCTGCGCCGCATGGTGGAAGGCACGGGCCTGACCGTGACGCCAGTCGGCGCGCGCACCTTTTCTGTTGCAGTCGCTCATGCCGATCTCGGATCCGATGGCGTCACCGCGATCGAGGACGTGATCGTCACGGCCCAGAAGCGCGCCCAGCGCATCCAGGACGTGCCGCTGGCCGTCACCATGCTGAACGGCGAAGACGCCCTTCGTCGCGGCATCGACAGCGTGACTGACCTGGTGGACGAGGTTCCGGGCGTGTCGGTGAACTATGCCTTCGGCGGCGCCAACTACGGCATGATCAGCATCCGGGGCATTGGCGGGGCCGACGATTACAAGCCCAACGGCAATCCCTCGGTCGCCCTGCACGTCGACGGCGTCTATCAGACCTCGAACGCCTATCTGGGCATGCCGCTGTTCGACCTGGACCGGGTCGAGATCCTGAAAGGACCGCAAGGCACCCTGTACGGCCGCAACACCACGGCGGGCGTCATCAACGCCATCACAAAGGGGCCGGGCGAGGCGGTCGAAGGTTCGGGCCGTCTCGAGTTCGGCAGCTATGACTATCTGGCGATGGAGGGGGCCGTCGGCGGTCCCCTGAGCGACACGGTCGGCGTGCGGCTGGCCGTGCTGGCCGAGCAGGGCGGCGGCTTCATGACCGGGGCGGGCGCGGGCGACCTGGCGGGCTTCCAGCCGGTCATCGCCGGCGTGACCCAGACCCAGGTTCCGCCCATCGTCGATCCGGGCCGCCGTGAAGGTTTCGGCGACAAGGATCTGTTCGCCGGCCGGGCCACGGTCGCCTTTGACTTCACGCCGGACACCAACCTGACCGTGAAACTGTTCGGCAGCCGCGACCGGGGCGACACGCGCCAGTACGACCGCATCTCGGCGGCGCTGGACAGCAACATCGCCAACGCGGGCGAGAACGACGACCCGTACGAGTTCTATTCGTCGGAGTATCCGACCCACAGCATCGACATCTATGGCGTGTCGGCGGCGTTGCAGCACCGCCTGAGCGAAAACCTGAACCTGGCGGTGATCGGCAATGTCCAGGGCACGACCCGCTCGGTGCAGGGCAACGGCGACGGCTCGCCCTATCCGGCCTCGCGCTTCGATGCGGATGAAACGCTGAGCCAGACCTCGCTGGAGATGCGCCTGAGCGACGACACGGGCGGCCGCCTCGACTGGATCGTGGGCGCCTTCTACGTCTCGGACGACATCGACTTCGACACCCACTGGACCAGCTATACGGCCCGGACCCAGTACGACAACCTGCACAGTCAGACGCGCAACAGCTTCGCCGTCTTCGGCCAGGTCGACTATGATCTGACCGACAAGCTGACCCTGTCGGGCGGCCTGCGCTACACCCGCGACGAGGCGACCTTCAGCGGGCGCAACGACGACCTGGACCCGTGGGGCATCTCGACCTTCACCAAGACCTTCGCCACGACCAACCCCTTCATCTGGGACCGCGCCTTCGAGGATGACAATGTCTCGGGCCGGGTCACGGCCAAGTACGCCTTCACGCCGAACCTGAACGTCTTCGTCTCGGCGGGGACCGGCTATCGCGGCGGCGGCTTCGACGGCACCTCCATCTTCACCCAGGCCGAGACCCTGCCGTTCGATTCCGAGACCGTCACCGCCTATGAGGCTGGGCTGCGCTGGACGACGAACCGTCTTCGCCTGTCGGTGGATGTCTTCTCCTATGAGTTTAAGGAGCTTCAGGCGACGACCCGGCTGGCCAACGACACCAACGGCCGCGCCAACGTCGGCGAGGCCGAGAGCAAGGGGATCGAGTTCGCGCTCAACGCCGTGCTGTTCGAAAGCGCGAACCAGAGCCTGGACCTGGACGTCGCCGCCGCCTTCCTGGACACGGAGATCATCTCGTTCAGCTCGGCGCGCGTGGCCGAGGTGCTGTCGACCGTCGGCGACCCCCTGCCGGGCGCGCCGGACGTGACGGCGACGGTTTCGCTGAACCATGGCCTGGTGCTGGACAACGGCTGGCGCGTGGACAGCCGCCTGTCGGTCTCGCACCACGGCGAGGAGAGCAACCGCCTGAACGCGGCGCCGGGCAATACGGCGGACGCCTACACCCTGCTGAACGCCCGTGTGGAATTGCAGACGGCGGCGGACTGGGCGGTCTACGCCTATGGCCGCAACATCACCGACGAGGTGTATTTCCCTGAAAAGAACGGCGCCTCGCGTCTGGTCGGGGCGCCTGCGACCTATGGCGTGGGCCTGCGCTACAGGTTCTGACGACACTGAGGTTGCGCCGTCTCTCGCGTATTGGAGCGGCGGCGCAACCTCACCAGCGCGTGCCCGCTAGCGGGCAGCGGGGTTTGCCTACGACAGCGAGCAGGAAGGTTTATAGGTTGGCCGCCGGACCGGCTACGGAATGCCGCAAGCCTAGGTCAGCTTCGGCCCTGATGTCTGTCGAGGGAGGCTGATTGGCTTTGACGCGCGAGGCGTGATTAAACGAACTCATGCGCCAGATTTCATTGACCGTCATCGCCGTGTCCTTGTTGCTCGCCGGTTGCAACGCCGGCGCTTCCGCTCGAGACGGCGTGGATCAGGTGGGCACGGGATTAGGCGACGCCGTTACCGCACCGCTTGAGGATCTGAACCTCAAACGTCAGGAAATCCCGACCATTCTGCTGCAGGCGGAATCCAATCCGTATGACCTGCGCAACATGACGCGATGCTCGGTGATCGCTGCCGAAATCGGGCGATTGGATGAGGCTCTGGGGCCGGATACGGACGCTGCGCCCATCGACGATGGAACCTTCATGAGCGAGCGCGCTGCTGACGCGGCGGCGGGCGCGACGCTGGACGCCGTGCGCGGCACGGTGACGGACTTCATTCCGGCTCGCAGCTGGGTGCGCCGTCTGACCGGCGCCGACGCGCACAGCAAGCACGTTCAGTCAGCCATTCAGGCGGGCCTGCGTCGCCGCTCCTTCCTGAAGGGCGTGGGAATGCAGCGGAACTGTGCGCCTCCGGCGGCTCCTGCGGGCTTCGTTCCGCGTAGAGGCTAGGCCTTCAGATGCCGCGCGCGGAAGTCGCGACGGAATTGCTCGAAGCGCCCCTCGGCGATGGCCGCGCGCATGGCGGCCGTCAGGGCCTGGAAGAAGGCGATGTTGTGCCAGCTCAGCAGGATCTTGCCGAGAATCTCATCAGCGCGGATCAGGTGGTGCAGGTAAGCCTTTGAATAATCTTGCGATGCCGGGCAGGGAACTTCGGGGTCCAGAGGATCCTGATCCTCGGCGAAGCGCGCGTTCTTGAGATTTAGCGGGCCGTCCCAGGTCCAGGCCTGGCCGTGCCGCCCGGCGCGCGTGGGCAGGACACAGTCGAACATGTCCACGCCGCGATAGACCGCCTCGACCAGGTCGATCGGCTTGCCGACGCCCATCAGATAGCGAGGGCGGTCCTTGGGCAGGAACTCGGGCGCATAGTCCAACACCTCGCACATGGCGTCGTGGCCTTCACCGACGGCTAGACCGCCGATGGCGTAGCCGTCGAAGCCGATCTCCTGCAGGCGTTCCGAGGATTCGCGGCGCAGGTTCTCATAGGTCGAGCCCTGCTGGATACCGAACAGGGCCTGCGCGTCGCGCGTGCCGAAGGCGTTCTTGGAGCGCTGGGCCCAACGCGCCGACAACTCCATGCCCTCGCGCGCCCGTTTTTCCTCAGCGGGCCAGGCGACGCATTCGTCCAACTGCATGACGATGTCGGAGCCGAGGCGGTCAGCCTGAATCTGGATCGAGCGTTCCGGCGTCAGGACGTGCTTGGATCCGTCGATGTGGCTGGAGAAGGTCACGGCCTCCTCGGTCAGCTTGGAGATGCCCGACAGGCTCATGACCTGGAAACCGCCGGAGTCCGTCAGGATCGGCTTGTCCCAGCGCATGAAGTTGTGAAGCCCGCCGAGGCGTTCCATTCGCTCGGGCCCAGGGCGCAGCATCAGGTGATAGGTGTTGCCCAGCAGGATGTCCGCTCCTGTCTGCTTGACCTGATCCACCGTCATCGCCTTGACCGTGGCGGCGGTGCCGACGGGCATGAAGGCGGGCGTGCGAATGTCGCCGCGCGTGGTCTTCAGCACGCCGGTACGGGCGCGGCCTTCAGTGGCGGAAATTTCAAACGGAAAAGGCATGGGCGTTCCTTGCAGGGACGCGCGTCTTAGGCCGTCTGCTCTGCAACCGCCAGTCAGCGCAGCAGCGTCTCGAGACGCTCTGCGCGTTGCAGGTCTTTCGGACGACCGAAGAGGCGGCATTTCTCGATCTGTTCGGAGACGGTGGGGATGTAAATCGTCCCCCCGTTCAGTTCGACACCCTGGCGCGTGGTGAAGATGACCGGGGTCCAGTCCGCGCCTGCGCGGACGTCCATCATCGCCATGACCTCGACTGGAACCGGAGTGGTCAGGATTTCGCCGAACACCTGCGACCGGAACAGGCCTTCGCCGGGGTCTTCGATGGCTTCGCCGTGTAGGGCCTCGATCAGGCGCCGGGCGTCGCGAGGACTGGTTATGACGTCGACGTCAGGCACGTGCCACTCGGACAGGCCCGACAGGGCCATGCCGGCGCCGCCGAACACCCACCAGGGATCCTGAAGCTCACTCGCCGCTGAGGCCAGGATGTCGAAGGTCGCGGCCAGATTTTCGGGCAGGTCGTCGATGTGGCTCATTGGGCGTCTTCCCGGAACAGCAGGCTTCCGTCGCCATAAGAATAGAAGCGATAGCCGCTGTCGATGGCGTGGGCGTAGGCGGCGCGCATCGTCTCCAGCCCCGCGAAGGCGCTGACCAGCATGAACAGCGTCGATTTCGGCAGGTGGAAGTTGGTCATCAGCACGTCGCAGGCGCGGAAGCGATAGCCCGGCGTGATGAAGATGGCCGTGTCGCCGTGGAAGGGTTGGATCACGCCGTCCTCACCCGTCGCGCTTTCCAGCAGGCGCAGCGAGGTGGTGCCGACGCAGACGATGCGCCCGCCCGCCGCGCGCACGGCGTTCAGGGCGGCGGCGGTCTCGGCAGAGACCTCGCCCCACTCGGAGTGCATCTTGTGATCGGCCGTGTCGTCCGCCTTGACCGGCAGGAAGGTGCCCGCCCCGACGTGTAGGGTCACTGCGTGGGTCGTCACGCCCCTCGCGCGGATGGCGTCCAGCAGGGCCGGGGTGAAGTGCAGACCCGCCGTGGGCGCCGCGACCGAGCCGTCATGCTCGGCGAAGACGGTCTGATAATCCTTCAGATCCCGATCGTCCTCGGCCCGCTTGGCTGCGATATAGGGGGGCAGGGGCATGACCCCGACCTCGCGGATGGCGTCGTCCAGCGCCGGACCCGTCAGCTCGAAACGCAGGGTGACGAGGCCGTCCTCGCTCTTGGCGGTGATTTCGGCGTCGACCTGACCCAGAAGGCAGGCGTTGTCTTCCTCGCGACCGAAACGGACGCGGTCGCCGACCTTCAGCCGCTTGCCTGGCTTCATGAAGGCGCTCCAGACATCGGGCGCGTCGCGGTGGTGCAGGGTGGCCTCGACCGGGACCGACAGAAGCTCGCCTTCCGGTCCGGTGCGATGACGCACGCCTGACAGACGGGCCGGGATCACGCGGGTGTCGTTGAAGACCAAGGCGTCGCCCGGGTGCAGAAAATCCGGCAGGTCGCGGATGATCCGGTCCTGAAGATCGTCGCCCTTCACGACCAGAAGGCGGGCTGAGTCGCGCGGGTCGGCGGGGCGCAGGGCGATGCACGCCTCGGGCAGGTCGAAGTCGAAATCGGATGTCCGCATGGGCGGGGAATGCTCACGCCCCGCCTTTGTGGTCAAGCGAGACCCGGCGGAAAGTCGACTGGCGAAAACCGCCCCAGCCGCTATGTCAGACGCAGCCTATGGGAGTTTGAGTGCATGACCGACCGCTATCTGGACGACCTGACCGTCGGCGAAAGCTGGGACAGCGAACCCTTCACCATGACCGAGGCCGAGATCATCGCCTTCGCGACGGAGTTCGACCCCCAGCCCATGCATATCGACAAGGCGGCGGCCGAGGCCGGGCGGTTTGGCGGCTTGATCGCCAGCGGCTGGCACGTCTGTTCGCGCGTGATGCGGCAGTTCGTGGACGAAGCCTATTTCGGCCAGACGCCGCTGCTGGGCATGAATGTCGACGCCCTGTGGTGGGTGCGGCCTGTGCGCCCCGGCGACACCCTGACCGTGCGCCGCGAAATCATCGAGATCCGCCCGTCCAAGAGCCAGCCCGATCGCGGCGTCGTGCGCACCAAGACGACCGTCACCAATCAGGACGGCGATCTGGCCATGAGCTTCGAGAACCAGATGCAACTGCCGAGAAACGCTGAAGCGCGGCTCTAGGCGTCGTTCGGGCGCAGGAATAACGCCATGCCGATTGAGGCGGGCGCCGTGGGCTGAAAGCCGTATTGGGCATAGAGGCGATGAGCCTCTCCGTCGGCGATCAGGCTGATGTAGGCCTCTGCGGGCACGGCGGCGCGCAGGTGTTCGACCAGAGCCTTCATGATCGCCTTGCCCAGACCGCGTCCCTGGTGGACGGGATCGACGGCGATGTCGACGATCTGGAAGAACAGCCCTTTGTCGCCGATAACCCGTCCCATGCCGACGACTTCGCCCGACTGGTTCTCGATCACCACGGCGAAGACAGTGTTAGGCAGGCCGGCGGCCGCTGCTTCTGCGCTACGCGGGGTCAGACCTGAGATGGCCCTGAGGCGACGGTAGTCGTCGATGACGGGCGTGCGGGCGACAAGGCGGTAATCGGGGCTCATTACCTCCTGATATTGGATGCGCGGTCAGGGCGACAGGGAGAGTCATCAAAAGTTGACCTCGCGCGCTCAAGGCGTCAAAGCCCGGTGCATGCTACAGAACCTCGAAACCCTGTCCCGTGAGGCCCGTTCGTGGCCGTTTGAGCAAGCGCGCAATCTGCTGGCCCACGTGCTCAAGAAACGGCTGTCGGATGCGGAGCGCGATGCGGCCAAGCTGCTGATCGACGCGGGCAAGACGGACGAGGCTCTGGCCACGTTTGAAGCGCTGAACCGGCCGGTGATCCTGGAGACGGGTTACGGCCCGTCCGGCCTGCCGCACATGGGCACCTTCGGCGAAGTTGCGCGCACGACCATGGTGCGCAACGCGTTTCGCGCCCTGACCGGCGACCACTGGCGCACGCGCTTGATCGCTTTCTCGGACGATATGGACGGCCTGCGCAAGGTGCCGGAGGGCGTGCCGAACCCCGAGATGCTGCGCGAAGACCTGCATCTGCCGCTGACCAAGGTGCGCGACCCGTTCGGCACGCATGACAGCTTCGGCGCGCACAACAACGCTCGCCTGCGCGCCTTCCTCGACAGCTTCGGCTTCGACTACGAGTTCATGTCCTCGACCGAGACCTATCGGTCGGGCCGGTTCGACGCGACCCTGCTGACCCTGCTGGAACGCTTCGACAAGGTCATGGGCATCATGCTGCCGACCCTCGGCGAGGAGCGCCGCGCCACCTATTCGCCCTTTCTGCCGATCAGCCCGATCACCGGCCATGTGCTCCAGGTGCCGACGCTGGAGCGCAACGTCGAGCGCGGGACTATCGTTTTCGACGACCCGGCCGGCGGCCGCACCGAGGTTCCCGTCACCGGCGGCCATGTGAAGCTGCAGTGGAAGCCCGACTGGGCTATGCGTTGGACCGCGCTGGACGTCGACTACGAGATGTCGGGCAAGGACTTGATCGAGAGTGTGCGCGAGAGCGGCAAGATCTGTCGCGCCCTGGGCGGCACGCCGCCGGAAGGCTTCAACTACGAGCTCTTCCTCGATGTCGAAGGCAAGAAGATCTCCAAGTCCAAGGGCAATGGCCTGACGATGGAGGAGTGGCTGCGCTACGGCACGCCCGAGAGCCTGAGCTGGTACATGTTCCAGTCGCCGAAGTCGGCCAAGAGCCTGCACTTCAACGTCATTCCGCGCGCGACGGACGATTATCTGTCCTTCATCGAGCAGTACAAGACGCAGGAACCGGCCAAGCAGATCGACAACGCCGTCTGGCATATCCACTCAGGGACTCCGCCCGAGAGGGTCTCGCCGGTGTCCTTCGCCCTGCTGCTGAACCTGGTGGGCGTGGCCAACGCCTCGACCAAGGAACAGTTGTGGGCCTATTTCGCCAAATACCTGCCGGACGCCACGCCCGAGAATGAGCCGGTTCTGGACCGGTTGATGGGCTATGCGCTGAACTACTACGAGGACTTCGTGAAGCCCTCGAAGACCTATCGTCTGCCCGACGACAAGGAGAAGGCGGCCCTGCTGGATCTGGCGGAACGTTTGAAGACCCTGCCGGCCGACGCCACCGACGGAGAGATCATCCAGGGCGAGGTTTACGCCGTGGGCAAGGCGCACGAGTTCGAGCCGCTGCGGGCTTGGTTCCAGGCGCTGTATGAAGTGCTTTTGGGCGCCTCGCAGGGGCCGCGTTTCGGTTCGTTCGCGGCCATCTACGGCCTGTCCCAGACAATCGAACTGCTTGAGAAGGGCGCTGCAGGCGGCTTGGTCGAGGGGTAGGGATTGAAAGTTTCGGGCCGCTGATCTCATCAGCGGCCCGTCTTCGTTCTGGATCTGATCAGGCGACGAAGACGGCCCCGACCAGGGAGGCTAGAGCCAGCATCAAGAGCAGACTCTCAAACGGGGACGGCAGCCAGATTGATCGGCGATGGCGTCGGCGGGTGCTGGGGACCATGATTTTCGCTCACATTCCATAATGACCTGCAGGGCGAGCTCAGCAGAGCCGGAGATCGGCAGCGGCTGGCCGTAAAGGCTGCGCCACAGCACATCCAGAGCCACGTCTGCTTTTCCAAGTGCGCCCATGGATGCCATAGCGCACGACAATGCGGCCTCTGCCCATCCCCCGTATGGGGGAGGAAATGAACAATATCTGTTTTTTCATACGAACTGGGGCGGGGCCGGAGCGTCAGGCGGCTCTGCGTCCGACAAGAAAGATGAACGGCACATAACGACAAGGCTGGGGGAGCCTTCAGCTTAGGCAAGGCATTCTCACTCCATCGACAACTCGATGACAGGAGAGCCATATGTCGAAGACCTTCAAGGCGGGTTTGGCCGCCACCGCCATGTTCACCGCGCTGGCCGCCGCCGCTGCGCCCATGACCGCCAGCGCCATGCCTCAGTCCAACGGAATCACCAACTGCGACGCGCCGGGCGGCCGTCAGCAGGCGGGCGCCGCAATCGGCGCCGTGCTGGGCGGTCTGGCTGGCAGCCAGGTGTCGAAGAATGAGCGCGCCCTGGGCGCCGTGGTCGGCGCGGGCGCTGGCGCTGCGGCCGGATCCTATATCGGCTGCAACCAGCAGCGCACGCGCGCTGCGGCCCAGTCTAACGCCAACATGTACCGCGCCACATCCAACCTGCGCATCCGTTCGGGCCCCGGCACGCAATATCGCCAAGCCGGCAGTCTGTCGGCCGGTCAGCCCTTCACGGCCACGGGCTCGCAGGGCGAGTGGGTGCAGATCGCCGGCGGCGGCTGGGTCAACGCTCGCTACGTGGCGCCGAACTGATCGGCGGATTTCTCCCCCGCGTCGATCGAATGCGAGGGCCGTCCCGAAAGGGGCGGCCTTCTGCTGTTATTGGCTGACCCACAGGATGCGGGCCATCCACCGTATCTGGTCGCGCGGCAGGATGCGCGGCTCATAGTGCGGATTGACCGAAGTCAGAACGACTTCGCGACCATTCAAGGCGGCGATTTCCTTGGCCAGGGTCTCGCCGTCCGCCGTGCGAACCACCACCCGGTCGCCGCGCCGGACCTCGGTAGCGTCTAGGTCGACGATGACCCGGTCGCCTGGCCGATATACCGGCTCCATGGAGTCGCCGTCGATAGTCAGACTGAACAGACTGTCTTTGTGGGCAGGCAGTTCGGTCTGATCCCAGCCTTCCGCCATAGGCAGGCCGGCATCGTCGAAGAAGCCCTCGTCTCCCGCGCGAGCGAGGCCCAGAAGCGGTATGGCGCGAGGGTGCGGCGCGGCGTCATCCGCAAGTGCGGCGAACTCGCCCAGACTTAGACCGCTCGCCTGAAGCACGCGCATCAGGCTTTCCGTCGAAGGCCAGCGGGGGCGAGGAGGCTGGCCGGGCCCTAGCCGCTTGGAGGGATTAAAGCTGGTGGCGTCCAAGCCAGCGCGTCGCGCCAGACCCGAAGCCGAAACGCCCTCTCGTCGCGCCAGAGCGTCGATAGCCTTCCAAATTTGGGCGTGGGACAAGGGCAATGGCGCACGTTCCAAGAAACTCGAGCCGTCAGTCTACTTGGACGAAATAGGAATATCTACCTATGAAATTTCTACGCCTGCCGCACGACGCTCTTGCCAGGCGAAAAAGGTTCCAACGCCCAAGGCGATGATGATGCCGTATCCCGCCATGTTGACGACTGTGTAGAAGGCGGAAATTTCAGGCCGCAATTTCATGAGAACCATGACATGGCTGGCGACGGACAAGAGTTGGAAAGCGCTGGCCCACACGGGCCAAGTTCTGGGAGCTTTCCAAGCTAGAGCCACAAAAGCCGCCAAGGCGATCAGGTCGATCAGCAGTACCGGCCATTGGGTGGCGACATAACCCAAATAGCGTTGAGCCAATATCGAAAGGAACCACCCGCATAGAACGACGATCGCGCCTATCCGTTCTGGATGGCCTCCCTTCGTCAGCGCAAAAAAGCACACGATCAGGACGCTTGCCGCGCCTATGTAGCCTGCGATAAACTCAAACAACGAAAGGCCCCCATCGCCTCTAAAACGATGGGGGCCAAGCTACACCAAGCTAGTTTGAAGCCGGATAGCTGATACGTAATATTACGCCGAATTCACGCCACGCGCAGGTGGCGCTCTTGGCTGCCCATGGGGCGGCTATCCCATTCATTGGGCTTGTCGAGCGGACCCAGGGCGTAGGTGCCGTAGCCGAGACGACGATGGTCCTTCTCGAGTTCGGCGTGGCACGCGATCAGGGCTTCACGAGCGGTGCTGAGAGCGGCGATGGCTTCCATGGCCTTGGTCTGGGAGCCTGCTGCGGCGACGGCCGAGAGCGACAGAGCCGCACGTGCGCCGATCATGGTCTGAACCAGGGTCGCGGCGTGGGCGATGGCGTCATCCAGCGCTTTTTCGGTGGCGTGCAGTTCGCCGGCGACACCGGCGATGACTTCGTTGCGATCCATGACTTAACCCCTCGTTGAAAAGAACAACGAGAAAAAGTTAACGCGTATTAACTAATTTGAACAGGGCTTTCTTTACAAAATTTACAATTGACGTTGCCGCACCGCCGCTCGTCACGCGCCTTCACTTTCGGGATCCAGCAGGAAGTGGGCGGTAAGAGAGGCTATCGGGTCTTGCCGGGCGTCCTGCCACGCTTCGGCGACCACATGGGCGACGCGGCGTCCGGCCTTGTTGATTCTGGCGCGTGCGTAGACGCCGATCGGGCGACCCGAACGAAGATAGGCCACGGTGACGTTGATCGGGCGCGGCAATCGCAATCTTGGATAGGTGAGAGAGACCTGGGCCATGGCCGTCATCTCCAGCAGGGCCGCGGTTGAGCCGCCGTGCAGAGCCGGCAGCATTGGGTTGCCGATCAATTTGTCGGCGAACGGCATGACGACGGTGATCTCGTCGCCGTTCATCTGAGTTTGAAGGCCCAGGAAGCGGGCGTAGGGCAGGCTGTCGAGCAGGGAGGCGGTCATGCGACGGTCCTGGATTTCAGGTTTGCGCCGGGGCGGTGATCGCCTTCCGCGCTGACCATATAGGCGGACTGGGCGGCGGCGACGGGATCGGTCGGATCATCTTCGAAGGCCCAGGCGCGCACGAAGGCGAGATTGCGCGTCAGGCGATAGCACCGCGCTTCGGCCAGCAGATCGCGACCGGGCGCGGCGGCGCGCATATAGTCGACGCGAAGATCAAGCGTCGCCACGGGCCGAAACGTTCCCAGCCCCACCCAGACGGCCAGACCGCCGACGTGGTCCAGCAGGGTGGTGACGAGGCCGCCGGCCAGGACGCCGGTCTCGGGATCGCCGATCAGATCATCCCGATAGGGAACGCGAATGCGGACGCAATCTCCGTCCAGGCCTTCGAAAGCGAAGCCCAGGGCGTGGGTGTGCGCCGCGCCGGATGCGAGTTGCGGCAATAGAGTCTCTAGGAACGAATCCGTCATCGAGGCGTCCTGTGTTGCGTCTCGTCTTGGTCGCCCGTCAGGGGCGTCCTTGTCCAGCGAGCGGATAGATTGATGATCCGACCTCAAGATCTTCTGAGGCCCACGCCAGCCGGTCTCTACTGCCCGATTGGCGATTTCTATGTGGATCCCGTGCGTCCGGTGGATCGGGCGGTGATCACGCACGGCCATTCTGATCATGCGCGGCCGGGGCATGGCTCCGTACTGGCGACGCCTGAGACCCTGGCCATCATGGCTGAACGATACGGACCTGACTTCGCCGGACGGACGCAGCCCGCCGCTTACGGAGAAACGACGCAGGTCAACGGCGTGGCGGTGCGCTTTGCGCCCGCGGGGCATGTGCTGGGCTCGGCTCAGGCCGTCATCGAGCGAGACGGCCTGACCATGGTGGTGTCCGGCGACTATAAACGGCGACGCGATCCGACCTGCCTGCCGTTCGAGCCGGTTCGCTGTCATGTGTTCATCTCGGAAGCGACGTTCGGTCTGCCGGTCTTTGTTCATCCGTCGGACGAGGAGGAGATCGCGCGCCTGGTTCATTCTCTGGCGCAGTTTCCTGAGCGCGCCCACCTGGTCGGGGCCTACGCCTTGGGCAAGGCGCAGCGGGTGATCCGCCTGCTACGCGAGGCGGGCTGGGACCGGACCATTCATGTTCACGGCGCGCTTGAGCGTCTGAACCGCCTTTATCAGAACGAAGGGATCGACCTGGGATCGCTGGCTCCCGCCACGGGGCTGAAGGCTGGGGCCTTGGGCGGCGAGGTGGTGATTGCGCCGCCTTCGGCCATTCAAGACCGCTGGGCGCGCCGGTTCGCTGATCCGGTGACCGCCTTCGCCTCAGGGTGGATGGGCGTGAAGGCGCGAGCGCGTCAAAGGGGCGTGGAGCTGCCCCTGGTCATTTCGGATCATGCGGACTGGCCCGAACTGATCCAGACCTTTGAAGAGCTGGTGCCGGAAGAAATCTGGATCACGCACGGGCGCGAGGAAGGCCTGCTGCGCTGGGCGGAGTTGAAGGGAGTGAAGGCGCGCGCCCTGCGTCTTGTCGGCTATGACGAGGACGATGAAGAAACGCTGGGCGAGCCGGCGATGGCTTGATCGCCTTCAGGCGACGTCTCGCGCCCGCGCAGGGGCGGCGTTCGCCGGTTCCAGCGCGGTGTTCATGGCTAGGCGCAGGCGTTCCGGCTTGATGGGCTTCTCCACCACGGCCGCCATGCCGGCGGCCAGATAGGCCTTGGCGTCGTCCGGGTCGGCATTGGCGGTCAGGGCGATGATCGGAATGTCGCGCTGAGGGCCGTCGAGGGCGCGAATGGCGCGTGTCGCGCCGACGCCGTCGAGACGCGGCATCTTGATATCCATCAGGATCAGGTCGAAGGGGCGCGACTGGACGGCTTCGACCGCTTCCTGACCATCTTCGACGGTCTCGGAGGTGCAGCCGAACATCTCGCACAGGGCCTGGGCCACCACGCGGTTGGTGGCGTTGTCGTCTGCGATCAGCACATGCGGCCGCGCCTGAAGGTGAAGGCTATCCAGATCGGCGACGTTGGTCGGTTCGTCACGCTCGATGAAGGCGATCGGCGCCGACAGGTCGAAGGCGAAGGTGGCGCCGCGCCCGGTATTGTTCTCGGCCCAGATGCGACCGTCCATGCATTCGATCAGGCGTCGGCTGATCGCCAGGCCCAGTCCGGCGTCTGGCGCCGAGGGATTTAGCAGGCCGCTGGTGCGGCTTTCGTCAGCGGGACCGTCATCGCGGATGCGAGCCTCGATCTGCACGCGGTCGCCATAGGCGTGGGCCTTGAGGCTGGCCTCGACCATGCCGTGGCGGGCAAAGCTCAGGGCGTTGCCGATCAGGTTGTTGAACACTTGGCGCAGGCGGTCTGCGTCGACCATGGCCGCCAGTTCCGTGTCGCCTTCATAGCCGACCATCAGGGTGACGCCGTCCTGAGCCGCGCGCGGCGACCAATGGCTCTGCAACTCGTCCATAAGGGTGCGCAGAGGGGTGGCGGTTGCGCTGATCTGCAGTTCGCCCGCCTCGGCGCGCGCCAGGTCGAGGGCGTCGCGCAGGCTGTCCAGCATGTCCTCGGCGGAATCCATTATGGTCCGGGCATGGGCCTTGGCGGCCTCGTTCAGCGGCTGGCGATGCAGCAGCTCGGCCACGGCCAGCACCCCGTTCATCGAGGTGCTGAGTTCGCGGTTCAGCAGGCTCATGAAGCGGCTTTTGTCCCGCGCCGCAGTCTGGAGCGCGCGCTCGGCCGCGTCGGAGGAGCGGAGCTGCTCGACCAGGCGCTGGTTCTCGTGACGCTGGTCTTCATTGATGGCGCGCAGCAGCGCCACAGCCGTGCCGACGCCGCGATAGGCTCCGCCATGCGTGACGATGAAGCCGCGCATCAAGGCGCCGGGACCGCTCTTCAGGATGATGGAGGAAAAGGCGTCCACCCGAACGCCAGATTCGATCACGGCCGGTTCGGGGTCCATCACATGGACGACCTCGCGGGCTCCGTACAGGCTCTGACCCAGCGGGCCGGCCAGCTTCAGCAGGAAGTCTCCGCGCTCAATCAGGCCCATAGGGCGATCGCCGTCGACGACCGGTATCACCAAGGTGTCCGGTTCGCGCTGGAACCGCGCGAGAATGTCGCCGGTCATGGCGGTTTTCGCCACCGGCTCCACGCGGTCAGTCAGCACTTCAATCGTCGGCATTCGGCCGGCTCCTACTGAGGTTCTTTTACAATCTCAGAGAATCTTTTGCAGAAGGGTTAAGCCGCCTTGTTTATTGTCAATCTCGCGTCCTTTGCCGAGCCCGTCGCTCTGGCGTATAGGGGGCGACGTCCCATCTATCCGACCCTGGTTCCTTTTTTCGAATGCGCGCGGCCTGCGGGCCGACCGCAGGCTTGTCATGAACGCAATCGTGCAACACTCTGAAAAAACAGCTCTTGTTCTCTTTTCTGGCGGGCAGGACAGCGCCACCTGCCTGGCCTGGGCGCTGGAGCGTTTCGATCGGGTGGAGACCGTCGGTTTCGATTACGGCCAGCGTCATGCGGTCGAGATGCAGGCGCGCCAGTCTGTTCGCGAGGAACTGGTTAAAGCCCTGCCTCAATGGGCCGATCGTCTGGGTGACGATCATGTGGTCGATCTGACAGGCTTCGGCGCCATCGGCGAGACGGCGATGACGACCGAGCGCGCCATCGAGGCGGACGCGCGCGGCCTGCCGAACACCTTCGTGCCGGGGCGCAATCTGATCTTCCTGGTCGCGGCGGCGGCCCTGGCCGACAGGCGCGGGCTGGAAGTCCTGATCGGCGGCATGTGCGAGACCGACTATTCCGGCTACCCCGACTGTCGCCACGACACGATCCAGGCCACGGCCCGCGCCCTGTCCCTGGCCCTGGACAAGTCCGTGCCGGTCGAGACGCCGCTGATGTTCCTGACCAAGGCCCAGACCTGGGAGTTGGCGGATCAGATCGGCGGCCGGGCCCTGGTCGAGGCCATCATCGAGTTCAGCCATACCTGCTATATGGGCGACCGGACGCATCGCCATGTCTGGGGTTATGGCTGCGGGGCCTGTCCGGCCTGCGAACTGCGCGCGGCGGGCTATGCGCAATGGACGGCCGCATGACCTATTCGGCCAAGGAAGTCTTCCTGACGGTGCAGGGCGAGGGCGGACAGGCGGGCCGCCCCGCGATCTTCCTGCGCTTTGCCGGATGCAATCTGTGGAGCGGGTTGGAGCGGGACCGTGCAACGGCGATCTGCACCTTCTGCGATACGGATTTCGTCGGGGTGAACGGCGACGGCGGCGGCAAGTTCAAGACGGCCGACCTGATGGCTGACCATGTCGCAGGGATGTGGCGCGGTCGCGAAGGCGATCCGAAGCTGGTGGTCTGCACGGGCGGCGAGCCGCTGATGCAACTGGATACGCCGCTGATCGACGCCCTGCATGCGCGCGGGTTCGAGATCGCGATCGAATCCAACGGCACCTTGGTCGCGCCCGAGGGAATCGACTGGATCTGCATTAGCCCCAAGGCCGACGCCCCCGTGGTTCAGACCTCAGGACAGGAGCTGAAGCTGGTCTATCCGCAGTCCCTGGCTATGCCGGATCGGTTCGAGAGCCTCGACTTCCAGCATTTCTGGCTGCAGCCCATGGACGGCCCCGACCAGGCCGCCAACACCGCCGCCGCCATCGAATATTGTCTGACCCACCCGCAATGGCGGCTCAGCGTTCAGACGCACAAGTATATCGGGGTGCGGTAGGGCGAGGGCAGGGCGGCGAACCGCCCTGCCGGGATGGTCTTAGGCCGCCAGAAGCATCTGGGCGTTTTCGAACGGCAGGCCTGAATCGTCCGTCGCTCGCCGCGATTGCTCGCGGAAGCCGAGGGCTTCGTAGAAGCGCATCGCCTGATCATTGTCCGTATAGACTTCCAACATCAGCGTCCCTTTCAGTGAAAGGGCGTACGCGACCAGTGCGCGGCCGATCCCGTGGCCCTGCTGGTCGGGGGCGACAAAAAGGCCGCCGATGAAGCTGTCGAGCAGGCTGATGAAGCCGACCGGCTGACCTCCACGGCAAGCGACCCAGGTTTCCGCGCTGGGCAGGTATTGGCTCTCGATCAGGCCCTGCTGTTCGAGAAGGCGATCCTCGCCAATGAAGGCGTGCGCGAGGATCGAGGCTTGCAGCCAGATGTCCGACAACGAGGCCGTGTCGGTCGACGGGCTATAGGCACGAATGATCGTGTCCATGTGTGACATGTATTTTCCGCAGATAGATATGCAAACAGAGACTGCGCCGGATCAGGCGCAGGAAAAATCCCGCGTGGGCGGGCTTGATTGTGGGCTCTGCGCATAAATCTCCTTCTGCGAGCCGGGGCGGTTAGCAGGTGGCGAAAAGAGATTCAATGGAGTGTCGGCGAAACGCCTTGAAGAGAAGGGGACTTAGCAGTCCTTGCCCTGCCGCTGCCGTTGTTCGCAGCGGCGCTGTTCGCGTTCATGTTCGCGTTGTTCACGCTCGCGCTTGGCCTTTGTTTCCTCGTCCGAGGTGGTGACCGCGTCGAAACCTGCGCCGACGGCGGCGCCCGTCACCTTGGCCGCGCCGCCGACGACGGCGGCTCCTGCGCCGACGACGGCGCCTGCGACACAGCCCTGAAGCATCAAGGCGCCGGACAGACAGAAGGCGAGGGCGGTAAGGCGCTGGATCATGACGACAGTCTGCCGCGCCGCCTGCCTTCTGTCAGCGCGCAAAAGAAAGGGGGCGCTCTTTCGAACGCCCCCTGTGATCTTTCTATCAGGGTAGTCTTACAGGCTGTCGACCATGACCAGTTCGGCATCCTGCTTGGCCATGATGGTAATGGTCGACTCGTCGACGATGCCGGCGCCGTCGCGAGCGTTCAGCGTGGTCCCGTTGACCTCGACTTGCCCCACGGCGGGGACCAGATAGGCGCGGCGACCGGCGGCCAGGTCATAGGAAAGGCTTTCGCCCGCCTTCAGCGTGGCGGCCAGGATCTTGGCGTCGGCGTTGATCGGCAGGGCTTCGTCCGACGGATCGCCCGAGGCGACGACGGTGAAGCGGCCTGAGCGATCGTTCTTGGGAAACTCACGCTGGCCCCAGGACGGTTGAGCGCCCGGTTTGTCGGTCTCGATCCAGATCTGGAAGAGGGTGGTCGTCTCGTTCTCGAGATTGAACTCGGAGTGACGCACGCCTGTACCCGCGCTCATCACCTGAACGTCGCCCGCGCCGGTGCGGCCCATGTTGCCCATGGAGTCCTCATGGGTGATGGCCCCGGTGCGGACGTAGGTGATGATCTCCATGTCGGCGTGCGGGTGAGGCGGAAAGCCTGACCGGGCGCCGATTTCATCATCGTTCCAGACGCGCAGGCGGCCCCAGCCCATCCGCTTGGGATCATAGTAGTTGGCGAACGAGAAATGGTGCTTGGCGTTCAGCCAGCCGTGGTTGGCGCCGCCGAGGGTGTTGAAAGGTCTGACGTCGATCATGGTTCGGTCTCCCATCCGAGGAATGCTTGAAACCTAGATAGGATCGCCAAATCTTATTTGCAACTGTGTTTGTTTCTTATTGGACGTCAGCCCATCTGCGCGCGATGCCGCAGCTTGGCGTCAGCCAGGACGATGGCGGCCATGGCTTCGACCACGGGGACGCCGCGCAGGGCGACGCAGGGGTCGTGGCGGCCCTTGGTGCGGAGGTCGACCTCGGCCCCGTCACGGTTGATGGTCTGGCGCAGGGTCAGGATGGAGGAGGTAGGCTTGAACGCCACGCGCGCCGTCAGCGGCTGGCCGGTCGCGATGCCGCCCAGAACCCCGCCAGCCTTGTTCGACAGGAAGATGGGCTGGCCGTCGTCGCCCAGGCGCATCTCGTCCGCGTTGTCCTCGCCTGACAGTTCGGCGGCGCCGAAGCCAGCGCCGATCTCGACGCCCTTCACGGCGTTGACGGACATCAGGCCCGCGGCGAGTTCCGCATCCAGCTTGGCGTAGAGGGGCGCGCCCCATCCGGCCGGGACGCCCGTGACTTCCAGCGCGACGACGGCGCCGATGGACGAGCCCGCCTTGCGCACGCCGTCCAGATACCGCTCCCACGCAGGCACGACCTCGGTCGAGGCGGCGAACAGGGCGTTGTCGTAGACGGCGTCGAAGTCGACCGCTTCATCTGGGATTCTGTGCGGGCCCAGTTGGACCACGCCTGCGCGAATCCGCACATCCGGGCCTAGGACTTTGCGGGCCACCGCGCCCGCCGCCACGCGGCTGGCCGTCTCGCGCGCTGACGACCGACCGCCGCCGCGAGGGTCGCGCACGCCGTATTTGGCCTGATAGGCATAGTCGGCGTGGCCGGGACGGAAGGCGCGAGCGATCTCGCCGTAGTCCTTGGATCGCTGGTCGGTGTTCTCGATCATCAGGCTGATCGGGGTTCCGGTCGTGACCGGGCCGTCGCCGTCATCATAGACGCCTGACAGGATACGGACTTGATCGGCCTCCTGTCGCTGAGTGACGAAGCGGCTGCCGCCGGGCTTGCGCAAATCCAGCCAGGGCTGGATATCGGCTTCAGTCAGCGGGATCAGCGGCGGACAGCCGTCGACGACGCAGCCGATGGCGGGGCCGTGGCTTTCGCCCCAGGTGGTGACGCGGAACAGGTGGCCGAAGGTGTTGTGCGACATGATGGCGAGGCTTAAGCCGCCATCCGCTCCGGCGTCCAGACCCGAGTGAAGCGAAGCAGCATATCCTCGGCGGCCGAAGGCAGGTCGTCAGAAGGGACCAGCTTGACGAACAGGTCGCCGGCGGTCCGCTTGCCCCGTGCAGGCAGGCCGAGGCCGGGAAGGCGCAGTCGCACTGGCTCGACCATGTCCGGCACCAGCCAGGCGGCTTGTGGTCCGGCGTGCGTGTTGATCTCGATCCGTCCGCCGTCCCGCATCAGGCGCGGCGCGATGGGCCAATCCATGAAGAGATCCGCTCCCAGAACGGACAAGCCGTCGGCCGGTCGGATCAAGACGCGCAGCAGGGCGGGGCAGCCTTTCAGGCGGATACGGTCGGCGGTCCTCACGCCTGGAGGAACGTGGATCAGCAGGCGCCGCCCCCAGGCATTGACGATCACGCTGCCTCCGGTGAGCGCCTGCATCGGCGTCAGCACGATCAGAGGCGGCGGAGGAGAGGCGGTGCGCGCAGTGTGGACGCCTGGAGCCTCGGAATCTCTGCGTGGTGCGGGCAGGGCGCGCGTTTCGGTTTGCAACAGGCGATAGGCCGCGATTACGCGCCGGAACCGTTCGGCGTCGCCGCCGGGCTGATCCGGGCGAGAGGCCTTGATCGCGATGCGGAAGGCGGCGGCCAGAGCCTGCGGCCCTGCGGGGCCGTTGAGGCCGAGCAGGCGCCGAGCGTCCATGAAGGAGAGGCTGTCTGCGCGCATGGCGGCCACTGTGCAGGCCACATGGTCAAGACAGGGTTAACCTTATTTGCAAAGCTGACGCAGGATTGAACGAACGCCATGTGACGCGAACCGCCAGCGGGACTATAGGTCCAGCATGACCCAGTCAGTGATCCCCCCCAGCCCGTCTCGCGAAGACTATGCCGCCCAGCTCGAGGCGAACGCGGATGAAAGCCTGTTCGACCGGGACGAGCCTATCGCCCTGTTCGTGGAGTGGCTGGAGGATGCGCGAGCATCAGAACCCAACGACCCCAACGCGATGGCCCTGGCTACGGTCGATGTCGACGGTCATCCTGACGTGCGGATGGTGTTGCTGAAGGATGTCGATACGAGGGGGTTCACGTTCTTCTCCAATCAGGAAAGCGCCAAGGGCGGTCAATTGTGGTCCAGCCCAAGCGCCGCCCTGCTGTTCCACTGGAAGAGCCTGCGCCGCCAGGTGCGTGTTCGCGGCTCGGTCGAGCCGGTCAGCGTGGAAGAGGCCGACGCCTATTTCGCCAGCCGGGCGCGCGAAAGCCGAATCGGCGCCTGGGTGTCGGATCAGTCGCGCCCTCTGGCGGACCGGGCGACGCTGGAAACGCGGGTGGCGGAACAGACCGCGCGCTTTGACGGTCAGGAAGTGCCTCGTCCCGATCGCTGGACCGGCTGGCGGGTCAGGCCCGTACAGATCGAGTTCTGGCGGGATCGTCCTTTCCGCCTGCACGACCGCCTGCGCTTTGATCGGGCTACGGAAGATCAGCCCTGGCGCCGCAGTCGTCTGTGGCCCTAAGCGGTTTTGAAGCGGATCAGGCGGCGTAGCGGGCCAGAAAGGTCTCCACGGCGTCTTCGGCGATGGCGGCGGGCGAGCGGGCCGGTAGAACCTGGTCCCCGGTCACTGCCGGCACAAAGAACAGTGGGTGCTCCACCATGCCCATCAACTGGCTGGCGGCCCACGAAGGCTTGTGGAGATTCAACTCGCCCTTGGCGGCCATCTCGGCCAGGGCCGAGACCAACACTGTGCCGAAGTCGTGCTTGGCTTGCTCATAGAAGGTGGTCGCCAAGCTCTCGAAGCGGCGCCGCTCGGTCATGACCAGGCGAAAGATGGCCCTGACGAACGGGTCGCTGATGAAGTCGGCGTAGGCGGTCAGGAAGCTGTTCAATCTCGGCTGCGCCGGGCCGCTGCAGGTTTTCACCTTGGCCATGCGCTCGGCGAAATCTGCGGACGCTTCATCGATCACCGCCGCGAACAGCGCCGCCTTGTTTTCGAACATGGCGTAGAGGGTCGCCGTCGATACGCCCGCTTCGCGGGCGATCGGTTCCATCTTTGCGCCAGCGTAGCCTTCTTCGACAAAGTGCAGGCGAGCCTGGCGCACAAGGGCGTCGCGTCGAGGGTCGTCGAGGACATGGACCGAGACGGTCATCGGATTGTCACCAGCCGTTAGACGATGATCTTGCCTTTAATTTGCCACGATTGCAACGATCACGGTTAACGCACCCGATGAGGCCTGTTACTTCAGCCAGGGCTCGAGAAGGGGGTGGGCCAGAACAGGCGCGGCCAGACGCACGACGGCCTGGGGGTCTTCCAGACGCACGGCGGCGGTGGCGTCCGCGACGATGAAATCGGCATAAACCCGCGAGGGTTCCGTCAGGCGCTCGTGACCGGGGCGGACGGTGGCGAGATATTGATGGATCACCGATTCCGCCGTTCGTCCACGCTCCGTCTGATCGCGCAGCAGCCGGCGAATGAAGCGGATATCCGGCGGAGTGTCGACGAAAACGCGAATGTCGAACAGGGCGGTCAGGGCCGGCGTGCACAACAGGTGTGTGCCTTCGACGACGACGACCTGGGCGGCGGGCACCGGTTCGCCGCCCGGTTCGCGTCTATGATGAATGAAGGAGTAGAGGGGAGCGGTGACGCTGCGCCCGGCCTTGAGGTCGGTCAGATCGGAAATCAGCAGATCGTGATCGCGAGCGGCGACATCGTCAAAGTCATGCGTCGCGGCGTCGAAGCCCGGCACGGACGCCGCATCCAGATAGTAGGAATCCTCGCGCAACAGGGCGGCGACACCCTCCGGCAGCGAGGAAATCAGGGCTTCGGCCAGGGTGCTCTTGCCGGAGCCCGAGCCGCCGGTGATGGCGATCAATATGGTCATGGGCGGCTCATTCACCCGGATGCAGCCGGATGCAAGCCTTGATCGCGCGCTGAAACGGCGATCTGTCGCGGCCTGCCTTCCCTTGCGTCACGTTGCTTGTCGCTGTTCACCTGTCTTAGCGTGGGCGCAAGCGCCGCTTTCAACCAAGGCGCATAGACGAGGGAAGACGCCGAATGCTGGGTATGATGCAGGACTGGCCGTTGACGGTCGACAAGATCCTCGATCACGCGAAGAACTGGCACGGGGAGCGTGAGGTCGTCACGCGTTCGGTCGAGGGGCCGATCGTCCGCACCACCTACGCCGCCATCCATGAACGGGCGCGCCGCGTGTCGAACGCCTTGCTGGGCTGGGGAATCAAGCCAGGCGACCGCGTCGCGACACTGGCCTGGAACACCGGCAACCATATCGAGACCTGGTATGGCATCATGGGGATCGGGGCCGTATGCCACACCCTGAACCCGCGCCTGTTCCCCGAACAACTGGCCTACATCATCAACCACGCCGAAGACCGGATCATCTTCACCGACCTGACCTTCGTGCCGTTGCTGGAAGCCGTTCTGCCGCATTGTCCGACGGTCGAGCGCGTCGTCGTCATGACCGACGCCGCCCACATGCCGCAGGCCAAGCTGCCCAGGGCGGAGGCCTATGAGACTGTGCTGGAGCAATCGTCCAGTGATGTGACCTGGGGCGGGTTCGACGAGCAGACGGCTTGCGGCCTCTGCTACACCTCAGGCACGACGGGCAACCCGAAGGGCGTGCTGTATTCGCACCGCTCCAACTTCATCCATACGCTGCTGGGGATGCAGACGACGGTTCTGGGAGGCACGCCGAGCGAAGTCATTCTGCCCGTGGTGCCGATGTTCCATGCCAACGCCTGGGGCATCGCCTTCGCCGGGCCTGCGGCGGGCTCCAAGCTGGTCATGCCGGGCGCCAAGATGGACGGCGCTTCCATTTATGAGTTGATCGAGACCGAGGGCGTCACCTTCTCGGCCGCCGTGCCCACGGTTTGGCAGGGGCTGTTCGGTCACATGGTGGAGAACAATCTGAAGTTCTCGACTCTGCGAAAGGTGCTGATCGGCGGTTCGGCTTGCCCCGAGGCTCTGATCCGCGGGTTCCAGGACAAGTTCGGCGTCGAGGTGGTGCACGCCTGGGGCATGACCGAGACCTCGCCCATCGGCACCATCGCCAATCTGACGCCGGAGCTGAAGGCGCTGCCTTATGACAAGCAGATGGCCTGGCGCATGAAGCAAGGCACGCCGCCGCTGGGCGTCGAGCTGAAGATCAAGAACTACGGCGGCCAGGACATGCCGCATGACGGCAAGACCTATGGTCGGGTCATGGTCAAGGGACCGACTGTCGCCGGCGCCTATTTCAAGGGCGAGGGCGGCGATATCCTGGATCACGAAGGCTTCTTCGACACGGGCGATATCGCCAGCGTCGATTCCCACGGCTTCATGCAGATCACCGACCGCGCCAAGGACGTCATCAAGTCGGGCGGGGAGTGGATCAGCTCGATCGACATCGAGAACATCGCCGTCGGCCATCCCAAGGTCGCGCTGGCCGCCGTCATCGGCGCGGCCCATCCCAAGTGGGACGAGCGGCCGGTGCTGATGGTCAAGCTCAAGGAAGGAGAGGCCGAGGACAAGCAGGAGCACCTCGACTTCCTGCAGGGCAAGATCGCCAAGTGGTGGATGCCGGACGATGTGGTCTTCGTCGACGACATTCCTCTGGGCGCCACCGGCAAGATCGATAAGAAGACGCTGCGCGAGCGGATGAAGGACTATCAACTGCCCGCCGCCGGCTGACAGCGACGGAGGACGCCATGTCGACCACACGCCCCAAGGGCCAGCCTCTGGCCGTGATGTTGCTGCTCGTTGCGCTTCTGGCGCCGACGTTGTTGCTGGTCGCGGTCTGCGGCGCGCGGGTGGGCGTGTGGAGCGCTGATTTCAGTCTGGGCGTGCTGGCCCTGAAAGCGGGGCGGGTGCTGGCCTATCTGGGCTTGGCGGCCGCCCTGGCCGCCTGCCTGATGGCGTTTCGCGAGCGTCGACTGTTGGGGATTGCGGGAGCGGCGCTGGGGATCGCGGGTGTGACGCTGGGCGGCTATCTGGTTCAGGAGCGCCGTTTCACCGATGCTCCGCGCGATGTGGCGACCGATCCAGCGGAGCCGCCGGCCTTCGCGCGTATTCTGGCGGCGGAGCGGCGCCTTGCGGGCGTGCCCGAAACCCGGCCTCAGGCCTGTGAAGGATTGAGTCCCGCGCCGACCCAGGTCGCGCCGGAGACCGCCGCCTGGGCGCTCGAAAAGGCGGGGTTCACGGTTCTGGGCACGGCGCCTTTCCGTGTGGACGGACGCAAGGAAGGCGCGTGGTTCGGCCTGACTCATGATGTCACTGTCCGGATTCGTCCTGGCCGCACCGACGTTCGCGTCGCCGGGCGCGACAACCTTCAGGTCGGGGATGAGGCTTGTCGTCTCGCCAAGGCGGTCGTCGCAGAGCTGACCCCTTAAAGGGCTGGATCGGTCAGTCGCCAACTGGCGGCCATCTCTGGCTGAGGGGATGCCTGGACGCGTCCCTCATTCGCCAGCTTGATCAGGTGGGCGAGCACAGAAAGGCTGGCGGCGGGCCACAGTCGCGGATCGACGGCGGCGTATAGGGCGGGCACCATGTCTGCGATCATCTGGTCGCCTGACGCGAGCCGAGCCATGATCTGGGCCTCACGCTCCAGCCTGTGGTCGCGATAGGCCTTCAGGAAGGGGGCGACCTGGGTGATCGCCGGGCCGTGCGTCGGCCATATCGTCGAGAAACCACGCGCGAGGACGGCGTCCAAGCTGTTCATGTAATCGGCCATATCGCCGTCCGGCGGAGCCACCACTGTGGTCGACCAACCCATCACATGATCGCCGCTGAACAGGGCGTTCTCCTGTCGCAGCGCGAAGGCCATATGGTTGGAGGCGTGTCCAGGCGTGGCCATGGCTTCCAGCGTCCACCCGTCGCCCTCGATCCATTCGCCTCCGGCTAGGAGCACATCGGGGCGGAAGTCGGCGTCATCGTCCTCATCCAGCGCGGCTGAGACATGCAGGGGCCGCTCAGGCGGTCGAGCCGCCAGGATCGGCGCGCCGCCGACGGCCTCGGCCAGCGAGCGGGCGAGGGGGGCGTGGTCGCGATGGGTGTGCGTCACAAGGATGTGGCTGACCACGCGGCCTTCAATGGCGCGCAGCAAGGCCGAAAGATGAGCGTCATCGTCCGGTCCGGGATCAATCACTGCCACTTCGGCGGCCGGCAAGCTGCGTCCGACGATATAGGTTCCTGTACCTGTGAAGGTGAATGGACCCGGATTGTCGGCGATCACGCGTTGAATCAACGGGGAGACCTGATCGCGTCGCCCGTAGGCGAAGTCGAACTGACGGAGATAGGGGATCATGGCCAGCCTCCCTGCGTGTGCGAATCCAGCAGCCGCTTCTCCACAAAGGAGAGCGGCTCGCACCATAGCCGGACTCGAGAGTAAGCGCGTGCCGTTTGCTTTTTTAGACTACTGCCGCTTGACGCGAACTGCCCGGCTCTTGCCGGCGGTTAGCAGGTAACTGCCCAGAGCTGCGCGGCGCACCCTGACTTCTATGCCGCTCCGATTCTGGAAACGGACAGGCGCAGAATCGATCTGCCGCCATTCGCCGCCGTCAGCCAGACGGAAGGTCCATTTGCCCTCATGATCCTGACCGGCGCTCACCAAGGTCGTTTCAACGGAGTCGACCTCCGGCTCAGCATCCGTCCCGCCGCCGCCTCGGCTGAAGAGCGCAGGAAGGGCTGGAGCGCTGAAGCCGAAGAGCTGGCGCCGTGCTTCGCGAATCTGTTGGCGCTCCATCACCACCAGTTCGCCTTGGCGTTCCGCCGTATCCAGGGCGTCTGCCGTTCGGTCGAAGCAGGCCAGGCGAACGGCGGCGTCCGGCATGGCGCGACATTCGGAAAGATCGCTCAGGAGCGTTGAACGTTCAGAGGACTGAACTTGCGCCAAAGTGTCGCAGCTGAGGCCAAATGTGCCGATCGCGGCGACGCAGAAGGTCAACATTATTCGCATTCTTGGCCCATCCCGAAATCATGATTTTGAAGATATCGGATCATCGCATGAGATTTGGCGAAATGTCATCCGAGTCATTGCGTGGCGAAATTGCGACATGCTGAAGGCTCAGTCGTGAATCTGATGTAATTTGCGTGGCCTGTAGTCGCGTGTCGTGGCTACTTTTCGATCGGGTATCGGGCGCGCCTTATAGCTTAGGTGATGGTCGAGATTATCCCGTGGTCGACGGATGGGGGTGGACCTCATCAGAGTCGTCCACAACTTAGGAGGATAAGCTTTGAATTTTCAGATCAAACGTGAGCGTCTTCTGGCGTCGACGATGATCGCGGGCCTTGCGCTGGTCGGCTTCGCCGCGCCGGCTGCAGCCCAGACCACGCCGAGTCCCGAGGCCGATCAGCCGAGTCAGGTGAGCGACATCGTCGTGACCGGCTCGCGCCTACGTCAGCCGAACCTGACCACTACAAGCCCTGTGACCCAAGTCACGGGCGAAGACATCGACGTCCAGGGCGTGACCCGCGTTGAAGATCTGGTCACCCAACTGCCTCAGGCTTTCGCTGCCCAGAACTCGACGGTCGCCAACGGCGCCTCTGGCACGGCGACGGTGTCGCTGCGGAACCTCGGCTCGTCGCGCACTCTGGTGCTGATCGACGGCAAGCGGATGGGGTATGGCTCGCCGCAGGACGATGCAGCGGACCTGAACCAGATTCCCGGCCAGATGGTCGAGCGCGTTGAAGTGCTGACCGGCGGCGCCTCGGCTGTCTATGGTTCGGATGCCATCGCGGGTGTGGTGAACTTCATCATGCGCAAGAATTTTGAGGGCATCGAGATCGATGCCCAATATGGCTTCAACCAGCACAACAACGATTATGACGGCGTGGGCAACCTGCGCGACGTTATTCAACGTCGCTCCGCCTCGAACCCATCGCAGTTCCAGTTGCCCGACGATAACGTCTATACGGGGTTCAGCCGTGAAGTGAACCTGCTGATGGGCGTCAATGCCCCTGATGATCGTGGTAATATCACGCTATATGCTGGCTATCGTAAGAACAACAAGGTGTTGGGGCGCGACTACGATTATTCGTCCTGTTCTCTTTCGGCGCCAGCAGCTAGTACGCCTCCGGGTGAGTTTAACTGCGGTGGTTCTGGCACGTCATTTCCCGGCCAGTTTACGGATTTCGGCGGCAATGAATTCCTGATCGATATCGATAACGATCCCACAACGGATGATGTTGACGTCAACCCGCTGCCGAGCTTCGCCTATACCGTGAACGGTACAGGCTTCCGCAACTATGTTGGCGCGACGGATGCATACAATTTCGGTCCGTCCAACTATTTTCAGCGGCCGGATGAGAGGTACACGCTGGGGGTTTTCGGTCACTACGATGTGACTGACAAAATCGAAGTGTATACTCAGCTGATGTTCAACGATTACTCCACGATCGCTCAGATCGCGCCATCGGGTAATTTCTTTGGCGAGTTCAAGAACGGTTTCCGCACTACCGATGGGTCGTCGTTTATCAACTGCGACAGCCCTCTTCTGAATGCGCAGCAGGCGACCAATCTTGGATGCGGGGCGCAAGCTACGGCCGCCTACAACACCTGGGTGATCCAAAACGACAACAAGACGTTCTCGCTGTCGTCCCCGGGGGCGACTACGCCTGGCGGCAATGAGGCTTTCCGCCTGTTGGAAGACCCTAACCTGGTGCCGTTGTACATCGGGCGACGTAACGTTGAGGGCGGCGGACGTCAGTCCGACATCCGCTTCGAATCGTATCGTGGCGTGATCGGAGCCCGAGGCGATCTAAATGACGCCTGGAGCTACGATCTGTCGATCCAGTATTCTCGTGCGCAGTACACCAATATCTACCGCAACGAATTCTCGAATACACGGTTGGCGCGTGCTCTCGATGTCGTGCTGGATCCCAGCACCAATACGCCGGTTTGCCGTTCGGTGCTTGCCGGTATCGACGCTGATTGCGTTCCCTACGATATCTTCAAGCCAGGCGGCGTGTCGCAAGCGGCTCTGAACTATCTGCAGGTGCCGCTGGTCGCGACGGGTTGGACGACCCAGCAGGTGGCTTCGGGTTCGTTGACGGTTGATTTGGGCGCCTATGGAGTGAAGTCGCCTTGGGCCACGCGGAGCGTTCAGGCGGCCTTCGGCGGCGAGTATCGCCGAGACGCTCTGGATCTGACGCCTGACGTGTCGTTCTCGACGGGGGACGGCGCCGGTCAAGGCGGTCCGACGCTGGGCCTGAATGGTGCGAACCAGGTTTACGACGTCTTCGTTGAGGCTCAGATCCCGATCGCCGAAGGCATGGCTTTCGCCGATCAGCTGTCGCTCGACTTAGCTTACCGTCACTCGGAGTATGATCTCGGCGGCGGCACGGATTCCTGGAAGATCGGCGGCGACTGGGCGCCTATTCCTTCGCTTCGTTTCCGAGCCAGCGCGCAACGCGCGGTTCGAGCGCCGAACGTCATCGAACTGTTCACCGCGCAGGGCTTCAATCTTTTCGATATGGATGATGATCCCTGCGACTTCACCGACCCGAACGAAGATGGCACCGCGTCGCAAGCTGCCTGCGTGGGCACCAATCCTTGGCAGGTGTCGCAAGGCCAAGCTGACGGCGGCAACCTGAGCAGCCCGGCCGGCCAGTACAATGTCCTGCAGGGGGGGGAGACGAGCCTGACGCCGGAAAGCTCCGACACCCTGACTTTGGGGGTGGTGTTCACGCCGGAGTTCCTGCCGGGCTTCAATCTGACGCTCGACTACTTCGACATCCAGATTGACAATCTGATCTCATCGGTCGGCCCGCAGAACGCATTGGACGCCTGTTACGAAGGCGGCTTCATGACGGCCTGTAACAATATCCAGCGGAACGCCAACGGCCAGCTTTGGGTCGGCACCGGCAATGTGGTGGATCTGAACACCAACATTGGCGGTCTGAAGACTTCGGGCGTCGATGTCGCCGCCAACTACAACGTCGATCTGGCTGACTTTGGCTGGAGCGGCGTCGGCAGCTTGGGCTTCGCCCTGATCGGTACTTGGCTGGATAAGCTTGAGACCGACACCGGTCTGGGTCTGGCCCGATCGACGTATGACTGTGCGGGGTTCTACGCCAACCAGTGCGGCGTGCCGAACCCCGAGTGGCGTCACCGCTTTCGGGTTGACTGGAACACGCCGATCGACGGCCTGAACCTGAACGGCACGTGGCGGCATTACGGCGAGGCCGAGATCGCGGTTCTGGGTTCGGATGGTAGCCTGAACAACTCGCCGAGCGACCGTATTGATCGCGTTCTGGATTCTCAGAACTATTTCGATCTGGCGGGCACTTGGCAGATGCGGGATAATATCTCTCTGCGCGCTGGCGTGAATAACGTCTTCGATTCCGATCCGCCGCTGTCCTACAGCGTCGGCACGACGGGTAACAACAATACCTACCCGCAGCTGTATAACGCCATGGGTCGCTACTTCTTCTTTGGCGTCACGGCAAACTTCTGAGGATTTGTTGGATGGCAAGAAGGCGGCGGATTACATATCCGCCGCTTTTTTGTGTTTCGTAGGGCTGCTTTTTGATTACTCGCGCCGCACCCGGACGGCTCGATTCGAGCCGAGATTAAGAAAGTAGCTGCCTAGTGCCGCCTTGCGGACGCGAACCTCTTCCCCTTGGCGAGCCCTACGGTTGGCGACACGCGTGTTGTCGATCTGTCGCCATGTCGAGCCGTCTGCAAGGTGGAAAACCCAGGCCCCGTTCGCAGCGGCGGTGGCGCGCTCCAGCGTTGTCTCTAGGCTTTCTATGGCATCTCCTCCGAACATGGCCGGAAGGTTAGGCGCGGAGAAGCCGAAGACCGCTCTCTTGGCGGCCTCAACCTGCGCGCGCTCCATAATCACAACCTCACCGCTGTTCGCTGCGGCGCGTAGAGCGGCCATGCGCTCGTCGTAACAGGTCAGTCTTTGTTCGTTTGCGGTGAGGCCCTGACATTCGGACAGTCTTTCGAAAGCGGTGGGGCCGCTTTGGGCCTTAGCGCTTCCGGCGATGAGCAGGGAGAGGGTGATAATGGCCAAAAAGCGGCAAATGGGGGGAGATATTGCCAATATTTCCATGACTTTTGAAATTCTATTTTGAGTTGAGGGGCGGTTTGTAAGTGTCAATTTCTAGGCTATTTGGATACTTATGTGGCGATTTTGAGACACGTGAGGGGCTAACTCGCGTCAATATCGTAAAGGTCAATGAACAAGTTCAAATATGAAGATAGATGCAAAGTCAGCCGCGGTTTCGAATCGCTAGAAATTGAGGCTGGGTTGGGGGTGTCGGCGTTTTTGGGAATATCCGCTTTCCGCTGCGCTCCTTCATTTAATGGAGGAAGAATTGATTTCCATGGAACATCGCAAGCGATTGCTAGCGACCACGATGATTGCCGGAGTGGCTGCTATCGGCTTCGCTGCGCCTGCGTTCGCGCAGAGTGCGCCGCAGGAGGAGGTCTCCCGCGTTGATGAAGTCGTGGTGACCGGCTCGCGCATCGCCCGTCGCGATGCGGTCGCCGAGAGCCCGATCCTGACTGTCCAACAGGAGGACATGACGCACTCCGGTTCGACTACGGTTGAGCAGTATCTCAATACCCTGCCGCAAGTGACTGCAGGCCTTAGCTCGCAGTCGAACAACCCGAGCTCGAACGGCCGCGCCTTTATCGATCTGCGCGGTCTGGGGTCTGGCCGTAACCTGGTGCTGATGGACGGCCGTCGTCCGATGGGCTCGACCGCTGGCGGCACGGTCGATGTCAATACCATTCCTGCGGCTCTGATCGAGCGCGTCGAGATCATCAGCGGCGGCGCGGCCTCGACCTACGGTGCGGACGCCGTGTCGGGCGTGGTCAACTTCATCATGAAGAATGACTTCGAAGGCATTCAGATCGACTCCCAATACCGTCTCACCGAAGAAGGTGACGGGCAGGAGTGGGGCACTGACATTACCTTTGGCGGCCAATTCGGCGACGGTAAGGGGAATGCGGTTTTCAACGCCAGCTACTTCAACCGTGAGGTCATGTACAAGGGCGCGCGTGATTTTGCTTCGCAAGCCTCTACAACGACGGCGATCTTCCCTGGCGGTTCGGTTGCGCTAGGCGCTAACACGCCGACGCAAGGGGTCGTGAATGGCCTCTTTGGCGGCCCGAACAACTGCGACGCTTCGGGCGGCTGGGCCGGTTTCGGATTTAATCCGGATGGAAGCCTGTTCTGTACGGGTCTGGAAACGAGCAGCGTCTACAACATGTACGGCTATAAGGGGCCGGAATCTGCTGTAGCCACGAATTTCGCACCGAACATCTTCTCGTACAACTTTGAGCCGGACAACATCCTGGTCCTGCCGATGGAACGTTGGAACCTGTTCACGCGCGTGAACTATGAGCTCAACGACCACTTCAAGCCTTACGTCCAGGCGCTGTACACCAACTATAACGCCAAGCAGGAGCTCGCTCCGACGCCAGCCGGCGGTTCGACGGGCTGGAACGTGGCGGTCAGCAATCCGTTCATTGGATCGCAACTAGGATCGCTTCTGGCGGCGCGCGCTCGTCCGAACGATCCGTTCGCCTTCTCGAAGCGCTTCAACGACTTGGGCGGCCGTACTGGCTTCAACACCCATGACGTCTGGCAAGTCCTGTTGGGCACCAAGGGATCGCTGCCCCGCACCAATACCTGGACCTATGATGTCTATGCTTCGTATGGCCGCACATCGCTGAACGAAATCCAAGGCGGAAATGTTCGCCGCGACCGCGTCGGCCAGTTGCTTGGTCATATCGACGCCAAGGGGGCGACGGAAAGCCAGGCCGACTATGACGCGCGCGTCGCCGCTTTCCGGGCTCCGACGGTCGCTCAGCAAGCAGCCCTTTCTGGCGGCGCTTGCCCTAACGGCCTCAACCTGTTCGGCGCCGCGCCGATCGATGCCAGTTGTGCGGCTTGGGTCAGCCTTGAAGCCAAGAACCTGACCGTTGTTGAGCAGTCCGTGGTTGAAGCTGTTGTCAACGGTGATCTGTTCCAACTGCCCGCCGGCCCGGTTCAGGGTGCTTTCGGCGCCAGCTATCGTGAACTGGATTTCGACTTCCGTCCGGATAGCGGGCTGCAGCCTGGTCTAGTGGCTGGTTTCAACCAGCAGCTGCCGACTTCTGGCTTCTTGAACTGGAAAGACATCTTCGCCGAACTGTTGGTGCCGGTCGTTAAGGATGTAGCTTTCGCCAAGGATGTGTCGCTGTCGCTTGGCTATCGTGTTTCGGAGAACTCCCATTCGGGCACGACCAATAGCTGGAAGGCCAATCTTGAGTGGGAAGTGAATGACTGGCTTCGCGCACGCGGTGGTTATCAGACGGCGGTTCGCTCGCCGACGATTTCGGAACTATTTGCTCCTCAGGTGAACAACTTCCCGTCCTTCAACCGCCTCGATCCGTGTGACGTTCGCTTGCCGGCTACTGCAGCATACAGCCGCAATGGCCCGAACGGCGCCAAGATCGCGCAACTGTGCCAGACGCAGTCGGCTGTGGCTGGCGGCGCCAACTTCACCTGGTCGGGTCAGATTCCCGCAATTACGGGTGGCAATCCGGATCTGAAGCCGGAAGAGGCCAATTCTTGGACCGCTGGCTTCGTGGCGCGTTCGCCGTTCAGCACGGGCGGTTGGGCTGATAGCCTCTATCTGTCGGTGGACTATTGGTCGATCAAGATCGAAGACGTTATTGCTTCGATCGGTGTCGGCACGATCGTTCAGCGCTGCTTCAACCTGGATAACGCGAACCCGACCTACGACCCCAACAACGATTGGTGCCGTCTGTTTGAGCGCAACCAAGCCAACGGCTCGGTGCAGAATGTCGTCCAACTGTCGCGTAACCAGGCGATGACGGAAACCAGCGGCGTTGACTTCAACTTCGGTGTTGGTTTCGAACTGGGTGGCGCTGGAGCGTTGGACTTCAACGTTCTGTCGACCTGGGTCGAAAAGTACGAATCCCAGACCACTCCGCTGGATCCGGTGCGTGACTTTGTTGGCACCATTGGTACCGGCACGGGGTCGGCCACGCCGGAATGGCGTCATACCATCAGCACGAGCTGGCGCTTGGACCCGTTCTCGGTCACGGGTACGGCTCGCTTCATCGACGAGATGGTGCATAGCAACACTGTCACGGGCGGTTCCGGTACTGGCGTGGATTCGATGTGGTATTTCGATCTGCGTGCAACCTATGACGTGAATGACGCCGTGTCTCTGCGTGTGGGTGTGAACAACCTGTTCGATGAGCAGCCGCCGCTGTATTCGCCGAATATCCAGGCAAACACCGACCCGTCGACCTATGATGTTCTGGGTCGCCGTTACTTCGTGGGCCTGACTGCGCGCTTCTAATAGAAAAGATATCTTGAATACTGGACGGCGGATCGATTGATCCGCCGTCTTTTTTTATGAGCGTTGGCTTGCTGAACGGACGCACCTTACGAGCGCCGAGAGACGAGACGAAGCGAGTGTCGTCATGTTGAAACGACACATTATGATGTTGTGTAATGGAGAATTTGAAGGCGGGAGCAGCGCGCCACTCCCTCATTTCTGAGAAGGAGTGGCGCGAGTGACGGGGCTCGAACCCGCGACCTCCGGCGTGACAGGCCGGCACTCTAACCAACTGAGCTACACCCGCGTTTCTCTCCCCGCGAGGAGGAGAGGAGGGGCGAATACGGTTCGTCGCGCTTTCGGTCAAGCGCATTGTGGCGCTTTTACTAAAAAATCTGCGAATTCAGACTCTAGCAACCGCAATCCAGGCCTTCGGCGTCGGGCGGAGCCGCGCCGCCGAGGCCGAGCGCCTTCTGCATGAAGACGACGTCGCGCCAGCCGTCGAACTTCCACTCGGCGTCGCGGAAAGCGCCGACGTGGATGAAGCCTGCGGCTTCATGCAGGGCGATGGAGCCGGTGTTGGCGCTGTCGCCGATCACCGCCACCACCTGACGCATTCCCAGGGCCTCGCAGGCCCTGAGCAGGGCGTCCAGCAGCGTCTTGCCGACGCCCCGTCCGCGAAACGCTTCGGCGACGTAGATCGAATCCTCGACCATGAAGCGATAGGCCGCGCGCAGGCGATAAGGCGCAGCATAGGCGTAGCCCGCGACCGCTCCGTCGATTTCGGCGACCAGAACCGGCAGACCTAGGGCCGCGGGTGCGGCTAAGCGCGCTCGCATTTCATCAGCACTGGGGGACGTCCAGTTCGAACGTCCCCGTGCCGTTCAGCACGCTGTCGGCGTAGATGGCTGTTACGGCCGCCAGGTCGGCTTCCGCGAACGGCCGGACGATCACGCCTTTTCCCAACCTTTTTCGACCGCCCAGACGGCGAAGGCGTAGTCGTGGGCGATGTCCTTCAGATAGTCGAAGCGGCCCGACGAGGCGAAGTGACCCGCCTCCATGTTGATCTTCAAGAGCACCGGCTTGCCCGAGGTCGAGGCCGGACGCAGCTTGGCCACCCACTTCTCCGGCTCCCAATAGGTGACGCGCGGATCGGACAGGCCGCCGGTCGCCAGCAGGGCCGGGTAGGGCTTGGCCTCGATCTGGTCATAGGGGCTGTAGCTCAGCATGTAGTCGTAGGCGGCTGCATCCTCGAGCGGATTGCCCCATTCAGGCCATTCCGGCGGGGTCAGGGGCAGGCTGGTGTCGCTCATGGTGTTGATGACGTCGACGAAGGGCACGCCGCCGATCACGCCCGCCCACAAGTCCGGCCGCATGTTGGTGACGGCGCCCATCAGGAGGCCGCCTGCGGATCGGCCTTCGGCGACGATGTTCCCGGCCTTGGTGTAGTTTTGCGCGATCAGGTGTTCAGCGGCCGCGATGAAATCGGTGAAGGTGTTCTTCTTGGTGAAGCGCCGGGCGGTCAGGAACCAGTTCCAGCCCTTGTCCGAGCCGCCGCGGATGTGGGCGATGGCGTAGATGAAGCCGCGATCGACCAGCGACAGTCGGTTCGTCGCGAAACTGGCCGCCATCGGTATGCCGTAGGAGCCGTAGCCGTAGAGCAGCAGCGGCGCCGAGCCGTCGACCGGCGTGTTCTTGCGGCGCAGCACCGTCACCGGCACCAGTTCGCCGTCAGAGGCCGGGGCGTTCAGCCGTTCGACCACATAGTCCGCCGGATTGTGGCCCGAGGGGATTTCCTGAACCTTGCGCAGGGTGCGTTCGCGCGTCTTCAGATCGTAGTCATAGGTCGAGGTCGGCGTGGACGGCGAGTTGTAGCCATAGCGCATGACCGTGGTGTCGAACTCCGACGCCCCGCCCAGCGACAGGGCATAGGCGGGCTCGTCCACGGCGATCTCATGCTCGGTGCCGGCGCGGTCGCGGATGACGATCTTGGTGTTGGCGTCGGCGCGTTCCTGACGTCCCAGATAGTCCTTCACCAGGGCCACGCCCTCGATGAAGCGACCGGGCGTGTGCGGGATCAGATCCTTCCAGTTGGCTTTGCCGGGCGAGGCGGTCGGCGCCTCCATGACCTTGAAGTCGACGGCGTCGTCGGCGTTGGTGCGGATCACCCAGCGGTCGCCCCAGTGGTCCAGGTCATACAGGCGACCGACGTGGCGCGGCTCGGCCACCACGGGCGCGGCGGTGGGATTTGAAGCCGGGATGATGCGGCTTTCCGACGTTTCCTGGTTGCCGATAGAGATGACGATAAAGGCGTCGTCGGCGGTGCGGCCGACGCCCTGGAACATGCCCTCGTCGATTTCTTCATTGACCAGCGTGGTTTCGCCGCCGCGCGCCGGGCGACGGAAGATCTTGTCCGGGCGGCCGCTGTCGTCGCGGTTGGTCCAGAAGATCCACTGGCTGTCGGGCGAGAAGGTGAAGTTGGCGCTGGCCGATTCGATCGGGTTGGGCAGCACCTCGCCGGTCGCCAGATCCTTCACATAGATCTTGTAGACTTCCGAACCCTGGGCGTCCTCGGCATAGCCGAAGAGGGCGTGGTCGGGGCTGTGCTCGGTCGCCGAGACTTCCGAATAGGCCTTGCCCTCGGCCAGCTTGTTGCAGTCCAGCAGGATGATCTCGCCATCCTTTTTCCCGCGGGGGCGGCGGCAATAGAGCGGATGCTGGTCGCCGGTGTTATAGCGGACGTAGTATTCCCACGGCCCGTCGGCGGCGGGGACGGAGCTGTCGTCCTCCTTGATGCGGCCCTTCATCTCCTCGAACATCTGCGCCTGAAGCGGCAGGGTGGAGGCCATCATGGCTTCGCGGTAGGCGTTCTCGGCGGTCAGGTGCTCCTTGACGTCGGCCTTGATCAGCGAAGGATCACGCAGCACGGCCTGCCAGTTGTCGTCCTTCATCCACTGATAGTCGTCGACGCGGACGCGGCCCAACTGTTCAATGCGGACGGGAACCTTCTTGGCGACGGGCGGCGTGGGTTTTGACATCGAGGCTCCGGTACTCTGGCGGGCAAGGGCGGGGGAGGCGGCGACCACGCCGACGGCGGCGGTCGAGGCGATCAGTTCACGGCGGTTCATGGCGTGGGCTTCCCCCTGGAATATGATTTGAGCTGGACCTTGTGCCCGGCGACGCTCGGCGTCAAATGGCGGCATGATCATTCAGGATCTTCCGCCCGAACAACCCGCTGTCGTCGCTCCGCCGCCCGAATGGGATCTGACGGTCGGCGTGATCAACGCCACTGTGCAATTGGATCAAGCCATCAGCGACGGCCAGAGGAAGGTCGGTACAGGTTTCCTTATCGCCGCGCCTCGGCCCGACGGCGCGCCGCGCGTGGTGCTGGTGACGGCGCGGCACGTGCTGGACGTCATGCCGGGCAATGAGGCGCGGATCGGCTGGCGCACGGCCGAGGCGGACGGCGCCTGGAAATTCACGCCGGAAAGCCTGACGATCCGCGACGCGAACGGCGCGCCGTTGTGGACCGCGCATCCGGAGCGTGACGTGGCGGTGATGGAGATCACGGCGCCGCCCGCCTTCGCCCAGGCGGCGATTCCCGCCGGATGGCTGGCTGACGCCGAGGCCTTCGATCGCTGGCGTATGGGACCGGGGGATGAACTTTTGGCGCTGGGCTATCCGCATGGGCTGTCGGCCAACCGGGCGGGCTTTCCCATCCTGCGGCTGGGGCGGATCAGCTCCTGGCCGCTGACGCCGATTCGGCACTTCCCGATCTTCCTGCTGGATTTCGTGGTGGCTCAGGGGAACTCCGGAGGGCCGGTCTTCTGGACTCCGGCGGCGCGCCGCGTGCCGGGGGCGCCGGTTCCCGACCACCCCTTTATCGCCGGTGTGCTGGTGCAGGAGGTTCAGAGCGGCGGACAGGGTATCGACCTGGGCGTCGTGGCCCACGCCGAATATGTACGCGAGACGATCGTCCTGCTGGATCAGTCGACCGCTACGCCCGAAACGCAGTCGAACGCCGCGCAGTAGCGGCGGCGCATTTCGTTTCTGATCGGGGCCGGGTCTTCCGGGCTGGCCTGGGTGACCTGAGCATGCCAGGCGTCCCAGCCGATCGGTTTCCGCGTCGGCAGATAGTCCACGCCGTGCAGCGCAAGGACGCGAGCGACCCCTGCGGCGTGCCAGGCTTTCTCAGCTTCAAGGTCGGGATACAGTTCGGCCATCCAGCCGCGCAGCAGCGCCGCCTTTTCGGGCGGCATCTCGTTGACCTTCCAATCCCGGATCGAGCGTTCGGCCGCAGAGCGGCTGCCGCTATAGAAGCTGTCGGTAAAGGTCTGGGCGACCTGGATATGTTCTGGGCCTGGTTCGGGGCCCTCCCACGGTTGGCGCAGCGGTTCGTTGTCTTCGTTCAGGATGTCGAAGGGCAGTTCGATGCTGAAAGGGACGCCCGCAGGCTGGGCGACGCGCCCTCGGAACACGACGGCCAGTGCGGCCTGCTGAAAGCCCGCATCGGCCGGCTTTGCCGACATGGCCGCGCACCTGGACAGAGCGCCGTCTTCATTATTGACGCACTCGAGCGTGACGGTTCCGTTGATCCGCAGGTCTCTGGCCAGGGCTGGGTAGTCGGCAGGCTTCACATCCGGCGCCGTCTCCCAATGTGCAGGTTCGACCAGCAGAGCCAAGGTCGCTAGAAGCGTAATCATGCGAGGAACTCCGGACTATTCAGGGGTGGCGACGGTTTCGGCCGTCGGCCCGCAATCGTAACGGGCGCAAAAACGGCGACGCAGTTCGATCATCGGTTCGCGAGGATAGAGATCGCGACTGGCCTCGTTCAACTGTGGAACCCAGGATTCAGTCCAGTCATCCGGCTGTTTGGGCGGCATGGCGTCCAGCCCGCGGACGGCCAGGACGCGCGCCGCGGCCAGAGCCCGTCGCTGACGCTCCGTCTCCAGGTTTCCGAACAGTTCGGCGATCCAGCCTTCGGTCGTCCGGCGCATCTCGGGCGGCATCTGATCCAGCCGCCAGTGGCGTCGCAAGCGGACGACCGGTTCGACGCTGCGTCGGGCGTAGCGACGGCCGCTTTCCAACTGTGCGGCGTTGGGCGTCGGGCCGGACCAGGGTGACGGCGGTGCGTCGCTGAATGGCGAGCTATTGAACGGCACGCGGACCTTGAACACGCGCTCTTCGGGCGAAATGTCGGGCAGGGCGGGCGTCAATCGCGCCCGCTGGATCACGCGAACGGCCGCCTCGGCGAATCCCAGCCCATCGGGCCTTGCGCGCATGGCGGTGCAGGCGCTGGGCAGGCCTTCGGCCGTCGCCAGACAGTTCACTTCGGCCCAGCCGCTGATGTTCATGGCGGCGGCGAACGGCGGAAAGTCGTCTGACGTCGGCGTAGGGCGTGCTACCCAGTCGACGGGCGGTTCTTCAGCGGCGAGCAATGGGCCGTTGAAAAGGACGGCCGTGATGAGGATCGTAGCGCTGAATATCGCTCTCATAAGAACGCCTCCCGCGCCTAGGTGGCACAGGAGGCGCTTTACGCTCAAGTCATAGAACAGCGATCAGCCCGCCAGGGCTTCGGCGCTCATGCGTTGCAGCAGGTCGCCGCCCTGTCCGACGGCGGCCAGACGGCTGGAGACGTGGCCCAGCACATTGGCGGCGTAGACTTCATAGAGGTCCAGCTTGCCCTGCAGCCAGACGGCGTCGCCGTCGTTGGCGTCCAGCTTCGCCTTGGCGGCAAGAGCGCCCTTGGCCAGCATCCAGCCGCCGACCACGTCGCCCATCAGTTTCAGATAGGCGTCGGCGCCCGCCAGAACGTCGGCGGCGCGGGCCGGATCCGACTTGGCGTCCAGCAGCCACAGGGTGGCGTCCTCGATCGCCTCGATGGCGGTGGCGAAACGCTCGACCGGCTTGCCGACATAGAGGCGGTCGATCTGGGCCAAGGTCGCCTTCATCTCGGCGATCAGGGCCTTGGCCGACTCGCCGCCGTCCATCGACAGCTTGCGCCCGACCAGATCCATGGCCTGGATGCCGTTGGTGCCTTCATAGATCGGGGCGATGCGGGCGTCGCGATAGTATTGGGCCGCGCCGGTTTCCTCGATGAAGCCCATGCCGCCGTGGACCTGAACGCCCAGCGAGGCGACCTCGCAGCCGACGTCGGTGGACCAGGCCTTGGCGATCGGGGTGAACAGGTCCTCGCGGCCCTTCCAGGCCTTGCGCTCTTCCTCGGTGGCGGCGTGGCGGGCCAGGTCGGCGGCGACGCCGGTGGACAGGCAGATGGCGCGGGCGGCGGCGACCTTGGCCTTCATCACCGACAGCATCCGGCGCACGTCAGGGTGGTCGAAGATCGGCGCGTCCTTCTCGCCCGTCCAGACGCTGCGGCCCTGACGGCGCTCCAGCGCATAGGCCAGGGCGTGCTGATAGGCGCGCTCGGCGATGCCGACGCCTTCGACGCCGACGGCCAGGCGGGCCGCGTTCATCATGACAAACATATGGGCCAGACCCTGGTTCGGCTGACCGACCAGTTCGGCGCGGGCGCCTTCATAGCTCATGACGCAGGTAGGCGAGGCGTGGATGCCCAGCTTGTGCTCGACGCCGACCGGGCGGAAGGCGTTGCGCTCGCCCAGAGAACCATCGGCGTTGACGGCGAACTTGGGCGTCAGGAACAGGCTGATGCCCTTGGGCCCGGCAGGGGCGTCGGGCAGGCGGGCCAGCACCAGGTGGACGATGTTGTCCGCCGCGTCGTGGTCGCCCCAGGTGATGAAGATCTTCTGGCCGCTCAGGGCGTAGGTGCCGTCGCCGTTGGGGACGGCCGTCGCCGTCAGGGCGCCCAGGTCCGAGCCCGCGTGCGGCTCGGTCAGCACCATGGCGCCGGTCCATTCGCCGCTGACCAGCTTGGGCAGGTAGGTCGCCTTCTGATGTTCGTTGCCGACCTGCTCCAGCGCCTCGATGGAGGCCAGCGACAGCATGGGGCACAGGCCGAAGGCCATGTTGGCCGAGTGGACGGTCTCATAGGCCGCCAGTTCCAGCGCCTTGGGCAAGGCCTGTCCGCCCGCCTCCGTCGAAGCGGTCAGGCTGGTCCAGCCGCCCGCTGCGAACTGTTGGTAGGCGTCGGCGAAGCCGGGGGCGGCTGTCACGGCGCCGTTGGCGTATTTGGCGCCCGCCAGATCGCCAGGGCGGTTCAGCGGAGCCAGAACCTCTTCCGAAAACTGCCCGGCGGCGTCCAGCACGGCCGAGGCGACATCGGCGTCGTAATCGGGAAAGGCGCCGGTCGCCGCCACCTGGCCGATCCCGGCCACGGCGTCGAGGGCGAAAGCGATGTCACGGACGGGGGCGCGGTAGCTCATCGGTTATCCTCAGAAAGACGTTGCGCTTCTGTCGGCCGCCGCGCCCTTGGGCGCAAGCCCGCTTGGACTTTGGTCGAGATTCCGCGCACTGTAGCCCCCTGTTTGAACGGCTGACGCCGCGTAAGGAAAGGCCGACCGTGCCCGCCGACCGACCCGCCAGGGGCGACAGCCCCGAAATCGCCGCCGAGGCGCTGAAGACGGGACGTCTGGTCATCCTGCCGACCGAGACGGTCTATGGGCTGGCGGCCGACGCCTCCAACCCTCAGGCGGTGGCGCGCATCTTCGAGGCCAAGGGGCGGCCGCGCTTCAATCCCCTGATCGCCCATGTCGCCAACGCCGTGGACGCCGAGGCTATCGCGGTGTTCGACGCCAAGGCGCGGGCTCTGGCCGAGGCCTTCTGGCCGGGGCCGCTGACCATTGTGGCGCCGGTGCGCGATCGCGAGCGGGTGTGCGATCTGGCGCGGGCGGGGCTGGACAGCGTGGCCGTGCGCGTGCCGGGCCATCCGCGCGCGCGGGCGGTCATCGGCGCCTTCGGCGGGCCGGTCGTCGCGCCCTCGGCCAACCGTTCGGGACGGCCCAGCCCGACGACTTTCGGCGACGCTCTGGAAGAGACGGGCCAGGCCGTTGGTGCGGCGGTAGACGGGGGCCCCTGCGCTGTGGGCGTGGAGAGCACCGTCGTCTCGGTGTTGGACGGTCAGGTCGCCCTGCTGCGTCCCGGCTCCGTCACGCGCGAAGAGATCGAGGCGGTCGCCGGGCCGCTGGCCGAAGGCGGGCAGGGGCATCGCTCTCCCGGCCGCTTGGCTCTGCACTATGCGCCCGACGCACCAGTGCGGATCGAGGCGGAGGGCGTCAGGGACGGCGAAATCCTGCTGGGGTTCGGCGCGGGCGTCGGCGATCCGCGTTGGAGCCTCAGCCCGAGCGGCGACCTGCGCGAGGCTGCGGCCAATCTGTTTCGTCTGTTGCGAGAGGCGGATCGTACTCGGCCTGTCGGGATCGCGGTGTCGCCCATTCCGGCGAAGGGGCTGGGCGAGGCGATCAACGACCGCCTGCGCCGTGCGGCGGGCTTCGTGGGCTAGAGAAACCGCGCCTTCACATCCACGCTGGACGCCTTGCCGACCTTGGGCAGGCAGGTCTCAAGCCAGGTGTCGGCCGCTGTCCGACCGTGCTGTTTCAACTCGTTCAGATAGCTCCACTCCGTGTCGAATTTGGAGTGAAGCGACTGGCCTCCCAGCCATTCGTCGGCCTCGATGACGTGGATGCGGATTCCACGCCGACGGTCTTCGCCGGGCTTCAGCTTGCCCTCGGCGATCAGATCCTGAACGAAGGCGACGGCCCTCAGTTCGGCGACCAGCGGGGCGTTGAAGACGATCTCGTTCAGACGGTCGTTGATGTCGCCCGCCTCGCGCGGGGCCTCGTCGCGCTGGAACGGATTGAGCGGCAGCAGAAGGATATCGTCCGGCGTGTCGGTGTAGAACAGCGGCCACAGCGCCGGATTGGCCAGATAACCGCCATCCCAATAGGGCTCGCCCTCGATCTCGACCGCTTGAAACAACTGGGGCAGGCAGGCTGAGGCCAGCAGCACCTCCGGCGCCATTTCTTCGGACTTGAAGATGCGCGAGCGGCCCGCGCGCACCGCCGTCGTCGACACGAACATCTGAATGGACGAGGCGCGCAGGGCCTCGAAATCCACCGCCGTCTCCAGCACCCGGCGCAGCGGGTTCAGGTTGAAGGGGTTGAAGGAGTAGGGGCTCATCGACAGGGCCAGCGTCTGTCCCGCCTGCCACATCGGCGTGCCCTTCAGCCAGTCCGGCGTCAGAGCCTTGGACCAGACGGCGCTGTCGCCGAAGACGTTGCGGCCGCCGGATTGGTTCACCTCGCGCCATAGGGTGTCGAGCGCCTCGCGACCGCCCTCGGCGCCGCCGCGCTTGAGCCCGGTGATCAGGGCGGCGGCGTTCATCGCTCCGGCCGAGGCGGCGGTGACGGCGCGCACGTCCAGCACATCGGCCTCAAGCAGTCGGTCCAGCACGCCCCATTGAAAGGCGCCGTGCGCGCCGCCGCCCTGCAGGGCCAGACAGACAGGTTTGCGTTTCGCCATCAGCCTCTCCGTCTTTCGGCCCGAGCGGCCGCTCAGAAGGCTATTGCGCCGTCCAGCCGCCGTCGACGGAGAAGTGGGCGCCGTTGGCCGAAGCGCCGAGGTCCGACGCCAGATAGAGGAAGATACCCGCCAGTTCGTCGGTCGTGACGAAGCGCTTGGTCGGCTGCGAGCCGAGAATGACGTTTTTCATCACGTCTTCCTCGCTCATGTTGCGGGTGCGGGCCTGATCCTGAATCTGCTTGGCGACGATCGGCGTCTCGACAAAGCCGGGGCAGATGGCGTTGCAGGTGATGTTCTCCTGCGCCAGCTCCAGCGCCACCGTCTTGGTGAAGCCGATCACGCCGTGCTTGGCCGCGACATAGGCCGACTTGAACGGGCTGGCGACCAGACCGTGGGCCGAGGCGACGTTGATGACCCGGCCGCGACCCTGGGCCTTCATGATCGGGATAGCCGCCTTGGTGGCGTAGAAAGCCGAGGACAGGTTGATGGCGATGATCTTCTCCCACGCATCGGCGGGGAAGTTCTCGACCGCTTCGACGTGCTGGATGCCGGCGTTGTTGACCAGGATGTCGAGACGACCCAACTCGCGCTGCGCCGTGGCGATCATGTCCTCGATCTGATCCGGCTGGGTCATGTCCGCGGGATGATAAAGGACGCGCACGCCGGTTTCGGCAGCCAGGTCCGCGCGCGTCTTCTCAATGGCCTCGGCGTCGCCCAGGCCGTTTAGCATCACATCGCCGCCGCATAGGGCCACGGCCCGCGCAAACGCCAGACCGATACCCGAGGTCGAGCCGGTGACGACCGCGACGCGGCCTTTGAGATCGTTCATCGCGAACATGACAGAAGGAACCCGTGGAAGATGTTGCTGCAACGCAACCTAACCGCAGTCGTTCAATCTGGCGATCAGGAATTTCCTTCCCTGATGAATATCCAGTCCGTGTCCGTCGAAAGACTCTTGTCGAAGCGATAGCCGTCACGATCAAAGGCTTTCAGATCCTCGACCTTTTCCAGGCGGTTCTCGATGGCGAAGCGGGCCATGCCGCCGCGGGCCTTCTTGGCGTAGAAGGAGATGATGCGGGCCTCGCCGTCCTTCTTCTCCTTGAAGTGGGGGGTCACGACCGGCAGCTTCAATGCACGCGCATCGACCGCGCCGAAATATTCGTGGCTGGCCAGGTTCACCAACGTCTGCTCGGCTAGTTTTCCGGCGTCTTCGTTCAGGCGCAGCGAAATCCGCTCGCCCCAGAAGTCGTACAGGGTGGCGCCGCGCTTGGTCTTCAGACGGATGCCCATTTCCAGCCGATAAGGCTGAATCGCATCCAGCGGCCGCAGCAGACCATAGAAACCCGACAGGATGCGCAGGTGATCCTGCGCCCAGTTTAGGTCGTCGACCGACAGTGTGCGCGCCGACAGCCCGTCATAGACATCGCCTGCGAAGGCGAAGACGGCCTGGAGCGCGCCTTCCGACGCATCGTTGTCGAAGGCCTGAAAGCGCTGATAGTTCAACTCGGCCAGGGCGTCGGAAATGGACATCAAGCGGCGTAGGTCTGCACGGCTGAGTTCGCGCGTCACCTTGGCCAGTTCGGCGGTCTCATCGGCGCATCGCCTCGGCGTCACGGGGGCGTCGATGGCGGGCGGATTGAAGTCCAGCTTTTTGGCCGGGGACAGGACGATCAACAAGACGATCGACTCCGTATGCGTCTCAAGAGCGGGCCTCATAGGCCGCTTCCACGAGGTTTTGAACCGCGAGAAACGTCACATACGGTCGCAAGCCCTCAAAAAAGAACCGCTGGATTCATGATCCGCTGTGGATCGATGGCCTGACGGATCGCCTGCATCGTGGCGACCTCAAGCGGCGATTTATAGCGACGGGCCTCGTCGGTTTTCAGCCGCCCCAGCCCGTGTTCAGCCGAAATCGAGCCGTCATAGCGAGCGACCACATCGTGGATGACCTCGGACCCTTCCATCCAGCGCGCGATGAAGGCGGCCACGTCCTCACCCACGCCGGGGATCACATCATAGTGAAGATTGCCGTCGCCGACGTGGCCAAAGACCGACACCCGGCAGCCGGGATGGAATTTTTCAACCGCCGCCGTCGCCTCGTCGATGAAGTCCGCGATTCGCGAGACGGGAACCGAGACGTCGTGTTTCCATCCGCCGCCTTCGGGCTTGAGGGCGGCCGAATGCTCTTCGCGCAGACGCCAGAATTCGGCCTTCTGGGCGTCGTTCTGGGCGATGGCGGCGTCGACGATCAGGCCTTCCTCGAAGGCGGCGGTCAGCAGGCGCTCCATCGCCGCCTCAGCGCCGTCCGGCTCGCCCGAGGCCAGCTCGATCAGCACATACCAGGGCGGCGTGGTTTCCAGCGGTTCGCGCGTGTCGGGGATGTTCTTCAGCACCAGGCTCATGCCCAGCCGCTTCATCAGCTCGAAGGCCTCGACCCCGCCGCCGGTCTCGGCCTTGGCGCGGGCCAGCAACACGACCGCGTCGTGGTGGCTCTCTAGTCCGACGATGGCCGTAGCGCGGCTGCGCATGATGGGAAACAGCTTCAGCGTCGCGGCCGTGATGACGCCCAGGGTGCCTTCGGCGCCGATGAACATCTGCTTCAGGTCATAGCCGGTGTTGTCCTTGCGCAGGCGCTTCAGGCCGTTGAACACCTGACCGTCGGGCATGACCGCCTCGATGCCCAGCACCAGGTCGCGCATCATGCCGTAGCGCAGGACGGCGGTGCCCCCCGCATTGGTCGAGATGACGCCGCCGATGGTGGCCGACCCCTCGGCCGCGAGGCTGAGGGGGAAGAAGCGGCCCTTCTCCTTCGCCAGTTCCTGCGCCTCCAGCAGGGTCACGCCCGCCTCGACCGTCATGGCGTCGTCCAGCGGCGTCACATCGCGCACGGTCCGCAGCCTGCGCGTGGACAGCAGCACCTCGCCGTAAGGGATTTGGCCGCCGACCAGGCCCGTGCCGCCGCCCTGCGTCACTATGGCTGTGCCGTGGCGGGCGCAGATCTCGACGGCGCGGGCGACTTCTTCGGTCGTGCGCGGTTGCAGCAGCAGCGGCGTCTCGCCGGTCCAGCGGCCGCGCCACTCCGTCAGCCACGGGGCCATCTCGGCGGCGTCTTGCGTCCAGGCGCCGGGCAGGGCGGCCTTGAGTTCAGCGAGGGATTCTGGCGTCGGGAGGGTCATATCGGCCTTGTGGCAAAAGGCGGCCCGTGGTGGAAGCGCAAAACCATGCCTTCTGGCGGTCAATTTGGGGGCAAAACATGATTCCGACACCAGCCGTGGGCGTGGTGTGCCTCAAAGGCGAGGAAGTGCTTCTGATCCGTCGCGGCACGCCGCCGCGCGCGGGCGAGTGGAGCCTGCCCGGCGGCCGCTTGGAGCCCGGCGAGCGCCTGGCCGCCGCCGCTCTTCGCGAACTGCGAGAGGAAACAGGCGTCGAGGCGGATCTGATCGGCCTGATCGATGTTGTGGATGGGCTGTTTCCAGAGGCGGGGCGACATTATGTCCTGATCGACTACGCCGCGCGCTGGACGTCGGGCGTGGTCGTCGCGGGCGATGACGCCGCCGATGCAGGCTTTTTCCCGCTCGAGACGGCTCTGATCATGGTCGACTGGGAAGAGACGCGACGCATCATTCGTATGGCGCGGCGAATGGCTGACGCGGATGTCATGCTGACGGAACCGGATTCTGTGGCGTGATGCACCCTGGGCGGCTAAGCTCTTTCTCCAACCGGAGGGCCTAATGAATTTTTCGCTGATTTTCTTTGTGATGTTCGCAGTCTTTGCGATCATCTTCCTGTTCAGCGTGATCAAGATCGTGCCGCAAGGCCGTGAATTCACGGTGGAACGGTTCGGCAAATACACCAAGACCCTGACGCCGGGCATCCATATCCTGACCCCGTTCGTCGAGCGCATCGGCCGCCGCATGAACATGATGGAGCAGGTGTTGGACGTGCCGACCCAGGAGGTCATCACCCGCGACAACGCCATGGTGAAGGTCGACGGCATCGTCTTCATCCAGGTGATGGATGCGGCCAAGGCGGCCTATCGCGTGGACGACCTGACCTACGCCATCGCCCAGCTGTGCATGACCAACCTGCGGACCGTGGTCGGCTCGATGGAACTGGACGAGGTGCTGAGCCAACGCGACAGCATCAACACCCGCCTGCTGCACGTCATCGACGCCGCGACCGAGCCGTGGGGCATCAAGGCCAACCGCATCGAGATCAAGGATCTGACGCCGCCGGTGGACATCACCAACGCCATGGCCCGTCAGATGAAGGCTGAACGCGAGCGCCGCGCCGTCATCACCGAGGCTGACGGCGAGAAGCAGGCCGCCATCGCCCGCGCCGAGGGCGCCAAGCAGGCCGCGATCCTGGAAGCTGAAGGCCGTCGCGAGGCCGCCTTCCGCGACGCCGAGGCCCGCGAGCGTGAAGCCGAGGCTGAAGCCAAGGCCACGGCCATGGTGTCGGAGGCGATCGCCCGCGGCGACGTCAACGCCATCAACTACTTCGTGGCCCAGAAGTATGTGGAAGCCTTCGCCGAGCTGGCCCGCAGCCCGCAGCAGAAGACGGTCATCGTGCCGTCGGAAATGGGCGCCCTGGTCGGCACCATTGCGGGCGTCGGCGAACTGGTCGGCCTGGCCAAGGAGCAGCAGCAGGTCCGCACGGACGCGCGTCAGGCCGCGCCGCGCCGTTCGGGCGGCGCCGTGCCGACGACGGAGTAGGACATGGACTGGTTCGTCTCCCTCTACGCCTCGCAGCCGTTCTGGTTGTGGCTGGCGATCGGCGTCGTCCTGCTGGGCATAGAGGCGGCGGCTTCGACCGAGTGGCTGTTGTGGCCGGCGGTGTCGGCGGGGCTGACGGCCCTGCTGTCCGCCTTGGCACCGCAACTGGGCCTGCCGGTCGAGATCGGCGTCTTTGCGGCGCTGACGGTGGCCTCAACCGTCCTGTCGCGTCGTTTGATCAAGCGGGTGAATCCCAAGGATCAGCCCGACATCAATGATCGCGACATCCGTCTGGTCGGCGAGCGCGCTCGGGTGGTCGAGCCCTTTGTCGGCGGGCGCGGCCGGGTCTTCGTATCGGGATCGGAATGGCCGGCCGAGATCGAAGGCGCTTCGCCCCTGGCGGGCGAGAGCGTCATCATCGAGTCGGTGTCGGGGCCTCTGCTGAAGGTGCGGGCGCTCTAGCGTCCGCGCATTTCCGCCACGCCGCGATTGGCCAGGCTGTCGGCCCGCTCGTTCAGGGCGTGGCCGGCGTGGCCTTTCACCCAGTGCCATTTGACTTCGTGGCGGTTGCGGGCCTCGTCCAGGCGCCGCCACAGGTCTTCATTCTTGACCGGCTTCTTGTCGGCTGTCTTCCAGCCGCGCGCCTTCCAGCCGCGAATCCATTCGGTCACGCCCTGCATGACGTATTTGCTGTCGGTGTGCAGATCGACGCGGCAGGGACGTTTCAGCGCCTCCAGCGCCATGATCGCGGCCATCAGCTCCATGCGGTTGTTTGTGGTCAGGGCCTCGCCGCCCCAGAGTTCCTTCTCGTGACCTCCGCCCGTTTGCAGGATCGCCCCCCAGCCGCCGGGGCCGGGATTGCCCTTGCAGGCGCCGTCGGTGTGGATGATGACGTGATCGTTGAGACTCATGGCCGCGATGCGTACAGCGTCCCTTGGCGCGTCGCCATCACTCAGCCTATATGACGCACAACAATCAGTCGGTGGGGCCGCGTCTCGGTGAGTCCCCTTGAGGAGGTATCGCCATGGGCTCCATGAGCATCTGGCATTGGGCCATCGTCGTCGTCGTCGTGCTGGTCCTGTTCGGCGGCCGCGGCAAGTTGTCGGGTATCATGGGCGACGCCGCCAAGGGCATTCGCGCCTTCAAGGACGGCCTGAAGGACGACACGGGCGCCAAGGACAAGGAAGCTCCGGGCGCCTTGCCGCGCACGGACGCCGAAAAAGAAGAACTGAACCGCTGATCCTCGCCGGAAGACGCTGAATCATGGGTGGTCTTGGCCCCGGAATCGGCGGGTTCGAAATCCTTGTCATCGGTCTGGTGGCCCTGCTTGTGGTGGGGCCCAAGGACTTGCCCATGCTCATGCGCCGGGTCGGCCAGTTCGTCGGCAAGGCGCGCGGCATGGCCAATGAGTTCCGCGCCAGCTTCGACGAAATGGCGCGCCAGTCCGAGCTGGACGACCTCCGCAAGGAGGTCGAGGCGTTGCGGTCAGGGCAGGGGATGTACGCCCTGGGCGCCGAGGCGGACGAAGCCTTCAAGGACATTCGTAAGGAGCTGGAGGCGCCGATCGGAGCGCCTGCCGTCGCTGCACCCGCCGTACCGGTCGCGGACGAGGCCCCTCAGCCCGTGGCCACGGGCGTCGATGAATGGCCGGATACTGCTCCGGACGCCGTTGCGCCTGAACCTGCGCCCAAATCCGTCGCCAAGCCGCGCGCCAAGAAGGTCGCCGCCGTCCCTGCCGACGCCGCCAAGACCAAGGCGCGTAAGCCGGCCGCCAAGCCTGGGCTGAAAGCTGACGCCGTTCGTCCCAAGGTCACGCGCACCAAGAAGGTTGATCTATGAGTCGCGCTGAACACGACGAAGCCGAGATCGAGGCTTCCCGCGCGCCCCTGATGGATCACCTGATCGAGTTGCGGTCGCGGCTGATGATCTGCGTGGTCGCCTTCGTCATCGCCTTCATCGGCTGTTTCGCCTTTTCCGAGGCCCTCTATCTATTCCTGGTGAAGCCCTATGTGGTCTCGGCCGCCTTCCACCAGACGGTAGGGGCTCACGGCCATGTGTCGCCGTTCAGCCTGATCCTGGGCACGGCCGGGCTGATCCCCGTGCCGGATGTGGATCACAACAGCGTAAAGCTGATCTACACCGCCCCGCTGGAGATACTGTTCACCAAGATGAAGCTGGCGGGACTGGGCGCCGTCATTGTGGCCTTCCCGGTGTTGGCCTGGCAGCTGTACCGCTTCGTCGCGCCGGGCCTGTATCGCAACGAGAAGGGCGCCTTCCTGCCCTTCCTGATCGCCGCGCCGGTGCTGTTCCTGCTGGGCGCGGCGCTGGTCTATTACGTCATGCTGCCGTTCGTGATGTGGTTCTCGCTGAGTCAGCAGATCATCGGCGAGGGCGTGGCGGCTGAACTGCTGCCCAAGGTGTCGGACTATCTGAACCTGGTGACGGCGTTGATCCTGGCCTTCGGTCTGTGCTTCCAATTGCCGGTCGTGATGACCCTGCTGGGGCTGGCGGGCCTGATCAACAGTCAGATGATGGCCAAGGGGCGTCGCTACGCCATTGTCGCCGTGGTCGTGGTCGCCGCCGTGGTCACGCCGCCCGATCCGATCAGCCAGCTGATGTTGGCTGTGCCGATGGTCCTGCTCTACGAGGTCTCCATCTGGTGCGTCCGCATCATCGAACTGCGCCGCAAGAAGGCCGATGCCGCTGACGGGCTGGCGGCCTGACGGTTTAGGACCAGCGCTCCTGGGCGGCTTTTCCTGATCGATAAGACAACACGAAAAAGCCCCGGACGGCGAACCGTCCGGGGCTTCTTGTTTCGGACTGATCCGGGGATCAGCAGCTGTAGTACATGTCGAACTCGACCGGGTGCGGGTGCAGTTGCAGCCGGGCGACCTCTTCCTGCTTCAGCGTGATGTAGGCGTCGATGAAGTCGTCATCCATGACGCCGCCCTTCTTGAGGAAGGCGCGGTCGGCGTCGAGCGCCTCAAGGGCCTCCTTCAGCGAACCGGCGACTTCCGGGATCGAGTGACGCTCTTCCGGCGGCAGGTCGTACAGGTTCTTGTCGGCGGCCGCGCCCGGATCGATGCGGTTCTCGATGCCGTCCAGGCCCGCCATCAGCAGAGCTACGAACGTCAGATAGGGATTGCCCATGGGGTCGGGGAAACGGGCTTCCAGGCGCTTGGCCTTGGGCGAGGTGACGTGCGGGATGCGGATCGAGGCCGAGCGGTTGCTGGCCGAATAGGCCAGCTTCACCGGCGCCTCATAGCCCGGCACCAGCCGCTTGTAGGAGTTGGTGGTCGAGTTGGCGAAGGCGTTGATGGCCTTGGCGTGCTTGATGACGCCGCCGATGTACCACAGGCATTCCTGCGACAGGCCGGCGTACTGGTCGCCGGCGAACTGGGGCTTGCCGTCCTTCCAGATCGACATGTGGACGTGCATGCCCGAGCCGTTGTCGCCGAACATCGGCTTGGCCATGAAGGTCGCCGACTTGCCATAGGCGTGGGCCACGTTGTGGATCACGTACTTATACAGCTGCATCCGGTCTGCCATGGTCAGCAGGTCGCTGAACTTCAGGCCCAGTTCGTGTTGCGCCGGGGCGACTTCGTGGTGGTGCTTCTCGGGGTCAAGGCCGAGATCTCGCATGACCGCCAGCATCTCGCCGCGCAAATCCTGGCCGGAATCGACCGGGTTGACCGGGAAGTAGCCGCCCTTGGTCGACGGACGGTGGCCTAGGTTGCCTTCGGCGTATTCGGCGCCCGTGTTTGCCGGCAGCTCGCTGGAGTCGAAGCTGTAGCGGGTGTCGTGCGGCGCGGTGTTCCAGCGCACGTCGTCGAAGACGAAGAACTCGGCTTCCGGGCCGAAGAAGACGGTGTCGCCCACGCCCGACGACTGGACATAGGCCAGGGCCTTCTTGGCCATCGACCGGCTGTCGCGGTTGTAAGGCTCGGCCGTGTCCGGGTTCAGGACGTCGCAGAACAGGAACAGGGTCGTCTGCTGATAGAATGGGTCGATGAAGGCGCTCGACAGGTCCGGTTTCAGCAGCATGTCGGACTCATTGATGGCTTTCCAGCCCGCGATCGACGAGCCGTCGAACATGGTGCCTTCTTCCAGGAAGTCCTCGTCCACCATGCCGATGTCGAAGGTCACGTGGTGGACGCGGCCGCGCGTGTCGGTGAAGCGAAGGTCGACGTACTGGACGTCCTTGTCCTTGATCTCTTGCAGGATCTTGTTGGCGGCGCTCATGGGGGGAGGTCCTGTAGCTGGGGAATTGAAATCGGCCGCCCCGAGGGGCGGCCGTCAGACTAGATGGCTTGGGCGCCGGTTTCGCCCGTGCGGATGCGGATGACGTCTTCGAGGGTGGTGATGAAGATCTTGCCGTCCCCGATCTTGCCGGTGCGGGCGGCGTTCTGAATCGTCTCGACCACGGCAGGGGCCAAGTCATCCGCCACCACGACCTCGATCTTGATCTTGGGCAGGAAGTCGATGACGTACTCGGCGCCGCGATAGAGTTCCGAATGGCCCTTCTGGCGGCCATATCCCTTGGCCTCCAGCACGGTCATGCCCTGCACTCCGATGTCCTGGAGAGCGTCTTTCACTTCATCCAGCTTGAACGGCTTGATGACGGCTTCAATCTTCTTCATCGCGGATCCCGAGCCGGCTCCTTTGTTGGTCCGACGCTCGGGTGGTAAAGGGACATTGCATTGCACAATATGGCAAGCGATTTTCGTCCGTTGAGGCCATCCGTGAACGGAAATCCACATGAAGTCGCATAACGACCCCGGCGAATGGCGCGATCGCCTGCCTTGGCCTGCCGCTGAGACCCACAAGCACATGCGCGGTCGTCTGGGCGTGGTGTCGGGCGGCGCGCTGTCGACCGGCGCGGCGCGGCTGGCGGCGCGGGCCGGGCTGCGCGGCGGTGCAGGACTGGTGAAGGTCTTCTGCCCGCCGGACGCCGCCGTGGTTCTGGCGCCCAGCCTGGAGGCCGTGATGCTGGCCGCCTTCACCGGGCCGGAGCAGCTTCAGGCCCTGGCGGAGCCGATGGATGCCGTCGTCATCGGTCCTGCGGCGGGATTGACCGACGCCACGGCGCACAACCTGATGGCTCTGGCGCGAACGGGGGCGGCCCTGATCGTGGATGCGGACGCCTTGACCCTGTTTCAGGATCGACCTCAGGAGCTGTTCGCCCTGCTGGATCGCGACGACGTCCTGACCCCGCATGAGGGAGAGTTTGAACGCCTGTTCCCGGGGCTTTTGGCCGCGGCGGGGCGTGAGGCGGCGGCGATGGAGGCCGCGCGTCGCGCAGGGGCCGTCGTGGTGCTGAAAGGGGCCGCAACCGTCATTGCGGCCCATGATGGGCGCTGCACGGTCAGCACGCATGGCTCCCCCTGGTTGGCGACGGCGGGCAGCGGTGATGTTTTGGCAGGCCTGATCGGCGCCCTTGTCGCCCAGCATATGGACAGCTTCGACGCCGCCTGCGCGGCGACGTGGATGCATGGCGATGCGGCCCGACGTTTCGGGCCGGGGCTGATCTCGGAAGACTTGCCCGACTTGATCCCGGTCATTCTCCGAGGATTGGCTGAAATCTGAGCGACAGGGTCGGAACGGGCGTTCCAGCTGGACAATAGCCAGCATCACCTGCATGACATCGGCATGCAAAAACAACGGTTTTCAAAGCTAAAGGCGCTGGGGCTGATCGCCCTGGTCATCGTGTCGCCGTTGGCTGGGGCCGGGGCGGCCTTTGCGCTTTCGAATTGGAATGCGGGCGTTTTCGGCGGCGCCTTCGCCGTCGCCGGGCTGACGTCAGGATTTCTGATGCGCCTGCCGCGCGTCCAGGCGGCGCTGCGTCTTATTCTGCCTCAGACGATAGAGTGAGGCGTCGTTTTCCAGGAAACGACCATGGTGCGGATGAGAGGACTCGAACCTCCACGCCTCGCGGCGCCAGAACCTAAATCTGGTGCGTCTACCAGTTCCGCCACATCCGCATAGGTTCGCTTGAGGCTGTAGGCGAGGGCGGTGATTTGGGCAATCCCGTCTGGATATGAAAAAGGCTCCGGATCGCTCCGGAGCCTTCTCATTATCGGGTCTGCCGCGCTTCGCGCTGCTTTAGGCCGAAGGACTGACCGTGATCAGTCCTTCTTGTTGTCGACGCCGTGGCCGAGAGCCTCGACCGCCGATTCCAGGGTCGTGTCCTCGGTGATGTCGATGCCCTTGGCCAGCTTCGAATGGGCGAAGCCGTACAGGCCGTAGATCAGGGCGCCGACCAGGGCGTAGACGCCCAGGATGGTCAGCGGCAGCGGGTTGTCGTTCAGAGCGTGCGTCACCATCGGGATGAAGTTGAACGACGCCAGGGTCAGACAGGCCAGGATGCCCAGAACGGCCGTGACCATGCCGCCCGGCACCTTGAACGGACGCTCCATCTCCGGGTGCTTGATGCGCAGGACAATGACCGACAGGCAGACGATGGCGAAGGCCGTCGCCGTGCCCAGCGACACCAGATCGCCCAGGATCGAGATGGGCAGGAAGGACGCCGCAATGGCGATGACGATGCCCAGCAGGATGGTGCCGATCCACGGGGTGCGGAACTTCGGGTGCACCACGGCGAACGCCTTGGGCAGCAGGCCGTCGCGCGCCATGGTGTAGAAGATGCGCGTCTGGCCGTAGCACAGCACCAGCATGACCGAGGACAGGCCCGTGATGGCGCCGATCTTGATCAGGAAGGCGATCAGGTTCAGCTGACCGCTCGGCGCGCCGGCCAGCGGCACATTGGCCCATTCCAGGCCCATGCGGTCGATGGCGACGGCGATCGGCGCCGGCGAGGCCAGCTCCAGGTAGGGGACGACGCCGGTCATGACGGCGGCCACGATCATGTAGATCAGGGTGCAGACGAACAGGGCGCCCAGGATGCCGATCGGCACGTCCTTCGACGGGTTCTTGGCTTCGGCGGCGGCGGTCGAAACCGCTTCAAAGCCGACGTAGGCGAAGAAGATGATCGAGGCGCCGCGGAAGATGCCGCCCACGCCGAACTGGTCCCAGCTTTCGCCTTGCGGCGGGATGAAGGGATCCCAGTTGGCCGGGTTGATGTACTGCAGGCCTACGGCGATGAAGGTCAGCAGGACGATGATCTTGATGACGACGATGGCGTTGTTGATGTTCGCCGATTCCGACACACCCAGCACCAGCAGGCCGCAGACGGCGGCGATGCCGACGGCCGCGACCAGATTGAAGGTGCCCGTCAGCGGGAAGCCTGCATTGTCGCCCGAGGCGACGTACTGGATCAGAGGGGTGGCCCACTGGGGCCCTTCGCCGCCGGGATAGGTTATTGTCGGGAACAGACTGGCGCTTAGGCCGAAGTCGTTCAGGATAGACACCACATAGCCGGACCAGCCGACCGCCACGGTCGAGGCCGCGACGCCGTATTCCAGCACCAGCAGCCAGCCCATGACCCAGGCGAAGACCTCGCCCAGGGTGCCGTAGGCGTAGGTGTAGGCCGAACCCGACACCGGCATGGTCGACGCCAGTTCGGCGTAGCACAGGCCCGCCAGGGCGCAGGCGATGCCGGCGATGACGAAGGAGAACATGATGGCCGGGCCGGCGTGGGCCGAGGCCACCTGACCCGTCAGAACGAAGATGCCGGCGCCGATGATGGCGCCGATGCCCAGGCTCATCAGATTCATCGGACCGAGGGTCCGTTTCAGCTCGCTCTTGGCGGCTTCCTTCTGAATCTGGGCGATGGATTTTTTAAGAAATAGCCGGTTTCCGGCAGGCTTTACGCCATCTGCAGACATGCAGGTGCGCCCCCAACTTATGCGACGACCCCTCCCGGGTCGCCTTCTTGGGCGGGGACGCTAGCCATCTGAACGCTCAGGCGCAACGCGGTTTACGACGGATGACGCGTCGACGACGCTTTCGTGAACCCTGTCGAAGGCGCTACAGCCCGCTTCATGTTGCCGATTCACGCCGTTCTTGAGCCGCTGAAGGCGGCCCTGGCCCAGACCCACGCCGTCGTCCTGGCCGCGCCGCCGGGCGCGGGCAAGACCACGGTCGTGCCCTTGGCCTTGCTGGATCAGCCGTGGCTAGGCGAAGGCAAGGTTCTGGTGCTGGAGCCGCGACGACTGGCCGCGCGCGCCGCGGCCGACCGCATGGCCGCCTCTCTGGGTCAGAAGGCCGGCGGAACCGTCGGATATCGCACCCGCCTGCAGAGCCGGATCGGCTCTGAAACCCGAATCGAGGTGGTCACCGAGGGCGTCTTCACGCGGATGATTCTCGACGACCCTGCGCTGGAAGGCGTGGGCGCCGTTCTGTTCGACGAATTCCACGAACGCAGCCTGGATGCCGACCTGGGCCTAGCCCTGGCGCGCGAGAGCCAGTCGGTGTTGCGCGACGACCTGCGCCTGCTGGTCATGTCGGCCACGCTGGACATCGTGGGCGTGTCGCGCCTGCTGGACGACGCGCCCGTCATCGAGGCCGAAGGGCGGATGTTCCCGGTCGAGACCCGCTACCTGGGCCGAAACCCGGTCGAGCGGCTCGAGGACGCCGTGGCCAAGGCCGTGATCCAGGCCTTGCACGATGAGACCGGCTCCATCCTGGCGTTCCTGCCGGGGCAGGGCGAAATCTACCGGGTCGTTCAACGGCTGAACGATCGTCTGCGCGATCCGACCGTCGATGTCGTCGCCCTCTATGGCGCACTGGACAAGGGCGAGCAGGACCGCGCCATCGAGCCTGCGGCGCTCGGCCGCCGCAAGGTGGTGCTGGCGACCTCGGTGGCCGAGACGAGTCTGACCATTGAGGGCGTGCGCGTGGTCATCGACGGGGGTCTGTCGCGCGTGCCGCGATTCGATCCGTCCAGCGGCCTGACGCGGCTGGCTACGGTCAAGGTCAGTAAGTCGTCGGCTGAGCAGCGCCGGGGCCGCGCGGGCCGGGTCGAACCCGGTGTTTGCTATCGCCTGTGGGACCAGGAGCAGACGCGCGGCCTGGTCGCCCATCAGCGGCCCGAGATTCAGGAGGCGGACCTCACCGCCTTCGCCCTCGATCTGGCGCGGTGGGGTGCGAAGTCGGTCGAAGGGCTGGCCCTGCTGGACCCGCCCCCTGCCGGGGCCATGGCCGAGGCGCGCAGGGTGCTGGCCCGTCTCGGTGCGTTGGACGCCAAGGGCGATCTGACGCCGCACGGACGGCGGTTGACGCGCATTCCGCTTGCGCCGCGGCTGGCGCATATGGTCGCGGTCGCCTCGGATCAGGGCGACGCTCTAGGCGGGGGGAAGATCGCGGCCGTGCTCAGCGAACCGGGGCTGGGCGGGAACGGCGTCGATCTGCACGATCGCCTGAAGGGGTTTGAGCGAGATCGCTCGCCGCGCGGCCGCGATGCGATGAAGCTGGCCGAACGCTGGGCGCGGGCGGCAGGCGGCGGTCGAGACGGAGAGGCGGATGCAGGTCTGCTGCTGGCCGAAGCCTTCCCTGAACGCATCGCGCGCGCCAAGGGCAAGCCGGGCGAGGTGCTGATGGCCTCGGGGCGCGGCGCCTTCATCGAGCCGACGGACCATCTGGCCTGCGAACCCTGGCTGGCTGTGGCTGAGCTGGGAGGCGGCGACGCCCGCGACCGCATCCGTCTGGCGGCGGGGCTGGACGCCTCGACGCTTGAAAGCGATCTGGCGCATCTGATCGAGGTCGAGGACAGGCTAGCGCGCGAGCCTTCGGGCAAGCCGGTGATCCGCCGTATCCGTCGCATCGGCGCCCTTGTGCTGGATGAAAAGGTCGTCGGCGCGCCGGACCGAGCGGCCATGACGGCGGCGCTGAAATCGGAGATCGAGGCCGGGGGGCTGGGCGCGCTGAAATGGGGCGAGCAGGCGAGGGCGCTCCGCGCGCGCCTGGCCTTCCTGCGTGGGCTGGACGAGGCTTGGCCCGACGTGTCGGATGAAGGCTTGCTGGCGGCGCGAGAGGAGTGGCTGTGGCCGTTGCTGGACGAGGCGCGGTCGCTGGCCGACATAGGCGACGGCAGGCTGGCGGAGGCCTTGCGCGGCCTGATCCCTTGGGACTTGCAGCGCAGGTTGGACGAGCTGGCGCCGATGCGCCTGACCACGCCGCTCGGCAGCGCGGGCGTCGACTATGCCGCCGAGGGCGGGCCGCGCGTCGAAATCCGCGTGCAGGAACTGTTCGGGGTGAAGACCCATCCGACCGTGGGCGGCGGCCGCGTTCCCTTGACGCTTAGCCTGCTGTCGCCCGCACGAAGGCCGGTGCAGGTGACGAAGGACTTGCCGGGATTCTGGTCTGGTTCATGGGCTGCGGTGCGCAGCGAGATGCGGGGCCGCTATCCGCGCCATCCGTGGCCGGAAGACCCGGCCAATGCGACGGCGACCAATCGGGCCAAGCCGCGCGGAACCTGATCCTGTCCGCTTGACGCCTGACAGCGGCGCGCCGCAAAGATCGTGCGTCAACCGTAAGGATTTCGCGTGACCGACGTCGCCGTTTCACCGCCTTCCGCCTCCAAGCGGCGCGTTCTGTTCGCCAGCCTGATCGGCACGACGATCGAGTTCTACGACTTCTACATCTACGCCACGGCGGCGGTGCTGGTTTTTCCAGACCTGTTTTTCCCCGGCGGGGATCGGATGACGGCCATGCTGGCATCCTTCGCCACCTTCTCCATCGCCTTCTTCGCTCGACCGATCGGCGCGCTCGTCTTCGGCCATTTCGGCGACCGAGTGGGTCGGAAGGCGACCCTGGTGGCGGCGCTGATGACCATGGGCCTGTCGACCATCGCCATCGGCCTGCTGCCGACCTGGCATTCGGTCGGAGTGATCGCGCCTCTGCTGCTGGCCCTGTGCCGGTTCGGTCAGGGGCTGGGCCTCGGCGGCGAGTGGGGCGGGGCGGTGCTGTTGGCGACCGAGAACGCCCCGCCGGGCAAGAAGGCCTGGTTCGGCATGTTCCCGCAACTGGGCGCGCCGATCGGCTTCATCCTGTCGACCCTGTCTTTCATCATCCTCAGTCAGGTGATGAGCGAGAGCCAGTTTATGGCCTGGGGGTGGCGCGTTCCCTTCATCGCCAGCGCCCTGCTGGTCGTCGTCGGGCTGTGGATGCGGCTGAAGATCACCGAAACGCCCGAGTTCAAACGCGCCATCGACCGCGCCGAACGGGTCCAAGCGCCCGCACTGACGCTTGTGACGCGCCACAAGTTCGCTTTGCTGACCGGAACCCTGGCGGGGCTGGCGACCTTCGTCCTGTTCTATCTGATGACGGTCTTCGCCCTGGGCTGGGGCACGACCAGCATGGGCTACACGCGCGAGCAGTTCCTGCCGATCCAGTTGCTGGGCGTCTGCTTCTTCGGCCTAATCATTCCGTTGGCGGCCTTGGCGGCGGACAAATGGGGGCAGGGGCGGACCCTGCTCGTGACCACCGTCGCCATCGCCCTGTTCGGTCTGATCCTGGCGCCCTTGTTCGGCGGCGGAGGCAAGGCGGGCGTGGTCGCCTTCTTCATCATCGGCTTCAGCCTGATGGGATGCACCTATGGGCCGCTGGGCGCTGCGTTGGCGAGACCATTTCCGACGAGCGTGCGATACACCGGCGCGTCCATGACCTTCAATCTGGCGGGCATCCTCGGCGCCTCGCTGGCGCCCTATGCCGCGACCTGGTTGGCGGGTCGCTACGGCCTTCACGCCGTCGGCGGCTATCTGACCCTGGCGGCCGTGCTGACGGTTCTGGCCTTGATCGGCATGGCTCGCATCAAGACCGAAGGCGAGGCCTAGAGGCTGGAGCCGTAGGCCGCGTCCGTCACGGCATAGACCATGACCCCCGTGGCGACGGCCAGGTTCAGGCTGTCCGCCCGGCCGCGCATCGGAATCTTGACGTTCAGGTCGCAGGCGGCGGCCAGTTCATCAGTCAGGCCCGCCTGTTCATTGCCCATCATGATGATGGCGGGATGGCGCACAGGACTGTCGCGATAGCCGTGCATCGCATCCAGGCGGGTGCCGATCACGCTGCCAGGCCATTGGGCGCGCCAGGCCAGGAACTCTTCGCGCGACGCCTTGCTGATGGTCACGGCGAAGACCGAGCCCATGGTCGCGCGCACCGCCTCGACAGAGAAGGGATCGACGCAGTCGCCGATCAGGATGACGCCGCCACAACCGGCCGAGTCCGCCGTGCGGATGATGGTGCCCAGATTGCCCGGATCGCGCACCTGCTCCAGCGCCACCCAGCAGGGTTTGGCGTCGGGCTGGATGGCGTCCAGCGGGGTATAGACCTGTTCGAATACGCCCAGCACCGTCTGCGGATTGTCGCGGCGGCTGATCTTTTCGAGGATGGCGTGGGTGACGACGATGATCTGGCCGCCGGCCTTCAGCGTTTCAGCCTTGGCGCGGTCCAGCAACGGATGCGGGCGGGCGTCCTGACCGACCAGCAGCATGACCGGGGCGCGGCCCTGATCCAGCGCTTCACCGATGAATTTCAGCCCTTCGGCCAGGAAGCGGCCGGTCGCCTCGCGCTCCTTGCGCATGTGCAGGGCGCGTACGGCCTTGATCGTGTCATTGGTCAGAGAGGTGATGAGGCGTTCGGTCATCAGGCGCGCTCCCCATCGTTGCTCCACCGTGCGAAGAAGCTGAGGCCGATGGCGCGGGCGTTCTTGCCGTCTTCGGACAGGGCCAACTCGCCCCAGTCGATACGGCCGCCGCGATCATGGGTCGCCTCGGCCATCATGTGCGCCAGCGATAGGCCGGAAATCCGCGCGGCATAGGCGTTCAGCAACAGGAAGGAGGCGTCGTCTGACAGCAGGGCGGCGCAGTCTTTCAGCAGCCCCGGCATGTCCTCGAACAGGCGCCAGACCTCGCCGTTGGCGCCGCGACCGTATTTCGGCGGGTCCAGGATGATGCCGTCATACTTGCTGCCGCGACGGACTTCACGCGCCACGAACTTGCGGGCGTCCTCGACGATCCAGCGGATCGGGCGGTTGGCCAGGCCTGACAGTTCGGCGTTCTCGCGGGCGTAGGCGACCGACTTCTTGGAGGCGTCGACGTGTGTGACGTGGGCGCCCGCCGCCGAACAGGCCAGGCTGGCCACGCCGGTGTAGCCGAACAGGTTCAGGATCTTGGGTTGCTGCAGGGTGCGGACGCGGGCATCCAGCCATTCCCAGTTGGCCGCCTGCTCGGGGAAGAAGGCCAGATGGCGGAACGGGGTGAACCGCCCCATGAAACGCACGTCGCGCCATTGCAGAGGGAAGGCGTCGATCGGTCCGTGCGCGTCGAAGCGCCAGCGGCCGGAATCCTCTTCCTCCTGTTGCGGGTCGAACATGGCGTTGGCGCGCTCGAAGGCGTTCTCGTCACGCGCCTTCCAGAAGCACTGCGGCTCGGGCCGTACGACGGTGTAGCGACCGTAGCGCTCGAGCTTGCGGCCGTCGCCGCTGTCCAGAAGGGCGTAGTCCGACCACCCGCGCGTGACGAGGGTTTCGGGCGAGGATGAGAGAACCGGAGCCATGCGCGCTGATAGGCGCTCAGGCGGCCGCTCGTCCAGCGTCAGCACCGTCGATCATGGCGATATCAGGTTCGGGTTCAGCCTGATGCGGGGTCTTGTCCCAGTGATGCGGTTCAAGGACCAGGCGAATGACGGCGTGAGCGAACGCCAGGCTGAGCAGGCACCAGTAGGCGAGGGAGGCCAGCATGTCGCTTGCGCGATAGATACCGCCAGCTTGCCGCGCGCCCTGGTGCTTCAGCAGCCAGGCGGCGGCGATACCGGATACGAGGACGACTGTTCCTTGTGGCGAGAACTCGGGTAGACGGCCCGCGACAAACGCGGTCAAGGCCACGCAGAACACCCAGGCGGCGCAGACGGCATGAATAGCGGCTGACGCCACTCCGGCGCCGACGGTGGCGGCCAGCGCCGTCCAGCCTCGCCAGCCCATTCCCTCTCGATAGCGCGTATGGACCGCCAGGGTTTGCAGGTACCCTTTCAGCCAGCGTGTGCGTTGGGGCAACCAAAGCGGCAAGGGGCCGGGTGGCGGTTCGTATGTCGGCCTCTGGATGACGCCGAGCCGATAGCCGGCGCGCCAGATGCGAAAGCCCAGATCGGCGTCCTCGGTGACGTTCCAGGCGTCCCAGCCGCCCAGCGCCCGTAAGACGGGCACGCGGAAGTGGTTGCTGGTTCCGCCGAGAGGAAAGGGCAGGGCCAGACGACTCATGGCCGGTAGTGTGACCTCAAACAGGGCGGCGTATTCGGCCGCGAACTGTCGGTCGAGAAAGGGGCTGGCGCTGGCCTTGTTCCTGCAGCGGATGCGTAGCGGCGCCTGAAGGCAGGCCAGGCTGTCGCCTTCATGGATGAAGCGCGTCGCCGCCTCGCGCAGTTGCAGCGGGTCGGGATCGTCTTCTGCATCATAGATGGTGATCAGGTCGCCGCTACAGCGCGCCAGTGCGTAGTTCAGGGCGCGGGGCTTGGTCTTGGGGGCGCCGGGCGGCACGATCAACACCTGAAGCCAGTCAGGTCTGGACAGGTCCAACGCAGCCTTGATCGTCGCGACGTCATCCGCCTCAAGCGCGAGAAAGCCTTCGAGACGATCGCTCGGATAGTCAATGTCGGTCAGCCGTTCGATCAGTTGCGGCAGGACGGCCGTCTCCTGATACAGGGCCGCCACAACGGTGTAGCGAGGCCATGAACATGACGGGTCCGCGCAAATTTGCGGCGTGTCAGACAAGGGCTGGACACGGCTGTTCCAGAGCAGGAACAGCCTCCATGCGGCCAAGCTCATGAAGCCGATCTGCAAGCTCAGAAGTACGACCGACCCCGACAGCGGGGCCATGGCCGTGGCGCCCAAAACGCCGGTGAGAATGAGGGTGAGACCTAGCGTCTGACGGGTTGTCAGCGTGGTCCGCGCAGACTTCAGAGCATCGTCGTCCGCCCGGGCGGCCGTTCCCCTTCGCATCGTCGCCCTCCTGACCAGAGACCGACGTTATACTGACATTTCTGTAAAGCAATATATTTGGCCGGAGCCGACTTTTGCGGTTATCACTGGCCACACACGAGAGTTCAGCTTGGGGAGCATTCGAGTGTCGCTCGCATCTGCCGCATCGTCGCGTTCGACACGAAAACCCAAGGGTGAAGGGCACGAGCGCCGTGCAGAAATCCTGGCGGCGGCGGAAGGTATCTTCGTCGAGCGGGGCTATGAAGGCGCCACCATTCGCAAGATCGCGGATGAGGTGGGCCTGTCGTCGACCGCCCTCTATATGCACTTCGCGGACAAGGGCGAAATCCTCAACGAGATCTGTCGCAACGCCTTCGACACCCTGGCCGAGCAACACCGACGGACCTTGGCGGAGGATGCGCCTCCCTTGGCGCGGCTGCGGCGGATTGTCGAAAACTATATGGCGTTCGGCTTCGCCAATCCCAACGCCTATCGCCTGGCCTATCTGACTCCGCAGGTCCATACGCGCCACGGCGCCGAGACCGTGGCGCAACAGAGCGGGGCCGACCTGTTCCGCGCCTTTGTTAGCGTGGTCGAGGAGGCGGTCGATCAAGGCGTGCTGCGAGGCGATCCCCGCACGCTGGCGCAGGTCATCTGGGCCAGCGCCCATGGGCTGGTCTCGATCATGACGACCAAGCCTTATTTCGATTGGGCGGATCGTGAGACCTTGGTTCGCACACAGATGGACGCCTTGTTCGCGGGATTGACCGCCTCGTGAAGGTCGCGATCGCGGCGGTCGTTTCGGTCATGGCGTGTTGGAGCAGCGTCGCGGCGGCTGAGCCGTTGCGGGTCATGGCGCTGGACCAGTGCGCCGATCAGTTCGTCCTCGCCCTTGCCCCTGACGCTGAGCTGGGTCTGTCGCCGAGAGCGGATGATCCCGATTCATGGCTGCGCGCTGACGCCCAGGGTTATCGGCGAGTGCGGCCGACGTTGGAGGCCGCCGTTGGGTTTCGACCCGATATGGCGGTGCGCTACTGGGGCGGCGACGCCCGCCTTCTGGCCGCCTTGGAGCGCGATGGCGTCCGCACGGTTACGATATCAGACGCCACGGACATGGATGGGGTTCGCGCCAACATTCATGCCGTAGCTCAGGCTCTGGGCCGCCCTGAGCGAGGCAAGGCTTTGGTGCAGCGCATGGAGGCGCAGTTGGCCAAGGCCGAAGGCGCAGGCCGAGGGCGCAAGGCCGTCTATGTCACGGCCAGCGGCTTCACTTCCGGGCCGGGCTCCTTGATGGACGCTGTCCTGCGCGCGGCCGGGTTTCACAATGCAGTCGAACGGCCGGGTTATCAACCTCTGGGTCTGGAAAGGGTGCTGCTGACGCCGCCCGCCCTATACGTGAAGGGCTTCTTCGACCTGGCGCGTTCGGATTGGCGCGGAGCGGGGCGGCATCCGGTGATGCAGCGCGCCATGCGAGGGCGGACGGCGGCCGAACTGCCCGGCGCGACGCTGACGTGCCCGGCCTGGTTCGCAGCTGACGCCGCCGCGCAGCTGGCCGAGCAGGCGTCATGAGCAAGACTTCGACGCTGAATATCGGCTTGGCGATGGCGATCACGTTGGCGATCGCACTGGCGGTGACTCTGGGCGAGACCAGTTTCAACCCCGCCGATTATATGATGGCCTTGGGCGCTCCGGGATCCGGACCTGGCGAGGTGCTGTGGCTCGTGCGCGCGCCCCGAGCTGTCTGCGCCCTGTTCGTCGGCGCGGCTCTGGGGCTGGCGGGGGCGGTGATGCAGGGGCTGTTGCGCAACCCGCTGGCCGAACCGGGCGTGCTGGGCGTGTCCGCGACTGCGGCCGTGGCCGCCGCGACGGCTATCGTGCTGGGTCTGGCGGCGATCCCCGGCGCGGTGGAAGTTTCGGCTCTGTTCGGCGCGACGGTCGGCGGCGGGCTGTTGATCGCCCTGGCCGCACGGGTGAGGACGCCGGAGGCGCTGATCCTGTTCGGCGTCGCTCTGTCCAGTTTCGCGAGCGCGTTGACCGCCTTGATCTTCAATCTGTCGCCGTCGCCGATCGCCTCGGCGGAGGTGATGAACTGGCTGCTGGGCTCGGTCGAGAACCGCAGTTGGATCGATGTCGCCTGGGTGGCGCCCGCCGTCCTGATCGCCGCCTTGCTGGCGCGAGGCGCGTCGCCGGGCCTGCGGATGCTGACCCTGGGCGAGGAGGCGGCGCGGGCGTCCGGCCTGTCAATGGGGCGAATGCGCGTGCTGGCGCTGGCGGCTGCCGCCGTGGCGGCGGGCGCTGCGGTGGCTGTGGCGGGCGTCATCGGCTTCGTCGGTCTGGCGGCGCCGCATCTGGTGCGGGCGGCGGTGCGCGGCGATCCGGGGCGACTGCTTCTGCCCTCGGCCCTCGCGGGCGGCTTGATTCTGGTCGCCGCCGATCTGGCCGCGCGTATGCTGCCGACGGATCAGGAGCTGAAGCTGGGCGTCTTCACCGCCCTGGTCGGCGCGCCTTTGTTCGCCCTGATCGCCTGGCGCGCGGCGCGGGAGTGGCGGCTGTGAGCCTTCTGCTGGAGCTAGAGAACGCACACGTCCGCGTCGGCGGGGTTAATGTGCTGAAAGGCGCGTCCCTGTCGGCGCGGCCGGGCGAGGTGGTCGCCCTGTGCGGGCCGAACGGGGCGGGCAAGTCGACGACGGTGCGCGCCGCCCTGGGGCTGACGTCGCTGACGCAAGGCGCCGCGCGCCTGGGCGGGGATGAGGCGCGGCGTCTGTCCGAGCGTCAGCGCGGCGAGCGCGCAGCCTATCTGCCACAGGACCGTTCGATTGCGTGGAACTTGCCGGCGGTCGAGCTGGCGGCGCTGGGCGCGCCCTTCCTGGCGGGCGCCGCCGCGCTGGACCGTGCGCGCGCCGCGCTGAACGAGGTGGGCGTCGGTCATCTGGCGGGTCGGGGCGTGGCCGAGATGTCGGGCGGAGAACGCGCGCGCGTCCTTTTGGCCCGCGCCCTGACGGTTTCCGCTCCCTTGCTAGTCGCGGACGAGCCGATCGCCGGTCTGGACCCCGACGCCCAGCTTCTGGTGCTTGAGCGGCTGCGGGCGCGCGCCGACGCCGGGCATGGCGTCCTGGTCAGCCTGCATGACCTGACTTTGGCCGCACGCTTCGCTGATCGGGTCGTGGTGCTGGATCAGGGGCGGACGGCGGCGGAGGGGGCGCCGATCGAGGCTCTGTCGCCGCGCGTGCTGAAGATCGTCTTCAACCTCGACGCCGTCTGGCTGGAGGCCTTGGACGGGCCGCTGCTGGCGGCCCGCCGTCTGTCGTCCCAGTAGCTGATCAGGGTTGATAAGGACGCGGCCCGGCGTTGGGCGGCGTGCCTCGGGCCAGGTCCGCTGACGGCGTCAGCGGCGCCGAGCCGCCGTTCAGGCGGGCGCGATAGACCTGCATGTTCTCCATCACCCGCATCATGTAGTTGCGCGTCTCTGTGAAGGGGGCGCATTCGATGAAGTCGATGGGATCGACCTGGGCCTGACGCGGGTCGCCGCAGCGCGCGGTCCATTGCGGCGGGCGCGCTGGGCCGGCGTTGTAGCCGACGGAGGCCAGCAGCGGCGACCCGCCGAAATTGTTCATCAGTTCGCCCAGGTGGTAGCTGCCCAAGGTCATGTTGACCTCCGGATCCCACAGCTGTTCGGAGCTGAATGAACGGCCCATGCGGCGTGCTACGCCCTGCGCCGTCGCGGGCAGAAGCTGCATCATGCCCCGCGCATCTGCGTGCGAGCGGACCAGAGGATCGAAGCTGGATTCCTGACGGGTGATGGCCAGGGCGAACTCGTTCGGCGCCATGCCCGGAACCTGTTGCGGCAGGCGGATCGGATACATGCGCTCCGGCATGACGAAGCCGCGCTGGCTGGCCGCGCGGCCGACCATCATCGAGCCGAACTGGTCGCCGTAGCCCTGCATCAGGTCGAACAGCAGCGACAGGTCGTAGGGCGACGGCAGGGTGTCATCCAGATGATAGGCGAAGACCCGCATCAGGGTCTTCTCGCCGATTTGCCCCAGAATGCGGGTGGCGCGCACCACCTCATTGCCCTCGAAGCGGTTCACGTCTTCCGCCGACGGCGACGGCTCGCCAGGCAGAGTCAGGGTCGTCGCGCCCGCCTTTTCCGCTGCGAGCTGACCGTAGAAGGTCTGCCAGTGCTCGGCGCCCGCCTGATACCAACGCTGGGCGTCCTGTCGGTCGCCGCGCGCCTCGGCTGCGCGGCCCAGCCAGTACAGGGCGCGGCCCTGGGTGATCGGGGTCGAGGAGGCGTTGCGCAGGACTTCGAAATGCTGCGCCGCCGTCGCCGGGTCGTTCAGCTTGGTAAGGGCGACCCAACCTGCGAAGAATTCAGCGTCGACCTTGCGCTCGCCTGAAGGGAAGCCGTGGCCGTTCATGGCGGCGTAGGCAGCGCGGGGGTTCCCTTGTTGCAGGGCGTCCAGGAAGTAGTTGCGGCGCTCGCTCCACAGGGTGTTCTGGCCGTCGGCGTGCGACGGCGCAGCGGGTAGGGCGGACAACAGGGGGAAGGCTTCGGATTGACGTCCAGCCGAGCGCAACAGGCGCACCCGTTCCAGCACCACGGCTGGATCATTGGCCTGGCTCTGAGACAGGCCGCTGACGATCACATCGGGAGCGTAGGCGGTGCGCAGCGCCATTACGGTGTTGGCGACAGCCTGGCGATCGGCAGGGACCAGGGCGACCATGGCGCGCGTCGCCGGGCCGTGCGGCCCCAGCAGCAACATGTCCAGCCGCGCCACATGATCGTCGCTGGTCAACCAGCCGCTCCAACGCGCATAGATTCGACTTTGTTGAGCTTCTTCAAAGCTCTGATTGCGCCACCAGTCGCGAATCAGGGTCTGGGCCTCCTGACGGCGACCCTTCTGCTCCAGCGCGCCGGCCAGGGCGATGGCGCCCTGAGCCGTGGTCGGTGCGGTTCCGCTGAAGAAGGCCAGGACGGCGTCCGGCGATTGACCCGCCATGTCCAGCGCACGCTCGCCCGCCGCCCGACGCGAATCGCCGCGCGGCCAGTTGGCCAGGTCGGTCTGGGCCAGCGCCAGATCGCTGTAGGACATTTGCTTGTCCGAGGTGTCGACCAGCGCCCACTCGACCAGCTTGCGCGCGGTCGGATCGGAAATGCGCGCCATGATGGACTGGGTGCCCACGACGTCGCGCGCCCGCGCGGCCGTCAGCCCCTGCTGCACCAGGGCGGCGTCTTGGCTGCTGATGATCCCGCCCTGACTGGCGGAATAGGGCGTCGGCGTGCTGTTCAGCACGTCCTGAGCCGGTGGAGTCAGTATCGCCAGGGCGGCGGCCACGGTCGTCGCGATCATCAGATATCTGATCCTCATTCATCTTTGGTTGCGGCCAAGCGGCGGGCAACCTACCCTTTGCCGATTAGTGACGGGCGGAACGCCGCCCATTTTTCCGCGCAGGTATGTTGTTCCCATGACCGCCCCCTTGTTCAAGGGCGTGATCACCGCCCTGATCACACCTCTTCGTGACGGAAACGTGGACGAGGCCGCTTTCAAGCGCCTGTTGGAACGCCAGATCGCCGCTGGGGTTCACGGCGTCGTGCCGATGGGCACCACGGGAGAGAGCGCCACCCTGCACCTGGACGAGCATAAGCGCGTGGTCGAGCAGTGTGTCGAGATCGCCGCCGGCCGAATCCGCGTCATCGCCGGCGCGGGTTCGTCTGCGACGGACAAGGCGGTCGAGCTGACCCGCTTCGCCAAGACGGTCGGCGCAGACGGCGCTCTGGTCGTCACGCCTTATTACAATCGCCCGTCGCAGGTCGGGATGCAGGCGCATTTTGAAGCCGTGGCCGATGCCGTGCAGCTGCCGATTCTGCTCTACAACGTGCCCGGTCGTACCGGCGTGGACCTGTCGAACGAAACCGTTGCGGCTTTGTCGGCGCACCCGAATATCGTCGGCATCAAGGACGCCAGCGGCGACGTGGCGCGGGCCAGCTGGATGCGCGCCAACATCGACGGCGCTTTCGACCTGATCTCGGGCGATGACTCCAGCTATCTGGGCTATGCCGCCCACGGCGGCGTGGGCGTCATCTCCGTGACCTCGAACGTCGCGCCCGAGGCCATGGTCGCCCTGTATGACGCCATCCAGGCCGGCGACTTCGCCGCCGCCCGCTCGTGGCAGGAGCGCCTGATCGGCCTGCACAAGGCGCTGTTCCTCGACAATTCGCCGTCGCCGACCAAATACGCCCTGGCCAAGCTGGGCCTGTGCACGGAAGAGGTCCGCCTGCCGCTGTCGCTGACGGCCGCCCCCGTGAAGCCCGCCATCGACAAGGCGCTGGCCGAGGCCGGGGTCTCCTGATGGCCGCAGACGCGCCCAAGCAGAAGACGATCGCCGAGAACCGACGCGCGCGCTTCGACTATTTCCTTGAGGACCACATCGAGGCCGGGATCCAACTGCTGGGCACCGAGATCAAGGCGTTGCGCGACGGTCGGGCCAATATCGCCGAAAGCTACGTCTCGCCTGAAGGACGCGAGATGGTGCTGATCAACGCCGACATCCCGCCCTACAAGATGGCGAACCGCTTCAATCACGAGCCGCGCCGCCATCGGAAGCTGCTGCTGCACCGCAAGCAGATCGACAAGCTGATCGGCGCCGTTCAGCGCGACGGCCGCACCATCGTGCCGGTGCGGCTGTATCTGAACGAGGCGGGCAAGGCGAAGCTGGAAATCGCCCTGGCCAAGGGCAAGAAGCTGCATGACAAGCGCGAAGCCTCGGCTGAGCGCGACTGGCAGCGCGACAAGGCGCGCCTGCTGCGCGACAAGGGATAAGTGCAGTTCCGCTTTGCGCGCCGCGCGACGCGCGATAAACGACGGATCATGGGGCGCGTCTTGCGGAGTTCGTGGTGAAGATAGCCGAACGCTGGTTCGTCATGGCGGGCGTGGCCCTGCTGGGCGCCATCGCCGTGGCCGGTGTGGTGGTGGCGATCTACGCCGCCTGGGTCTTGCACGACATGCCGGACGCCTCCGAGCTGGCGGACTATCGTCCGGCGACGGCGACGCGCGTCTATGCCGAGGACGGCACTCTGATCGGCGAGTTCTCGGACCAGCGCCGTATTTACGTCACCTATGACCAGGTGCCGCAGACGGTCGTTCACGCCTTCCTGGCGGCCGAGGACCAGAACTTCTTCAGCCACGGCGGCATCGATGTGTCGGGCATTGGCCGGGCCATGTTCAAGAACGTCTTCAACGTGCTGTCCGGTCGTCGCCTGGAAGGCGGCTCGACCATCACCCAGCAGGTGGCCAAGAACGTCCTGCTGACCAGCGAGACCAGTCTGAACCGCAAGCTCAAGGAAGCCGTCCTCTCAAGCCGTCTTGAAGCGACGCTGAGCAAGGAGCAGATCCTCGAGCTGTATCTGAACGAGATCTACCTGGGCTATCGCTCCTATGGCGTGGCCTCGGCGGCCTACAACTATTTCGGCAAGTCGCTGGATCAGCTGACGCCGGACGAGGCGGCCTTCCTGGCGGCCCTGCCCAAGGGGCCGACCAACTATCATCCCAAACGCTACCCCGAGGCCGCGCTGGGACGCCGGAACTGGGTGCTGGGCGAAATGGCCGACAACAAGTGGCTGTCGGACGAACAGTTGAAGACGGCCCTTGCCCGCCCGCTGAACACCCGTTCGGCGCCGCGCCGCGCGGAATACGCCGACGCAGACTTCTTCGTCGAAGAAGCGCGCCGTCGCGCCATCGCCCTGTTCGGTCAGGAAGAGGTCAACCGCGGCGGCTATTACCTGCGCACCACCCTGGATCCGCAGCTGCAATCGGCGGCGCGCGACGCCCTGATGCGCGGGCTTGAGGACTACGACCGTCGTCACGGCTGGCGCGGCGCCTGGGGCACGACCGATTTCGCCGAAGGTTGGCAAGCCGAGGCCCAGAAGCGCACGACTCCGCCTGAGCGCCGTTCGTGGCAGGCGGCCGCAGTCGAAAACGTCAGCGGAAGCACCGTCCGGGTCCGCACGGCCAAGGACGATCAGACGGGCACGCTGCGCGCGGCCGACGTGACCTGGTCCAACGCCGGGCGTCGCCCGCTGAAGCGCGGCGATCTGATCTTCGTCGAGCGCCAGGGCGGCCAGTTCGCCCTGAAGCAGGTGCCGGCCGTCAACGGCGCCCTGGTCGCCATCGAGCCGCAATCGGGCCGCGTCCTGGCGATGGTCGGCGGCTATTCCTACGCCCTGTCCAGCTTCAATCGCGCGACCCAGGCCCGCCGCCAGCCCGGTTCGGCCTACAAGCCCTTCGTCTATGCGGCGGCGCTGGAAGGCGACTTCACCCCGGCCTCGATCGTTCTGGATGCGCCGATCAGCTTCCCCGGCGGCCCCGGCGGTCGCGCCTGGACGCCTCAGAACTACAGCCGCCAGTTCTACGGCCCGCAAAGCCTGCGTCGCGGCCTGGAATTGTCGCGCAACGTCATGACCGTGCGTCTGGCCCAGGCGGTCGGCATGAAGAATGTCGTCGACCTGTCCAAGAAGATGGGCGTGGTGGACGACATGTCGCCGAACCTGGCCATGTCGCTGGGCGCTGGTGAAACGACGCCGTATCGCATCACGGCCGCCTACGCCGCCTTCGTCAACGGCGGGCGCCGTGTCGATCCCTATCTGATCGAACTGGCTCAGGATCGGAACGGTCAGACTATCCATCGCGCCGACCGTCGCCAGTGCCGCGACTGCAGCCGTGGTTTCAGCGGTCAGGAATCGCCGCGCCTCCAAGACCGCGGAACCCAGGTGATCGACCCGATCACCGCCTATCAGATGAGCTCCATGCTGGAGGGCGTGATCCAGCGCGGCACGGGCGCCCGCGCCCGAAGCCTGGGCCGCTGGGTCGGGGGCAAGACGGGCACGACCAATGAATATCGTTCGGCCTGGTTCGTCGGCTTTTCGGCCGACATCGTCGTCGGCGTCTTCGTGGGCTTCGACGACAACCGCTCTCTGGGCGGGGGCGAGGCGGGGGCTTCGACCGCTGTGCCGATCTTCATCGACTTCATGGAAGACGCCTTGAAGGAACGCCCGGCGCGTCCGTTCGTGAAGCCCAAGAACGCCATCTTCCGCACCGTGAACGGCATTGAGGAAGCCTTCCGGCCCGGCACCGAGCGCCAGTTGCGTGAAGAGGCGCCGCGTCCGGCTGCGCCGGAAGGACCGCAGAACTACTACGACGTCATTCGTCGCGAGCAGGAAGCCAAGTCGCAGGCCCCGGCGCCGGTCGCGCCGCCGCCGGTCGCGCCGCCGCCGCCCAAGAAGCAGCCTGCTGAGGACTTGAGCGACCTCTACTGACGCTCTAGGTAAGCCCACCACCCGGCGCGCCTGTCACCAGGCGCGCCGTTTCACCCTATGTCGCGGAGATTGCGATGAGACCGGATGTCGAGGCCATGAAGGCCGACATCGAGCAGAGCGTCGCTCTGCTCAGGAGGCGACTTTGACTGGGATGTCGCTCTAAGAAAGCTCGATGAGCTGAACGCGCGGGTCGAGGATCCGACGCTGTGGGACAATCCCGAGCAGGCCCAGGCCGTCAGCCGCGAACGCTCGCGCCTGGAAGCCCAGGTCAGCGCCGTCAAGGAAATGGAGCAGGGTCTCGAAGACGGGATCATGCTGGCCGACATGGCCGACGAGGAGGGCGACGAAGCCACCCTCGAGGACGCGCGCGAGCAGTTGAAGGCCATCAAGGAACGCGCCGCCCGCGCTGAACTTGAAGCCCTGCTGTCCGGCGAGGCCGACGGCAACGACGCCTATCTGGAAATCAACTCCGGCGCCGGGGGCACTGAGTCCAACGACTGGGCCGGGATGCTGATGCGGATGTACAGCCGCTGGGCCCGCGCCCACGGTTATGAGGTCACGATCGAGGCCGAAGAGCAGGGTGAACAGGCGGGCATCAAGTCCGCGACCCTGCAGATCGCCGGGCCGAACGCCTATGGCTGGCTGAAGTCAGAATCGGGCGTTCACCGCCTGGTCCGCATCAGCCCTTATGATGCGGCGGCCAAGCGCCACACCAGCTTCGCCTCCATCGGGGTGTCGCCGGTCGTGGACGATACGATCGAGATCGACATCAATCCGGCCGATGTGCGCACCGACACCTATCGCGCTTCGGGCGCCGGCGGTCAGCACATCAACAAGACCGACTCGGCGGTGCGTCTGACTCACGTTCCCACCAACACCGTGGTCGCCTGTCAGGCGGGACGTTCGCAACACCAGAACCGCGAACAGGCCTGGAAGATGCTGCGCGCGCGTCTGTACGAGCTCGAGCTTCAGAAGCGTGAAGCTGCGGCTCAGGCTTTGGCCGACGCCAAGACCGATATCGGCTGGGGGCACCAGATCCGCTCCTACGTCCTGCAACCATATCAGATGGTGAAGGACTTGCGGACGGAGGTAGAGACCTCGGACACCCAGGGCGTTCTGGACGGCGACCTGGATCCGTTCATGGGGGCTGCGCTCGCGGCCCGCGTGGGCGAGACCCGCGAGGGCTGAACGGCCCACCGGATCGACTCATAAAAAAGGGCGGCCTTCGCGGGCCGCCCTTTCTCGTTATGGCTGCCGGCGCCGATCAGGCGGCGGGCTTGGCCTCGACCTTGGCGTCCGTCTTTGCGGGGGCGGGCTTTTCGGCCGGGGTAGGGGATTCCAGCATGTTGGCGCCGGGCGTGTCGCGCTTAGCCTGGGTGCAGCGGCCCTGGAACCAGGCGCCTTGCTCGATCGACAGTTGTTCCTGAGTGATGTCGCCCTCGACGCGCGAGGTGGCGAACAGCTTGACCTGCTTGGCGACGATGGCGCCTGAGACGCGGCCGCGCACCTCAAGGATGTCGGCGTGGACCGTGCCTTCGACCGCGCCGCCTTCGCCGATCACTACGCGCACGACGCGGATATCGCCCTTCAGCGAGCCGTCGACCTGAAGCTCGCCCGCTCCAGAGATGTTGCCTTCGTACTTCACGCCGGCCGACAGCGTCGACAGGCTGGACGAGCGCGCGGCGGGGCGCGCCGGCTCGGGCGCACGGGCAGGGGCGGCGGAGATCGGGGCGGCGGCGGGGGTCGGCTTGGCCGGTTCGGGCGGCGTCGGAATGCCCAGTCCGCTCGAGGTACTGTTATCGAGGGGTTTGTTCTTGTTGAACATCTATACTCTCCGCGTCACGCCGGGATGACCGGCGTTTGGTCAATGTCAGCCCCTGAGGATACAATCCCTGCCGATACTTAGGGGGGGCTGAGACGGAGAGGTCAAGCGGGGCCTTTCGAACCCTGCTCGCCGATCACAGCGCTTCGACGGCGGCCAAAACCTCTTCGGCATGACCCTTCACCTTCACGTTCCGCCAGGCGCGGCGGACTGCGCCCTGGCTGTCGATCAGGAAGGTGGCGCGTTCGACGCCCATGTATTCGCGGCCGTAGAGCTTCTTCTGCACCCAGACGCCCCAGGCTTCGGTGACCACCCCGTCTTCGTCTGAGCCGAGCACCACTTTGAGGTCATGCTTGGCCTTGAAGCGGTCCAGCTTCTTCACCGTGTCGCGCGACACGCCGATCACCACGGCGTCGGCCGCCGCGAAGCGATCGATCAGGGCCGAGAAGTCCTGCCCCTCGGTCGTGCAGCCCGGCGTGTCGGCCTTGGGGTAGAAGTAAAGGACGACGTTCTTGCTCTTCAGCCCGACCAGCGACACGCGCCCGCCGCCGTCTGTCGCCAGGTCGAAAGCGGGGGCGGGGGTGTTTTCGGTGATGTCGGTCACAGCGCTCTCCCTAAAACCGGCCGCACCAGCACCAGCTTCTTCTTGCCGGCGCCGAGTTTCAGCACGCCGTCGGCGTTCAGGTCGGCCTCTTCGATCAGGCGGGCGCCGTCGTTGACGACCTCGTCGTTCAGGCGAAGGCCGCCGCCCTGGGCCAGACGGCGCGCTTCGCCGTTGGAGCCGCTGAGGCCCGCCTTGGTCGTAACGGCGGCGATCATGGCGCCGATCACCTCGTCGCGCGGCAGTTCGACCGTCGGCAGGTCGGCCGACAGCTGGCCTTTCTCGAAGGCGGCCTCGGCGGCGGCGCGGGCGGCCTGGGCGGCCTCGACGCCATGCAGCATGGAGGTGGTGGCGTCGGCCAGCGCCTTCTTGGCGTCGTTGATCTCGGCGCCTTCCAGCGCCTCATAACGCTCGATCTGGTCCAGCGGCAGGTCGGTGAACAGGCGCATGAAGCGGCCCACGTCGCCGTCCTCAGTGTTGCGCCAGTATTGCCAGTAGTCGAAAGGCGACAGGGCGTCGGCGTTCAGCCACACGGCGCCGCCGACCGTCTTGCCCATCTTCTGGCCAGAAGCGGTGGACAGGAGCGGCGTGGTCAGGCCGAAGGCGGCCTTGTGGTCCACCTTGCGGGTCAGTTCGACGCCGTTGATGATGTTGCCCCACTGGTCCGAGCCGCCCATCTGCAGCGAACAGCCATAGCGGCGGTTCAGCTCCAGGAAGTCGGTCGCTTGCATCAGCATGTAGTTGAACTCGAGGAAGGTCAGCGGCTGCTCGCGATCCAGGCGCAGCTTGACCGAGTCGAAGCTCAGCATCCGGTTGATGGTGAAGTGGGTGCCGTAGTCGCGCAGGAACTGCAGATAACCGAGCTGCGACAGCCACTCGTCGTTATCCAGCATGATGGCGTCGGTCGGCCCATCGCCGAAGGTCAGGAATTTCTCGAACACGCCTTTGATGCCGGCGATGTTCTCGGCGATCTTTTCCTCGGTCAACAGCGGACGCTGGGTGTCTTTGAACGACGGGTCGCCGACCTTGGTCGTGCCGCCGCCCATCAAAACGATCGGCTTGTGCCCGGCCTGCTGCAGACGGCGCAGCAGCATGATCTGGATCAGGTGGCCGACGTGCAGCGACGGCGCCGTCGCGTCAAAGCCGATATAGCCCGTGACCACGCCGGACGCCGCCGCCTCGTCCAGTTCAACCGGATGGGTGATCTGGTGGATATAGCCGCGCGCCTTCATCAGGCGCAGGAAGTCCGACTTGAAGGCGGTTTCGGAAACGGTTTGGATCGTGGGCTCGGTCATGGTCGGGTCCGTAGCATCAGAACCGGCGGCCGTCTTCCGAGGAATAGTGCCGCCGAGGGAAGGGCGGCAAGGATCGCGGCCGCTCTCTAGTAGAGGCCGTAGTAATAGGCGGCGAAAAGGGCCGGTTGCGCGATCATGGGCGCTAGCTACGTCGCGCACGACGTGGCAGTCAAGCCGCCATGACGACCTCTCCGAAAAAGACTCTACGCGTGCTCGGCTTTATGACCGGCACCTCGCTGGACGCCGTGGACATGGCGGTGATCGAGACGGACGGCCACCACATCCTGTCCTTCGGTCCTGCCGGAGAGATGAAGCTGGACGGCGAGACCCGCGCCATCATCGAGGACGCCATCGACGACGCCTTCGACTGGGAACGCGACGAAGAGGAACCGGACAGCTTCGAGGACGCGCGCATGGCGGTGGCCGACGCGCATCTGGCCGCCGCGCTCGGCTTCATGGCGGTGAACGGGATAAAGTCCGGCGCGCTGGATCTGGTCGGCGTCCACGGCCAGACCGTGCTACATGAGGCGCCGACGCCCGAGCGGCCCGGCCGCACGGTCCAGTTGATCGACGCGATCAGCGTGGCCGAGGGGCTGGGCGTGCCAACGGCCTTTGACTTCCGCAGCGCCGATGTGGCGGCGGGTGGGCAGGGCGCGCCGCTGGCGCCCGTCTATCACGCGGCGCTGGTCCGCAAGGCGGGCCTGTCAGGGCCGGTCGCCGTGCTGAACCTGGGCGGCGTGGGCAATATCACCCTGATCCGCGCAGACGGCGGGCTGGAGGCCTTCGACACCGGCCCGGCCAACGGCATGGTCGATCTGCTGGTTCAGTCCCGCATGAAGAAGCGGATGGACGAGGGTGGCCGTCTGGCGGCGGCCGGGACGGTCGATCAGGCCGTGCTGGACGCCTATCTGGCCCATCCCTATTTCGCGGCGACCGGGCCGAAGTCGCTGGATCGTTTCGACTTCTCGCTGGATCCGGTTGCAAGCTTGTCGCTTGAGGACGCTGCCGCGACCCTGACAGCCTTCGCGGCGCAGGCCGTGGCGTTGGGCGTCGCCCGTTGTTCGGAGCAGCCCAAGGAGATCGTCGTCTGCGGCGGCGGTCGCCATAACCCGGTGTTGCTGGCCGCCATTCGTGATCGCGTGGGCGTCCCCGTCTCGACGGCCGAGGACAAGGGCTGGCGCGGCGACTCCATTGAGGCCGAGGCCTTCGCCTTTCTGGCGGCGCGCTGCCGTCTGGGCCTGCCGATCAGCTTCCCCGGCACGACAGGCGTTCCGGCGCCGATGACTGGCGGCCGGATCGTCGAGCCGGGAGCGGAATAGTGGCGGCCTCGTCTCGTTTCTGGGGCGTCGCCAGCGGTCTGGCGGCGGGCGCTCTGTGGGGGCTGGTCTTCCTGGCGCCCAAGGTCGTGCCCGAGGCCTCGCCCCTGCTGCTGACGGCGGGGCGTTACCTGGCCTACGGTCTGATCGCGGTCCTGCTGATCGCGCCGCGTTGGCGGCGAGTGACGGCGGCCCTGACGCGCAAGGCGTGGGGTGCCCTGGTGTGGCTGAGTCTGGCGGGCAACCTGATCTACTTCGCCTTCCTGGTGGTCGGGGTGCACTACGCGGGCGTCGCGGCCTCGGCTCTGATCGTCGGCATGGTGCCCGTGGTGGTGGCCTTGTGGGGGCTGCGGGACAAGGAGTCGCCGCCGTTGTCGCGTGTGGCGCCGCCCATCGCCGTGGCGGCGCTGGCCGTCGGCCTGATCGGCTGGGAATCGCTCAGCCAGGGCGGCGGCGCGGCGGCGCAAAGCGGAACGGCCGCCTTGATCGGCCTGGGTTGCGCCGTGGCGGCCTTGCTGTCCTGGACCGCCTTCGCCGTAGGCAACAGTCGTTGGATGGGACGCTTGCCGGACATCACCCCGCATGAGTGGTCGCTGCTGACCGGGGTGGTCACGGGAGGGCTGGCGCTGCTGCTGGTCATCCCGTCGCTGTTCATGCTGGACGGCATGACGGATGACGCCTGGCTGCGCCTGATCGGCGTCAGCGCGGGGGTGGCCATCTTCGCCTCGGTCATCGGCAACGCTTTCTGGAACCAGGCCAGCCGCCTTCTGCCCCTCACAATGCTGGGCCAGATGATCGTGTCCGAGACGCTGTTCGCCTTCATCTATGGCTTCATCTGGGAGCAGCGCGGCCCGACGGTGATCGAGGTCGTCGCCATGATCCTGATGATCGTCAGCGTCGTCTGGTGCGTTCGCGCCCACCGCCCGGCGGCCTTGGCGGCGGCGGAAGGCGAGCACTAGAGAACGACGTAATTCCGTCTTAATCTGCGGTCCAAGTTCTTCATCAGGGAGGGACACATGATTGCATGGATCGCCACACTGTTTCTGTTGGGTCAGGCAGAGGTCTCCGCGCCTTCCAGTGAACTGAGCGCCGAGGCGCGCGCCCTGATCGCTCCCGTGCTTGAAACAATCACCGAGGAACAGCGACGACAAGCGCAAGCGCCGCCTCCTCAGGATCACGAGGAACGTTTTCTCCGGATGTATCGCCTGGATCAGATGGGGCGACAGGCGATGCAGAAAGTCGATCTGAGCACTCTTCCCCCGGATCAGGAGCAGGCCGCCAACATGGCGATGTGGCAGGCTCAGGAGGACGTGGACGAGGCCAATCTGAACGCCTTGCTCGCCATGCTGCCGCCGGAGGGCTGGTTCCTCAAAAGCCGCTATGGCGAGGGGCCGTCGCAGACGGCCTTTCTCATCATCCAGCATTCAAACCTTGAGCAGTGGCGACGTTTCGTGCCGGTGCTCGAGCCTCTCGTGGCGACGGGCGAGGTTGATGGGGCGCAGTTCGGTCTGATGTACGATCGGCTGGCTGTGAACGAGGGGCGTCCGCAACGTTATGGAACGCAAGTGACCTGCAAGAAGGGGCGTTGGGTCATCGACTACGACAACCTTGAGGATCCCGCGAACGCCGACCATCGCCGTGCTGAAGCAGGGTTTCCGCATACGCTGGCCCAGTACGAAGCGCGTTTTGCCTCCTGGCCGACTTGCCGCGAAAACTGAGCAACGCCTGCCGTCGCCACGCGTTGAGGTCATAGCGGACCGGGCCCCTCTGGCGACCCTTCATCGCGATGTCGGCCGCGTCGTTGGAAACGGCTCGCGAAGGCGTCGATGGAACTGTTGCTATTGGAGTGGTTGGGCAAGCCCGTCTGGATGTGGGCGGGTTTTCTGACGGTCGTCATCGCCTTGTTGGCGCTGGATTTAGGGCTGTTCAATCGGCGAGATCATGAGATCGGGGTTCGTGAAAGCCTGGCGCTGTCCGCCTTCTACATCGCCGTGGCTTTGGTCTTCGGCGCGTGGCTGTGGTCATCGCAGGGGGCTGACAGCGCCGTCGAATACCTGACCGCCTACGCTGTCGAAAAAAGTCTGGCGATGGACAATGTCTTCGTCATCGCCTTGATCTTCAGCGCCTTTTCCGTGCCGCGCCTCTATCAGCACCGGGTTCTGTTCTGGGGGGTGCTGGGCGTCATCATTCTGAGGGCGATCATGATCGGCGGGGGGCGGTGCTGGTCGCCCGCTATCACTGGGTGCTTTATCTGTTTGCCGGGTTTCTGATGCTCACGGGCGTGAAGATGTTCCTTGCGCGCGGCGAGGAAACGGACATCGCCGACAACGCCCTGCTGAAGTGGTTCCGACGACGGATGCGGGTGACGAACGACCTGCACGGGCATGCCTTCTTTGTCCGCACGCAAAGCCGCCGCTCCGGCGAGGTGAAGCTGCACGCCACGCCGCTGTTTCTGGCCCTGGTGACGATCGAGATCGCTGACGTGATCTTCGCCGTGGACTCCGTGCCGGCGGTCTTCGCCATCACGACGGACGCCTATGTCGTCTACACGTCCAACATCTTCGCCATACTGGGGCTGAGGGCGCTCTATTTCGCCCTGGCGGCGGTGATTCACCGCTTCGCCTATCTGAAACAGGCGTTGGCCGTTCTGCTGGTTTTCATCGGCGGCAAGGTGTTCGCCGCGCCGTTGCTGGGGATCGAGAAGGTGCCGCCCGCCGTCTCACTATCGGTGACGGCGGCGATCCTGGCGACGGGAGTGGTCTGGTCCCTGTGGCGGACCCGCGCGGAGGCCGGACCTCCGCGCTGATCTTCGGGACGTCAGGCCGGCTTTTCGGCCAGGCGCTTGTCCAGATAGGCGCCGACGCGGCGCTCGACGGCCCCGATATGGTCCTGCCAGAAGTGGGTCGCGCCTTCTTCCAGCTCATAGTCGATGACGATGCCCTTCTGGGTGCGCAGCTTGTTGACCACGCGCTCAACCTCGGCCGGGGGCACCACCGTGTCAGCCGTGCCATGCAGGAACAGGCCCGAGGCCGGGCAGGGGGCCAGGAAGCTGAAGTCGTAGATGTTCGAGGGCGGCGACACCGAGATGAAGCCGTCGGTCTCGGGACGGCGCATCAGCAACTGCATGCCTATGTAGGCGCCGAACTGATAGCCCGCGACCCAGGTCTGGGTGGCGGCGGGGTTGTTGGCCTGCAGCCAGTCCAGCGCCGTGGCCGCATCGGCCAGTTCGCCGATGCCGCTGTCGAACTCGCCCTGGGACTTGCCCACGCCGCGCGAGTTGTAGCGGAGGGTGGCGAACCCGCGCTGAACGAACAACTGGTGCATCGTCAGGGCGACCGGGTTGTTCATATGCCCGCCCGCCTTGGGGTGCGGGTGCAGGATCAGGGCGATCGGCGCATCAGGCCGCTTGCCGGGCGAATAACGGCCTTCGATGCGGCCAGAGGCGCCGGGCAGAATGACTTCAGGCATGGATCGCGGTCCCTACAATCAATAGAGGTTTCGCCGGACGGATAATACTTGACCGAGGAGGTAGGACTTTCTAAGTCCCCGGTGCGTGACGCACTCGCCAGCGAGGCCGGGGGTCTTAGCATGGCCGCCCCGAAAAGCGTTAGAATTTTGAGGTTATAGGGATGCGCCTGTCGACAAAGGGACGTTACGCCGTGATGGCGATGGCCGATCTGGCGAAAAACGGCTCGGGCCGGGCCGTGTCCCTGGCCGAAATCGCCACCCGTCAGGAAATCTCGCTCAGCTATCTGGAACAGCTCTTCGCGCGGCTGCGCAAGGGCGGGCTGGTGAAGAGCGTTCGCGGGCCGGGCGGCGGCTATCGTCTGGCCAAGGGGCCGGAAGAGACGGTCGTGGCGGATATCGTCCTGGCCGTCGATGAACCGATCCGCGCCACCCGCTGCGCCGCCCATGGCACGCCGCGCGGCTGCATGACCGGCGGCGCGCGCTGCATCACCCACGACCTTTGGGAAGATCTAGGCGCCGAGATTCATCGCTATCTCGCCGGGGTCAGCCTGGCCGATGTGGTTGAAAAACGCACCAACCGGGCGCGCATGGGCCAGAAGGATGCGGCGTCCATGGAGGCCGCAGCATGAGCGTCTATCTGGACTACAACGCGTCGGGCCTGGTCCGTCCTGAAGTTCAGGAGATCATGGCCAAGGCCTTGGCCGACAACGGCAATCCGTCGGCCGTGCACGCCGCCGGGCGCCGCGCCCGTGCGCGAGTCGAGACCGCTCGCGCTCAGGTGGCCGATCTGGTCGAGGCCGATCCGACGGGGATCATCTTCTCATCCGGCGGGACCGAGTCTAACGCCCAGGCCATACACAGCGCCCTGGCCGCCGGTTGCGAGCGGCTGATCGTCGGCGCGACCGAGCATCCTTGCGTGGCCGAGGCGGCCGCCGTCAGCGGCGTTCCGGTCGAGGTGCTGCCGGTGGATGCGGACGGCGTGGTCGATCTGAGCTGGTTGGCCGAGGCGCTGGCGCGTCCGGGCCGCGCGGTCGTCGCCATTCATCACGCCAACAATGAAAGCGGCGTGATCCAGCCGATCGCCGAGGCGGCGAAATTGGTCCGTGCAGCGGGCGGCTGGCTGCACGTCGACGCTATACAGTCAGCGGGCAAGATTCCGGTGATGATGCGGGCGCTCGGCGCCGACAGCCTGACCCTCTCGGCGCACAAGTTGGGCGGGCCTCAAGGCGTGGGCGCCCTGGTGCTCAAGGACGGCGTGTCCGCCGTTCGCATTCTGCACGGCGCCGGTCAGGAGCGCGGCCTGCGCGCTGGGACCGAGAACGTTCCGGGCATCACCGGGTTCGGCGTTGCCGCCGACTGCGCGGCCCGTGATCTGGACGCCGCCGGGGCTCATGTCGTCTGGCGCGACGCGGCCGAGGCGAAGGTCAAGGCCGCGGGTGCGACCATCATCGGCGGTGCGGTTCCGCGTCTGCCCAACACCCTGTTCATGGCGGTCGAAGGCTGGGACAGCCCGCAGCAACTGATCACCCTCGATCTGGTCGGCGTCATGGTTTCGGCCGGTTCGGCTTGTTCGTCCGGCAAGGTCAAGCCGTCCAAGGCGATCAGCGCCATGGGCCTGCACCATCTGGCGACCGGGGGCGTGCGCGTCTCCGGCGGCTGGGGCACGACCGAGGCCGACTGGACTCGCTTCGCCGATGCCTGGGTCGCGGCCTGGGAAAAGCACAAGGCGCGCTTGCAAGAGCGCGTAAAGGAAATCGCGTAACTTATGGCTATCGTTCAGGAAACAATCGATACGGTCGCGGAGCTGGAGCGATACAAGTACGGCTTCACCACTGACGTCGAGCAAGAGTTCGCCCCCAAGGGCCTGAACCCCGACATCATCCGCTTCATCTCCGACAAGAAGGGTGAGCCGGAATGGATGCTGGAATGGCGTCTGGCCGCTTATGAGCGTTGGCAGGCGATGGAAGAGCCGACCTGGGCGGCGGTGAAATACGATCCCGTCGACTATCAGGATCTCTACTACTATGCCGCGCCGGTGAAGAAGGAGGGGCCGAAGTCGCTGGATGAGGTCGATCCCGAACTGCTGGAGGTCTACGCCAAGCTGGGCATTCCGCTGAAGGAGCAGGAGGTTCTTGCCGGCGTCCAGGGCGCGCCCAAGGTGGCGGTCGACGCCGTGTTCGACAGCGTCTCGGTCGTCACCACCTTCAAGGAGGAGCTGGCGAAGGCGGGCGTGATTTTCATGCCTATTTCCGAAGCCTTGCGGGAATATCCTGATCTGGTGCGTCAGTACCTCGGCACCGTCGTCCCGGTCAGCGACAACTATTTCGCGGCCCTGAACAGCGCGGTCTTTTCTGACGGCAGCTTCGTCTACATCCCGCCGGGCGTGCGCTGCCCGATGGAGCTGTCGACCTATTTCCGCATCAACGCCAGCCAGACCGGCCAGTTCGAGCGCACCCTGATCATCGCCGACAAGGGGGCCTACGTCTCCTATCTGGAGGGCTGCACCGCGCCAATGCGCGACGAGAACCAGCTGCACGCGGCGGTCGTGGAGATCATCGCGCTGGACGACGCCGAGGTGAAATACTCGACCGTCCAGAACTGGTACCCCGGCGACGCCGAGGGCAAGGGCGGCATCTACAACTTCGTCACCAAGCGCGCCGACTGCCGCGGCGACCGCTCCAAGGTCAGTTGGACGCAGGTGGAAACGGGCTCGGCCATCACCTGGAAATACCCGTCCTGCATCCTGAAGGGCGAGGAAAGCTCGGGCGAATTCTATTCTATCGCCATCACCAACGGCCATCAGCAGGCCGACACCGGCACCAAGATGATGCACCTGGGCAAGAACAGCCGCAGCCGCATCATCGCCAAGACGGTCTCGGCGGGTAAGTCGGACTCGACCTATCGCGGCCTGGTGTCGATCCACCCCAAGGCGACCGGCGTGCGCAACTTCACCCAGTGTGACAGCCTGTTGATCGGCAAGGAGTGCGGCGCCCATACCATCCCCTACATTGAGGTCTGCAACGGCTCGGCCCAGTTGGAGCACGAGGCGACCACGACCCGCCTGTCCGAGGATCAGCTCTTCTACGCCCAGCAGCGCGGTCTGTCGGAAGAGGAGGCCGTGGCCCTGCTGGTAAACGGCTTCGTCCGCGACGTCCTGCAGGAACTGCCGATGGAGTTCGCCGTCGAGGCCCAGAAGCTGGTGGCGATCAGCCTTGAGGGGAGCGTGGGGTGAAGGCTATTCCTGCGGCTGTTATTCTGGTTGGAATTTCGGCTTGTTCTCCAGCATCCGATAAGAAGGCAGAGTCTGATAACGTCTTTGTCTTCGACGGTCGTTTGATTTCGATAGATGGTGTGGACACGCCGAATACGCGTATAGAGATACTCCTTACTCGTTCACCAAAGAGCGACTCGCTCCCGGATCAATATGCGCTTAGAGCGGACTGCATAGATTCTGGCTTTTTGAACAAGGCTGACGGTCGTTACTGGAGTGGAATGACGCCATCCAAGAACGGCGAGATGGAGGATTTTATTCGCGAAGTTCCTCTGGATGCCCGATGCCCCATCGAAGACCGCAGCCGATACGTGCGGCTTGTGGGGATCATGAGGGAAGGTGCGAAGCTGGATTTTGACACCCAGCAGACAACCGCAACCTTTTCGGCACCGACCAAAGGAACGGCTAAGTTCCAGGTTCAACCTAATTTCGTAATCGATTGATCTGATGCTCAAGATTAACAATCTCCACGTCTCCGTCGCCGACAAGCCGATCCTCAAGGGCCTGACGCTCGAAGTGCCGGCGGGTGAAGTGCACGCCGTCATGGGACCGAACGGGGCGGGCAAGTCGACGCTGGGCTACAGCCTGTCAGGGCGTCCCGGCTATGAGGTGACGGACGGTTCCGCCTCGTGGAACGGCGTTGACCTACTGGATATCGAACCGGCCGAGCGGGCGGCGGCGGGCCTGTTCCTGTCGTTCCAGTATCCGATTGAGATCCCCGGCGTTCCGGCCATGACCTTTATCCGCACGGCCCTGAACGCCCAGAAGCGCGCGCGCGGCGAGGAAGAGGTTTCGGCCCCCGCCTTCCTGAAGCTGGTCAAGGCGGCGTCTCAGTCGCTGAAGATGGACTTCGACATGCTGAAGCGGCCGCTGAACGTCGGCTTCTCCGGCGGCGAGAAGAAGCGGATGGAGATCCTTCAGATGGCTCTGTTGGAGCCGTCGCTGCTGATCCTGGATGAGACAGACTCGGGTCTCGACATCGACGCCCTGCGCATCGTCGCGGACGGGGTGAACGCCATGCGAAGCCCGGAGCGGTCGATGCTGGTGATCACCCACTATCAGCGCCTGTTGGACTACATCAAACCGGACCGGGTGCACGTTCTGGCGGGCGGCCGCATCGTCGCCTCGGGCGGACCGGAAATGGCGCATGAGCTGGAGGCGGAAGGCTACGACAAGTTCCTGCCGGAGGCGGCATGAAGGCGCTGGCCCGGCTGGACCTGACCGACGCCGCGACCTTCCCCTCGCGGCGGGTCGAGGAATGGAAATACAGTGATCTGAAGCGCTTTCTTCGTGAAGCGCCTGAGCCGTCCGGCACGGCCGTCGTGGGCGCGCCGGGGCCGTTCTACGATCTGGGCGGCGACGCCATCGTCTTCGCCAACGGCCGCCCGGTCGGGGTGAAGGACTACATCGCCTCTGGCGATCAGACGCTGCGTCTGCGCTTTATCTCGGATGCGACGGGCACGGGCCATACGGCGGCGGCGCGCGTTGTCGCTCGCCCCGGCGCGCGCCTGCTGCTGCTGGAGACGCATGAGGGCAAGGGCTCGGCCTATGTCGCTCACAACAAGGTCGAGATCGACGTCGCCGCAGACGCCGAGGTCGTCCGTGTCGTCCTGACCGACGAGCCTGCCGACGCCATTTCGGTGGCCGAGGCCGAGGTGCGGCTGGAGGCGGGCGGGCGCTATCGTCAGACCATCGTCGCCACCGGCGCCAAACTGCAACGTCTTGAGACCCGCCTGCGCCACGGAGCGGAAGGCGCCGACGCGCGTGTGGACGGCCTCTATCTGCTGAATGGCGCGCGCCATTCGGATCAGACCTCGGTGATCGACCACGGCGCGGCCAACGGCACGACCAGCCAACTGATCAAGGGCGTGGTCCGCGACGAGGCGCGCGGCGTTTTCCAGGGCAAGATCCTGGTCCAGAAGGGCGCCGACGACACCGACGCGCGGATGGGCCACCACGGCCTGATCGCTTCGGATCGCGGCGAGATCGACGTGAAGCCTGAGTTGATCATTTACGCCGACGAGGTGCAGTGCGCCCACGGCGCGACCGTCGGGACGCTGGACGAAAGCGCCCTGTTCTACATGCAGCAGCGCGGCATTTCGGCCGATGAGGCCCGCGCCCTGTTGACCCATGCCTTCCTGATCGAGGTCGTCGACCGCATCGAGCACGAAGGCGCCAGAGAGGTGGTGCGGGAATGGCTGACGGCTCGCCTGTGACGAATGCTTCCGTGAAGGGGTTCGACCCCTATGCCGCCCGCGCGCAGTTCCCGATCCTGTCGCGACAGGTGAATGGAAAGCCGCTGATCTATCTGGACAGCGCCGCCTCGGCCCAGAAGCCGCGCGCGGTGATCGACGCCCTGGTCGCGTCGATGGAGGGCAGCTACGCCAACGTCCACCGGGGTCTGCACACCCTGTCGAACGAGGCGACGGAGGCCTATGAGCGTGCGCGTGAGATCGTGGCTCGCTTTTTGAACGCGCCCTCAGCCGACCATATCGTCTGGACCAAGGGCGGGACCGAAGCGATCAATCTGGTCGCCAACGGCGTCGGCCTGTCGATCCAGCCGGGCGACGAGATCATCGTCACCGAGATGGAGCACCACTCCAACATCGTGCCGTGGCACTTCCTGCGCGAACGGCGCGGGGCGGTTCTGAAATGGGCGCCGATCAGGGACGACGGTTCGCTGGACATGGAGGCCTTCGCCGCCCTGCTGGGGCCGAAGACGAAGCTGGTCGCCGTCACCCATATGTCCAACGTGCTAGGGACCATCAATCCGGTCGCCGAGATCACCCGTCTCGCCCATGCGGCCGGGGCGCGGGTGCTGATCGACGGCTGTCAGGGCGCGGTCCACGCGGAGCCGGACGTCCAGGCCATCGGTTGCGACTACTATGTCCTGACCGGCCACAAGCTATTCGCACCCACGGGCATCGGCGTCCTGTACGGCGCGGCGGAGGCGTTGGAGGCCCTGCCGCCTTATCAGGGCGGCGGCGAGATGATCGTCACGGTCGAGAAGGAAGGCGTGACCTACGCCAAGCCGCCGCACCGTTTCGAGGCCGGCACGCCGCCGATCCTGGAAGCCATCGGCATGGGCGCCGCGGTCGAGTGGCTGTCGCAATATGATCCGGCGGCCATTCAGGCGCATGAAATGGCCCTGTATCACCATGCCGTCGAGCGTCTGCGTGGGCACAACTGGCTGCGGATTCTGGGCGAGGCGGAAGGGAAGGGCGCGATCCTGACCTTCACCGTCGAGGGCGCGCACGCCCATGACGTGGCCCAGATCATGGACCGTTACGGCGTCGCCGTCCGCGCCGGACTGCACTGCGCCGAGCCGCTGGCGAAAAGACTGGGCGTGAGCGCAAGCGCGCGCGCCTCCTTCGCCCTATATAACACCGTGGAGGATACAGACGCCTTCGTGGACGCGCTGATGAAGGCGCGGAACTTCTTCGTGTGACGAGTATGGACGCCAAGACCGACAACGCGATCAGCGACAGCGACGCCTTCGCCGCCAGCTGGGACGAGCCGCAAAAGAGCGCCCTGTCACAGGCTGAGCTGGACAAGCTGACGGACGACCTGATCGAGGCGCTGAAGACGGTGTATGACCCGGAAATCCCGGTCGACATCTATGAGCTGGGCCTGATCTACAAGGTCGACGTGTCTGACGACCGCGACGTGCTGGTCGAGATGACGCTGACGGCGCCGGGTTGCCCCGTGGCGGGCGAGATGCCCGGCTGGGTCGAGACGGCGGTGGCCAAGGTCGAGGGCGTGCGCAGCGCCAAGGCCAACCTGGTGTTCGATCCGCCGTGGGACTCCTCCAAGATGAGCGACGAGGCCAAGCTGGCCCTGAACATGTTCTGAGGAGGCCCTGATGACCGAACTTCAGACTGCAACGACCCGGCCCCGGCGGCCCCGGCCCAAGGCGGTGACCCTGACGGACGCCGCCGCCGCGCGCGTGCGCGAAATCATGGACAACGCCGAGAAGGATTACGTCGGCCTGCGCGTCGGCGTGAAGAACAGCGGCTGCGCCGGGCAGGAATACACCTTCGCCTATGCGGAAGAAGCCCTGCCGCTGGACGAGGTGGTCGAGGACAAGGGTGTCACCATCCTGATCGAGCCCAAGGCGGTCCTGTTCCTGATCGGCACCGAAATCGACTATGAGGTGACGAAGCTGGCGTCCAAATTCGTCTTCCGCAATCCGAACGAGACGGACGCCTGCGGCTGCGGTGAGAGCGTCACCATCATCCCCGCCGCTGCTCTGGACGCCGACTGACATGATCCGATTGGAGGGGGTGACCCGGCGCTATCGCAGCGCGGCGGGCGACCGCACGGCGCTGGACGCCGTCGATCTGCATGTCGCGCGCGGCGAGGTGTTCGGCGTGGTGGGCCGTTCGGGGGCGGGCAAGTCCACCCTGATCCGCGCCATCAACCGGCTGGAGACGCCTGATGCGGGCAAGGTCTTCGTTGATGGGCAGGAAATTACCGCCCTGAACGCCGCCCAACTGCGCGCCGCGCGGCGCGGCATCGGCATGATCTTCCAGCACTTCAATTTGCTGAACGCCAAGACGATCGAGGACAACGTCGCCTTCCCCTTGCGGCTGGAGGGGCGGCCTGAGGCTGAGGTGAAGGCGCGGGTGAGGGAGCTTCTGGCCCAGCTGGGATTGGCCGATCATGCCAAGAAGCATCCGTCCCAGTTGTCGGGCGGCCAGAAGCAGCGCGTCGGCATCGCTCGCGCCCTGGCCTGCGGCCCTAGTGTCCTGTTGTGCGACGAGGCGACCAGCGCGCTGGACCCTGAGACGACCGAGGATATCCTGACCCTGCTGGACGGGCTGAACCGCGATCTGGGCCTGACCATCGTGCTGATCACCCACCAGATGGAGGTGGTGCGCCGCGTCTGTGATCGGGTGGCGGTGCTGAAGGACGGCCGGATCGTGGAGCAGGGCGCGACGGCCGACGTCTTTCTGCATCCGCAGCACGCTGTGACCCGCGCCATGCTGGCCGAGGGCGAGGAGGCGATCGACGCTTCAGTCGCGCCCGCCGGGGCGCGCATGGCCCGCCTGACCTTCCGCGGCCCCTCGACCTATGAGCCGGAATTGAGCCGTGTCGCGCGCACGGCGGGCGTGGACTATTCGATCCTGTCCGGCCGCATCAGCCGCATCCGGGGCGAGCCCTATGGCCAGATGACGGTGGCCTTTACCGGCGGCGACGCCGAGGCGGCTCTGGCGCAACTGGCCGCGCGCGGCGTCGTGGTGGAGGCGGTCTGATGTTCGCCAATGTGGACTGGGCCGATATCGGCAAGGCGACGATCGACACCCTGTTGATGCTGGGCGGGTCGATGGTGCTGACGGTGATCCTGGGCGTGCCGCTGGGCGTGCTGCTGTATCTGTCGGGCAAAGGACGGCTGGCGGCCAATCCGGTGTTGAACGCCGTGCTGTCCTTCGTCGTCAATGTGCTGCGGTCGGTGCCCTTCATCATCCTGCTGATCGTCATGCTGCCGGTGACGGTGCTGTTGGTCGGCACCTCGCTGGGTGTGGCGGGGGCCATTCCGCCGCTGGTCGTGGGGGCCGCGCCCTTCTATGCGCGCCTGGTCGAGACGGCGTTGCGTGAAGTGGACAAGGGCGTGGTCGAGGCGACGCAGGCCATGGGCGGATCAACCTTCCAGATCGTGACGCGCGCCCTGTTGCCGGAGGCTCTGCCCGGCATCATCGCCGGCGCGACCGTCACTGTCATCGCCCTGGTCAGCTACACCGCCATGGCGGGCGTGGTGGGGGCGGGCGGTCTGGGCGACCTGGCTATCCGCTTCGGCTATCAGCGGTTCCAGACCGACGTCATGGCCGTGACCGTAGTTCTGCTGCTGATCCTCGTACAAATTCTGCAGATGATCGGCGACCGTCTGGTCGCTAAGGTTTCGCACCGCTGATTTTACGAAAGCCTGCCCCATGATCCGCCGTTCGCTGCTGCTGTCCGCCGCCGCTGTCCTGACGCTCGCCGCCTGCGGCCAGGGCGCGGACAAGAAGGCGGGGGCCGACGGCGCGCCGCTGCTGGTCGGCGCCACCGCCGTACCGCACGCTGAAATCCTCGAGCAGGTGAAGCCGATCCTGGCCGCCGAGGGCGTGCCGATCGAGATCAAGGTCTTCAACGACTACGTTCAGCCGAACGTGCAACTCGCTGAAAAACGGTTGGATGTGAACTATTTCCAGACCAAGCCCTATCTGGACGAGTTCAACACGGCGCGCAGCACGAACCTGATCACCGTGGCAGGCATCCACGTCGAGCCGCTGGGCCTGTATTCGCGCAAGCACAAGGCGCTGGCCGATCTGCCGAACGGCGCCCAGGTGGTTCTGCCCAACGATGCGTCGAACACCGGCCGCGCCCTCCTGCTGCTGCAGGCGGCGGGCCTGATCACCCTGACGGATCCGCAGAACCCGCTGCAGACCGTGCGCGACATCGCGACCAATCCCAAGGGGCTGAAGTTCCAGGAGGTCGAGGCCGCGACCATCCCGCGCATCCTGCCCCAGGTGGACGGCGCGGTGATCAACACCAACTACGCCCTCGACGCCGGGCTGAAGCCCAAGACCGACGCGCTTCAACTGGAAGGCGCCGACAGTCCCTATGTGAACTATCTGGTCGCCCGCCCGGACAATCAGAACGACCCGCGCATCCAGGCCCTGGCCAAGGCCCTGCGCGGCCAGGCGATCAAGGACTTCATCGCCTCGAAGTATGAAGGCGCTGTGATCCCGGCGGCCTAGGCTGCGGCGTTGACCGCCTCGGCCGCTGCGGCGGCCTTGGCGGCCTCGTCCGGCGTGGAGACCAGAACGGCGGGCGTGACCGGCTGACCTGTCGCCTCGGCGATCAGCTCGGCGGTCTTGCCTTCCACAGCGGCTTCCAGCCGCTCAAGAAACTCGGCCTTGGGCAGGCCAGTCGGGATGGGTTCGAGGAATTCCAGCGTCGCCGTGCCGGGGTTCTTGCGAAACTCCTCCAGCGGCCAGAACAGGCCCAGGTTGGTCGCCAGCGGCACGACCGGCATGTCGAAGTCGCGATACATGTGCCAGACACCCGAGCGATAGCGGAACTTCTCTCCGACCTTGGCCAGATGGCCTTCAGGGTAGATCAGGATCTTGCGCCCCTCGCGATGGGCGTCGGCGGCGCGCTCCTTGAGCGCGGCGCGGGCGGCGTGGCCGCCGCAGTTGTTGACGACGATGGCGCCCAGCTTCCTCAGCACGGTTCCCAACAGGGGGAACTTCTCCAGATGGTCGCCGGTGACGAAGGCCACATCGTCGAACTGGTCATAGGTGGCGAAGCCGTCGCCCCAGCTCTGGTGCTTGGAGGCGATGATGAAGGCGCCGGCCGGAATTCGTTCCTTGCCGCGCGTCTCGATGCGGATGCCCGCGAACAGGCTCATGGCCTGAACCATGCGCCGGACATAGCGGCGGATGATCCAGCTTGTGGCCTTGCGGCCGGGCGCCAGGGCCGCAAAGGCGGCGGCCAGGCCGTAGGTGATGGAAAGCGCCCAATAGGCGATGTTGAACAGCAGGCTTCGCATTGGGCGACTATGCCAGCCTGACGTTCAGAGGCGAGCGCAAAGTGAAGCCTGTCAGATCAACGCACGGGTTGGCCCGCACGGATACGGGCGATGACGGCTTCCAGTTGCGCCTGAGGCATGCCGCCGGGGATCAGATTGCCGTTGATGATGAAGGCGGGGGTTCCGCTCAGGGCCAGGGCGGAGGCTTCGCGCGTGTTGCGCAGAATCACCGCGTCGATCTCTTCGCGGTGCGCAGCCAGATCACGATCCAACTGGTTCATGTCGACCCCGGCCGCGCGTGCGAGACTGCGCGCCTGCTGGTCGGTCTCGATACGCCCCTTGGCGCTCATGAAGGCCTTGTGCACCTCATGATACTTGCCCTGATAGTTGGCGGCCATCGCCAGGCGGGCCACGTTCTCGGACACGGCGCCGAAGATGGGCCATTCCTTGTAGAGGATGCGCACCTTGGGATCGGCCTTCATAAGGCCTTCCAGCTCCGGGATCATCATTTTGCAGTAGGGGCAGTTGTAGTCCATGAAGCCGATGATGATGATATCGGCGTTCTCCGCGCCGATGAACGGCGTCGCCGGATCGCGCAGCAGGTCGCTGAAGCCGACTTCCGCCACCATGGGCAGATCCTGAGCGCCCGACGCCCCAGCCGCCGCGACGGTCGCCGGAGCATTGCCGGCGTCGGCCGGACCGCACGCGGCCAGGGTCAAGGCGACGGCGAGCTTCATTGCGAGGGCGGGGTTCTTCATCGGGTCAGGCTTTCCTGCTTCGTTCGACGCGCGGATGCACGATCAGGTCGGGGAGGGACCGCGCCAGGGCGACGGTTGATGCTTCTTGGTCGAGGCGTCCGCTTAAGTCACGCTTAAGGCGGCGGGCGACGCCTTGTTCAGGCGGGCGACTTCGGCGGCGACCTGTTCGGGCGCGATCTCGCCCATATGCGCCTTCGCCAGCGTGCCGTCCGCATGAAGGAAGAGCGTCACCGGAATGCCGACCGTGCGATAGTGGCGCGGCAGGGCCATGCCGGTGTCGAGCAGGACGTGCCGTAGGGATAGGCCCTCGCGCGCCAGGTAATCGTGGACCGTTTCCCGGCTCTCGCCCTGATTGATGAACAGGAAACGGATGTCGGAGTGAGACTGCTCGGCCTGCGCCAGGGCCGGCATCTCTCGGCGGCACGGCGGGCACCAGGTCGCCCAGATGTTGATGACGGTGGGCCGATTGACGGACTGGGCCAGATCGATCGGCGGGCCTTCCAACTGGACCAGAGTCAGTTCTGCGGGAGGCAAGGGCTCGGTCGCCGAGGCCAGTTGATGCGTCGTGACCCAGACCAGCGCGGCCGCCGCCACGGGGGCGAGGGCCCAGGCGCGTTCCTGCCGGGTCTTCAGAAGCAGGAAGGTGGCCAGGGCGATGAAGGGCAGAACCCACAGCCAGGCGAATCCGCCTTGCCACACGGCGAAGGCGCGCATGGGATCGCCGCTGAAATACGCCCAGTTGGCGACGACATGGGCCAGGCGGGCGACGGCGACCCCACCGATGGCGACGACCGTGCTCCACAGGTTGAAGCGGCCGCTGATCCGACTGACCAGGATGCTGGAGCCGATCATGAAGACGACGACGCCCGCGATGATGGCGAAACGCTCGCCGGACAGGACCAGGGGGCCGAGCGACAGGCTGTTCATTCGGCCGCTCCCGCTCGTTCCAGCGAGGTCAGGACGGCGCGGGCCGAGGCCTCGCCGATCAGGCGGCTTTCGGCGGCTTCCTTCGAGGTTCTGGACAGGAAGATCATGGTCGGCGGCCCGACGACGCCATATCGGTCGAGCAACTCGCGTACTTCGGGCGTGCTTTGAGTCACATCGACCTTGATCAGGTCGACAGCGCCGAGTTCGGCGAGGACTTCATCGTTCTGGAAAACCTCGCGCTCCATCACGCGGCAACTGACGCACCATTCTGCGGTGAAATAGACCAGAGCCGGTCGAGACTTGGCGGCGGCCTGGGCGACGGCCGTCTCAAGCGCAGCATTGTCGGCGACCACGACCGCCGGAGCGGCTGTGAGAGACGAGGCGCCGGGGGCCGCGAGCGCGGGGCGAGCCAAAGGGGCCAGGGGCCGCCAGGGACTGACGGCGTCGAGGCTGACGCCTATCAACAGCAGGACGCCCCAGATGGCGGCGATCAGGCCAGCCGCGCGAGCGACGCTGTTCAGGACGCCTGACGCCGCCGGGCGGAACAGGCCCAGGGCGGCGGCGGCCGCGAAGCACAGGGCTGCGCCCAGAGACAGGGTCGCGACTGGCGGCAGGATGCGGCTGGCCAGCCACCAGGCCATGCCCAGGAAGATGAAGCCGAAAACGATCTTCACGCGGTTCATCCACGCTCCGGCCTTGGGCAGGAAGCGCGCGCCCGCGGCTCCGAAGACGATCAGCGGCACGCCTTTGCCCAGCCCCAGGAAGAAAAGGGCGGCGGCGCCGAGAATCACATCCCCAGTCTGGGCGATATAGAGCAGGGCTCCAGCCAAGGGAGCGGTGACGCAGGGGCCGGCGATAAGCGCCGACAGGAAGCCCAGCCCAGACGCCGAGACTACGGAACGCCGTCCCGTCCCGGTGTCGCGCGACAGGCGGCTGGTCCAGGCTGAGGGCAGTTGAAGCTCGAAGGCGCCGAACATGGAAACTGCGAGGACTGTGAAAACGACGGCCAGGCCGCCTACGGCCCAGGGCGATTGCAACACCATCTGCAGGTTCTGACCCGACCAGGCGGCGGCGACGCCCAGCAGGCCGAAAGCCACGGCCAGACCCAGGACATAGGCGACCGACAGCAGCAGGCCGCGTCGCGTGCCTTGCCCGTCCACGCCCCGTCCGATGACGCCCGCCAGGATGGGGTACATGGGAAAGACGCAAGGCGTGAACGCCAGCAACACGCCGAAGCCGAAAAAGGCCAGCAGCACCCAGACCGTTCCTCCTTGGCGCGACAGTCGGTCAACGAAGCCCTGATCCTGTTGCAACTGGATGGCGGCTGCGGGGAGGACGATATCCGGCTCAGATGAATCGATGAGCACAGGTTCCGCCTCGGCGCTTTCTGCGGCGTCGGTCGTCTGAGCCGCTGGCGTCTTCTGCAAGGCGAGTACGGCTGCGGCCTGGGCCGTTGCGGCTTCGGCCTCGCGCGAGGCGATGCGGGCGCTCGGCAGGGCGGGGACGTCGACCGTTCGCGTGGTCGGCGGATAACAGATCGAGTTTTCCAGACACCCCTGATAGGTGATGTTGATGGACGCAGGCTCGTTCGCGCGCTTCAGCGCGTCCGCCGACAGAACCGCGCGCCCAACATCGCGCCAGATGTCGACGACGCCGAAGCCGGGGTCGTCCTTCTTTTCTCCGGCTCGAAGGCGAAGGGGAAGCGCAGTCTTGCCGTCCGGCGCCGTGGCGGCCGTATGGTCCTTGTAGAGATAGTGCCCCGGCGCGATCTTCCAGGCGAACACCATGTCGCCGTCGGCTTCACGCGAAATCTGGAGGGTGAACGCCTCTTCAGGGGAAAGCAGAGGCTGGCCGAAGCTCTGACCCAGCCCCTGGGCCAGGCTCGGCGCCGGAGCTGACAGCATGAGGACGGCCAGGACCGCCAGGAGGCGCGAGAAAGTGATCTTCATACCTGTCAGGTCGGAGAAGGAGCTTAAGTCAGGCTTAAGCCGAGGTTCGCATCAATAGCCAATGAGATTGCTCACTGTAGAAGACGATCCGGTTCTGGCCGACGGATTGCGTGTCGGCCTGGGGGCCTGCGGCTGGACCGTCGAGCCGGTCGCCAGGGTCGAAGAAGCCCTGGCTGCGCTCGAAAGCTCGACCTTTGATGCGGTCGTGCTGGATTTGGGCCTGCCGGATGGCGACGGCCTGGAGATCCTGCGTTTCGTACGGCGCCGAGACATGGACGTCGGCGTGGTGATCTTGTCAGCGCGCGACGATAGCCGCGATCGCATCACGGGGCTGGACGCCGGGGCCGACGACTATGTGGGCAAGCCGTTCGATCTGGATGAGCTGGCGGCGCGCCTAAGGGCGGTCCGTCGTCGTGTGTTGGGGCGTTCGCAACCGGCGCTGTCGCACGAGGGGGTGACGCTGGACCCGAAGTCGCGTCTGGCCTGGCGGGGCGAGGGCGATCTGCACCTGTCGCGGCGCGAGTTCGCCATCCTTGAAGCCCTGATGGAGCGCCCGTCGCAGGTGCTGTCGCGCAGCCAGTTGGAGGAACGCCTCTACGGTTGGCAGGAGGATATCGGCTCCAACGCCGTCGAGGTCCACATCCATCATCTGCGCGCCAAGCTGGGCGCCGACTTCATCCGCACGGTGCGCGGTCTGGGGTACAAGCTCCAATGATGTCCATCCGAACGCGGCTGTTCGCCATTCTGGCGCTGGTGACCGCCTTGGTCTGGGGCGGGGCGGTCGTCTGGGTCGAAGTTCAGACACGCAATGAGGTGCAGCGCGTGTTGGACCGACGTCTGATGGAGTCGGCCCGGATGGTGTCGTCCATGATGCAGCCAGGCAGTCTGTCGCCTGTCGTCAATGAAGAAGGGGGCGGCCGTCTGGCGGCTTATGACCAGCAACTGGCCTGCCAGATATGGTCGATGCAGGGCGAGTTGATCGCACGGTCGCGAAGCGCGCCATCTGCCATGTTGGCCAGCGGCGCGGATGGATTCTCCGAACGCGTCATCAATGGCGAGCGTTGGCGCGTCTACACCGTCCATGTGCCCGAAGGCGGCTATCGTGTCATGGTCGGCGACAATCTCGCGGTCCGTGAACATCTGGTGGGCAGCGTCGTCACCGGCCTGCTGGGGCCGGCTGTTCTGGGCCTGCTGGCGCTTGGCGTTCTGATTTGGTGGTCGGTGGGGGCGGGGCTGCGGCCTATTCAGCAGATGACCCAGGCGCTCGCCAGTCGCCGAGCGGACGACCTGACGCCGGTTGATGTAGCGCCGGGCGGCAAGGACTTGCAGCCTTTCGTCTCGGCGCTGAACGACCTGATCGCCCGCGTCAGCGAAGCGCGTCGCCGAGAGACCGAGTTCACCGCCGCCGCCGCTCATGAACTGCGGACGCCGCTGGCGGGTCTGCGGGTTCAAGCGCAGATCGCGGCCAATGCGACGGATGAGGGCGTGCGCAAACACGCGCTGGAGCAGATACAGACCTCGGTCGACCGCACTGCGCGCCTTGTGACGGGGCTTCTGGCGTTGGCGCGTGAAGACGAGGCGGCTATCGAAGCCGACGATAGGCGCTGGATCGACCTGCGCGCCCTGTTCGCCAATGACGCGGATGCGCGTTTGGAAGTCCTAGATCAGGCCTTCCGGATTTACGTTCAGCCGGATCGTTTCGAGACGGCGGCCGCCAATCTGCTGGCCAATGCTCAAGCCATGGCCTGCAGCCGTATCCGTGTCGCAGTCGAAGGTCAGGGGGGCGACGCCATTCTGGTGGTCGAGGACGACGGTCCTGGCGTTTCGACGGCCGATCTGGAGCGTCTGGGCCGCCGCTTCTTCCGCACCTCCGATGCGCCGGTCGGCGGCAGCGGTCTGGGCCTGTCCATCGTCCTGTCGACGATGAAGGCGCATGGCGGGGCTGTGCGCTTTACACCCTCCGCGCTGGGCGGCTTGCGGGTCGAACTGCACGGCCTGCCGATCCGGCCGGCCTGATCGAAGACTCAGGCGGGCATTTCGATGGCGGCCACGGCCTGCGCCGCCAGACCTTCATTGCGGCCGACGAAGCCCATTTCCTCGCTGGTCGTGGCCTTCACGCTGACGGCGTCCAGCGGCAGTTTCAGCAGGTCCGCCAGCCGCTCGCGCATGGCCAGGCGATGCGGCTTCACCTTGGGCTGCTCGCAGATCAGGGTCACATCGACATTGATGATACGCCCGCCGCGCAGGGCTACCCGTTCGGCGGCGTAGACCAGAAAGCGGTCGGACGAGGCGCCTTTCCACTTGGGATCGCTGGGCGGGAAGTGATCGCCGATGTCGCCGTCAGCGATGGCGCCCAGGATGGCGTCGGTCAGGGCGTGCAGCCCCGCATCGGCGTCCGAATGGCCGATCAGGGTCCGATCGTGCGGTATCTCGACGCCGCACAGCCAGACGGAGGCGCCCGGCCCCCAGCGGTGGACGTCATAGCCCTGACCGACGCGGGTGACGGTGCGGGCGGCGGACAGGGCCTCGGCCATGGCGAAATCCTCTGGATAGGTCAGTTTCATCAGGCGCGGATCGCCCGGGATCAGTCGGACGCGGCCGCCCGCGCGCTCGACCACGGCGGCTTCGTCGGTGGCGGCTTCATCAGCGGGCCAGACGGCATAGGCGTCGCGGATGGTCTGGATGCGGAAGGCCTGCGGGGTCTGCGCGCGCCACAGGTTCTCGCGATCTACGGCGTCGACGACCATGCCCTGATCGCCACGGCGCAGGCTGTCCGCGACGGGCAGGGCGGGCAGGGCGCCGTCGGCGCTTTCCAAACCGGCCAACAGGCTCGCGATCACCTCAGGGCTCAAAAAGGGACGGGCGGCGTCGTGGATCAGCACCGGCTCTTCATCGGCGCCAGTCAGGGCTGACAGGCCTGCGCAGACGGATTCGGCCCGAGTGTCGCCGCCCGTGACGGCCCGCCACCCAGTCAGGCCCGCAAGGGCGGACTGAAGTTCCGATGCAGCGTCAACGGCGATCACGACGACGACTTCGCGCGCGCCCGCCTCCAGCAAGGCCTCGACAGGCCAGCGCACGACCGGCTTGCCGGCGACGATGCGCCACTGTTTGCCGCCGCCCGCTCTGGAGCCTGAACCGGCGGCCACGACGATCGCTGAGAATCCCATGCCGGTCTTCTAGGCGTCCCGGTTCCGCTTGACGAGAGGGGCCTTCTTCGGCGCTAAGGAGCCTCATGACGACCGGGTTGCAGATTGGCGATGTGAAGATCGCAGGGCGGGTGCTGATGGCGCCCATGACCGGGATCACGGACCTGCCGTTCCGTGTGCTGGCGTCAAAGCTGGGCGCCGCCTATGTGGCGACGGAGATGGTGGCGGCGGCTGAACTGGCGCGCGCCCGTCCCGACGTGGTGCGGCGCGCAGCCGTCGGCGGCGGCCTGCCGCTGACGGTGATCCAGCTAGTCGGCGGCGATGCGGCGGCCATGGCCGAGGGCGCGCGCATGGCCGAGGCGGCGGGCGCCGACATTATCGACCTGAATTTCGGCTGTCCGGCCAAGGAAGTCACTGGCGCCGCCTGCGGCTCGGCCCTGATGCGGACGCCGGATCAGGCCGCGCGGATCATGGAAGCGGTCGTTGGGGCCGTCAGCCGCCCGGTCAGCGTCAAGATGCGGCTGGGCTGGGACGAAAACAGCCATAACGCCGCCGATCTGGCGCGTCGGGCCGAGGCGCTGGGCGTCGCCGCCGTCACAGTGCACGGCCGCACGCGCAAGCAATTCTACACCGGCGTCGCCGATTGGGACGCTGTGGCCGAGGTCAAACAGGCGGTCGCCATCCCCGTCATCGTCAACGGCGACATCATCACCGCCGAACAGGCGCGTGAGGCGTTGGACCGTTCGGGCGCCGACGCCCTGATGCTGGGACGCGGGGTCTATGGTCGGCCTTGGCTGGCGGCGCATCTGGAGCGCGCTCTGATTGACGGGACACAGCTTCAGGAGCCGTATCGCGAAGAGCGTCTGGCCATCGTCATCGAGCATCTGCGGGCGTCCGCCGCCTTCTACGGCCTGCCCCTGGGGCTAAAAATGTTCCGCAAACACCTGGGCTGGTACATCGAACAGGCGCCCTGGCCTGCCGATCCGCTGGAACGCCGCGCCGCCAAGGCCCGCCTATGTCGCCTGGAGACCCCCGAAGAGGTCGAGACTGCCCTGACCGACTTATGGCTAGGCGTGACGCATTTGAGCAACTTCGATGTTGAAAACAGGACACAGGTGTTCGAAGCTGTGGCCTGATGTCGGACACGCCCGTTTCCACGGCTGAGCAACAGACTCCAGAGCGTTCGTTCTGGGGCCGTCTCGCCGATGGTCGCGCCCGGGCCCTGTTCGGAACCGCCTACGCCATCGCCTTTCTGATCACCGCCGCCGCCATCTGGCTGGTGGCGATCGCGCCGGGCGCTACGGCGGGCGGCGATGCGCGCACGGCGGCCAGCCAGATCGTGCTGTTCATTCTTCTGGCCAATCTGATCCTGATCGCGGGCCTGGCGGCGGTGATCGGCGGACGAGTGCTGCGCCTGACGCGCAATCGGAATGATCCGGGCGCGCGCCTGCACCTGCGCTTCGTCACGCTTTTCTCGCTCGTCTCCGTCGTGCCGGCCGTGCTGATCGCCCTGGTGTTCGGCCTGCTGGTCAACCGAGGAGTGGATCAGTGGTTCAGCACCAATGTCCGTTCGGCGGTCGAGAATGGAGCCGAGATCGGCCGCGCCTATGTCGCCGACGTAGGCGCCGGGCTGGAGGTCGATCTGGAGACGATGGCGACTGAACTGGGCGGAGTACGCGACCTGTTCGACAATCGGATCCAGTTCTCGCGCGCCCTGTCTCAGATCGGCGATTTCTTCGGCTATCCGGCGCTCTACATTCTGGATGACGAGGGGCGCGTTCTCGCCAGCGGCGAACAGCCGGGCGCGCCGCCCTATGTCGCGCCGCCGCGTGAGGCTTTCGAAACCGTGGCCGGCGGCGAGGTGGCCCCGACGACGGTGACGGAAAACCCCGACATGGTTCGGGCGCTATATCCCTTGCCGGATTACGGCCACGCCTATCTCTATGTCGTGAGACCGCTGGCGCCGGGCCTGATCCAGCGCATGCGCAACGGCGAGGAATCCATCACCGCCTATCGCGCCGCCGAGGAAAGCCGTGCGCGCATCCAGGCGGCCTTTGCGCTTAGCTATCTGGAGACGGCCCTGCTGGTGCTAGTGGGCGCGGTCTGGTTGGCCATGTCGGCGGCCAGTTCGATCTCGGCGCCGATCGGGCGCCTGGTGAAGGCGGCGGACCAGGTGGCTGGGGGCGATCTGGACGCGCGGGTCGACAACGCCGGAGCGCCGTCCGAAATCATCGTCCTGTCCGAGGCCTTCAATCGGATGACCGAGGACATCAAGACCCAGCAGGCTGCGTTGAAGACCGCCTCGGACGAGGCGCAGGGCCGCAGTTTGTTCATCGAAACCGTTCTGTCAGGCGTTAGCGCGGGCGTGATCGGTCTGGACCGGATGCGTCGCATCTCGGCAATCAACGACAGCGCCAGTCAGTTGCTGGGTCTCGACCCGGAACAGGTGCAGGGCCTTCGTCTGGCCGATGTGGCGCCGGAACTGGGCGAACTGTCCGAGCGTGGCGAGGCCCATATCGAAGAAGACATAGACGTCAGCCGCGACGGCGAGGCCCTGCGTTTGCGGGTCCGCATCGAGGGCGGGCAGGGCGGCGAGATGGTGCTGACCTTCGACGACATCACCCGTCTGGTCACGGCTCAGCGCAACGCTGCCTGGCGCGACGTGGCGCGCCGCATCGCCCATGAGATCAAGAACCCTCTGACGCCGATCCAGTTGTCGGCCGAACGCCTGCGTCGCCGCTATCGCGAGCGCGTGGGCGATGACGTCGAGGTGTTCGATCGCTGCACTGAGACCATCATTCGTCAGGTAGGCGACATCGGTCGAATGGTGGACGAGTTCTCTTCTTTCGCCCGTATGCCCGCCCCACGCTTCTCGATGGAGAACCCGGCTGAAATGCTGCGCGAGGCGGTGTTCGCCCAGCGTGTGGCCGTGCCTGATATCGGGGTGGATCTGGTGGAGCCGCTGCCCAGCGTCGTACTGCAATGTGACGGCCGCATGGTGGGGCAGGCCCTGGCCAATATCCTGAAGAATGCGGGCGAGGCCGTCGGCGCCAAGCGGGCGCGCGATCCCGTCGCTGAAGAGGCGCTGGGCATCATCGCCAGGCTCGACATTGAGGATGAGCGCGCCGTCTTCACCATAGAGGACGACGGCGTCGGCCTGCCGGCCAAGGATCGCGACCGGCTGACTGAGCCCTATGTCACCACGCGTGAGAAGGGCACAGGCCTGGGCTTGGCCATCGTCAAGCGCATCTGCGAGGACCACGGCGGCGAGTTGCGGCTGGCCGACGCAGAAACACTATCGGGCGCGCGCGTATGCCTGATCTTCCCACTGACCCAGAACCATAAGTCCGCTCATCGCGCTTCCGGCGCGGCGAGCGTGGCGAGTTAAGCGAGGCGTCATGCGTAATACTGGTGCTGATATTCTGGTCGTTGACGACGAAGCGGACATCCGCGAACTGGTCTCGGGCCTGCTTGAGGACGAGGGCCATTCGGTCCGCACGGCGGCCAATTCGGACGAGGCGCTGGCCGCCATCCGGGCGCGCAAGCCGTCCCTGGCGGTGCTCGACATCTGGATGCAGGGCGGCGGCCTGGACGGGCTGGAACTGCTCGATGTCGTGCGCGAGCTGGATCAAGACCTGCCGGTCGTCATGATCTCGGGCCACGGCAACATCGAAACCGCCGTCAGCGCCCTGAAGCGCGGCGCCTATGACTTCATCGAAAAGCCGTTCAAGTCCGACCGGCTGGTCGTGGTGGTGGAGCGCGCCCTGGAGGCGGCCGCCCTGAAGCGTGAAAACCGGCGCCTGCGCGCCCAGACGCTGACGCCCAGCGGATTGATCGGCAAGTCCGTCGCCGCTCAGACTCTGCGCAGCACCATTTCCAAGGTCGCGCCGGCCAACAGCCGCATCCTGATCTCAGGCCCGCCGGGTTCCGGCAAGGAACTGGCGGCGCGCCAAATTCATGAGGCGAGCCCGCGTGCTAAAGCCGAGTTCGTCGCCATTTCCGCCGCCGGGATGGCGCCCGAACGCCTGGATGTCGAACTGTTCGGGGAGGAAGGCGTCGATGGTCGGCCGCGCAAGATCGGCGTTTTCGAGCAAGCTCATAACGGCACCCTGTTCCTGGATGACGTCGCTGACATGCCGCGCGAAAGTCAGAGTCGCATCCTGCGCGTCCTGGTCGAGCAACGCTTCCGTCGGGTCGGCGGCGAACAGGACGTTCAGGTCGATGTGCGGGTCATCAGCTCGACCTCGCGCGATCTGCGCATCGAGATCGGCGAGGGGCGCTTCCGCGAAGATCTCTTCCACCGCCTGAACGTGGTGCCGATCCGGGTGCCGCCGCTGTCGGAACGTCGCGAGGATATCGCCGAGTTGGTGGAGTATTTCGTAGAGAGTCTTTCGGCCTCTCAAGGGCTGCCGCATCGACGCATCGCCGACGACGCCCTGGCTGTGCTTCAGGTCCATCCCTGGCCGGGCAATGTGCGCCAGTTGCGCAACAACATCGAACGCCTGCTGATCCTGGCGACCGGCGGTCCGGACGAGCCGATCACGGCGGACATGTTGCCGCAGGAGGTGGCGTCGTCCGCCAGCCCGACATCCTTGGGCGCCGACCGGATCATCGCCCTGCCGTTGCGTGAGGCGCGCGAAGTGTTCGAGCGGGAGTATCTGTCGGCTCAGATCATGCGATTCGGCGGAAATATCTCGCGTACGGCCGCCTTCATCGGCATGGAAAGATCTGCGTTGCATCGCAAGCTTAAGTCGCTGGGCGTGTCGCCCGCACGCGGCGGAGACGAAGAAGGAGAGGGCGCCTGATGTCCAGGGTCGCCTATGTAAACGGCATCTATCAGCCGCACGGTCAGGCCGTGGTCCATATCGAGGATCGCGGGTTCCAGTTCGCCGACGGCGTCTATGAGGTCTGGTCGGTCTTCGACGGCAAGCTGGCTGATTATCAGGGCCATCTGAGCCGCTTGGCCCGCAGCCTGACTGAACTGCGGATCGACATTCCCATGTCGGCCGAGGCTCTGGGCATCGTGCTGCGTGAGACGATCCGCCGGAACCGGGTGCGCAACGGCATCGTCTACATCCAGATCACGCGCGGCACCGCGCCGCGCGACCACGCCTTCCCCAAAGACGTGGCGCCCAGCGTCATCATCACCGCCAAGTCGATCGACCTGAAGAAAGGCGAGGCTCTGGCCGCCAAGGGCGCAGCCGGCGTCACGCATCCGGACATGCGCTGGGGCCGTTGCGACATCAAAACTGTGGGCTTGCTGCCCAACGCCCTGGCCAAGCAGGCGGCGCGCGAGCACGGCGCCTATGAGGCCATCCTATTCGATGAAATGGGCATGGTGACGGAGGGCTCCTCGACTAACGCCTGGATCATCGATGAGAACGGCAAGCTGCGGACCCGCGACACCCAGGCCAACATCCTGCGCGGCATCACGCGCGCGGCGATCCTGAAGCTGGTCGAGGCCGAGGGGATTGAGCTGGAAGAGCGCGCCTTCAGCGTTGAGGAAGCCAAGCGCGCCCGCGAAGTCTTCGTCACGGCGGCCAGCTCCTTCGTCATGCCGATCACATCGCTGGACGGAACCCGCATCGGCGACGGCAAACCCGGCCTGGTGGCGACCCGCCTGCGCGAGATTTATCTGGAACAGGCGCGCCGCGAAGCCATTTAAGGCGTTGCCGCATCGGCGGGGGCGTGGCTAAGGTCGCGGATGCGGGCGACGCGCCCGCTTCGCGGCCATTCCGCCGCCGATTAAAAAGACCAAGAACAGGATCAACCTGCCATGTCGCAAGACAAACGACAGAACCTCCAGGACACCTTCCTGAACAGCGTCCGCAAGACGAAGACCCCGCTGACCATCTTCCTGGTCAACGGCGTCAAGCTTCAGGGCATCGTCACCTGGTTCGACAACTTCTGTGTGCTGCTGCGTCGCGATGGTCAATCGCAGCTGGTCTACAAGCACGCCATCTCGACCATCATGCCGTCCGCGCCCGTGCAGCTGTACGAGCCCGACGCCGAAGAAGACTGATTGACCTCCAAACTCATTGACCACGCCGTCCCGCTGATCCGGGCCGTCGTCATCCACCCCGACCGCCGCGGCGACAATGCGCGCCACGCGACCGAACGCCTGGAAGAAGCCGTGGGCCTGGCCCAGGCGCTGGACCTCGACGTGCGGGCGCAGGAGATCGTGCGTCTGCGCTCCGTCACGCCCGCCACCCTGATCGGGCGGGGCAAGCTGGAAGAGATTTCGGCGCTGATCCTGGCCGCCGACGCCGAAGCGGTCGTCGTCGACGATCAACTGACCCCGGTGCAGCAGCGCAACCTGGAACGCTTCTGGGACATCAAGGTCATCGACCGCACCGGACTGATCCTCGAGATCTTCGGCCGCCGCGCCCGCACCCGCGAAGGGCGTCTGCAGGTCGAGTTGGCGCGTCTGGAATACGAACGCTCTCGCCTGGTTCGCACCTGGACCCACCTGGAGCGCCAGCGCGGCGGAACCGGCGGCACGGGCGGCCCCGGCGAAACCCAGATCGAGCTGGACCGGCGGATGATCGCCGACCGCATAGTTCGCCTGAAGGCGGAACTGGAAGAGGTGCGTCGTACGCGCGGCCTGCACCGCAAGGCGCGCAAACAGGCGCCGTTCCCGTCGGTCGCCCTGGTCGGCTACACCAATGCTGGCAAGTCGACGCTGTTCAACCGGCTGACCGGGGCCGAGGTGATGGCCAAGGATCTGCTGTTCGCGACCCTGGACACGACCCAGCGCACCATCCGCCTGCCGCAGGGACGCCCGGCCATCATCGCCGACACCGTGGGCTTCGTCTCGGACCTGCCGCACGAACTGGTCGAGAGTTTCCGCGCCACGCTTGAAGAGGTCGGCGAGGCCGATCTGATCCTGCATGTGCGCGACATCGCCTCGCCCGACAGCACCGCCCAGGCCAAGGACGTCGAGGCGGTGCTGGAGCAGATTCCGACGCCCGAAGGCAAGACGCGCCGCATCCTCGAAGTCTGGAACAAGATCGACCTGCTGGAGCCCGAAACCCGTGAAGCCGTCGTCGGCCAGGCCGAACGCCTGGCGCGCGATGGACAGGCCGTGGCTGTGTCCGCCTGGACCGGCGAGGGGATCGAGACCCTGCGCGAGATCATCGCGGGCCTGATCGACGATGATCCAGAGACGCATCTGACGGTCGAGCCGCATCGCGGCGACCTGTTGGCCTGGCTCTACGCCAACGGCCGGGTGACGGGGCGCGAGACGGACGATGAGGGCCGGATTCACCTGACGGTCCGCCTCCATCCCGCCGCGCTGGGGCGGCTTGAACGGCTGTATCCGGGCGTGATCGACTGATCCTGTCATGCACCTGATCGAGACCATCCTCTTCCTGCTGCTGGCCGTTGTGCTGTCGGGATGGGTGGCTCGCATCACGCGCATCGCCCTGCCTCTGGTGCAGATCGCCCTGGGGGCGGGGGTGGTGCTGATCACGGGGCAGTCGGTCGACCTGAAGCCGGATGTCTTCTTCCTGCTGTTCCTGCCGCCCCTGCTGTTCGTGGACGGCTGGCGCATCCCCAAGGAAGCCCTGTTTCGGGACAAGGTGGTGATCCTGGAGCTGGCGCTGGGGCTGGTGGTCTTCACCGTCGTCGGCCTGGGCTTCCTGATCCACTGGATGATCCCGGCCATGCCGCTGGCCGTGGCCTTTGCGTTGGCGGCGATCCTATCGCCGACGGACCCGATCGCGGTCCAGGCCATCGCCGGGCGCGCGCCGATCCCCAAGCGACTGATGCACATCCTGGAAGGCGAGTCGCTGCTGAACGACGCCACCGGCCTGACCTGCATGCGGATCGCCGTTATTGCGGCGACGACCGGCGCCTTTTCCCTGAGCAGCGCTTTCGGAACCTTCGCCTGGCTGGCGCTGGCGGGCGTGGCGGTGGGCCTCGCCGTCACCCTGGTCATCGGCCTGGTGAAGGCCTTCATCAGCCGCCGCTGGGGCGAGGACGTCGGCGGCCAGATCCTGATCAGTCTCCTGATGCCGTTCGCGGCCTATCTGGCGGCGGAAGCCATCCACGCCTCGGGCATTCTGGCGGCGGTGGCCGCCGGCGTGACCATGAGCTTCACCGAGCGCCAGGGTTCAGCACTAGCCGCCACGCGTATCCGCCGCGCCGTAGTTTGGGATACGGTGCAGTTCGTCGCCAACGGCCTGATCTTCGTCATCCTGGGCGAGCAGATGCCGTCCATCATGGCCCGCGCGGCGGAGGTGATCCGCACCACCCAGCATAGCGAGGTCTGGTGGCTGGCCGTCTATGTCTTGGCGATCGTCGCCGCTCTCGCCGTATTGCGTTTTGTCTGGGTGTGGACGTCGCTGAAGCTGACCCTGTTCCGCCGCAAGGGTCGTAGCGCGCCGCCCAAGGTGGGCCTGCGGCTGGTGGCGGTCATGTCGCTGGCCGGGGTGCGCGGCGCGATCACCCTGGCGGGCATATTGACGCTGCCCTTCTATCTGGCGAACGGCTCGGCCATGCCGGCGCGGAATCTGGCGATCTTCCTGGCGGCGGGAGTGATCATCGTCTCCCTGGTCCTGGCGACAGTCGCCTTGCCGCGTCTGCTGAAGGGCGTGCAGCTTCCGCCCGAGGACGATCATCAAGCCGAAGAAAGCCGGTCCCGCGTCGCCGCCGCCTGGGCCGCTATTCGCGCCATCGAGGACGCCCAGCACGCCATGGCCGAGGGCAAACTCGACCCTGACTTCTACGCCGAGACGGCGACGCGGGTGATGGAAGTCTATCGCCACCGCATCGACATGCGGGCCAACATGGAGGCTGACGCCGTTGTCCAGGCCCGCCGCGCCGATGAGATCGAACGCCGTCTCCGCCTGATCGGTCTTGTCGCTGAACGTGAGGAACTGGTGCGCCTGGGTCGCCAGCGGCTGATTGATGAAGAGACAGCGCGCAAGCTGATCCGCGAGATCGACTTGCAGGAACTGCGCTACGTCTAGGCGGCGTCTGTGATCCAGGCGGCCAGGTTCGCGTAGCTGTCGAACACTTGATGTGCTCCGGCCAGCTTCAGACGCTCGGGGTGATCGCCGCGAATATGGCCGCCTGCGCACAGGCCGACCACGGTCATGCCCGCCGCGGCGCCCGCCAGGACGCCGGTCGGGCTGTCCTCGATCACCAGAGTGCGTTGCGGCGCCGCCTTCATGGCGTCGGCGGCGTACAGGAACAGGTCGGGGTGCGGCTTGCCCCGGCTCACATGAACGGCGGCGCTGAAGATCGGTCCGGCGAAGGCGTCGTGGGCGCCGAAGCAGCGCAGGCCCAACTCGATCCAGTCGGGCGGACTCGACGAGGCGATGCAGCGCCGTTCGTCTCGCCCAGCCAGGAAGGCGTCGAAGCCCGCGACGGCTGTCAGGTCACGTTGGGCGCGATCGTGACAGCGGCGCGTCCATTCATCCTGCACGCCGGGCGGGCAGGGCGCGCCCAGTCGTTCGGCGATGATGGGCTCGCAGTCCAGCCATCGCTTGCCCAGATAGGTCGCCAGGGCGTCGTCCAGCGTGGTCGGCAGGCCGATCTCGCTGAGCAGTTCGGCCATCACCGCATTGTTCAGAATCTCGCTGTCGGCGATGACCCCGTCATAGTCGAAGATGATGAGGTCGAACGGCCCCCGGTTCACGCCCGCTCGGCCGCCTTGGCGGCGTCCCACAGGGCGTCCATCTCAGGCAGGTCGGACTGTTCCGGCGTGCGGCCGTCCTTTTCCAGTTCAGCCTCGATGAATTCGAAGCGGCGCACGAATTTGGCGTTGGCGGCGCGCAGGGCGTCTTCCGGTTCGATCTCCAGCTTACGGGCCAGATTGGCGACGACGAACAGAAGGTCTCCCAGCTCCTCGCGGGCCTTGTCCTTGTCGCCGGCGGCGATCTCGACGCGCAGTTCCTGAACCTCTTCGGCCAGCTTGTCGAAGACCTCGTCGGTCGAGGGCCAGTCGAAGCCGACGCGGCCTGCGCGCTTGGTCAGCTTGGCGGCGCGGGTCAGCGCGGGCAGTCCGACGGGCACGTCGTCCAGCACGCCATGCTGTTCCTTGGCCTTGCGCTCGGCGGCCTTGATGTCCTCCCAGCGCGCCTTCTGGGCCGGGCCGGTGACCTTGGCGGCTTCATCGCCGAAGACGTGCGGGTGGCGGCGAACCAGCTTGTCGGCCATGGCTTCGGCCACATCCTCCAGGCGGAAATGCCCCGCCTCCTCGGCCATGCGCGAGTGGAAGACGACCTGGAACAGCAGGTCACCCAGTTCGACCCTCAGCTCGTCCATGTCGCCGCGCTCGATGGCGTCGGCGACCTCATAGGCCTCCTCGATCGTATAGGGGGCGACCGTCTGGAAGGTCTGCTCCATGTCCCAGGGACAGCCGCCGTTCGGATCGCGCAGGCGAACCATGATGTCCTTCAGGCGGTCGACGGGGTGGGTCATTCAGGCGTGTCCGGCGTCTCTTTGCGCCAGGGCGGCGCGGATTTCGTCATGCCGCTGCGGCGTCAGGGGATAGCCCTTCAGCACCCAGGCGGTGGCCGCCAATAGCAGGCCCGGCACGGCGATGAACAGGATCTGCAGGACCAGCAGCGAGAACTCGCTGTTCCCCTCCGGTCCCGGCAGAGCCTTGAACCCGACCAGCGGCAGGATGGCGTAGGGGATCAGGGCGAAGACGTGACCCATCTTGGTCGTGGCCGACAGGATGGAGAACATCAGGCCGGTGCGGTCCACGCCCGTCTCCAGCCGCACCTCGTCGCCGGCGTCCGCCATCATGGCGCGTAACAGGAACAAGCCCGCCGCATAGGGCAGGCCGGCGATGAACATGGCGACCGCCGTCAGCGCGAAGTTGCCGCCGGGAACCAGGGTCGCGCCGACATAGAAGACGGCGAAGATCAGGCTGGCCACGGCCAGGGCGCGGTCCTTGCCGATCTTGGTCGCCAGCCAGGCCCAGATGGGCGCCCCGACCAGGCCGGCCATGAAGTAGATCAGCATGAACAGCGACGCCTGGGTGTGGTCGTAGCCCTTGATCTGACCGAAGAAGAAGAACAGCAACGACCCGGTGATTCCCGGCGCGATGCCCAGCAACAGGTCGGCGATCAGCAGCTTGCGCACCGTCTTCATCTTGAACAGGGCCAGGTAAGCGCTCGGCCCGCCGTGCGGTGCGGCGCCCGCGTTGACCGGCTCGGGGACGGCGACCATGGCCAGGCCGATGGTCAGCGGCAGGGCGATGATGATGGCCCAGCCCATAATGCGAACGCCGTCGACGTAGTTTCCAAGGCCGGTCTTCACCACGATGGTCGGCAGGATCAGGATCAGGATCACGCCGATGATGTTGAACACCTGCCACCAGCCATAGACGCGACTGCGCTGGTCGTACTGCGGCGCCAGCACGGCGGCCCAGCCCAACTGGCCCAACGTTCCCATGGAGAAGCCGAGGTAGAGCACCAGCAGCCAGGCGAACAGATAGACCGGCCCCGCGCCCGGCTGAACCGTCACGAACATCATCAGCGCCGCCAGCATCAGGATCGGCGTCGCCACGGCCATCCAGGGCCGATAGCGGCCCAGGCGCGTGCGCGTCTTGTCCATGCCCCAGCCGATGAAGGGGTCGAACACGATGTCGATCAGCCGCACGGCCATGAAGACAGCGGCCACCATGCCCATCTCGATGCCGACATGGGTGGCGTAAAATTCCGGCAGGGTGACGGGCAGGGCCACGCCGAAGGCCGCCAGCGGCAGGCACGGGCCTGAGAAGGCGGCCAGAATGGCGTTGGATCGGCGCGGCGCGTCGGGCGCGGCGATGGCGGACGAAGGCGCGGCAGTTGCGGTCATGCGGTCACGGCCCGTTCGCGGCGCGAGTCGGCCGCAACCGTCACCATGCAGGTTTTCGACGCAGGCGCGAAGACTGTGCGGGGGCTTGCGGCGACTCTCATCCTGGGGCCTGCTGCGGCCATGTGGAAAGCGTCCGCCTCTCTCTTCGCCGCCCTGACCGTCGCCGCCTTAGCCGGGCAGGCGCGCGCCGAGGCGCCCGAACCGATTCCAACCGCGCAAATCTGCGACCGGACGCCTGGCGCATGGGACGACACGGCCGAGGCGAACGCCATATCGCTTTACGCCTTGGAGTGGACGCCGTTCGGGCCTTCGGAACTGGGTTGGGAAGCCTATGTGCCGCTGATGCAGCAAGAGGTCGGCTCGCCATGCGATCCGACGTCAGCGGGCTTCGCCGAGGCCCTGGCGACGTTTCAGGCGCGCTATGGCCTGGCCGCCAGCGGACGGTTCGATCAGGCGACTTTCCAGGTGTTGCGCGGCCTATGGCAAGAGCGACGGCCCTTCGTCATGGCGCGGGTGAGGGGAGAATGCCCCGATCCGCCGCCCGTCGGCGACCTGGCCTATCTGACCACAGGCGAAGAACACGCCGAACGCCTGACGCGGCTGCTGCGCCGCGACGTACTGGACGCCTATCGCGCCATGGCGGCGGCGGCGCGCGCCGAGGTTCCCGAGATCGCTGCAGAACCGGAGCTGTTGCGCGTCTTCTCCTCCTTCCGCGATCCTGAGGCTGATGCAGCGCGATGCGCCCGCGACGGCAATTGTGACGGCCTGCGTCGCGCCGCCTGCTCGCCGCACCGCACCGGCACGGCCGTCGACCTATATGTCGGCCACCTGCAAGGCATGGGGGTCGATTCCACCGACGTTCACAGCCGTCGCCATATGAGCCAGACCCCGACCTATCGCTGGCTGGTCAAGAACGCCGGGCGGTTCGGCTTCGTGCCCTACGTCTATGAACCCTGGCACTGGGAGTGGGTCGGTCGATGATCCGCCCCCTGGCGCATGGCGAAGCGGCGCTGGCGCGCGAGGTGTTCGGGCGCGATCTGCGGCTGGACGACATCCGCTTACTGGGCTCGCCCTGGCCGTTCGACCGGGCGTTCGTACCGGGGCGCTGGTTCGGGCGCGACTGGATCGTCTGGCCCAAGGCGACCCTGGCGCCGGATTTGTCGCAGGCGCCGCTGCGGACCCAGGCCGTCTTCGTTCATGAGCTGGTTCACGTCTGGCAGGCCCAGAACGGCGTCAACCTGCTGACCGGAAAGCTGAAGGCGGGCGACGGGCCGGGCGCCTACGCTTATCCGGTGGATGAACGCTGCGAGTGGATCGGCCTGAACATCGAACAGCAGGCCATGGTGGTTGAGCACCGCTTTCTGCAGTCTAGGGGCGCGCGGGTTCCGGCCGATCCGGCCTTCTATCAGCGCATCTGTCCGATCGGCATGGCGGATTTTTGAAACGAGGCTCTTGTAGAGCCGCATGAGAACCTTAAATTAGGCACTGACGCAGTTGCTATATGGACGTCATATTTCACTCTCCCTGGACCCGTAACGCCCAAGAAGCTGCACGGTGAACATCATGCGCCAGCCAGCACTCTTTTTTGGTCACGGCTCCCCCATGAACGCCTTGGGCGGTCCCTTCGCGGACGCCTGGCGCGCGCTGGGAGAGGAGATCGGCAAACCGAAAGGCGTCGTCATGGTCTCGGCTCACTGGGAGACACGCGGGCTGGGCGTGACGGCGCAGACGCGACCGGAAACCATCCATGATTTCGGTGGCTTTCCACCTAAACTTCACGCCATGCAGTATCCTGCGCCCGGCTCGCCCGCTCTGGCGGACCGGGTGGCGGAGCTGACCGGCGCGGTTCAGACGACGCAGTGGGGACTGGATCACGGAACCTGGTCCGTGCTGGCTCATGTCTGGCCGGACGCTGACGTGCCCGTGGTGCAGTTGTCGCTGGATCGCACCATCGACGTCCGCGCGCATTATGAACTGGCCAAGCGCCTGCGTCCCTTGCGTGAGGAGGGCGTGATCGTCGCCGGTTCGGGCGACTTCGTGCACAATCTGCGGACGTGGAAGCGGGCGGGCGGCGATCCCTATGACTGGGCCGTCGACTTCAACGAGGCGGTCAAGCGCGCCTTCACGGCGGGCGACCATGACGCCCTGATCGACTGGGTCCACCTGGCCGAACAGGCGCAGCTCAGCGTGCCGACGGACGAGCATTATCTGCCGCTGCTCTATGTGGCCGCCCAGCAGGCTCCGGGCGAGCCCTTGAGCTTCTTCAACGACGTGATTGAGGGCGGCTCGATCTCGATGACGGGCGTCCGGATCGGCTGACCGGACGCCGCGCCACCTATCTTAACGGCGGCCGCCGCGCAGGGCGTTGTCCAGCGACCACGGCCCCGGTCCGGCGAAGACCAGATACAGGAAGACGAAGCAGTAGAGGGCCGCCAACTCCCCGCCGTTGTTGATGGGGTAGGGGCTCTGCGGCGCGTGGACCATCCAATAGGCCGCGGCGGTGAAGCCCGACAGGATGAAGGCGGTCGGGCGGCTGAACAGGCCTAGCACCATCAGGACACCGCCGACCAGTTCGATCGGTCCGGACCAGCCCGCCAGCGTCGACAGATCGACCACGCCGCCGCGCCCGCCCGGCGGGAAACCCAGGATCTTCTGCGCGCCGTGCTGAAGCAGCAGCAGACCGGAGACGATTCTCAGAATGCTAAGAAGATGCGGCTCCCAATTGGCCAGGGATGTCGAACGTCGGGCCATGAAGTCTCCTCGGCCGTAGCGCCCCGCAAGCGGGACCGGACAGCCGAGGGTATGACACTGGCGCCGAACGGCAAGCGCCTTGTCACGCGCGCTTCAGTTCATCCTCAACCATTTTCTGGATGGTCACATAATCGGTCTTGCCGGTGCCCAGGACCGGGATGGTGTCGACTTTGATGATCTTCTTCGGCACGGCCAGCTCGGGCGCGCCGTTGTCGCGGGCCCATTCCGTCAGACGGGCGCCTTCGGCGCCTGCGACGTCTGTAACCAACACCAGGCGTTCGCCCTTTTTGCTGTCGGGCACGGCGACGACGGCATGGTGGCCGGTCGGCCAGACGCCGCCGGCCATGCCCTCGACTGCTGTCAGGGACACCATCTCGCCGCCGATCTTGGCGAAGCGCTTCACCCGACCCAGGATGGTGATGTAGCCCTCGGCGTCGATGTCGACGATGTCGCCGGTGTCGTGCCAGCCGTCGGCCAGCGGCTCCAGATTGTCGGGGTCGTTCGGCGAGATGTAGCCTTCCATCACGTTCGGCCCACGCAGGTAAAGGCGACCGCCGACCTCGATGCCCTCGACCGGCTCGATCCGGTATTCCATGCCTGGCAGGATCTGGCCCACCGTGCCCGGCCTGTTGCGGTCGGGATGGTTCACCGCCACCACGGGCGCCGCCTCGGTGGCGCCGTAACCTTCCAGCAGTTCGACGCCGCCGAACTTGGTGTTGAACATCTGGCGCGTTTCGTCGCGGACCTTTTCCGCACCCGCCACGGCGAACTGCAAGGTGGCGAAGTCGCCGGGTTCAGCCACGCGGGCGTATTGGTTCAGGAAGGTGTCGGTCGCGAACAGGATCGACGCCTTCACCTGGGGCAGCAGGTCGGTGATCTGCTTGGCGTGCAGCGGCGAGGGATATTCAAACGCCTTCAGCCCCTGCAGCAGCGGCAGGATGACCCCGCCCGTCAGGCCGAAACAGTGGAAGGTCGGCAGCGGGTTGAACATGACCCAGTCAGGGTCCAGCTCGATGTGGGCGGCCACCTGGCGGGCATTGGCGATCAGGTTCTTCTGGCTCAGCACCACGCCCTTGGGCGCGCCGAAGCTGCCTGAGGTGAACAGGACCACGCCCGCCGAATCCGGATCGGTCTTCACGCGGAACCGCTTGGGCGCCATGCCGGCGCTGAGGCCGAACAACTTGTCGGCCAGGCCGATGGTCTTGCGGATGTCGTCCAGCCAGACGATCTCGGAAACCTCGTCCAGGGCCTCCATCAGGTCGTCCAGTTTGGCCTGCGCGACGAAGCGCTTGGCCGACAGGATCTTCTTCACGCCCGCCGTCTTCAGCGCGGCCTTCAGATTGGCCTCGCCCGAGGTGAAGTTCAGCATGACCGGCACGCGCCCGAAGGCGTGCAGGGCGAAGAAGGTCACAACCACGCCCGCGCTGGACGGCAGCAGCACGCCGACGCGTTCGCCCGGCTGAGTCAGTTTGGCGATCTTGCGGCCCAGCACGAAGGCGGCGCGGATCAGGCCGGTATAGGTCAGGGGGTGGCGATCCTGGTCCTCCAGAATCTCCTTGTCGCCGTAGCGGGCGCGCGCATCGACCAGCGCGTCGAACAGAGTCTCGTCGTAGACCTTTTGGTCCAGGGCTGCCCGCAGCAAGCACGTCCTCCTTCGGAGAGCTCTGAGGGGGCTCTCTCGGTTACAAGAGGCCGGAACCTAGTGACGTAAGGTCGCCTTGAAAAGATGCGTAACGTCGCGTGATGGCGTTCTGTTGTCGGACTGAAACCGTCTATGCCTTGCCTTTGACCCACGGAAAGCCGACATAGCCTCAAGAATTGGGCCGCCTTCATAAACAGGAGCCAGACCGCCGGCGATGGTCACGCTGATCGACACCCTGCAGAAGAAGCCGTCCGAGCTTCGTCACCCGGAAAAGCAGAACCGCCCGGAATCGGCGGTGCTGAAGAAGCCTGATTGGCTGCGCGTGAAGGCGCCCGGCTCGGGCCAGTACAACGCGACCAAGGACATCGTGCGCTCCAAGGGGCTGCATACCGTCTGTGAAGAGGCCGCCTGCCCGAACATCGGCGAGTGCTGGAGCCAGAAGCACGCCACACTGATGATCATGGGCGACACCTGCACGCGGGCCTGCGCCTTCTGCAACGTCAAGACCGGCCTGCCGCAGCCGCTGGACCCGGAAGAGCCGGCCAAGGTCGGTCTGGCCGTGGCCCAGATGGAGCTGAACCACGTCGTCATCACCTCGGTGGACCGTGACGACGTGTCCGACGGCGGCGCCGCCCACTTCGCCGAAGTGGTGCGCCAGATCCGTATTCAGGCCCCCAAGACCACGATTGAAATCCTGACGCCCGACTTCCTGCGCAAGGACGGCGCGGCCGAGGTGATGATCGACGCGACGCCCGACGTCTTCAATCACAACCTCGAGACGGTTCCGCGCCTCTATCTGAAGATACGCCCCGGCGCTCGCTACTTCCACTCCCTGCGCCTGTTGCAGATGGTCAAGGAGCGGGCCCCCAACCAGTTCACCAAGTCCGGCATCATGGTCGGCCTGGGCGAGACCAAGGAAGAGGTCATGCAGGTGATGGACGACATGCGCTCCGCCGGCGTCGACTTCATCACCATCGGCCAGTACCTGCAGCCGACGCGCAAGCACGCCGCCATCGACCGCTTCGTCACGCCCGAAGAGTTCAAGGCCTATGAGGCGATCGCGCGGGCGAAGGGCTTCCTGATGGTGTCGTCGTCGCCGCTGACGCGTTCGTCGCACCACGCGGGCGACGACTTCGCCCGGCTGCGGGCGGCGCGCGAGGCCCAGTTGTCGACCCGGAACGGCCGCTGATCCTTTGGCCGTCCATCGCGTAACGCGCATCCTGCCCTATGCGCCGGAACAACTTGCCGCGCTGGTGGCGGACGTGCGCGCCTATCCCGACTTCGTGCCGTGGATCACGTCCATGCGGGTCTGGAACGTGCGGGACGAGGCGCCGGGCGTTCACTTGCTGGACGCCGAGGCGGGGGTCGGCTTCGCCTTCCTGACCGAGAAGTTCTCGACATGGGTGCGTCACGACGTTCATGCGCCCAAGGTCGAGGTCGGCCTGATCCGCGGTCCGTTCAAGCATCTGAAGAACCGCTGGGAGTTCCATCCGCATCCGCAGGGAACGCGCCTGGAATTCTCCATCGACTTCGCCTTCAAGTCGCGCATGCTGGACATGATGCTTCAGGCGAACTTCGACCGGGCGGTCGACAAGCTGATCCAGTGTTTCGAGAGCCGGGCCAAGGCTCTCTACGGCAAGAGGTAGGACCATGGGCGCGCCTTTCGACTTCGATGCGACGGTCGTGGGCGCGGGAGCTGTGGGGCTGGCCTGCGGCCGGGCGCTGTCGCAACGCGGCCTGACGGTGCTGGTGCTGGAGAAGGAGCCGCACATCGGCGAGGGCGTCTCCTCGCGCAATTCCGAGGTGATCCATGGCGGCCTCTATTATCCGACCGGCTCTTTGAAGGCGAAGTTCTGCGTCGAGGGAAGACGCGCCCTCTACGACTTCTTGGAGAGCCGCAAGGTCGATTACTGGAAGTGCGGCAAGCTGGTCGTAGCGACCGAGGAAGCCGAGGTCGAACGCATCGAGGCCATCTTCCAGCAGGCCACGACCAACGGCGTCGAGCGCCTCGAGCACCTGACCGGCGTCCAGGCGCGAGCGCTGGAGCCGGCGCTGAACGCTCATGCCGCCATCCTGTCGCCCGAAAGCGGAGTGTTCGACAGCCACGGCTATATGCTGGCCCTTCAGGGCGAGATCGAGGACGCGGGCGGCGCGGTCGTCATCTCGGCGCCGTTCGAGGGGGCGGAACGCCTGCCAGGCGGGGGATTCTCCATCCGTGTGGGCGGGGAGGGGGCGATGACCCTGACCAGCCGCCTGCTGGTCACGGCGCCTGGCCTGTCGGCCCAAAAAGTCGCGGCGCGAATCGAGGGCTACCCCACGGCAGACATTCCCGCGCGCCATCTAGGCAAGGGCATCTATTTCCGTCTGACAGGACCGGCGCCGTTCAACCGCCTGATCTATCCGCCGCCGATTCCCGGCGCGCTGGGCACCCATTATCGCAAGGATCTGGGCGGGCAGGGCGTGTTCGGCCCCGACCTGGCCTATGTCGAGACCGAGGACTATTCGGTCGATCCGGCCAAGGCGGAAGAGTTCGCCCGCTATATCCGCCGCTTCTGGCCCGGCGTGACGGTCGAGCGGCTGACGCCCGACTATGCCGGCATCCGGCCCAAGCTGCACGGGCCGGGCGAGCCGCAGCCTGACTTCCAGCTTCATGGCGTGGCGAATCACGGGATGGAGGGGCTGGTGGCCCTGTTCGGCATCGAAAGTCCCGGCCTAACGAGTTCGCTGGCTATCGGCGAGGCCGTGGCGCAAAGCCTGACGGCCGGGGTTTAACGCCTCTTCCGTCAGTCTGCGTCGAGACCCTTGAAATCGGTTGCGTCTTCATGCATAAGCCCGCCCTCGCGTGGCGGCTCTTATCGGGGGGCCGCCGCTGTTGTTTTCGCGTCTTCACCGGCGCACCGACTTAGAGATTGAGACGGACATGGCCGTTCCGAAGCGCAAAGTATCCCCCTCGCGTCGCAACATGCGTCGTGCTCATGACGCCCTGGGCGCCAACACCTATGTCGAAGACAAGGACACCGGCGAACTGCGTCGTCCGCACCACATCGACCTGAAGACCGGCATGTACAAAGGCCGTCAGGTTCTGACCCAGCAGGAAGACTAAGTCTTCCTCTGGCGATCCGGCTTCGGTCGGGCGCAAAATTCAGCGGCGCGCGAGTTTCTCGCGCGCCGTTTTCGCATATGCCGCCTCAGCTTCGCCTGTGGCGATTCCAGCGGGTCTGGTCTAAACCGACCCCACCTTTTCCAACTCAGTCAGAGCGCAGAGTTTCATGACCGATATCGTCGACATCGTCGCCCGCCAGATTCTCGACAGCCGGGGCAATCCGACGGTCGAAGTGGACGTGATCCTGGAAGACGGCAGCTTCGGCCGCGCGGCGGTGCCGTCGGGCGCCTCGACCGGCGCGCACGAAGCCGTTGAACTGCGTGACGGCGACAAGGACATGTGGGGCGGCAAGGGCGTCGAAAAGGCGGTCGACGCCGTCAACGGCGAGATCTTCGACGCCCTGTCCGGCATGGACGCCGAGGATCAGCGCCGCATCGACGAGGCCCTGATCGAGCTGGACGGCACCGAGAACAAGTCGCGCCTGGGCGCCAACGCCATGCTGGGCGTGTCTCTGGCCGTGGCCAAGGCCAGCGCCATCTCGGCCGGTCTGCCGCTGCACCGCTACATCGGCGGCGTCTCGGCCCGCATCCTGCCCACGCCGATGATGAACATCATCAACGGCGGCGCCCACGCCGACAACCCGATCGACATCCAGGAATTCATGATCATGCCGACGGGCGCCGAGAACTTCTCGGAAGCCCTGCGCATGGGCGCCGAGATCTTCCACGCACTGAAGAAGGCGCTGAAGGACGCCGGCCATAACACCAACGTCGGTGACGAGGGCGGCTTCGCCCCGAATCTGGCCTCGGCTGACGAAGCCCTGACCTTCATCACCAAGGCGGGCCAGGCGGCCGGCTATCTGGCGGGCGAGGACTTCCACCTGGCGCTGGACGTCGCATCGACCGAATTCTTCAAGAACGGCAAGTATGAGCTGACCGGCGAGGGCAAGTCCTTCGACGCTGAGGGCATGGTCAACTACCTGGCCGACCTGGTCGAACGCTTCCCGATCGTCTCGATCGAAGACGGCTGCGCAGAGGACGACTTCGACGGCTGGAAGCTGCTGACGGACCGTCTGGGCGACCGTGTCCAACTGGTCGGCGACGACCTGTTCGTGACCAACCCGCGCCGTCTGGCCGCAGGCATCGGCGAAGGTCTGGCCAACTCCATCCTGATCAAGGTCAACCAGATCGGCACCCTGTCCGAGACCCTTGACGCCGTCGATATGGCGCACCGCGCGGGCTACACCGCCGTGATGTCGCACCGTTCGGGCGAGACCGAAGATTCGACCATCGCCGACCTGGCCGTGGCGACCAACTGCGGTCAGATCAAGACCGGCTCGCTGGCCCGTTCGGACCGCACGGCCAAGTACAACCAGCTGCTGCGCATCGAAGAGATGCTGGGCGATCAGGCCGCCTATTTCGGCGACGGCATGCTGCTGAAATAAACCGCATCACGAAGATGTGCTGGACGCCGCCTCCGAACCTCGGGGGCGGCGTTCGCAATTACGGCCAAGCTACGGTTCGTTAGGCATTTTCGGTCACTGATAGGTCACCGTGTTTATGCGCGCTCAGAAGGAGCGTCCGCCGTGCCCGAGCAGATGAAGCCCTATTTGCCGTCCGTCCTGCTGTTGCTGCTGATCGCCTATCTGGGCGTACAGGCCCTGACGGGTGAACGCGGCCTGCTAAGCGGCGGTGAACGCGACGCTTTGCTGGCGCAGCGCCAGACCCAGCTGATGCGCCTGGCCGAGCAGCGTCAGGATCTGGAAGTCCGCGTTCGCTATCTGCGCACCGAGAGCCTGTCGAAGGATCTGCTGGAAGAACGGGCGAGGGCGGTGATCGGCTTCGCCGACCCGCGTGACTATGTGGTCCGCCTGAACGGCCCGACCGACCACAACCCTGACGCGACGCGCGCCTCCTGAACTATTGTTACAGCCCGGTCGGCTGCTTTGCGTTTCGGGAACGAAGGCTGCTAAAGCCCCTTTCCGTAACGATAAGAGTCCCTGATACAGGGGTGTAAGCCGGGAGATGCCGGATGGCGAAAGCCGCCGCTCAGAAAAACTCGCCCAGCGCGGGCGACAAGATTCCGAACACGCCTCAGGCTTCCAAGGAAGACCTGCTGCGTTTCTATCGCGAGATGGTCCTCATCCGCCGCTTTGAAGAGCGTGCGGGCCAGCTGTACGGCATGGGCCTGATCGGGGGCTTCTGCCACCTGTACATCGGTCAGGAAGCCGTGGCCGTCGGCGTTCAGGAGAGCGTCAAGCAGGGCTACGACAAGATCATCACGGGCTATCGCGACCACGGCCACATGCTGGTCGCGGGCATGGATCCGAAGGAAGTCATGGCCGAGCTGACGGGCCGCATCGGCGGATCGTCCAAGGGCAAGGGCGGGTCGATGCACATGTTCGACGTGCCGACCGGCTTCTACGGCGGTCACGGCATCGTCGGCGCCCAGGTGGCGCTGGGCACGGGCCTGGCCTTCGCGGGCAAGTATCGTGGCGATGACTCGGTCAGCTTCGTCTATTTCGGCGACGGCGCCTCGAACCAGGGGCAGGTCTACGAGAGCTTCAACATGGCCCAGCTGTGGAAGCTGCCGGCCATCTACATCATCGAGAACAACCAGTACGCCATGGGCACGAGCATCGAACGCTCGTCGTCCACGACCGAACTGTATCAGCGCGGCGCCAGCTTCGGCATTCCGGGCGAACAGGTCGACGGCATGGACGTCCTGGCCGTGCGTGACGCCGCCGCCCGCGCCGTGGCCCGCGCCCGCGCCGGTGAAGGCCCCTACATTCTGGAAGTGAAGACCTACCGCTATCGTGGCCACTCCATGTCCGACCCGGCCAAATACCGGACCAAGGAAGAGGTGGACGAGGTCAAGAAGACCCGCGACCCGATCGACCACCTGAAGATGCTGCTCGCCGCCGCCAAGGCGACCGAGGACGAGCTGAAGGCGATCGATAACGAAGTGAAGGCCATCGTGGCCGAAGCTGTGCAGTTTGCTCAAGAGAGCCCTGAGCCGGATGCGTCCGAGCTCTACACCGACGTCTACGTGGAGGCCTGATACGTGACGGACATTCTGATGCCGGCGCTGTCCCCCACGATGGAAGAGGGCACGCTGACCAAGTGGCACATCAAGGCAGGCGACGTCGTGTCGGCCGGCCAGGTGATCGCCGAGATCGAAACCGACAAGGCGACGATGGAAGTCGAAGCCGTCGATGAAGGCGAAGTGCTGGAGATTCTGGTGTCGGAAGGCGCCGAGGGCGTGAAGGTCAACACGCCGATCGCACGCTTGGCCGGTGAAGACGGCGCCGCGGCGCCGGCCGCCAAGGTTGAAGAGGCCCCGAAAGCCGAAGCGAAGACCGACGGCGCGCCTGCCGATGCTCCGGTGAAGCCCAAGGTCGAACTGCGTGATCCGGAGATTCCGGCCGACGCCAAGCTGGTCAAGACCACCATCCGCGACGCCCTGCGCGATGCCATGGCCGAGGAAATGCGCCGCGACGAGGCTGTCTTCCTGATGGGCGAGGAAGTCGCCCAGTATCAGGGGGCCTATAAGGTCAGCCGCGACCTGCTGCAGGAATTCGGCGACCGTCGCGTGGTCGACACCCCGATCACCGAGCACGGCTTCGCCGGCCTGGGCGTCGGCGCCGCCATGGCGGGCCTGAAGCCCATCGTCGAGTTCATGACGTGGAACTTCGGCATGCAGGCCATCGACCACGTGATCAACTCGGCGGCCAAGACCCTGTACATGTCGGGCGGCCAGATCCGTTGCCCGATCGTGTTCCGCGGCCCGAACGGTGCCGCCGCCCGCGTGGCGGCCCAGCACAGCCAGGACTATTCGGCCTGGTACGCTCAGGTTCCGGGCCTGAAGGTCATCGCCCCCTATGACGCCGCAGATGCGAAGGGCCTGCTGAAGGCCGCCATCCGCGACCCGAACCCGATCGTCTTCCTCGAGCACGAGATGATGTACGGCCTCGAGTTCGACGTGCCGGACGTCGAGGACTATGTGGTGCCGATCGGCAAGGCCAAGGTTCGTCGCGAAGGCACGGATGTCACCATCACGGCGCACAGCCGTATGGTCGGCTTCGCCCTTCAGGCCGCTGAAAAGCTGGCCGAAGAAGGGGTTTCGGTCGAGGTCGTCGACCTGCGCACCCTGCGTCCGCTGGATCACGAAACCATCGTCGAAAGCGTCAAGAAGACCAACCGTCTGGTCTCGGCCGAAGAGGGCTGGGGTCCGATGGGCGTCGGCGCCGAAGTGGTGGCGCGCGTGATCGAACACGCCTTCGACTATCTGGATGCTCCGCCGCTGCGCGTGCACCAGGAAGACGTGCCGTTGCCCTACGCCGCCAATCTGGAAGCCCTGTCCCTGCCGGGCGTCGACAAGATCGTCGCCGCCGCGAAGAAGGTGATGGCATGACCGATATCCTGATGCCCGCCCTGTCTCCGACGATGGAAGAGGGCGTCCTGGCCAAATGGCACGTCAAGGTCGGCGACACCGTCTCGGCGGGTGACGTCATCGCCGAGATCGAGACTGACAAGGCGACGATGGAAGTCGAAGCCGTCGATGAGGGCGAAGTGCTGGAGATTCTGGTGCCGGAAGGCGCCGAGGGGGTGAAGGTCAACACGCCGATCGCCCGCCTGTCCGGCGACGCCGTGGCGCCTGCGCCCAAGAAGACCGAAGCTCCGACCGAAGCGACTAAGGCGGAAGCGCCTAAGGCTGAGGCTCCAAAGGCTGAAGCCGCGCCCGCTCCGGCCGCGCCGAAGTCGGACGACGGCGGCCGCATCTTCGCCTCGCCGCTAGCGCGCCGTCTGGCCGCCCAGGCCGGTCTGGATCTAAAGACCGTCAAGGGCACCGGCCCGCACGGCCGCATCGTCAAGCGCGACGTGGAGGCCGCAGGCAAGGGCGGCGCTCAACCGGCGGCCGCCGCGACGGCGGCGGCTGCACCCGCCGCAGAGCCGCGCAAGGCCCTGTCGCTGGCGCAGATGGGCATTCCGGACGGCAGCTATGACCTGATCCCGCTGGATGGCATGAAGAAGGCCGTCGCCCGCCGCATGGTCGACAGCGTGCAGAACGTGCCGCACTTCCCGCTGTTCATCGACTGCGAGATCGACCAGTTGATGGCCGTTCGCGCCAAGGTGAACAAGATGCTGGAGCCGCAGGGCGTCAAGGTCTCGGTGAACGACTTCGTCATTAAGGCCGCCGCCCTGGCGCTGAAGATGGTGCCGGAGGCGAACGCCTCCTACACCCCTGAAGGCATCGCCATGCACCACAACGCCGACGTCTCCATGGCGGTGGCGATTGACGGCGGCCTGATCACCCCGATCATCCGCAAGGCCGAGACCAAGGGCCTGGCCCAGATCGCGACCGAGTCCAAGGATCTGGCCAAACGTGCGCGCGAGCGCAAGTTGAAGCCGGAAGAGTTCCAGGGCGGCACCTTCTCCGTGTCCAACCTGGGCATGTTCGGCATCAAGCAGTTCACCTCGATCATCAATGAGCCGCAGGGCTGCATCATGAGCGTGGGCGCCGGCGAACAACGCCCGGTCGTCAAGGACGGCCAGATCGTGCCGGCCACCGTCATGACCGTGACCCTGACCTGCGATCACCGCGTGGTCGACGGCGCGACGGGCGCCCGCTTCCTGCAGGCGTTCAAGCCGCTGATCGAAGATCCCGTGGCGATGCTGGCGTAAGGGAGGAGAGGGGTCATGACCTCGGTCTATGACTTCTCCGCCCGGGCCATCGACGGCGCGGACGTGTCGCTGGACCGCTTTCGCGGTCAGGCGTTGCTGATCGTCAATACGGCGTCCAAGTGCGGCTTCACCGGTCAGTATGACGGGCTGGAGAACCTGCACCGCGACTTCGCCGACGCGCCGTTCGAAGTCCTGGGCTTTCCCTGCAACCAGTTCGGCCAACAGGAGCCGGGGAGGGCGGCGGAAATCGCCGCCTTCTGCGCCAGCAGCTTCGATGTGACCTTCCCCTTGTTCGACAAGATCGAGGTCAACGGGCCGAACCGCCATCCCCTCTATGCGTGGCTATCCCGACAGAAGCGCGGATTCCTCGGCTCCCAAGCCATCAAATGGAACTTCACCAAGTTCCTGACCGACCGCGAAGGCCGCGTCGTCGCGCGCTATTCGCCCCAGACTGAACCCGAGGCCATCAAGGCCGACATCGAGAAGTTGATCTGATCATGGCCCAAGAATTCGATCTCGTCGTCATCGGCTCGGGCCCCGGCGGTTACGTCGCGGCCATCCGCGCCAGCCAACTGGGCCAGAAGGTCGCCATCGTCGAGCGCGAGAACCTGGGCGGCATCTGCTTGAACTGGGGCTGCATCCCGACCAAGGCCCTGCTGAAGTCGGGCGAGAAGTTCGAAAGCCTGTCGCACCTAAAGGACTACGGCCTGTCCGCCTCGGGCGCGTCGTTCGACTTCGACGCCATCATCCAGCGTTCGCGCGGCGTGGCCAAGCAGTTGAATCAGGGCGTCGGCTTCCTAATGAAGAAGAACAAGATCGAGGTCATCGAAGGTTCGGCCAAGCTCGAGAAAGGCGCCGCCGCCCCGAAGGTCGTCGTGGCTCTGAAGGCCGGCGGCTCGCGCACGATCGAAGCCAAGACCGTCATGCTGGCCGTCGGCGCCCGCGCTCGCGCCCTGCCGCAGATCGGGCTCGAGGCCGACGGCGACAAGATCTGGGCCTACCGCGACGCCCTGGCGCCGAAGAAGCTGCCCAAGACCTTCGTGGTCATCGGCTCGGGCGCCATCGGCATTGAATTCGCCAGCTTCTACCGCGCCCTGGGCGCCGAGGTGACGATCGTCGAAGCCGTCGACCGCATCATGCCAGTCGAGGACGAAGAGGTCTCCAAGGCCGCCCAGAAGGGATTCGAGAAACGAGGCATCAAGTTCAAGCTCGGCGCCAAGGTGACGAAGGTCTCCAAGGATTCCAAGGGCGTGAAGGTCGATCTTGAAGTCAACGGCAAGACCGAAAGCCTGGAGGCCGAGGTCTGCATCTCGGCCGTCGGCATCACCGCCAACACCGACGGCATCGGTCTGGAGGCGCTGGGCGTCGAACTGGACCGCGGCCACATCAAGACCGACAGCCACTGCCAGACCAATGTGAAGGGCCTCTACGCCATCGGCGACTGCGCCGGCGCGCCCTGGCTGGCGCACAAGGCCTCGCACGAAGGCATCCACGCCGCCGAGCACATCGCCGGCTTCAAGACGCCGAATGTCCATTCGCCGATCGCCGGCTGCACCTACGCCCAGCCGCAGGTCGCCTCGGTCGGGGTGACGGAGCAGGGCGCCAAGGCCGAGGGCCGCGAGGTCAAGATCGGCCGCTTCCCCTTCAAGGTGAACGGCAAGGCCATCGCGGCGGGCGAGACCGACGGCTTCGTCAAGGTCATCTTCGACGCCAAGACCGGCGCCCTGATCGGCGCCCACATGATCGGCGCCGACGTCACCGAGATGATCCAGGGCTATGTCACCGCCATCACCATGGAAGCGACCGAGGAAGACATCCACGGCATCGTCTACCCGCACCCGACCATGTCCGAGGCCATGCACGAGGCGGCTCTCGACGCCTATGGTCGCGTGATCCACATCTAGGGCGGTTGTTAGAAAATCTGAACTGTGGCTAACAGGGTCGCTCCTCGCCACGGTTCGGATATTCCATGATTGTCGCGCCTGACGTCCTCGGCCTGATCGGCAACACGCCCTTGGTGCGCCTGAAACGCGCGTCTGAGGCCACGGGTTCTGAAATTCTGGGCAAGGCCGAGTTTCTGAACGTCGGCGGTTCGATCAAGGATCGCGCCGCGCTCAGCATCATCCGCGCGGCGCGCGCCTCGGGCGCGTTGAAGCCCGGCGGAACAATCGTCGAGGGCACAGCGGGCAACACCGGCATCGGCCTCGCGCTGGTCGGGGCGGCGTTGGGCCATCCGGTCGTCATCGTCATGCCGCGCACCCAGACGGAAGAGAAGAAGCGCGCCGTCCGCCTGCACGGCGCCCGTCTGATCGAGGTGGATCCTGCGCCCTTCGCCAGCCCGAACCATTTCGTCCACTTCTCGCGCCGTCTGGCCGAGGAACTGAACGACAGCGAGCCGAACGGCGCCTTCTACGCCGATCAGTTCGACAATCTGGCCAACCGTCAGGCTCACTATGAAGCCACCGGACCCGAAATCTGGAAGCAGACCGACGGCCGCGTCGACGGCTTCATCTGCGCCGTGGGTTCGGGCGGGACGCTGACCGGAACCACGACCTATCTGCGCGAACAGAACCCGGCGCTGAAGATCGGCCTCGCCGATGTGCCCGGCGCCTCACTCTACAGCTGGTTCACCGAGGGCGTGCTGAAAGGCGAGGGCGGTTCGGTCGCCGAGGGCATCGGCGTCAATCGCATCACCGGCAACCTGAACGGCCTGTCGGTCGATCACGCCTATCGGATCGAGGACGCGGAATTCCTGCCCATCCTGTTCGACCTGGTGCGAGAGGAGGGGCTGTCCCTCGGCCCGTCCAGCGGCGTCAACATCGCCGGCGCCATCCGTATGGCGCGTGATCTCGGCCCCGGCCATATCATTGTGACCGTGCTGTGCGATGCGGGCCAGCGCTACGCCAGCAAGATCTACGACCAAGCCTTCCTGAACACGCGCGGCCTGCCGACACCTGAGTGGATCAGCCGATGACCCGCCGCAAAGAGATCGCCATCGAAAGTCGGATTCCGCCTCTCAACGCCCTGAAGGCGTTCGAGGCCGCCGCACGTCGCCTGAACATCACACGCGCCGCCGAAGAACTGTCGGTCACGCCAGGCGCCATCAGCCAGCAGATCCGAATTCTGGAGGAACACGCCGGGGCGCCGCTGTTCCACCGCGAAGGCCGTCAGATCGCCCTGACCGAGCTGGGCGCTGAACTCTATCCCTTGCTGCGTGACGGTTTCGACTATCTGAAACGGGCAGGGGATCTGCTGTATCGCCCCGATCGCCGACACGCCCTGGCGGTCAGCGTGCCGCCGTCCTTCGCCTCGAAATGGCTGGCGCCGCGCATCGCCCGTTTCACAGCCGCGCACCCTGAGATCGAGGTGTGGATGTCCGCCGACATGCGCCTGGCCGACGTCAGCGGCGGCCGGGTCGATGTGGCCGTTCGTTATGGCCGGGGCGACTATTCCGGGGTGCGATCCGAAAAGCTGCTTGACGCCGACGTAACCCCGGTTTGCGCTCCGTCGTTAACCATGGGCGGGAACGCCTTACACCGTCCGGCAGACCTGGCGCATCATGCCTTGATCCACCTGCGTCCAAGCGAGCTGGAGGAACCGCGTCCGGACTGGGCGGCCTGGTTCAAGGCCCGTGGACTGACGAGCATCGACGCCCAGTCAGGGCCGCGCTTTGATCAGACCGCCTTGGCCATTGAGGCGGCCGCACACGGACAGGGGGTGGCCTTGGCGCCGTATGCTTTCGTGGCGGGGGATCTGGCGTCCGGTCGCCTGGTGGCGCCTTTCGCCGACGGCGCGCTGAGCACGGCGCTAGCTTATTACGTTCTGATCAAGCGCAGCGGCGCGTCAACGCCCGCCAGAGCCTTCGCCGCCTGGCTCAAGGAAGAGGCGAAAGCCGCCGCAGACGCGAGCGTCGATGATCTGTGAGGCGATGTTCGATTTGTCGTCTAAGATATATTATGCGAAGGCCGACCAAGTTCATTTCCGTTGCAACATGAGCTCAAGCCCAAGCTGCGCAGCCATTCAAAACAGCGCAGCAGCTTGGGCTTGGGCGGGCTCCATTCGACACGTATGCCCTTGATCATTCCCGTCTAATCCTGCTGAAGCTACGACAGCTACGGTTGGTTGTGTGTTTTGGCGTATGAGTTTGATCCCAGCATCCTTGCGCGGTCCAGTATGCACCGATGCGCTCGGGCTACCTCGGTATGCCGCAACGATATGGCTTGATTTTCTCAACGCACACCAGGCCATCGCGACGCGCGAAAAACATGCCTTTGCTATATCCCAACTCTATCATGATGCTGAACGCCTGAATCCGCCAGTCGACCTCGATCGAGCGCTTGTTGCTGCGGATCTCAACGCTATCCAACGCGTACTGTCCTCAGCCTTGTTAGGTCATCAGTCTCAAACGGCGCCGGAGAAGCGTTGGGCGCTCCAAAGGCGCTTCGTGTTCGGTGTCCTAAGTATGATTAACGGGGCCGATCCTCGAGATCTATCGAAGGACCTGCAGCGTCTTCAGCGCTCCTATTCGCAGCTACGCGCCCAGCCAAAAGCAGCTACTGCGTCGATCCAAGTAAAGTCCTTGCCTGCCATTGTCCTAGAAGATGTGTTTGACATCGTGAACCCCGACAGCGAGAGAAATCCGTTTCGCACTGAGACAAATCGGTGGCGGAATTATGCCATGGCTCTAATGCTATTCCAGCTTGGCTTGCGTCGCAGTGAATTGCTTCTTCTTACACCCGATAGCCTTCAGAATGAGTTCGATTTTCGCACGGGAGAACAGGTATTTTGGGTCAGTATTCGCCCGCCAGAGCACGAAGATCGACGATCCAGTTCACCGCAACTGAAGAACCATTGGGCAAGCCGCGACCTGCCGCTGTCGAGAGCACTTACAGCAGCGATTGACAACTATATCGTTCATTATCGCGGTGACCCGGCGCATGGGTACCTATTCTCTTCGCAGGAAGGGGCTCCGATATCCAAGCAGTCTCTCAATGAGATATTCCTGAAGATAAAACGGAGTCTTTCTGCTCAGGCGCGCAATGCCTTGGCCGCGCGAGCTAATGACCAACTCTCGCCCCACTCGCTTCGACACACAGCAGCTGTAGTCAGGTATCAACGATTTTCGGAGGGCGGGATGGAGTTTGAGGAAATAGGGCGCAGGATTCGTCCCTTTATGGGGTGGGCTCCAGGTTCAGAAATGCCATTTCACTATGCTCGCGCATTCTTCGAGCCGCGCTACGCGAAGATGTGGAACGAAAGTTTCGATGACACTCTGGCAGCGTTGCGAAGCGGAGTGTGGAGCTAGTGGTGCAGTATTCACTTTTTCCGCTCGATCAACAGCCCCCTCCCCTCCCTGCTTTGCCGGCCATGCCGCCCTTGGTCAGGTACAGGGATCGTTACGGCCGCAAAGATGTGACGCTTAAACAGCCTGCTCTGAGCGAGTGGTCGCTGCACATTAATGGAGGTATTAGAAACCTCAGATTGAGCTTTGATCACCCATGGATCGATCAGTTTATCCGGGCGCATTTAGCTGACAGATTAATTGAAGGTTCGGTTACAACCGTAATGAACTACGGCCATCGCTATATAGCGATGCACGACGAGGGAAAGCTTCACGCGATAGTGTTTGCGGTTGCGACTTTGACCCCTAACGATTTTCAAAAACTATGGATCGATCAGTTCCGAGATCAACTATCTAGGCATGACGCTGTTGCGATAAGATCTGCGATACGTTTCGCGTGCGCTTGGGAAATTGGACGCTGGCATCCCGCTGATTTGGATTTTGTTCGCGCGCTTCCTGGACACGATCTGGATAAATATAAAGGCGTTCGAGACGCCTCGAGCTTTCTTCCCACTGCTTCGCAAAGCCAGATAGTAGAATTTATCGATCAAACGGTTCGTAACCTAGACAGTTCGGGTTCAGATCGAATTCGAGTTGCGGCCATCTTGGCCCTGTCTTTCCAGTTCGGCCTTCGGCGCACTCAAATTGCATCGCTAGAGATGTCTGACTTTACTTTTCACAGCGATGACGCGTTGCATATACGTGTCGAGTTGTTGAAGCAGCGGCGTCAGAAAGTCGGCAGGTTGGTGACGCGGCGAATGCAGCAGAGTTGGGTACCGATCCTCCGGCGATGGATTGCCTGCCGTCCGGCTGGTGAAGTCAAGTTCTTTGGCCTAGCACCAGAGCGGATCGGCACTTTGATTGCCGACGCATTGCTTGAAATCACAGGGGCCAGTTACTCAAGCCAGACCCTTCGACACACCAGTGCTCAACGCCTTGTCGACGCTGGAATTTCACACGAGTCTCTGAGCGATTTTCTTGGGCATACAGATACGACAGCCGCCCAAGTGTATTTTGCCGCGTCTCAGAACCAGGCCAAACTGGTGAACATGGCGTTGGGCTATTCGCCCACATATCAAGGCGTCGCTGCTGCGGCCCGCGGTGATATGATCACGGCCGCACAGCTTCTCTCAAGACCAGTTGATCAGCAGATTTCAGGGATGCCTCACGGCGTCCCGATTTCGGGGATCGGCGCCTGCCAAGCAGGGCAATCGTCATGCCAGAGGAACCCAGTCCTAGCTTGCTATACTTGTCACAAGTTTCTCCCTGTGGCTGATCCTGAAGTGCACGCAACACTGTTGGTTGAAATGCGGGATGTCGTGCGTTCATTTGACCAACCACAACTTATAGATCGCGTTAGTCCGGCAATGATGCAGCTCCGTGTCACGCTCGAAGCCATAGAAGAGGTCGTCGGGATGGCGAGTGCTGGTGCATCACATGCCGTCTGAACTGGACTCTTTCATTCTTCGTGCGCAGCAGATTGCAATTGATCATCAGCTGGACTGGGAGGTTCCATACGATCTGGAGGACGGACGCATCCCTCGCGAGAGCTGGTGGGACTTGCGCGCTGCGGCGAAGCATGGCGCTGGAGAGCGCGCATTCCTCTCGACATTCGGAACTCTCGGGTCGGGTGCGGCGGCGCTCCAAACGCTGTGTGGTGGAGTTATGCCTGCCGTCATGGGACGTGATTGGATCGAACTCTACAAGGCGCTTTTGCTGCACGATCTTTTCGTAAAGCGAAACAAGCCCAGGAACGGGATCTCTAACCTGGGCAACCCCTTCCGCCTTCTTGCTGGCTGCGTAGGGTCAGCATCGCCCTCGCAAATAACCTCCGATCAGGTGCGTTTGGCCTACAATGTTGGGCTCATGGCGAGCACTTCGGGGCAGTGGGCTCGCTTGTTAAAGGGGATGATATCGGGCTGGTTTGATGCTTTTCAGTTAGCCGAACGTCGACCTCTGGCCCAATATTGTTCTGCCTATCCGGATAGGGCGCTCGTTCAAGAACAGGAGGCCAAGCTCGTCCAGGTGGCGCGGCGTCAGCTTGACACGAAGAGGCCTGACTCCCTTAGATCAAAACTAAGCATTCGTCATTTTGAGGATAAACTTCCTGAACAGGAAGATTTGTCGGAACTCGTTCGGATCGTGTTTAGCGAAACTCCGCGCACCACTTCAGATTTAATTCGATTCCATCAAGCAAGGGTACTTATTGTAACCGGTTTTAGAGTTGGAGAGTTAGTTCTCCTGCCCGAAAAAACACTCGTAAACAGGAATGACTCTCCGCCCCATCCGCGCATATACGGCCCACCGGAGCCAGGGACCGGCTTGCTTCATTTTGCTGAGAAGCAGCATCAGGATGGACCGGGACAAGAATTTGTCGAAGCTCTGCATCACGTGCCGAGCCTGCTCGCTCCTATTGTGCGAGAATCTGTAGCAGCCGTCCTTCGCGCAACGGCGCCACAAAGGCTCATGTTGCAGCGCCAACACGCCGAACAACGGCTTTTTGTCGGACTGTCTAACGACGATCTTCTCCCGTGGGCTGAAGCTTATCGCCGAATGTCTGGTATTATGCAGACGTCCCAGGAGCCTATCCCAGCAGACCTGCGCTCAAAATATCGCTCCAACTATGATCCCGCAATTTTGAACGAAATGCGCGATCATCAAGACCACCACGTTCACCAGAGCGGAGAACACAAGCAGGTCCGGGAATATTTCCGTCGCATGGAAGCTGCGTTGCAAAGGCCGATTCTTCGACGCAGCCGAGGAGAACTATTTAGTTTCGCTCTGAGGGAGAGGAATGACGGACGAGGTGTTTATATTCGCGCAGGCGACATGGAAGTTTACGCACGCGATCATCTTCAACTGAAATTGCCAGACGAGAGGGTGGTGCAGTTCGGCGAGAAAGATCTGCGTAGCGACGCTTTCCTTTTTCTGCTCCCTGGAAAGATCATCGCGGAAGAAAAGTACGATGCGATCGTCGATATCGACCGGTATTTTTCGGTGAAAAGGGCAGACAAAGCAGACCTAGAGCTACAGCTGGGCGGGAAGAATCCGGGCCTCATATTCAAAAAGTACGGCAAGAGCGAGCAGGCTAGATCGTTCTCAGTAAACCCTCATTCGTTGCGACATTTTCAGACCACTGAAATGTTCAAGTTGGGCGTGGCTGACACCATCATTACAAAGCGCTTCAATCGCACTTCGGTGGCTCAGAGCTACACTTATGACCATCGGTCTGTATCTGAACGCCTTGAGGAGATGGAGCCGGGACAGTCACGTCTGGCGGACGAAATGTTAGGCCCGAAAGCGCGCAAGGCGTTCGATCTGATACGCAGTAGAAAGATCCAAGGCCCTGTCGTTAAGCGGTTTCTGGAGCTTCAAACTATCATGGGCGATGAAGCGGCATTTGAATACCTTAATGCTGAAGCTGGATCTCTGCATATTACACCTTACGGATTTTGCCTTAATAGCTTCGCTGCCAGTCCGTGTTTGAAGCATCTCGAGTGCTTCAATAGCTGCTCGCACTTGGTTCGGACCGATGCGGCAGCGGAACAGGACAACTTGCAGACGTTGAAGCGCCGATTTGAGGTGCATATCGATAGGCTGAGGCAAACTGGGAGCCGCGCCCCTCATTTTCAAACACAGATGCAGCATGCGGAATCACGGCTCGCTGGAGTGAATGCGGCGTTGGACGCAGCTCCTGGCGAGAAGGTATTCCCTAGCTCTAACAGTCGCTATTTGCCACCCGAATGAATAAGCCCCCACATCCAAAGCAGGTTGAACTGGCCCGCATTCTCGAAGAGATGATTCTGCTCGACGAGACCATTACCTTCAACGCGGTGTCGCGTAAGGCCCAAAGTCACTTCCCCTTTGCGTCATCGCTTTCGAGGCCTTCAATGCTGAAGAATGCCGTTGAAGAAGCCCGGCGTCGGCAGAATGCGGTGAGGGTTCACGCCTCAAAGCTAAGCAAGTCTGGACCACTTGTAACCGCGGCAAGATTGAGCGCCGCCGAGGCCCGTGTCCGGGACTTGGAGGATCAGAACAAGTTGCTCATTGCCGGGCTTCGGGCATCATTGCTCGCCATCGGTCGCCTCGGGGGAGCCGCCGCATGGCAGGAGCACTTCCCTGTCTATAGCGAAGCCTTCAAGCAGCTACGCGAGTTGGGCGGAGTTCCGTCTGCCGAAGTTGCTCAACTTCCGTCGGCCATATCGTCAGATTGGGGCTGCAACAGAACCCAGGCTTCGACGCCCAAGCCGTCTGCCAAAGCGCCAATGCTGTCGATCGACAAATTGCGCTCCGATCGCTCGACAGAGCCCACATAGGTTCGATGGAGGTTCGACGCCGCGCCCAGGTCTTCCTGGCTTAGGTGCTTGGCGCGACGCAAGCGGCGCACGTTAGCCGCTACGATATTGCGAAGCCCCTCTCCTCTCCCCTCTGACATGAGCGGGAACGTCGATGGATGATGACTTTACGTCGACAGACGTTAAGTAGCATTCCATGGTCCTCACTGATGCTCCGGATTCTGAAGCCGACACCTCCCCAGCCTGGACGGTTCTGGTGGCCAATTCGGCCTGTGGTGAATTGTCTGCAATGGCGCGTAATGAGGGTATCTCGCTGCCCCAGTACGTTGCGGACCTAGTCTCGATGCGCGCCGCAGTCGAGCTAGTCGCACCATCCCCAACATGGTTGGCCATCCCGATCGATGTGGCCGCCATACAATTCACGCCATCGCCCGAGCTAGCTGAACGGATCGAGGCGCTCAGCCAAATCACTGGCCAGCATCATGACGTCATAGTTAGTAACCTCGCCAGCGGAGGTCCTCCCATGCCGCCGCCCCAACTACCACTAGGCTATTTGCGTACGGATCCAGGGCGCGGACGGATATTCGGTATGTATTTCGAGATTGCAGGATTCCAGTACTCGCTGATGCGCCATTTGGGGGGCGATGCGTTTCGCAATAGCCAGGCGTTGGATGCTGCATTTCTGGCGTTGGCTTCGCAGGCCGCGAGCACGGGGAAATTCATGAACGAGTCGATCTCCGAGGCCGCACGGCAGTTTGCTACCAAAGTCGTCATGATCGCCAATAGGCGGAGCGTTTCCCCTAGGGATGTAACGATGGCGGGTCGAAGCAAGGCAACGACCGGGCGCCGGGCCTCAACGGCATCCGAGACTGAAGGGGTTTCAAAAGCCGATCAGAACAGCGTTCCTAGACGCGCCAGTTCGCAACCTGCACATCAACCACGCGGAGGTGATCCTTTTGCAGCTTTCAGCGAGTGGCATGAGGATATCGACACCGAAGCATATAAGAACCTGTAATGACGCCGGTTCACGACGTTCAGCTTCACATGGCCGCGCGAATGAACGCAGCCCTTGCCTCAGAAGGTCCAAGCGCCGCACTGCTGTGTTTTATCGAGGACTTAGAGGAGTTTGGGTTGCTGGGGGATGTAGCGAAAGCAGCAGGGTTGACGTCACAGAGAGTTATAGGACTCCTCTCCGGCAAGCGAAGTCCACCATTCGCTACAGTCGTTACTCTATGGAAAGCGGCTGGGCTTCGGATCACGTTCAAAGCTGCACCAACAAGAGAAGGTTGATACTTCCGTAAATAAGGTAGCGGACGCACTCGCCTGTCAGGGATTGGCGTCCTAGCATCGTTAATAACCGCTGCCAGAAATGATCTGCGGATGATCCGACCAGGGCTTAAGGCACAGCCAAGCCGTCTGGATTTGGATGTCAGCGCGGTTGAAGACTGGAACGGGCTGTGCTGGGGCCTTACCCAGCCTGAGGTTGTTCATGCGTAGGTATCGAACAAGATAAGTCGGCTCCAAAGCGAACCTTATAACAGATTGCCATGGTTGCCTGACACCGTTAGCTACGCCCTGATGTCTCGGTCGATAATCAGATTGGCGAGAATTTTTGCGGCGCTGACCTTGGTCATCGCCGTCTTCGCCGTGATTCCGGCGACCGATGCCGCAGCCTGCGCCCCCGAGATCCCCGCTCTCGAGCAGGTGCTCGATGCTCATCCCGGCGATACGCATGACGGCCAGGGCGCCGAACCTGGGGCCTGCGCACACGGCCATTGCCACCATACGGCCAGCGAGCGTCACGCCATCCCCGAAGTCGACGTGACGGCGCCGCATGCGCCTGCCCCGCGCTTGATCCCCGGCGACGACACGACCGTGTCCTTCGCCCCCAACGGCCTCAAGCGCCCTCCCAGAGCCTGATCAGAAGCCTGCGCCTTCGCGCGCCCTCCTTCTGAATCAATTCTGGAAGTCCAAACATGTCTCCGACAATTCGTCGTCGGCCGCGCCTCGCGGCCGGCTGCGCGCTGGTCGTGCTCGCCGCCCTTGCGGCCGGGCCGGCCTGGGCCGAGCCTGCGCCCGCCTATGCCGAACTCCTGGCCCGCCTGGACCAGACGCCGGCCGCATCCGAAGCGGTCGCCCTGGTCGACGCCGCCGAGGCCCGTGTTCGACAGGCCCGCGTTCGGCCCAATCCCAATCTTTCCCTCACCGCCGAGAATGTCGGCGGCTCGGGTCCCTACTCTGGTTTCGGCGCGGCTGATCTCAGCCTCTCCTTCAGCCAGGATCTCGAACTGTGGGGGCGCAGGCCGGCGCGAGTGAACGTCGCCCGGGCCGAAGCAGGATCAGCGGCTCTTCGTCGCGACCTGACCCTCATTGACGCTGGCGGCCGACTGGCCCTGACCTACGCCGAGGCCGAAGCCGCCCAGCGCCGGACCCAACTGGCCGAGGAAGGTCTTTCCCTGGCACTGGCGGACGCGCGCGCCGCCCTGGCCCTTGTCGAGGAAGGACGCGAGCCTCTCCTGCGCGGGGTCCAGGCCGAGAGCGAAGCCGCCGCCGCCCGGGCCCGCCTGGACGAAGCCCAGGCCGAACGCCAGGCCGCCCTAGCCCGACTGACTGCTGTCGCCATGCTGCCCGCTCCGGCCACCTCGATCGAGGCCAGCCTGCTCGACGCCGCAGTCAGCGTCCAACCGACTCCGGTCGACAGCGCCCCGACGGTCCGTGTCGCGGAGTCCGAGGCCACGGCCGCCGAGCGCCGCATCGAGGTCGAGCGCATCAACGGCCGACCAGACGTCACCGCCAGCGTCGGCGTGACCCGGTACGGCTTGGAGGACGAGACCGCCTTGACTGTCGGCCTCAGCCTACCCCTGCCCCTGTTTAATAGGAACCGCGGCAATATTGATGCGGCCCGAGCCGAGTTCCGCGCCGCCGAGGCCCGCGTCCTCCAGGCGCGGCAGGACGCCAATGCAGACCGGTCGGCCGCGACGGCCCGCCTCGCCTCCTCAGGCAGCCGTGTCTCGGCGGCCGACGCAGGGGTGAAGGCGGCCGAAGAAGCCTACCGCCTGTCGCGGCTCGGCGCAGACGCCGGACGCATCTCCCAGCTCGAACTGCGCGTCAGCCGCACCGCCCTGATCAACGCACGCTCCGCCGCCGTCGACGCTCGCCTCTCGCGCGTCCGCGCCGAAATCGATCTGGCGCGCCTGGAAGGCCGCGCCCCGTTCCAAGGAAACTCCTGATGCGCCTCAAGACATCCAACAAGACCCTGTTGATCGGCGGCGTCGCCGCCCTGGTCCTTCTGGGCGGCGGGGGGCTCTATATGACCCTGCAGAAGCCGACGGCGACGCAGGCGGAAAAAGCCGCTCCGCCGAAGGCCGCGGACCAGGCCGAGGGCGAAGCGGGCCACGCCGACGAAGGCGAGACCCCGGAAGGCGTGGTCGAGCTCAGCGCCGAACAGCTCAAGGCGGCCGGCATCTCCGTCGTGGCGGTGTCCCGCGGCGGCGGCGGCGAGACGCGCCTGTCCGGCCGGGTCGAGGCCATGACGGACGCGCGCGCCGCCGTCGGCGCCATGGTCGGCGGCACGGTCGAGCGCGTGCTGGTGGCGCCGGGCCAGGCGGTTCGCGCCGGCCAGCCCCTGGTCAGCCTCGTCAGCGGCGAAGGCGCCGCCCTGCGCGCCGATATCGACGCCGCCTCGGCGGCGGCGACGGCGGCCCGCCAGGCCTTCCAGCGCAACCGCAACCTGGCCGACCAGGGCGTTGTCGCCCGTCAGGAGGTCGAGGCCTCCCAGGCCCAGGCCGCCAGCGCTGAGGCCATGGCCCGCGCCGCGCGGGCGCGGGCGACGGCCGCCGGCTCGCCCAACGCCTCGGGCCGGATGAGCGTGGTCAGCCCCATCTCGGGCGTTGTCACCAACGTCCAGGTGGGCCCGGGCGGCTTCGTGGCCCAGGGCGGCGTGGTCGCCGAGGTGACCAATCCGGCCCGCGTCGAACTCGTCTTCAACGCCCCGCCGCAACTGGCGGCCCAGGTCCGTGTCGGCTCACACATGCGCGTCACCGGCCCACAGGGCGAGTTCGACGCCCTGGTGGTCGGGGTCGCGGCCGACGCCGGCTTGCAGGATAGCGGCGCGACCGTGATCCGCGCCCGTCCGGACGGCGGCGGCCTGCCGCCGGCGGGTTCGCCCGTCACCGGCGCCGTGGTCACCGGAAATCCTGCCGGCGACGCCCTGACCGTGCCGTCCGAAGCGGTGCAGACAGTCGACGGCGCCACCGTGGTCTTCGTCCAGAATGATCACGGCTTCCGCGCACAGCCCGTCCTCGCGGGCCGTCAGGCCGGGGGCTCCACCGAGATCCTGCGCGGCCTGACCGGAGCCGAACGCGTCGCCTCGACCAACGCCTTCCTGCTCAAGGCCGAACTGGCCAAGGGCGAAGCCGAGCACGGCCACTAGGGGGAGCGACAATGTTCAAAGCCATTATCGAGGCGTCCGTCCGCTTCCGCTGGTTCATCGTCCTCGCCACGACGCTGGTCGCGGCCTGGGGCCTGTTCCAGCTCACCAAGCTGCCGATCGACGCCGTGCCCGACATCACCAACCGCCAGGTGCAGATCAACACCGTAGCCCCGGCCCTGGCCCCTGAACAGATGGAGCGCCAGGTCACCTATCCGCTGGAAACGGCCATGGCCGGCATTCCCGGCCTGCAATCAACCCGCTCCCTGACCCGCAACGGTTTCAGCCAGGTGACGGTCATCTTCACCGACCAGACCGACATCTATTTCGCCCGTCAGCAGGTGGCCGAACGGATGGCCCAAGCCCGCGAAAACCTGCCCGAGGGCGTCGAGCCCGGTCTGGCCCCGATCACTACGGGTCTGGGCGAGGTCCTGATGTGGACGGTCGACTTCAAGCCTTTCGACGCCAAAAAGGCGCGGGTCGGCCAGCCCGGCTGGCAGCCCGACGGGGCCTATCTGACGCCCGACGGCGAGCGGCTGGCGACCCCCCAGGCGAGGGCGACCTATCTTCGCACCGTGCAGGACTGGATCATCGCGCCGCGCATGCGCACGGCCAAGGGCCTGGCGGGCGTGGACGTCAACGGCGGGTATGTGAAGGAATACGCTGTCCGTCCTGACCCCGCGCGCCTGGCCGGCTACGGCCTGGGCCTCAACGACCTGATCCAGGCCCTGGACCGTGCCAACAACCAGGCGGGGGCCGGCTATGTGCAACGGGCGGGCGAAGCCTTGACCGTCCGCACCGACGCCCTGGCCCAGACCATCGAAGATCTGGCCCAGGCCCCCGTGGTCAACCGCAACGGCCTGGTCGTCCGCGTCGCCGACGTGGCCGTGGTCGAGATCGGCCAGGCGCCGCGTCTGGGCGGGGCCAGCCGCGACGGCCATGAGGCGGTCATCGGCACGGCCCTGATGCTGGCGGGCGAAAACAGCCGCACCGTGGCCCAGTCGGCTGCGGACCGGCTCCAGGAGGTGGGCGCCAGCCTGCCGCCCGACATCGTGGCCGAACCCGTGCTGAACCGCAGCGCCCTGGTCAACTCCACCATCAAGACGGTGGCCAAGAACCTGACCGAAGGGGCGCTGCTGGTCATCGTCGTGCTGTTCCTGCTGCTGGGGAACATCCGCGCCGCGACGATCACGGCCCTGATGATCCCGATCAGCTTCCTGTTCGCGGTCATCGGCATGAACCGTTTTGGCATCAGCGGAAACCTGATGAGCCTCGGCGCCCTCGATTTCGGCCTGCTGGTCGACGGCGCCGTGGTGGTGGTCGAGAACACCCTGCTCATGCTCAGCCAGCGCCGAGCGGATGTGGGCCGCGCCCTGACCCGCCACGAACGTCTGGGCGTCGCCGCCAGCGCCGCGCGCCAGATGGTCAAGCCCGCCGCCTTCGGCCAGCTGATCATCCTGCTGGTCTTCACCCCCCTGCTGATGCTGGAAGGGGTCGAGGGCAAGACCTTCATCCCCATGGGCGCCACGGTCATGCTGGCCCTGGTCGGCGCCTTCATCTTCTCCTTCACCTTCGTCCCGGCCATGACGGCCCTGCTCGTGCGCGAACCCAAGACCGTCCATGTCGATGACAAGGGAGAAGCCCTGGAGCATGAAACCTTCCTGCTGCGCCACGCGCGCCGCTGGATCGAACCGGCCATCCGTGCGGCCGTCGATCGCCCCAAGGTGGTCCTCGCCGCCGCAGTCGGCGCCCTCGTGATCGGCGGCGTCGCCTTCACCACGCTCGGCCGGGAGTTCATCCCGACCCTGGACGAAGGCGACATCGCCATGCAGGCCCTGCGCGTGCCCTCGGCCTCGCTGGAGCAATCCCTAGCCATGCAGATGGCGCTGGAGCGTGTCATCAAGGCCCAACCCGAGGTCAAGACCATGTTCTCCCGAACGGGGACCGCGGAGGCGGCGGTCGACCCCATGCCGGCGAACATCTCCGACGCCGTCATCGTGCTGAAGAACCGCAAGGAATGGCCTGATCCGAAACTGCCGAAGGAGGAGTTGATCGCCCGCATCGAAAAGGCCGCCTCGACCCAGCTGGGCAACAGCTTCGAGTTCAGCCAGCCGATCGAGCTGCGCTTCAACGAGCTGATCTCGGGGGTCCGCACCGATCTGGCCGTCATGGTCTATGGCGACGACTTCGCCCAGCTCCAGGCGACGGCCGACCAAGTGGCCAACGCGCTGCGCGCCACACCGGGCGCGGCGGACGTTCGCGTGGAGCAGGCGTCAGGTCTGCCGACCCTGACGGTCAGCGTCGACCGCTTCGCGGCGGCCAACTACGGCCTGGCGGCTGCGGACGTGTCGGAAGCGGTCTCGGCCGCTGTCGGCGGCGCCGAGGCGGGGCAGATCTTCGAGGGCGACCGCCGTTTCGACGTCGTGGTCCGTCTGGACGACGCCCAGCGGAACGATCCCGCCGCCCTCGCCGCCCTGCCGGTCACGACCTCGACCGGCCTGACGGTGCCCCTGTCCTCGGTCGCCCGCATCCAGGTGGCCGAGGGTCAGAACCAGATCAGTCGCAACGACGGCAGCCGCCGCATGGTGGTCCAGGCCAATGTGCGCGGCCGCGATCTGGGCGGCTTCGTCGGGGACGCCCAAGACAGGGTCGGCGCCCAGGTCAAGCTTCCGACCGGCTATTCGCTCAAATGGGGCGGGCAGTTCGAGAACCTGAAGCGGGCCGAACAGCGGCTGGGCCTAGTCATCCCTGTGGTCTTCGTCCTGATCGGCATCCTGCTGTTTATGGCCCTGGGATCCTTCGCGGAGGCAGGGCTGGTGTTCGCCTGCGTGCCTCTGGCGCTGGTCGGCGGGGCGCTCGCCCTCCTGCTCAGGGGCATGCCCTTCTCGGTCTCGGCGGCGGTCGGCTTTATCGCCGTGTCGGGCGTCGCGACCCTGAACGGTCTGGTGCTGATGCAGGCCATTCGAGAGCGGCTTCAGACGGGACAGAACCCGCACGACGCCGCCCTCTTCGGCGCCTTCAGCCGCCTGCGCGCGGTCCTGACCACAGCCCTGGTGGCCATCGTCGGCTTCATTCCCATGGCGATCGCTTCGGGAGCCGGCGCTGACGTCCAGAAACCCTTGGCCACCGTGGTCATCGGCGGCCTTCTGACGGCCACGGCCCTGACGCTGCTGGTCCTGCCGACCTTCGCCGCCAAGGCGGTCCGTCATCGCAAGGCAGAAGGGATCGAGGACTGATGGGCGGATCCCAGGAACAGGAGATGCTTCAACGTCGCACGCTTCTCGTCGTGCTGGCGCTCAACGTCCTCCTGTTCGTGGGTCTCGGAGTCGGCGGCCTGTTCGCCGACTCCAGCGCCCTCCTCGCCAACGCGCTCGACAACGGCTCCGACGCCGCGGTCTATCTGATCAGCTTCCTGGCCGTCGGTCGGGCGATGATCTGGAAAACCCGCGCCGCCCGGTTGTCGGGGATCATGCTGCTGATCTTCGCCGCCGGCGTCCTGCTGGACGTCGGACGGCGCTGGATCGTCGGGACCGAACCGGTCGGCTGGACCATGATGGGCCTGGCCGTCATCGCGGCGGCCGTGAACCTGATCTGCCTCGCCTTGCTCAGGCGTCAAGACGGCGACGACGTCAACCTGCGGGCGGCGCGAACCTTCAGCTTCAATGACTTCGCCTCGAACGGGGGCATCCTCGTCGCCGGCGGACTGGTCATGGTCATGGATCAGGCCTGGCCGGATCTGGCGGTAGGCCTGATCGTCGCCGGCATCGCCTTCAAGGGCGGAATGGACATCCTCCGCGACGCACGCAGCGTCGCAGTTGAAGGAGCAATCTCGTGAATCTTCCCGAACAACACGGGCGTGACGGCACCGCCGTCCCGATCGACATCCAGGGCGTCCAGAAATGGCGCAAGCTCTTCATCCTGGCGGGCCTTTTCGCTCTCCTGGCATGGACGCCCCTGGTCAGGGCCCGCCCCGAATTTGAACACCCCGTCGAACACCTCGGCCTTATCGCCATCATGATCTGCATCTTTGGCCGCGCCTGGTGCTCCCTCTACATCGGCGGTCGCAAGAAACAGGAGATCGTCTCGAACGGCCCCTATTCCCTCTGTCGCAATCCGCTCTACGTCTTCAGCTTCATCGGCGCCTTCGGCGTCGGCGCCATGTCGGGCAGCCTGACCATCGGCCTTGTGTTCGCCCTGGCCTGCTGGGGGGTCTTCCGGGCGGTCGTCGAAAGGGAGGAGCGCTTCCTCGCCGGCGCCTTTGGCGCGACCTATGAACGGTACCGCCTCCGGACGCCGCGTTTCCTTCCGGATCTCCGTCTGTGGCGCGATGAGGCGGAACTCACCGTCCGACCCGCCTTCTTCCTTCGCACCCTGAGAGACGGCCTCGTCTTTCTTCTCGCCCTGCCCCTGTTCGAATTGCTGGAAGGCCTGCAACAGTTCGGCTGGTTCAGCGTCATCTTCCAACTGCCCTGAGACGGAGCATGGAACGCCAGCGTCTTGTGACCTCTCTCGCGGCGCTTCTTGCGGCCCTCGCCTTCCTTGCGGGCGCCGCCGTTCGCCTCGCTTCGCACGAGCGCGACGTCCAGGCCGAGTCACGCGCCCCCTAGCCTTCAGCCCCCTCTTCCGCATCCGAGGAGTTCAAGCATGCCTAGCACCGTCAGACTCGACATACCGGTCCTTCTCCCCGAAGCGCCCGACGCCTTGGACGCCTGCGTCGAGCGCCTCGTCAAACGCCTGACCGGCGCGCCCGGCCTGTCCCAGATCCACGTCGCGGAATCCCCGACCGGGCCCCAGCTCTGCCTGCACTACGACGCCAAACTCCTGTCGCCGGACGAGGTGCGCCGCAAGGCGCTCCAGGCCGGGGTCGAGATCAGCCGTCGCTTCGGCCACCTGGTCGGCTGGACCCAAGGCGTGCGCCATGCGCGGCACGCCCGTTCGCTCGAGGCCGACCTCAAGGCGGAGCCCGGCCTCCTTGAGGTCGGCCTCGACGCCGCCGGCGCGGTCCGCGTCGAGTTCGACCAGAACCGGATCACCCGCGACCAGCTGATCAAGACGCTCGCCGGCCACGGCCTGACCTTCTCCCCCCAGCCCTTCCCGGCCAGGGCTGAACACGCCGCAGACGACCACGCCGGCCACGACCACGATCCCGGGAAGGAGGATCACGCCGACCATGATCACGCCCACGGAGGGATTTTCGGCGCCAACACCGAACTGATCTTCGCCCTTGCCGCCGGCGGCACCCTGGGCCTCGGCTTCGCCCTGGAAAAACTGGCGTCGGGCCTGCCGGGCTGGATCCCGCTCGCGCTCTTCCTCAGCGCTTACGGCCTGGGCGGCTTCTTCACCGTGCGCGAAGCGATCGACAACCTCAGGCGCAAGCGCTTCGAGATCGACACCCTGATGCTGGTGGCGGCGGCGGGGGCGGCGGCGCTCGGCGCCTGGGCGGAAGGCGCCCTGCTCCTCTTTCTCTTCAGCCTCGGCCACGCCCTGGAGCACTACGCCATGGGCCGGGCCAAGCGCGCCATCGAGGCCTTGGCGGAACTCGCCCCGCGCACCGCCAGGGTGCGGCGTGACGGCGAGGTGATCGAGATACCGGTCGAGGCGCTTGAAGTCGGCGAGGTGGTGGTGGTCAGGCCCAATGAACGCCTGCCCGCCGACGGCTTCGTCATCAAGGGGGCCACCAGCATCAATCAGGCCCCCGTCACTGGGGAGAGCATGCCGGTCGACAAGCAGCCGGTCGATGATCTCGCCGAGGCCCGGGCCCGCCCCGCCTCCATCCTCGCCGCATCCGCCGTTTTCGCCGGGACGATCAACGGCGCCGGCGCCATCGAGATCGAGACCACCCGCAAGTCCAGCGACACCACCTTGGCCAAGGTCGTGCGCATGGTCAGCGAGGCGGAGACCCAGAAGTCGCCCACACAAAGGTTCACCGACCGGTTCGAGCGCGTCTTCGTCCCTCTCGTCCTGGGCCTGGCCTTCATCCTGCTCTTCGCCTGGGTGGTGGTCGACGAACCCTTCCGCGACAGCTTCTACCGCGCCATGGCGGTCCTGGTGGCCGCCAGCCCCTGCGCCCTGGCTATCGCCACGCCGAGCGCCGTCCTGTCGGGCGTCGCCCGCGCCGCTCGCGCCGGCGTCCTGATCAAGGGCGGCGCGCCGCTTGAGAGCCTCGGCGCCGTCGACGCTATCGCCTTCGACAAGACCGGTACCCTGACGGAAGGCCGCCCGCGGATCACCGACGTCATCCCCGTCGACGGCGCCGACGAACGCGCCCTGCTGACGGTGGCGGTCGCCGTGGAACGGCTCAGCGATCACCCCTTGGCTGAAGCCATCGCCCGGGACGGCGCGGCGCGTCTCGACGGCGCCGCCGTCCCTGCCGCTTCAAGCCTGCAGAGCCTGACCGGCAAGGGCGTCGCCGCCGAGCTCGAGGGCGTCACGGTCCAGATCGGCAAGCCCGAGATGTTCGGATCGGACGGCGTGCCGGTTCTGAGCGTCCAGGCGACCGAGGCGGTCGATCGCCTCCGCGCCCAGGGCCGCACCCTGATGGTGGTGCGCCAGGGCGAACGCGATCTCGGCGTGATCGGCCTGCTGGACACGCCGCGTGCGGCCGCGCGCGACGCCCTGACAAGACTGAGAGCCCTGGGCGTCCGGCGCATGATCATGATCTCGGGCGACCACCAGAAGGCGGCCGAAGCCATCGCCGGCCAGGTCGGCCTGACGGAGGCCTGGGGCGACCTCATGCCGGACGACAAGGTCGAGGCGATCAAGCGCCTCCGCGCCGAGACCAAGGTCGCCATGGTCGGCGACGGGGTCAACGACGCCCCCGCCATGGCCACGGCCACGGTCGGCGTGGCCATGGGCGCGGCGGGCTCCGACGTCGCTCTGGAAACCGCCGACGTGGCCCTCATGGCCGATGATCTGTCCAATCTTCCCTTCACGGTCGGCCTGAGCCGTCGCACCCGAACCGTCATCCGCCAGAACCTGTTCGTCAGCCTCGGCGTGGTCGCCTTCCTCGTGCCAGCCACCATCCTCGGTCTCGGCATCGGCCCGGCCGTCGCCCTGCACGAAGGCTCCACCCTCTTAGTGGTGTTCAACGCCCTGCGCCTGCTCGCCTACCGCGATCGCCAGGCGCCCGCATCCTATCCGGGATAAAGCCCATGAAACGCCTTAGCTGGCTCACCCTCATCGCAGCCTTCCTGGCGGCTGCAGCCTTTCTGTTCGGCATGATGTCGCGTCAATCCCCGCCCGATCGTCCGGCGGCTGCGGCCGTCCAGCCGATCGACGAGCACGCCGGCCATGCCGACGCCCTGGGAGACGCGGCCTCGACCCGCTCTTTCAAGGAGGCCAATGAACGTCTTCACCAGGCCACTGACATTCGCTGGACCGGCGACGCCGACGTCGACTTCATGCGCGCCATGATCGCTCATCATGAGGGCGAGATCGCCCTGGCCCGGATCCAGTTGCAGCACGGCTCCGACAAGGACGCTCGTGGGCTGGCCCAGGACCTCATCCGGGCGCGCGACACGGAAATCCTTCGAATGCGCCTCTGGCTGGCGCGACGCGAAACTCAGCCTGCGCCGGAGAGCGGCGCCTGACATGGCGCGCACCGTTCGATGGAAGGAAGGCCGGCCCGGCAAGCGTCGCGGCAGACGCCCTCCGCCGCCCCGGCCGAACCCGCTTCTTGACGGGCTCGCTGTCCTGACGGCGAGCTTGGTGAGCGCCGGCGCTGTTCTCACCTTCGCCATCTTCTGCTTCAGCACGCTCGGATGGCCGGTGCACGTGGTATAGGCGTCGGCCTTCCCCTCCTTGCCCTGGCCGGTCTGCGGCTCGCTCCACGCGCCCGTCCGGGCCTAGCCCTGACCCTTCTGTTCAGCCTGCTCTGGCTTGGAGGCTCCGGCTTTCTCTACGCCGTGCGCGACGACCTGAATCCTTTACGCCACTATCACGGCCCGCCCGGCGCGGCTCACGGCGACGCCGGCGCTTCGCGCCCAAGCGAGGCCTCCGGTCCCTCAGGTCATGCTCAAGGCGCCGAGACGGCGTCCTCTGGCTGAGGCGTCTCACGTAGGGCGTCCAGCACCCGACAGTCCTCGACGGTCGTCCGGCCGCAGCGATCCAGGACAGAGACGAGGGTGTCCTCCAGCCGACGCAGGTCCATGATCTTGGCGCGCACCTCTGCAAGATGCTCCATGGCGACGGCGTCGGCCGCCCCGCAAGGGGCAGAGGTGGGCCCTCCTGACAGGCTCAACAGGCTTCGGACAGCATCCAGGGAGAAGCCGAGATCTCGCGCGCGCCGCACAAAGGCGAGCCGGTCCAGATGGTCCTGGCCATAGATGCGATGACCGCCTTCGCCACGACGGGGTGCCTCGAGGACGCCGATCCGCTCATAATAACGGATGGTGACCACCTTGCACCCCGTGCGCCGCCCCAGATCGCCAATGGAGAAATTCTCGGCCATGCCCTTGAACCTATACCCGCTATAGGTCGCATATCGGTCGGCGAACCCTATTCGCAACCCTGGTTCCTCATGTCCGACTGCTGCCCATCCTCCGCAAAGCCCTCTTCCGATGCGCCGGAGAAGGCCGTCTGCTCGAGCCGGCCACCCTCTCCCGCCCCCACAGACGCCCAGTACTGTTGTTCTGGACCGACCGCCTGCGGCTCGACCAACGAGACTGAACCGGCACCGACTGCCCATTTGGCGGGTGACGACTGCTGTTCGGCCAAAGGGGACGAGATCGCCGCCCTCGGCGCCCATGCCGACGTGCGTCGTGTCCTGATCCTGGTTCTGGCGATCAACGTGGTCATGTTCTTCGCCGAATTCGGCGCCGGCCTCGTCGCGCAGTCCACCGCCCTGATGGCTGATTCGATCGACATGCTCGGCGACGCCTTGGTCTACGGCCTGAGCCTCTACGCCCTGAACCGGAGTCTGCGGTGGCGCGCTGGCGCCGCCTTGGTCAAGGCGGGCGTCATCGCCGCCTTCGGCGTCTGGGTCTTCGTGGAGGTCGTCCGCAAGGTGGCGGGCGACGTCACTCCGACCGCTGAAACTATGGGCCTGTTCGGGGTGATCGCCCTCGTCGCCAATCTCGTCTGCCTGGCGCTGCTCTATCGCCACCGGAACCGGGACGTGAACCTGTCCAGCACCTTCGAGTGTTCGCGCAACGACGTGATCGCCAATACCGGCGTCATCGTCGCCGCCGGAGGCGTGCATCTGTTCAGCGCCGGCTGGCCTGACATCCTGGTCGGCGGCGTGATCGCCCTCCTCTTCTTCCGGTCGGCGATCAAGGTGCTTCTGCAGGCGTGGCCCCAGTTCCGGGCCGCCCGTCCTCAAGCCATCTCCTTAGACTGAACATATCAACGTTCGCTGCGAGCAGCCCTGAAGGGACTGGCGGCGAAGTTTGTACACTGGACCATGCGTCAGGAGAGATTTTTTGCCGGATCGTCCTGACCGGGCCTCATCGGCAGGTGCCCTGCCAGAGCTCCCAGTGTCGATGGCTGGCTGATTGATGCCGACGGTGGGCCACGGGGCGAGCCAGCTAAGCGCCAGGAGCAGTCATTGGCTTCTCGACGGACAGCTGACATTCCATCCTTGCTTAGCGTTCCCGGCTTGGTTGACGACACCATTAATTCCATTATTTTGGAATCATGGAATCCGAAGCCGCCATCCTCGCTCTTGCCGCCCTAGCCCAACCGACACGCCTTGAGGCCTTCCGTCTGCTGGTGCGGCACGAACCCGAAGGCCTACCCGCCGGCGAGATCGCGGATGCCCTGGCGGTGCCCGCCAACACCATGTCGGCGCACCTCGGGGTTCTGTCCCGCGCCGGCCTGGTCAATTCGGAGCGCCACAGCCGGTCGATCATCTACCGGGCGGACCTGGATCGCCTCCAGGCGCTGGTCCTGTTCCTGCTGAAGGACTGCTGCCAGGGCCGCGCCGAACTGTGCGAGCCGCTACTGGCCGAACTCTCGCTCTGCCGCGCATGAGGACACCATGGACGTCGTCATCTATCACAACCCTGCCTGCGGCACGTCGCGCAACGCCCTGGCCCTGATCCGACACGTCGGAATCGAGCCGCAAGTCATCGAGTATCTGAAGACGCCGCCCAACCGCGCCATGATCCAGGCGCTGGTCGAACGGATGGGCGTCCCCCTGCGCGGCCTTCTGCGCGAGAAGGGCACCCCCTTCACCGAACTGGTCCTCGGAGACCCTGATTTGACCGATGACCAGATTCTGGACGCCATCGAAGCACACCCGATTCTGCTGAACCGTCCGATCGTGGTCGCGCCGCTAGGCGTGAAGCTATGTCGCCCGTCCGAAGCGGTCCTCGACCTTCTGCCTTCAGAAGGACTCAAGCCCTTCACAAAGGAGAACGGCGAAGTCGTCATCGATGCCGAGGGCCGGAGGGTCCGCTGATGGTCGACGCCGTCATCACTGAACAGCCGAAGCGCCGCCTGTCCTTCCTAGATCGCTGGCTGACCTTGTGGATTTTCGCTGCCATGGCGCTGGGCGTACTGTTGGGCACGGTCGCGCCGGGGCTTCCCGCTTGGATCGACGGTCTGTCGGTGGGGACGACTAACATCCCCATCGCCATAGGTCTGATCCTGATGATGTATCCGCCGCTGGCGCGCGTGAAGTACGAGGAACTGCCGCGCGTCTTCGCTGACAAGCGCGTGCTGCTGCTCTCCCTGTTCCAGAACTGGGTGCTGGGGCCGGTGCTGATGTTCGTCCTGGCGGTCATCTTCCTGCGCGATCAGCCGGAATACATGACCGGCGTCATCCTGATCGGCCTGGCCCGCTGCATCGCCATGGTGCTGGTCTGGAACCAGTTGGCGCGCGGAGATAATCAGTATGTGGCGGGCTTGGTCGCCTTCAACTCGATCTTCCAGATCGCCTTCTTCAGCCTCTACGCTTGGCTGTTCCTGACCATTCTACCGCCCCTGTTCGGGCTGGAGAGCAGCGTGGTCGACGTCAGCGTCTGGACCATCGCTGGCGCTGTCCTGGTCTATCTGGGCCTGCCCTTCCTCGGCGGCTTCCTGACCCGACGGACCCTGGTCGCGAGGAAGGGGAACGACTGGTACGAGACACGCTTCCTGCCGCGCATCGCGCCGATCACCCTGATCGCCCTGCTGTTCACCATCGTCGCCATGTTCAGCCTCAAGGGCGGCGAGGTGGTCGCCCTGCCGCTGGACGCCCTGCGCATCGCCATCCCCCTGACGATCTACTTCTTCGTCATGTTCGTGGTCAGCTTCCTGATGGGGCGGCTGATCGAGGCCGAATATCCGCGCACCACGGCCCTGGCCTTCACCGCCGCCTCCAACAATTTCGAACTGGCGATCGCCGTCGCCATCGCAGCGTTCGGACTGGCCTCGCCGGTCGCCTTCGCCGCCGTCATCGGCCCGCTGGTCGAGGTGCCGGTGCTGATCTTGCTGGTGTCGGTCGCCCTGTGGCTGGGCCGTCGCTACTTCCCCGCGACCGCCCCGAAGAAGGACGCCTGCTAATGGCCTTCAACGCCGTGGCACTGCCCGATCCGACGCCCGACCTAATCACTGTGCTGGAGGCCGCTGGTCTCCCCACAGACGATCTTCACGAGTCCGGTCGGCGCTTCTACCGTTTCGAGGACGATGGCGGGCTGATCGGCTTTGGCGGACTCGAGCAGGTCGGCTCGGATGCCCTGATCCGCTCCATCGTCGTCGTCGACGCCCGTCGCGGCAGCGGTCTGGGCGCGGAGGTCCTCTCGTGGCTGGAAGCCAGGGCGGCCGAACAGAAGGCGACCGCCCTCTACCTGCTCACGACTTCGGCGACGGCCTTCTTCCAGCGGCAGGGCTACGTCATTCTGCCGCGTTCAGCGGCGCCGGCCGCCATCGCCGCCTCCCGCCAGTTCAGCGGCCTGTGCCCCGTTTCCGCGACCTTCATGTTTAAGGATTTGCGTTCCCAATGACCCGCCTTCGCGACCTGCCTGATCCTGACCATCTGCCCGCGCTCGACCCGGCTTACCTGTCCAGCCAGCCCGCTCTGGGCCTCGGCCCGAACGATCATCCGCCGCGCATCCTGCTGCTCTACGGTTCGCTGCGGGATCGCTCTTTCTCGCGCTTGGCCGTCGAGGAGGCCGCGCGCCTGCTGCGCTTCATGGGCTGCGAGACGCGCATCTTCGATCCGTCTGACCTCCCGCTGACGGATCAGGTCGATTACGACGACCATCCCGCCGTTCACGAGCTGCGCGAGCACGCCCTGTGGTCGGAGGGCATGGTCTGGAGCAGCCCTGAGCGCCACGGCCAGATTTCCGGGATCATGAAGCTTCAGATCGATCACCTGCCGCTGAGCATGGGCGGTATGCGCCCGACTCAGGGCCGCACCCTTGCCGTCATGCAGGTCTCCGGCGGCTCGCAGAGTTTCAACGCGGTCAACACCCTGCGCCTGCTCGGCCGCTGGATGCGGATGATCACCATCCCCAACCAGTCCAGCGTCGCCAAGGCCTTCCTGGAGTTCGACGACGACGGCCGCATGAAGCCGTCCAGCTACTACGATCGCATCGTCGATGTGATGGAGGAACTGGTGCGCTTCACCGTCTTGACGCGGTGGCACGCAGGTCAGTTGGTGGATCGCTATTCCGAGCGAAAGGCGTCGGGCGTGCCGATCGATGCGGCCAATGACCTGTCAGCGATCGCGATCAGGTCTGCGTAGCATCAGACTGGATTGCTGGAGAATGGCCACGGAAATCAGCGGCGAATCCAAAGCAGCCCACAGACGCCTGAGCGCGCCCCTGACCGGCTCGCCGGCAGAGGTCTTCGCGGTCTTCCTCAAACTCGGCCTCACGTCGTTCGGCGGCCCCGTCGCGCACCTCGGCTATTTCCGGAACGAGTTGGTCGCTCGACGCCGTTGGATCGATGAAGCCGGATACGCCGACCTGGTCGCCATGTGCCAATTCCTGCCAGGGCCGGCCTCCAGCCAAGTGGGCTACGCCTTGGGCTTGTGGCGCGCCGGCCCATTGGGTGGCGTTGCGGCATGGTGCGCCTTCACGCTGCCGTCCGCCGCGCTTCTGGTCTTGTTCGCCATGGGCGCAGCCTCGCTCCACGGGCCAGTTGGAATGGGCCTGCTTCATGGACTGAAGCTGGTGGCCGTGGCTGTGGTCGCTCAGGCGGTCTGGGGGATGGCCCGCACCCTGACCCCTGATTGGCAAAGAGCAGTCATCGGCCTAGCCGCTGTTGTAATCCTGATGTTGCTCGGCGGAGCGACAGGCCAGATCGTCGCTATCGTCCTCGGCGGTCTGGCGGGGCTGCGCCTTTGCCGCACGACGACCGCCGCGCCAGGGGCGACTGCAAGCTTCCCGATTTCACGGCGCGCCGGCGCAGGGGCCCTGGTCCTGTTCCTTCTGCTTCTGGCGGGCCTACCGCTCGCCTCCATGGCGACAGGGTTCCACGGCGTCGCCTTGCTGGACGTCTTCTATCGAGCCGGCGCCTTCGTTTTCGGAGGCGGTCACGTCGTTCTGCCCCTGCTCGAAGAAGGCGTGGTGCAGCCCGGCTGGATCGATTCCAATGGCTTTCTTGCGGGCTATGGCGCAGCCCAAGCCGTCCCGGGGCCGCTTTTCACCTTCGCCGCCTATCTGGGCGCCGTGATGGAGCCTTCTCCGAATGGACTCGCTGGGGCCGCCCTTTGTCTCGTGGCGATCTTCGCGCCGGGATTGCTGCTGGTGACAGGCGTGCTGCCGTTCTGGAGCCTGCTGCGCGCCCGACCGGCGGCCCAGGCGGCGATGCGCGGTGCGAACGCGGCGGTCGTCGGCATTCTCGCTTTCGCCCTCTATACCCCAGTAGGAACCAGCGCGATCCTGAGTCCGATCGACTTCCTCGTGGCGCTGGCCGGCTTCGTTCTGTTGACGGTGTGGAAGTGCACACCATGGATAGTCGTTGCCCTGACCGCCGCGAGCGGGGTCGCCTTCGCACTGATCTGAGCCGAGCCCGCGCCCGTCGCGATGTATCCAGGACTCCTGCATGGTGAACAAGGCAGACCTTGCACTCCGAGTGCTCGTAGCGGCATGGATGCCGATGGGGCATCATGACAAGAGCCATCTTCCCGTCGGGCGGTCGCATTGATGAGTCCTCCCAAGAGGGTTCGTCATTCTTGCCCCACCGGAGGGGCTTCGTCGGCTTATGGTCAGGTGTCCTCGCCTATTCGCGCTGATGTCGGCGACGCGCCAGATGCGGTCATTCCTTGTCGGCCGGAAAGCCGACGTTAGGTGTACGCCCGAGTGTCTGGTTCCCGGCCGATGGCCTGCGGGCCTTCGACATACTCGCGACGTCTGGCTCGCGACGTCTGGTCGCCGCCGGTGTCCGGATTCGCGAAATCGAGCTTTCCTGGCGGGCCGCAAGTTGTTGGGAATTCGTCGCCGCATATGCGTGCCTGGAGACCAGCCTAGGGGGCAGCGACACTTGATGCGGAAGTGAGCAGCGGTCATCAATGCGTTGACCATAGGATGCAGACCGGCGATACGCGGGCGGCGCTCGCGACCATTCTGCGTGTCCTCGACCCGGGCGGCCTGTCGCCCGAAGACAGCCTCAGGCGCCTCGCGCAAAATCTGCTTCATCTCCCTACGGACCTCACTCGGGTCCTCACCCCTTTGACGATGACCGCGCCCCATGCCCCAACTGATTGAGGATGCCGATGTAGACGTTCTCGAGCCCCGCCAACTCGTGCGGATCAGCGCCCTGCACAGGGGCTTCCTCTACCAGCACCTCTATGCGGCCGCCTGCGTGCTCAACATGGCCAACTCCGGTGCCACGGCCGTGGTGATGGAGCGCGACGAGGACGTTGAACTCGTACAGGCGACGGGCCGCCTCTACATACAGGTCAAGACGCGCTCCGCCCCCCTCGCCTCCGGGGATGTCGACGGCGCGCTCGCGCGGTTCGCCGACCTGCGCGACGCCCATGCCCGCGGTGATCGTCCGGGCGCGCCGCGGTTCCTAATTGTCAGCAACGTCGCACCGAACGGACCGCTGGCCGAGGCCCTCGCCGCCGCCGACTGGCCGGCCGACGTGCAGATCGCCTGGCCGGGGCAGTCCAGCGATCTGCCCGTGCCCGACGCCTGGCCGGACCTGGAGGCGGGGCTGGCTGCCTGCCAGGCGGCCGCGGCCGGCGTGGCCTTCGCCGGACTGCCGCCTGAGGCCCTAGTCTGGAAACTGGCGGCCGTCGCCCAGTACGCCGCCACCGGGGCGGGCGACCGTCGCGTGACGGTCGATCAGCTCCCCGCCCTCTATGAGCAGTTCGTCGTTCAGCTGCAGACGTTCCCGCAACCGCCCCAGCCTTACCGGCCGCAGCCGGACGAGCCGCGCCTGGACGACGGCGACCGTCTGCGGCTGCTGACGGGGTTCTCCGGCGCAGGCAAGACGGCCTGGGCCTCACACGCGGCCCGTCATTCGGCGGCGCCGCTGGCCTATTTCGACGTCGGCGACCTGCCGGCGGCGGCGGTGGCCAACAGCCTCGGCCGCGAGCTCGCGGCCCGATTTCTGACGCAGCCCGAAAGCGCCCGGGCAATCGCGGCATTGCCGGAGGCGTTCGGTCTGGACCTGTTCAGGCATCTGGCCGCCCTGTTGGCCCAACAGAATATTCCGGTCGTGGTCGTGCTCGACAATGTCCAACGGATGGATGTCGGCGCGCTGCGCCAGTTGCTGACGGCGGCGCCCGCGCTCCGGTTCGTGATGATCGCCCAGCCCTGGCTAGGCACCGACGAGCTCGCCCTCCTGTTGCCGATCCAGCGGCAAGAACTCGCCGGCTGGAGCGCTGACACGATCGCGGCCGAGTTCGATGCGGCCGGCGCACGGATTGATGCGGCCACCATCACGCGACTGGTCCGCCTGACGTCGGCCCTGCCCTTGCTGATCCAGAGCGCCGCGCGCCTGGCGGTCGATCACTACAGCGGCGATGCGGCCGCGTTCTGCGCGGCGGTCGAGGCCAGCGATCAGGCCGTCGAGACCGCCCCCGAGATCATCCTGCGACGGGCCTTCGAAGACCTGGGCGAGGCGGAACAACTGGTCGCCTCCGCCTTGAGCCTGCTGGACGCGCCCCTGACGCGAGAGGAGGTGAAAGCGTGGGCCGGCGCCCAGCTCGGGGAGCCGGCGCGTGTCCAGCCGGCGGTCAAATCGCTCATTCGCGCGGGCCTGGTGCAGATCGTCGGCGGAGACGGCGTGCGGCTGCACGATGCATTCCGCATCCCGGCCGCCGCCGCACTCGCCCAGACCCCGGCGGTCGAGCAGACGTTGCTCGAAAGCCTGCGCGACCTGATCGGCGAGTCCCTCGTCGGGAACGCCCGGTTCGGGCGCTTCGCGGTCTGGATGCGGCTGCTGGCCCGCACCGGCCAGATCGACACCCTCGTCGATCTGGCGACCTTCGAGATGTTCCACGAGCGCGGCGATCCGGTCGAGCTCTACGCCGTCCTCGAAACCTATGCCGCGACGGTGGAGGACCCGGAAGAACGGTTCTGGGCGCTCGACGCCCTGGCCTTCTGGGACCAGCGCTATGAGCGCTGGGAGACCTTCGCAACCCGGGTCGCCGCCATCGAACCGATCCTCGCCTCCGGCGTCCTCGGCAAGGTCGCGACCCTGGCTGCGGTGATGAAGGTCATGGCCGCACAGGGCGAGGCCGGCAACATGAAGGCCGTGCGCGCCGCCTACGACCGCGCCGCCCGCCTGCCGGACCTGACCGAGGTGCAGACCCTGGTCCTCAACTACAACCTCGCCTTCTCCCAATTGAAGGCGAAGCGACCGGGCGACGCGGCCAAGACCGTCGGCGGCGTGATCCGCGGCTATTACCGGCGCCTCGGCCTGAGCGAGGCCCGGATCCTCGGCCTGAACCCGCCTGATATCCTCGCTTTGATCACACCCTACGAGGATATGGACGACGATTTCCGCCATATCGGCGATGCGCTGGATCTGGAGTGTCATGCCCTCGAAGCGCTACGGCGGCTCCAGCCGTTGCATCGAATGTTCGCACTGAAGTTCTATGTTCTGGGTAACGCTCACAGGTCCTACATGAAGACGGCGCTGCAGTTCGTCGACGACATGCGCGAAATGGGCCAGCACGGCCAGGCGCGTCAGTTTATGGAAGGGATGGTCCTGCCGAACTTGCTGGCCGTTGCGAATATGGTCGTGCCAGTTCGCCGGATGTATGCCCTGCTTCTGGCGGAGACCGGCGATGCCACCGCCGGCCTGGCCGAGATGGCGACCCTCGGCGCTTACGACATGCCCGATTACGAGCGCAGCCTGTTTGAGGCGCAATGGGCCATGATGCGGCTAACAGCGAGCTGACGCCCCTGCGTAGCGGCCAACGCCCGAGTTTCCACGAGAGCCGTAGCTTTATCGCGGCACGCGCCGTCGATCACGACCTTGATGGTCATGCTCGCCCCAACAGACTCGTCGCCAAAAGTAGACAGTCCCAAAGTCATCTGAGATTCAGACCTCAGAATTCGGAGGTTGACCGGCACCATGCCCGAAAGCGGACGTCGCCAAAGCCCGAGTTGAGTCAGAAGCGGACCTCCGTCTTCGCTTCTAGCGTTTATCCACAACCTATCTACGTCTAGTGTTTCGTGCCCATCGCGCCTCTGCAGCCGCCCTGAGCGCGTTGAGGTTTGCAACATAAGCGCTGTCGCCGAGCGCAACGGCCGCTTCTCTCAAACTGCATTATTTTCGGTGTTAATTCAGCCATTTATGGCTGCAACAGTTTCCGAACATGTGCAGTCTGCGAAATATACTATTGGGCTTTTGATCCATAGCCTGAGCGTTCACGGCGTTGTACGGCTTGGTACGCTATGAAAAACATCTTCCTCGCGTCCGTGATCACCTCATGCGTCCTTCTTGCCCTGGGTGCGCCGGCTCAAGCCCAGGCCGTGATCGGCTATGGAGCCTTTACGCCTCTGCCTCAGGCTGGCGAACAGCCTGACCCCCAGCGCGACTATCGCGTCATCGTCGATCTGACCCAGGGCGGTCCTGACGACAAGCCGTTGAAGGGATTGGAACGTGTCGCACGCCTGACCAATATGCTGGCGGCGAACGGCGTCCCTGCCGAGCGGCGAAAGATCGTTGTTGTGATGCATGGCGGCGCGTCTCTGGCCTCTCTGTCTGATGCAGCGTGGGCAGCGCGCGGCAAGGGCGAGACAAACCCGAACAGCGCCCTTGTTCGCGCCCTGACGGCTGCCGGGGTCCAGGTGCGGCTTTGCGGTCAGTCCATGGTCGCCAACGGCTTGACGGAAGCCGATCTGGAGCCGGGCGTGCAGGTCGATCTCGCAGCGTTGATGACGGTCATCCACCATCAGCAGGCGGGCTACGCCCTGATCATGAACTGATCGAACGCCCTTCTGAGAAGAGCGTTTAGAGGTCGAAAGCGCCTCGCCAACCATCAAACGCCACTTCAACGTTTGAAGGCAAAGAGTGTGACAAGGTATTGTAATCCAAATCTATATGAAGGTTCGTCAGCACGGCTTTGGAAACCTCTGCGCGCGCGATCCACTCCAAGGCTAGATCGACGTGAGCATGGGTTGGATGCGGCGTGTAGCGCAGCGCGTCGATGATCCACAGCTGAGCGCCGCTCACGGCTTCCAGAGCCGCGTCGTCCAGGTCTGAGACGTCGCTTGAATAGGCGACGGATCCCAAGCGGTATCCGACCGAGCGGATCGGTCCATGCATTTGGTCGAAAGTCATGACGGGGATCGGGCCGCCGGGTCCCTCCACTTCCCATGACTGGCCGTGCGGCGGGAGGCGATGAGCCTCGACGATAGCCGGATAGCCGTGGTGGCTCTCAAAGATGTAGTCGAAGCGCCGCGTCAGGGCGTGGTGGGTGGCCGCATCCATCCAGGCGGGAATGCGTCGACGCGCGTGGGCGGCGAAGACGCGAAGGTCGTCGATGCCATGTGTCTGATCCGCATGGTCGTGGGTGTAGAGAACCGCGTCGATATGACGGACCTCGGCGGCCAGCATCTGCTGACGGAAGTCGGGCGAGGTGTCGATCACCACGCTGGTCACGCCATCCGGGCCGTGTCGGCGCGCCAACATGGAGCAACGGGTGCGCCGATTGCGCGGTTCGGATGGGTCGCAGTCGCCCCAGTCGCCGTCGCCGCGCGGCACGCCGCCGGACGAGCCGCAGCCGAGAATGACGACTTCCAACTCGCCCTGCCCGCTCATTCGGCGGGCCTGGGAATGCGATCGAACAGGTTGAAGAAGGCGTCAGTCGTCAGCTCATCGGCTTGTTCAGGCGTCCAACCGCGTATCTCAGCCAGCCTTTCCAGCACCAGACCGACATAGGCGGGTTCATTCCGGCGGCCGCGATGCGGGATGGGCGCCAGATAGGGGCAGTCGGTTTCAACGATGATGCGATCTTCAGGCATCCGACGAATGACCTCCCTCACCTCCTCGGCCGCCTTGAAGGTGGCGATGCCTGAAACCGAGAACCAGGCGCCGAGTTCCATCGCAGTTTCAGCTAGTTCCAGGCCGCTGGTATAGCAGTGCATCAGGAACTTGAACGGCGCGCGGCGGTGTTCTTCGCGCAGGATGTCGGCCATGACCTCATCGGCTTCGCGCGTGTGGATCACCAGAGGCAGGCCCGTGCGGCGCGCCGCCTCGACGTGCTGGCGGAAGACCGTCGCCTGAACATCGCGCGGACTGAGGTCATAGTGGAAGTCCAGGCCGCATTCGCCGATGCCGATGACGCGCGGACGATCCGCCAGCTCAACCAGGCGGTCCACGGTCAGGTCGGCATAGTCCTTGGCCTCGTGCGGATGGACGCCGACCGTGCACCAGATGTCGGCGTTGTTCATCGCCAGGGCGTGCGTCGCCTCGAAGGTCGACAGCTTGTCGGAAATCTCGACCATCAGCCGCACGCCCGCCTGGCGCGCACGGTCGATCACCGCCTCGCGATCCTCGTCGAACTGGGGGGCGTGCAGGTTGACGTGACTGTCGATAAGCATATCAGGCGGCGGCTTTCGTGCGGGCGATGTCGGCCAAGGCTCCGGCCAGGACGTCTCCCTTATCAAGATTCAGCCCGATGGCGCGATCGGGCAGGTCGGACAGTCGCCCCCAAAGCTCGGCCCAACGTGCGCCTTCGCGGCCCCCAGAGTCGACGGCCCGGCGTTTCGCCGCTGCGATCAGGCGATCCATCAGAGCCTCGAACCGCGCCTGCCCTTCCGCGCCGCGGAAGCCGTCGGCGATAGCCAGTTGTTCCGCGCGATCAATCTCTGGTCCATCGACCCAGGCGCGAGCGAGACGGTCGACCTCGGTCATGGCGCCCGACGCCAGATCCAGAGCTGCGCCAGGCGAGCCCCCAGCCATGGCCGCGGCGGCCAAGGCTTCATCGTTGGACACGCCCGTGCGCTGACGCACCAGGTCGGTCAGACGCGCCTCGGACCAAACCGGAAAGGTCAGCCGCCGACAGCGAGAGCGGATAGTGGCCAACAAACGGCCCGGCGCATGGGTGACCAGGAAGAGCACGCCGCTTTCAGGCGGTTCCTCAAGAATTTTAAGCAAGGCGTTGGCCGCGTTGATGTTCAGGTCATCCGCCGCATCAATGATGGCGACGCGGTGCCGGGCCTGGGACGGGCTCTTGGCGAAGAATTCCGGCAGGTCGCGAGCCTGATCGACGGAGATGGCGCGCTTCAGCTTGCCGCCCTCGACTGCTCGCTCCAACACCAGAAGGTCCGGGTGGGCCTGAGCGGACACCAGGCGGCTGACGGGGTCATGCGGCGCGGCGCCCAGCGGCCCGCGCGACGGGTCCGGCGCGGCCCCCAGAAGTCGACGAGCGGCGCGATAGGCGAAGCTGGCCTTGCCCGACCCCTCGACCCCGCACAATAGCCAGGCGTGGTGCAGCCGTCCTCGATTCAGCGCGTCCAGAAAGGCTTCCTCTGCCTGGATGTCGGCGATCAGGTCGAAGCGGTCGCGCGGATGCTCGCTCAAAGCAGCCGCTCCTCCACCACGGCCCACAGCCGGGCCGCGACGTCGTCGACCTCGCCCGTCGCATCAAGGACGACGCAGCGTTCAGGGTGACGTTCGGCCACCTTGAGGAAGCCGTCGCGCAGTTTCTGGTGGAAGGCCAACCCCTTGGATTCGAAGCGAGTCTCGAACAGCCCGCGCCCGAAGGCCCGATCCAGACCGACCTCGACCGGCAGATCGAACACCAGGGTCAGGTCCGGCTGGTCGCCGTTGACCACGGCGTCGTCCAGCGCTTCGATCAGGCTTTCCGGCGTCCCCCCGCCAGCGCCTTGGTAGACGCGGCTGGAATCCGCGAAACGGTCACAGACCACCCAGCGCCCGGCCTCAAGCGCGGGCAGAATTGTCCGCTCCAGATGGTCCGACCGCGCCGCATACATCAGCAGCGTCTCGGTGCGCGCCGACCAGCGATCCGCCTCGCCCGACACGGCGATGTTGCGGATCTCCTCAGCCCCCGGCGATCCGCCGGGTTCGCGCGTCTGGAGCACGTCGAGGCCGCGCGCGCGCAAGCGTTCAACCAGCAGGCGCGCCTGGGTCGTCTTGCCGGCGCCCTCGCCGCCTTCGAAAGTGATGAATCTGCCTCGCTGCACCCGCGCACAATGGCGAGCGAGCCGCGGGAAGCAAGCCCGTTCAGCCGCCTATCAACAAGGCATCGTCAAAGCCGCGCGCCATAACGGCCTGACGAGCGCGTTCAGCAGCCCCGGCATCGGGCCACGGGCCGACCACGACACGGAACAACGGCCGTCCGTTCCTGTCGATGTTCTGCACCACGGCCTTGTCGCCGAGGCGTCGTGCGACCTGGTCTGCGCCGCGTCGATCAGAATAGGCGCCGGCCTGTACCCAATAGGCGTTCGAGGCCGCCGGTTGCGCTGCTGTGTAGACGGGCTGCGGAGCGGGCTGGGACGGGACCGCTGTGTTTTCGTAATAGGGGCGCGGCCCCGGGGACTGCGTCTGAACCTGAGTTGCTTGGGGCCGGCGCGCGCTGTCGGCTTCTGCTCGGCGGAGAGGCGTTCCTCCGCCCTGGCGCGGCGCAGGGCCGACATAACGGACGCGCACGTCCCCCACGCCTTGCTGCAGGAGGCCCAGTTCCTCGGCGGCTCCGCGCGACAGATCGATGATGCGTCCATCGACAAACGGTCCCCGGTCATTGACGCGCAGTATGACCCGGCGCCCATTGGCGCGGTTCGTCACCTCGACCAGGCTGGGCAAGGGCAAAGTCTTATGAGCGGCGGTCAGGCCGTTCATGTCGAACCGTTCGCCGGTCGAGGTTGAACGCCCGTGATGATAGCTGCCGTACCAGGACGCCTGCCCTACTTCGTCGTAGTTGGGCTGTTCCTTCGGATGGTACCAGCGACCGCGGATCTGATAGGGACGCATAGTGCCCGAAACGATCGGAGCCGGATCGGTCACGACGGGCGCGCCGATCGGCGCATCGCCCTTGCCGCCCAAGCTGGCGCACGCCGCCAGGGTCGAGAAGGCGGCGGCGATCATCGTGCCCTTCAGCAGTCTCGCCCACATGTTGCTTTTACTCCGACCGACTATCGATTTGGCCGAAATTAACGGCGGAGGTTTCCGGTTTGGTTAACGTCCCGTTTGCGCGTATGGCCTTGCGGTAAAGCCCCTCCCCGGCTGAACGTCAGAACCGAGCGCCTTGACCCCCTCCCTGTACAAGACCCGCACTGGGGTCTTTCTTCTCGCCACCCTATGCTGTGCGCTGTGGGGCAGCGCCTTTCCGGCCGTAAAAAGCGGCTACGCCCTGCTGAAGATCGCGCCGACTGACATCGCCAGTCAGCTGATGTTTGCAGGGTGGCGCTTCGCTTTGGCGGGGGCGATCCTGCTGATCGTCGCCCTGGTGATGAAGAAGCCTGTTCTGGCGATGAGCCGTGGCCAGGCGGGACAGGTCGCCCTGCTTGGGCTGACCCAGACGGCCATCCAATACGTCTTCTTCTATATCGGCCTAGCCCATGCATCAGGCGTCAAATCCTCGATCATGAACGCGACCAGCGTCTTCTTCAGCGTCGTTCTGGCTCATTTCATCTATGCGGACGACCGTCTGAGCGCCCGCAAGGCGCTAGGATGCCTGATCGGCTTCATGGGCGTGGTCGTGGTCAACCTGGGCGGCGGCGCGCTCGGCTTCGATTTCACCCTGCTGGGCGAAGGTTTCATCGTGATCGCGGCTTTCGTCCTGGCGGCGGCCTCCATCTATGGCAAGCGGCTGTCGCGCAGCCTCGACCCCATGGTGATGACCGGCTGGCAGTTGTTTGTCGGCGGCCTGATTCTGACGGTCGCAGGCATGGGGATGGACGGAGAATTGCAAGGGTTCGACCTGACATCCGCAGCCCTGCTGCTTTACCTGGCTCTGCTGTCCTCAGTCGCCTTTGCGTTGTGGAGCCTGCTTTTGAAGCACAACCCCGTGGGCATGATCGCCGCCTTCAACTTCCTGATCCCGGTCTTCGGCGTGTCGCTGTCGGCGCTTTTCCTAGGCGAGTCCATGTTGCGCTGGAGCTATCTGATCGCGCTGGTTTTGGTTTGCGCGGGTATCTGGCTGGTCACACGTTCGGGCGCCGTGTCGAAGGTTAGCGGCGCCTAACGCTTTCCGCTTGGGTCACGCCCGCCTTGCCGCTATGCACAGGCGAACGCGAGCCGACTCGCGTGGGACAGGTGGCCGAGTGGTTTAAGGCAGCGGTCTTGAAAACCGCCGTAGGTGGAAGCCTACCGTGGGTTCGAATCCCACCCTGTCCGCCATGTTCATCGCCCTACATTCTGCGTGCTTTTTAAGCGATGCGCGTCAGGCGGCGATGTTTCCCCACAACACGACTGTTGAAGTGTGTTTCTAGCGCTCCGGACGTTTAAGGGCGCCGTCCGTTTCGTCCGTAGTGGTCTTCAGGGCCTCAACGGCCTCCCTCTGGAGACGATCATGTCCACTTTGAATCCCTTTTCCTTCATCGCTGTCTCTGCCGCCGTTCTGTTGTCGGCGGCGCCGGCTACGGCGCACGCCCGCCTGGTCAGCGCCACGCCCGCGGCCAAGTCGGCCGTCGCGTCGCCGCGTGTCGTGGCCCTGACCTTCAGCGACCGTGTGGCTCCGGCCTTCTCCAACTTCGACGTCGTCAACGCCGTCGGTGCCAAGGCGACGGTTCGCACCCAGGTCAGCCAGGACGGCAAGACGATCACGGGAACCCTGGCGCGCCCGCTTGCGGCCGGCGCCTATGTCGTCAACTGGCGCATCGCCTCCACCGACGGCCATCGCATGACCGGCAGCTACGACTTCACCGTGCGCTGATATGGTCGAGGTCTGGATCGTCGTCCTGCGCGGCGTGCAATACGCCGCCGGGGCGCTGCTGCTCGGCCTGCCCGCCTTCATGCTCTACAGCGCGCGGGCGGTCGGACCGCTAAACCTGCGCTGGCCGCGTCTGACCATAGCCTGGGCCGCAGCGGTCCTGATGGTGGCCGCGCCCGCCGCCCTGCTGGCTCAAACCGCTATGATGGCGGGCTCCCTAAGCGCAGCGCTCAAGCCGGAAGCCCTGGGCTTCATGGTCACGGGCATGGGGCTGGGCAAGGCGTTGGTCGTGCGGATGCTCGCGGCGGCTCTGGCCTTGGCGGTGGCGCTGCTGCTGCGTCCCGGTCGGCTGGCGTGGAGCGTGCTGGCGCTGCTGGGTCTCGTCGTCTCGGCCAGTTTCGCCTGGACCGGCCACGGCGCAGCGACGCAAGGGCCGGGACATCTGATCCACCTGGCCTCGGACATTACCCATGCCGTAGCGGCCTCCATCTGGGTCGGCGCCCTGGCGGCCTTCGCCGTCCTGATCGTGCGGCGACCGTCAGCGGATCCTGCCTGGGACGCCGGCGTGGCGCGCAGCCTGACCGGATTCGCCGGGGTCGGTACGGCGGCGGTCGGCGCCCTGATCGTGACGGGGCTGATCAACAGCGTCTATCTGGTCGGCGTCTCCAAAGCGCTGAGTTTGACCGCCAGCTCCTATGGCGTCCTGCTGATGATCAAGCTGGCGCTGTTCGGCCTGATGGTCTGTTTGGCGGCCGCCAACCGATTCCGTCTGGCGCCCTTGATGGCTTGTGATGCGGGCCAGGCCATGCCGCATTTGAAAAAGAGCCTGGCGATCGAGTTCGCCATGGCGCTGGCGATCCTGGCTGTCGTCGCCGTGATGGGCGTCCAGCCGCCCCCCGCTTCCCTCTAGGCGTCGAGCCTGGGTCGTGACGCGATCTTTCGCCACGCCCCCCACTTGGCGTAGGTTGCCATTATCGGAACCATGCCCGTTCGACGCGCTCCTTTCCAAGGGAAGACGCGTCGCCTCGCGTATGAAGGATCGAGCCCGCGAAAGGCGCAGAATGACAGACGACATGGAACGCATGCTGGCGACGCCGCCTTCAACCGATGAGACCTCACGATTGGCGGGCCTGGAGAACCGGGTCTGGCGCCGGATCGAAGAGCGGCAGGAGCAGCGTCGCATGAGCCAGGTGCGCCTGGCCGTCATGGCTGTCGCCCTGCTGGTCGGCGTGACCAACGGCGGCATGCTGGGCCAGGCATTCAAGCCTGGTCGGTCGGACATCCAGGTTTTCAGCGTCTCCGCTGGTCTGTCGCCGATGACCCGCTTCGAGGTCGGCGGATGAGCGCCAACTGGAAGTCCATCGCCCTGACGGTCGTCCTGGCCGCCCTGGCCAGCGGCGGCGCCGCCTGGCTGGCGGCCGGCTGGATGATGAAGCAGCACGAGACCCCCAGCGTGCACGACATCGTGCACCAGAAACTGGACCTGACCGCCGACCAGGACGCCCGCCTGGATCAGATCGAGGCGAGCTTCGCCGTCCAGCGCGACGCGCTGGAGGCCGATGTCCGCGCCGCCAATCGCGAACTGGCCGACTCCATCGCCGCCAGCAAGGGCGACAGCCCCGAGGTCCGCGCCGCGGTCGACCACTTCCACGACGCCATGGGCGCCTTGCAGAAGGCCACCATCGCCCATGTGTTCGAGATGCGCGCGGTGTTGACGCCGGAACAGGCCCGCATCTTCGACAAGGAAATCGCCGGCGCCCTTACGCAAGAGCCCCGGTAAGGTCGAGGTGGAGGTCGAGGGCGATACAGACGAGGCGCGCGCGGCGCGCGGCGACCGCACGGCCTTCACCGCCCTGATGGCGGCGACCAGCGGCGACCTCTATCGCTTCGTTCGCCGATATGTCGGCGACACAGACGAGGCGCACGACCTGCTGCAGGAAACCTATGTCTCGGCCTGGCTGGCCATCCGGCGCTATGACCCGACGCGGCCCTTCGCGACCTGGCTGCGCTCGATCGCCATCAACAAATGCCGCGACTGGGGCCGCAAGCGCACCGTGCGCCGCATCGTGCGCGGCGTCATGGGGCTGGACACGCCCGAAGCCATGGCCGTGGGCGAGGATGCGCCGGAAGCCGAGACTCAGTTGGACGACCGCCGTCGCATGGACGAGATGAATCGCGCCCTTGCCTCCCTGCCCGACAATCTGAAAGCGCCCCTGCTGCTGGCCTCGCTTGAGGGGCGTTCTCACGGCGAGATCGCCGAGGTTCTGGGCGTCACGCCCAAGGCGGTGGAGACCCGCATCGCCCGCGCCAGGCAGAAATTGAACCAGACCCTGGCGCGCTAAGGCGTCGGCATGCTGCGGCGCCCTGCCGCAACGGTGATGCAAGGGGCGGCCGTTTCGCCTGCGTATCCCGATCAGACCCCTCCCCGCGCGCCTTTACGGGCGAACGGCCTCTTTGAGACTTGGACTTCATGGCGACATCATCACTGGACCGTCGAACCCTGTTGCGAGGCGCCGCCCTGGGCGGCGGCATTCTGGGCCTGCAGGGCCTTCTGCCCGCCTGGGCGCAGACCGGATCGCCGGGCCTGCGCGCCGACCTGCCGACGCTGACCGGACCGAACATCGACCTGAGCGTAGGCGACGCCAGCTTCACCGTCGGCGGCCGCACCGGCCACGCCTTCATGGTCAACGGCCTGCTGCCTGCGCCCCTGCTGCGGATGCGCGAGGGCCAGAACGTGCGCCTGTCGGTGACCAACAATCTGGACGAGGACACTTCGATCCACTGGCATGGCCTGTTGCTGCCGTTCCAGATGGACGGCGTGCCCGGCGTCAGCTTCCCCGGCATCAAGCCGCACGAGACCTTCGTCTATGAGTTCCCGATCAAGCAGTCGGGCACCTATTGGTATCACAGCCACTCTGGCCTTCAGGAGGCCATGGGCCACTACGGCCCCATCGTCATCGACCCGGCGGGGGCCGATCCGGTCGCCTATGACCGCGAACACGTCCTGGTCCTGTCGGACTGGAGCTTCCTGCATCCGCATGAAATCCTCGACAAGCTGAAGAAGAGCCCCGGCTACTTCAATATGCAGAAGACGACCCTGGCCGGACTGCTGGACGGTTCTGACGGCATGAACCTGTCGGAGCGCCGGATGTGGGGCGGGATGCGGATGGACCCGCGCGACATCCTGGACGTCAACGGCACGACCTACACCTATCTGGTCAACGGCCACGGCCCGGAAGAGAACTGGACCGGCCTGTTCCGGCCGGGCGAGCGCGTTCGCCTGCGCATCATCAACGCCTCGGCCATGTCGATCTTCAATTTCCGCATTCCCGGCCTGCCGATGACCGTAGTCCAGGCCGACGGCGAGAACGTCCGCCCGATCGAAGTCGACGAGTTCCAGATTTCGGTCGCCGAGACCTATGACGTCATCGTCCGCCCGACCGAGGACCGCGCCTACACCATCGTCTCCGAAGCCATCGACCGTTCGGGCATGGGTCGCGCCACCCTGGCGCCGCGCATGGGCATGACGGCCGAGGTTCCGCCGCTGCGCAAGGTGCCCAACCTGACCATGAAGGACATGGGCATGGGCGGCATGGATCACAGCGCGCACGGCGCCGCGGGCGCCGATCACGCGGCCATGGGCCACGGAACGGCGGCAGGCACCGCGGCGTCCGCTGCCCCGATGGACCACAGCGGCATGAGCATGCGCGATCCGAACAACGCCCCGGCCGACATGGCCGTCGGCGTCGGCGTGGACGCCATCGCCCCGGCCCCGTCCAACCGCCTGGCCGACCGGCCGCAGGGCCTGGATGACGTCGATCATCGCGTGCTGGTCTACGCCGACCTGCGCTCGCTGACGCCGAACAAGGACACTCGCGCGCCATCGCGCACCATGGAGATCCACCTGACCGGCAATATGGAGCGGTTCATGTGGGGCTTTGACGGCCGCAAATTCTCGGAGGTGGTCGAACCGATCCGCTTCGAGCTGAACGAGCGTGTGCGCGTGACCCTGGTCAACGACACCATGATGGCCCACCCCATCCACCTGCACGGCCACTTCTTCGAGCTGGTCAACGGCCACGACGGCCATCAGCCGCTCAAGCACACCGTCAACGTCGCGCCGGGCGGCAAGGTCACTTTCGACCTGACCGCCGACGCGCCCGGCGACTGGGCCTTCCACTGCCACCTTCTGATGCACATGCACGCGGGCATGTTCAACGTCGTCACCGTTCGCCCGCTGGCTGGAGCCGCCTCGTGAAGTCTCTTTCCCTCTCCCTGGCCCTCGCGCCCCTGATGCTGGCTGCGGGCGGTCCCGCCCTGGCCCAGAGCCACGCCGGTCATGCGGATCACATTCCCGCAGCAGCTCCTGCGCCCGTCGCACAGGCGACGCCCTCGGCCGCCAAGCCCGCGCACGACTGCCCCATAATGCGTGAGGGCAAGCCCTGCCCCATGCATGGAGCCGCCTCCGGCGCTCAGTCTGACCCGCACGCTGGTCATGACATGAGCGGTCACGCCGGGCACGGCACGGCTCCGGTTGATGCCCATGCCGGCCACAACACGGCTCCGGCCCAGGCGGCCCCGGCGGATCCCCACGCGGGTCACGACATGGTCACGGCCCAAGCCGCCCAAGCGGACCCGCACGCAGATCACAACACCGCGCCGGCCGATCCGCATGCCGGTCACGATATGAGCAGCCACGCGGGGCACGGCGCTCCCGCGACTGATCCCCATGCGGGCCACGCCATGGCTCCCGCCCAGGCGACCCCGGCCGATCCCCACGCGGGTCACGACATGAGCGCCGCGCGCGGCGGGCCCAACATCCCGACCAGCGTGGACGCCGTCGGCGGCCGCATGGTCGAGACCCCGCCCCCGGCCGCCGCTCGCTCGGCTCCGGCCCACGCCGCCGACCTGCTATTCGACCCGGCCGTGATGGCCGCTTCGCGCAAGCAACTTCTGGTCGAGAATGGCGACATCCGCTCGACGGCCGTACTGATCGACTCCATCGAGGCCAGCTTCGGCGACGGCGCAGACGGCTACAGCTGGGGCGCTCAGGGCTGGACCGGCGGCGACATCAACCGCTTCTGGTGGAAGACCGAGGGTGAAGGCGAGATCGACGGCACGCTGCACGAGGCCGAGGTTCAGGCTCTCTACAGCCGCGCCATCGCGCCCTTCTGGGACCTGCAGGCGGGCGTGCGCCAGGACTTCCGTCCGGACGGCGACGACACCACCCACCTGACCGTCGGCGTTCAGGGCGTGGCTCCCTACTGGTTCGAGATGAGCGCCGCCGCCTTCCTCTCGACCGAGGGCGACCTGACCGCCCGCGCCGAGGCCGAATACGACCAGCGCATCACCCAGAAGTGGATCCTGCAACCGGCGATCGAAGTGGCCCTGTCGGCCAGCGACATCCCGGAACTTGAGATCGGCTCGGGCCTGACGTCGGTCACCGCCGGTCTTCGCCTGCGCTATGAAATCCGCAAGGAGTTCGCCCCCTACGTAGGCGTCGAGTGGACCCGTTCGCTGGGCGACACCGCCGACTACGCCAAGGCCAGAGGCCAGGATCCCGAAGACACGCGCTTCGTGGTCGGCATCAAAGCCTGGTTCTGAATCTGAAGAGAAGATTGGTCATGTTGAAGACACTGGTTCTCACCGTTGCGTTGGCCTCGCTGGCTGGCGCGGCCGCCGCTCAAGACCCGCACGCCGGTCATGCCCGACATGGCGGCTCGCAGACGAAGGCTTCGGGCATCGTCACCAACCCGGCCGACGGCGCCATGACGCATGGCTCCCCGGAACGATTCAGTGTGACCTTTCCTCATCCGATGACGCTCAAGACCGTCACCCTGACGGCTCAGGGACGGGCGCCGATCACGGTCACAGCGCCGTCGGCCCCGGCCGCTCGAACCGTCAGCGCGCCTCTGCCTCGCCTCGCCCCAGGCAACTATGCGGCGGCCTGGACAGCCGAAGGGCCGGACGGCCATCGGATGAACGGCTCGACCCGCTTCATGGTCCACTAAAAAGCTTAAACAAGGCCTCTGGGTCGTGGTGCTGACGAAGAACAAGCACCACGACCTAAGCCGACTTCAATCCATCAACCGATAGCCGACCCCAGGCTCGGTGGCGATCATTCGGGGCTGCCCAGGGTCGATCTCAAGTTTCTGGCGCAGTTGCCCGATGACGACCCGCAGATACTGGGTGTCTTCGGCGTGAGCCTTGCCCCAGACGGCGGTCAGCAGGTCGCGGTGGCCAACGACCTTGCCGACGTTGCGCGCCAGATGGGCCAGGACATCATACTCCTTGGGCGTCAGACGAACGGCTTCGCCTGCGCGAGTAATGTTGCGGCGTTCCAGGTCGATGATCACCTCGCCCGCCGTCAGCGGCCCCGCCGCCTCGGCGCGCGGCGCCTGACGCAAATTGGCCCGCAGCCGGGCCAGAAGTTCGCCGACGCCGAAGGGCTTTTCGACATAGTCATTGGCGCCCAGATCGAGCGCCGCGATCTTCTCGGCCTCCTTGTCCCGCGCCGACAGGATGATGATGGGGCCGACATAGAATTCCCGGGCGCGGGCCAGCACGTCTTTGCCGTCCATATCGGGCAGACCCAGGTCCAGCACCACGGCGTCGGGACTCCACAGGGCGATGCCGCGCAGACCCTCTTGCCCGCTGTCAGCACGGCGCGGCTCATAACCGGCGGCGTCCAGCGCTGGAGATAGGAAGCGGTGGATTTGGGCCTCGTCGTCGATGACGAGAATCTGGGGGCGAACGGCGGCCATGCGACAGACCTTAAAGCAGGCTCGGGTGGGTGACGACGGCCTTGGGCAGGCTGATCAGGATGCGGGTGCCTTTTCCGTCCTGGATCGGACTGGCGGCGGCGATGCGGCCGTTCATGGCCTCGACGAAGCCCTTGGCGATGGCCAAGCCTAACCCCGCCCCTTTGGTGCGGTCCGACGGCTCCTCCATGCGGCGGAACTTGTCGAACACCCGCTCCAGTTCGGCGGTGGGAATGCCCTTGCCTTCGTCCTCGATCGAGATGACCACGGCGCCCCGATCTTCATAAGCGGCCAGTTCGACCGTCGAACCGTCAGGGCTATAGGCGATAGCGTTCTCGAGGATATTGACCAGCGCCTGTTCCAGCAGCCCCTGATCGACCATGACTAGGCTGAGTTGGGCCGGGAAGTCGCGGGTCAGCTTGCGCTCGCCCAGACGTCGCGCCACGCGCTTACCCGCTGCGTTCAGCACGTCGCGCACGTCGACCCAGTCGGAACGGATGTTCAGGCCGCCGCCCTCCAGCCGGGTCATGTCCAGCAGATCGCCGACGTAGCGACTGAGGCGCTCGGCCTCCTCGCGGATCGACAGCAGAAGGTCGGCGCGGACGGCCGGCTTAAGCTTGTCGCCCAGGTCGATCAGGGTGGTCGAGGCCCCCAGCACCGTCGACAGCGGCGTTCTCAGATCATGGCTGACTGAGTTCATCAGCGCGCCGCGGAAGCGGTCGGTGCGGCGCAGGGTCTCGGTTTCGACCGCCTGACCGGCCAAATCGGCGCGCTCGACCGCCACCGCCCCCTGATCCAGCAGAGCCAGAGCCAGTTTCTCCTCGTCAGAGCCCGGCGACAGGGCCGCCGCCTCAATCCCCGCCACCCCTGCGCGATCGCGCACGCCCTGAAGCGGCCGGAAGGTCCACCGCGCCTGAGGCAGGGTGCCGGTGCCGTGGCCGGCGGGTTCGCCCCTTTCCCAAGCCCAGCGCGCAGCGGCCATGGCCTCCGCGTCCAGTTCGGGCTTGCCCGGCGCCCCAGCCGTCAGGGTCAATTCGTTCTCGACAGGCAGCAACACCACAGCCCCGGCGCCGGCGGCCGCCGCCGTCTGTTCGGCCAGGATGCGCGCCGCCTCGCCCCGGTCGCCGATGCCGGTCAGGCGCTGGCTGGCGGCCAGCAGGGCGGATACGGCCGAGGCGCGGCGCTGGGCCGCCCTGGCCTGCTCGCGCACCCGGCCCGCCAGGGCGCCAGTCGTCAGGGCGACGCCCCAGAAGACGATCAGGGTCAGCACGTCCGTCGGCGACCCGATGGCGAAGCTGAACTTCGGTTGCAGGAACAGAAAATTGTAGGTCAGGAAGGCGACGGTCGCCGCCGCCAGCGCGGGCCGCAGCCCATAGAGGGCGCCCGCCGCCAGAACCGCCGTCAGATAGATGACGCCCAAGTCCACACGCTCGAAGGTCCGGTCCAGCAAGAGGGCCAGTCCCGTCGCTGCAATGACGCAGGCGACGCCGACGGCGTAGCCGCGCCACCCTCCGGCCAGGTTCAGGCGCACGTCTTTCGGCGCTTTCGGTTCCGGCTCGACCTCGTCGGTGACGACGTGAACGGCCACGCCTCGCGCCTGACGCAGCAGTTCGGCGGCCAGAGACCGGCCCAGCCACTCCGACAGGCGGCTTTCGCGTCCCTTGGCCAAGACGATCTGGGTGACATGGTTTTTGTGAGCGTGATCCATGATGGCGCGCACCACGTCGTCGCCGCTGAGAACCACGGTGCGCCCGCCCAGTTGCTCGGCCAGTTTCAACGCATCGGACAACTTGCCCGCCGAGCCGACGCCGTGGCGCGCGCCAGACGGCCGATCAACATGAGCCACGGTCCAGGGCGCGTCCATCATCATGTCGGACATGCGCCGCCCTGTCCGCACCAGAGGGCCGGCCATGGCGTCGCCCGCCACCAGAACCAGGATGCGCTCGCCCGCCGCCCACGGCCCGGCCGCGCCCTGTTCGCGCAGACGGGCGGTCAGCTGATCGTCCACTGTCTGGGCTGCGCGGCGCAGCGCCAGTTCGCGCAGGGCCGTCAGATTCTCGACCTTGAAGAAGTTGTCCGAGGCCAGCCGCGCCGTCTCGGGCACATAGACCTTGCCCTCGGCCAGACGCTTGCGCAGCTCCTCGGGGGTGATGTCCACCAGCTCGATGTCGTCGGCGCGCGACAGGGCGCTGTCGGGCACGCTCTCGCGTTGGCGGACGCCCGTGATGCGCAGCACCACGTCCGATAGGCTCTCCAAATGCTGAACGTTCAGCGTGGTCCAGACGTCGATCCCGGCCTCCAGGATCTCCTCCACGTCCTGCCAGCGCTTCGGATGACGCGAACCCGGCGCGTTGGAGTGGGCGTATTCGTCGACCAGCAGCAGGTCCGGACGGCGCGCGATGGCTGCGTCGATGTCGAACTCCAGCAGGGTCCGTTCGCGATAGGCGATGGGCCTGCGGGCCATCACTTCCAGCCCGCGCAGCAGGCTCATCGTCTCTTTGCGGCCATGGGTCTCGACCACGCCGACGACCACGTCCTCGCCCTCGGCCTTTCGTCTCCGGGCGGCGCGCAGCATCTCATAGGTCTTGCCGACGCCTGGCGACATGCCCAGAAAGACCTTCAGCCGCCCACGCTTGCGCGGGGCGGCCGGGGCCTGATCCGTAGAGAGAATCGGCGACGTCATCCGCCCTCGGTCGTCAGAAGGCCGAAGCGAGCGTCCAGCGCCTGATTGGTCAACAGCACATTGACCCGCGGTTGGCCCAGCACGCCGAACGTCCGGCCCTCGACATGCTGTCGGATCACTTCGCGCACCTGTGCCTCCCCTACGCCGCGCGCCTTGGCGATGCGGGCAGCCTGAAGCTCAGCGTAGGCCGGAGAGATATGCGGGTCGAGACCCGACGCAGAGGCCGTCACGGCGTCGGCGGGGATGGCCTTTACGCCCGCCTCGCTTTGCAAGGCGTCGGCGTCCGTCTTCACCCGCGCGATCAGATCGGGATTCAACGGGCCGAGGTTGGAGCCGGACGAGGCGGCGGCGTCATAGCCGTCCCCCGCCGCCGACGGCCGGGGGTGCAGATACCCCGGCGCGGCGAACGTCTGGCCGACCAGGGCCGAGCCGACCACTCGCCCCTCCTTGTCGCGAACCAGGCTGCCGTTCGCCTGATCCGAAAAGGCCGCCTGGGCCACCCCCGTCACGGCCAACGGATAGCCGACGCCCAGAACGCCGGTGAACAGGGCGATCATGACGATCGCCGGGCGAATATGGTTCAGCATCAGAAGTTCGCCTTCAGGCTGGCGACGACGCGGCTGTCATAGGCGGAGCCGAAGCCGTGCTCGTCGGTGTCGAAGTAGCGGACGTCCAGGCTCAGCCGCTCCGTCAGCTGATAGGCCGCGCCCAGGTTCCAGGCCGTGTAGTCGAAGGCCGACGACACCCACTGACGCCCCACGGCCGCCGAGAGCGTCCATTTGTCGGCGGGGCTGACCGCCGCATTGATCTCGGCATAGGTCGCCTCGTCCTCGGACGCACCGAAGAAGTCCGGCGAATAATAGATCGCCGCGCCCAGCGTCGCCGGGCCGACCGCGCGCGAAGCGGAGGCCTTCAGCTCGACATAGTCATAGTCTGCACCGTCCGGTTGGCCGGCGTAGACATAGCCGACCACGCCGAAGTCCCAGTCGAAGCCAGCGAACGCAGGGCGAACGCCCGCATAGAGGTCGATCTCGGCGTCGGTGTCGGCGTCTCCGGCGAAGGAGACGTTCCCGGCCCAGGCCCCGGCGTAGAAGAGGCCTTGCGTCACATCGACCCCGGCCGAGATCGCCGGATCGCCTTCGTTCTGGCTGACGCCCCGGAAGACATAGTCCGATCCGATGGCGGCGTTGAAGGCGACCTCGGGACGGTCGCCTTTCGCAACGTCCTGAGCCTTGGCGTCCGTGGGCGCCGTGCACAGGCCCAGGGTGATGACGGCGATCAGGCAGGCCCCGCCCACCAGGGCGTTGTTGAGGTCCGAACCGTCGAGTTTCTTACGTTTACGCATAGTGGTTTTCCTTGCGCCTCAGGGTCGGCTTCAGGCCAGGCCGAGAGCGGAGATGACGATGTCGATGAGCTTGATGCCGACGAAGGGCGCGATCAGACCGCCCAGTCCGTAGATCAGCAGGTTGCGGCCCAGCAGCTTGCCCGCCCCCACGGCGCGGTATTTCACCCCGCGCAACGCCAGCGGGATCAGGGCGACGATGACCAGGGCGTTGAAGATGACCGCCGACAGGATGGCGCTTTCCGGGCTGGACAGCTTCATCACGTTCAGCGCCGCCAGCGACGGCAGGCCGACCACGAACATCGCCGGGATGATGGCGAAATACTTGGCCACGTCGTTGGCGATGGAGAAGGTGGTCAGGGCGCCGCGCGTGATCAGCAGTTGCTTGCCGACCTCGACGATCTCGATGACCTTGGTCGGGTCGCTGTCCAGATCGACCATGTTGCCGGCCTCGCGCGCGGCTTGGGCGCCGGTCTGCATGGCCACGCCGACATCGGCCTGAGCCAGGGCGGGCGCGTCGTTGGCCCCATCGCCGCACATGGCGACCAGACGGCCCTTGGCCTGCTCCGCCTTGATCAGGCGCATCTTGTCCTCGGGCGTGGCCTCGGACAGGAAGTCGTCGACCCCGGCTTCAGAGGCGATAGCCGCCGCCGTCACCGGGTTGTCGCCCGTGATCATGACGGTGCGTAGGCCCATGCGGCGCAGGTCGGCGAAGCGCGCCTTCACTCCCGGCTTGACCACGTCCTTCAGGTGGATGACGCCGACCAGGGCCTCGTTCTCGACCACGGCCAGGGGCGTGCCGCCCGAGCGGGCGATGCGGTCTACTGCGGCGCGGAACTCGGCGGGGGCCTCAGCCTCGGCCAGCCCCAGGGCCTTGAGCACGGCGTCCACCGCCCCCTTGCGCCACGAGCGGCCGTCCGCTTCGAGGCCCGACTGGCGGGTCACAGCGGTGAACGGAATGGTCTTGGCGCCGGCAGGCATGTCGCCCGTCACCCCGGCGTTGCGGCCCAGTTCGACGATGGAGCGGCCCTCAGGCGTCTCATCGGCCAATGAGGCCATGACCGCCGCGCGCATCGCCGCTTCGGGACGGACGCCCGGCGCGGGGATGACCTCGGTCGCCATTCGGTTGCCGAAGGTGATGGTGCCGGTCTTGTCGAGCAGCAGGGTGTCGACGTCGCCTGCCGCCTCCACCGCGCGGCCCGAGGTGGCCAGAACATTCACCTTCAGCAACCGGTCCATGCCGGCGATGCCGACGGCGGACAGCAGCCCCCCAATGGTCGTGGGGATCAGGGTGATGAAGAGCGCGCCCAGGACGATAGGGTCCAGCTTGATGCCCGAATAGGCGCCCAGACCCAACAGGGCCGCGACCGCGATCAGGAAGATCAGGCTCAGGCCGGCCAACAGGACCGACAGGGCCAGTTCGTTCGGCGTCTTGCGACGGTCCGCGCCCTCGACCATGGCGATCATGCGGTCGAGGAAGGTGGCGCCGGGGGCCGAGGTGATGCGCACCTTGATCCAGTCGGAGACGACCGTGGTGCCGCCCGTGACGGCCGAACGGTCGCCGCCGCTTTCGCGGATGACGGGCGCGCTTTCGCCGGTGATGGCGGCCTCGTTGACCGAGGCGACGCCTTCGATGATCTCGCCGTCCGAAGGGATGACGTCTCCGGCCTCGACCAGAACGATCGCGCCGATCTCCAACTCATGCGCCGGGGTCGGGACGACCGTGCCCGTCGTGGGGTCGACGATCAGCTTGGCCTTGGTGGTGACGCGTGAAGCGCGAAGGCTGTCGGCCGCCGCCTTGCCGCGCCCCTCGGCGATGCTTTCCGCCACGTTGGCGAACAGCACCGTGGCCCACAGCCACAGGGCCAGTTGGACGGCGAAGCCCGCCGCCTGCCCTGTCGCCACGGCGGCGACCGCTGAGACGGTGGCCAGGGCCGCGACGATCCAGGTGGCGAAGATCACCGGGTTGTTGAGAAGCTTGGTCGGGTTCAGCTTGACGACGGCGTCGCCGAGCGCCCGGCCGAGCATGGCCCCATTCAACCCGCCCGCGATGGGCGCAGCAGATCGGGAGCTCGACGGATCGAGCGTGACTTGGGTCATGACGGATATCCGATCAGAACCGGGCCGTGACCTGGAGCATGTCGAAATGCTCCACGATCGGTCCCAGGGAGAGTGCGGGGAAGAACTGGAGGCCGCCGAGGATCAGGATCACCCCGATCAACAGGCCGATGAACAGCGGACCATGCGTGGGCAGGGTGCCGACCGACGGCGCCAGGCGGGGCTTGGCGACCAGGGCGCCGGCGACGGCCAGAACCGCGACGGCGGGCACGAACCGGCCCAGCAGCATGGCCAGACCCAGAGTGGTGTTCCACCACGGCGTATTGGCGCTCAATCCGCCGAAAGCCGAACCGTTGTTCCCCGTCGCCGAGGTATAGGCGTAGAGGATTTCGGACAGGCCATGCGGTCCCTTGTTCAAAAGGCTGGCCAACGCTTCGGGCAGGACCGCCGCGGCAGCCGAGAAGCCCAGCACAGACAAAGGCACGACCAGCACCACCAGCATGGCGAACTGGATCTCGCGCGCCTCGATCTTCTTGCCCAGATATTCGGGCGTGCGACCGACCATCAGGCCCGCCACGAAAACCGCCAGCATGGCCATCAGCACCATGACTGCGACGCCGGAACCGATCCCGCCGGGCAGGATCTCGCCCAGCTGCATCAGGAACATCGTCACCGCTCCGCCCAGCGGCATATAGCTGGCGTGCATGGAGTTGACCGACCCGTTCGAGGCGCCTGTCGTCTGGGCCGCCCAGGCGACGGAGGCCGGCACGCCGAAGCGGACCTCCTTGCCTTCCATGTTTCCGGCGGACGTATCGACGCCGGCCGCGACCAGAGCGGGCGCAGGTTGGCTTTCGATGACATAGAGGGCCGAACCCGCCGCACCCAGCAACAGGATCGCCGCGACCACCAGGGCGCGCACGTCCTTCTTGGCCATGACGCTGCGGCCGAAGGCGAAGAAGGCCGCCCAGCCCAGGATGTTCACGCTGATCGCCGTGATCAGATTGGTCAGCGGTGTCGGGTTCTCCAGCGGGTGCGCCGAGTTGACGCCGAACACGCCGCCGCCGTTGATGCCCAACTGCTTGATGGCCAGTTGGCTGGCGGTCGGGAACAGGCTGATCGTCTGCGATCCGCCCTCCAGCGTCGTCGCCTGGGTCGAGGCCGCCAGCGACTGCACCACGCCCAGACCGGCCAGAGCCACAGCCACGATGAAGGCGATGGGCAGCAGGACATAGAGGCTGGTGCGCGTCAGGTCGGCCCAGAAGTTGCCGACACCCTCGCCGCGACTGGCGATGAAGGCCCGCGCCAGCGCCGCCGCAATCGTCGCGCCGGTGGCGGCCGAGACGAAGTTCTGCACCGTCAGCCCGACCATCTGGCTGAAGGTCGAGACGGTGGTTTCACCGCTATAGCTCTGCCAGTTGGTGTTGGTGACGAAGCTGACGGCGGTGTTGAAGGCCAGATGCGGGCTGACGCCGTCGAACCCCTGCGGGTTCATCGGCAGGACGCCCTGCAGGCGCAACATGACGTAAAGCAGTAGGAAGCCCGCCAGGTTGAACGCCAGCAAGGCGCCGGCATAGCCCAGCCAGCCCTGACTGCGCGTCGGATCAACCCCGGCGGCGCGATAGAACAGACCCTCTACCGGCTTCAGCACAGGGTCCAGCCAAGTGCGCTCGCCGTTCCAGACACGCGACATATAGACCCCGATCGGCCAGCCGAGCATGACGGCCAGACCGAGGGTCAGGGCGATCTCCGCCCATCCTTGAATGTTCATGAGAAGACGGCTCCGTTCAGAACCGCTCGGGCCGCAGGAGGGCTGCGACCATATAGACGGCGATGACCAGGGCGCCGACGCCCCAAAGGACGTTCAGCCACACGGTCACAACCTCCTCAACACAATGGCGAGGGCGGCGAAGGCCACGAAGGCTCCAACGCCGATCGCCACAAAAATCAGATCGGCCATGCCGATACCTCCAGCTCAGTTAGGGCCGGAAGAGACGCTTTCGGGGCGTAAGCGGGCCATTCGGAAAGCCGCCCCCCGCATAAGGCGCGCATAAAGCATCAAGGTCGAAGGGGTTTCAGAACAGGCGACTTGCCCTGATCCGCTCCCTCATCGGCGGCCGCGACTAAACCCCTTGCACCACCCTCTAAAACTGTGAATATGAGGTCATCTTCAATTTTAGGGTTCAGTGATGGTTCAGGCGGTTGAACACGCTTCAGAGATGGTCTCGGAGTGGGTCGAGGTCACGCAGGCCATGATTGACGACTTCGGTCGCGCGACCCTGGACAGCGATCCCTTTCACAACGATCCCGAATGGGCCAAGGACAACACCCCTTATGGCGGCACGATCGCTTTTGGCTTTCTGACAGTGTCCCTGCTGACCCATCTGGCGGCGAAAGCGATCGAGGGTGCGGGCGGCAATTTCAAACCTGAAGGCGGCTACTTCCTGAACTATGGATTCGACCGTATGCGTCTGGTCGCGCCGGTGCCGACGGGCAGTCGCGTGCGGGGTCGCTTCGTCAAGGGACCGGAGCAAACGGATGAAGCTGGACGAGTGCGCCGCTCCATGGACGCCGTGATCGAAATCGAGGGCGGCGAGCGCCCTGCCCTGGTGGCGACCTGGCTCAGCGTCTGGGTGCCTGACAGCGTCGAAGCGAGGGCCTGATGTCCAGCGTTCAGCAGCGGTTGATGCCTTCCAGGACGATGTCGGCGGTAGGAGATTCGCCGCTGCTGACGCTGATTTCCGACTACGCCGCCTGGTATGGCGAGCAGACGCCTGATGCGCCGGCGGCGACGCTGGACGGTCAGGTTCAGACGTATGCGGAGCTAGCGCACGGCGTGGACGCCCTCGCCCGCGCCATGATCGCCGCCGGCGTCGGCAAGGGCGATCGCGTCGCCATGCTGGCCCCGCCCTCCCCTGACTTTCTGACCATCTTCCTGGCCACGGCCGCGGTTGGGGCCATCTGGGTCGGATTGAACCCTCGCTACCGCTATGAAGAACTGGCCTATGTCGTCAGCGACTGCGCGCCGCGCCTGATCATCGGGCGTCGCCGTGTGGCTGGACGAGATTACGTCGAGGATCTGGAAGCCCTGTCGGCGAACGTTTCGGCTGATCTGGTCCTGATCGGCGACGACGACTTGGACGCCCGCGCCCATCTGCCGTTAAGCGTCTATGTCGCCCAGGGCGAGGCCGTGTCCGACGAAGCCCTGGCGGAGCGCAAGCGGTCCGTCGCGACCCGCGATCCCTGCCTGATCGTCTACACCTCAGGCAGCACGGGCAAGCCGAAGGGTGCGGTCCTGCATCATGAAGGACTGATCCTTCCCGCCCTGGAGCAGGGCGAACCCTTGCGCGGCGAACCGCTGTGCATGTTGAACTACCTGCCGATCAACCACATCGGCTGCGTCGGCGACATCACCGCCATGGTTCTGGTCAACGGCGGCAAGCTGGCCTTTCTGGAACAGTTCGACGTCGAAACGGGACTGAACACGATGGCGTCGGAGGGCGTCACCCTGTGGGGCACGGTGCCGTCCGTGTTCGAGATGACGGTGGCTCATTCCGCCTTCGCCCAGACCAACCTGTCGGCGGTGCGGCGCGTCTTCTGGGGCGGGGCGGCCATGCCTGCGCCGACGATCAAGGCGCTGATTCCCGTCGCGACCTGCATGGGCACCAACTACGGCCTGACCGAATCCTGCGGCCCTATCACTGCCACTGGAGACATGACGGTTCAGGATGACGCCGACATCGCCTTCGCCACGGCCTCGGTCGGACGACCGACCCGTCATTATGAAGTCCGCCTGCGCGCCGAAGACGGTTCGCTGGTCGAAAACGCCGGCGTCGACGGCGAGATCGAGGCCAGGGGCGCGCCCCTATTCCTCGGCTACTGGAACCGATCTGACGCCACAACCGCCGCCTTCACCAAGGACGGCTGGTTCCGCACTGGCGATGTCGGCGCCTGGCTGGATGACGGCCGCCTTCGCATCACCGGGCGGCTGAAGGAAATGTACAAATCTGGCGGCTACAACGTCTATCCGCGCGAGATCGAGATCGCGCTGGAAGGCCACCCCGCCATCACCGAAGCCGCTGTTGTGGGCGTTCCCGATCCCGTCTGGGGCGAGGTGGGCGTCGCCTTCGTCATCGCCCGCGCCGGCGTCGACGCCGCTCAGCTTCAGGCTCATTGCCGCGAGCGGTTGGCCAACTACAAGATTCCCAAGCGTTTCGTGATCGAGCTGGACCTTCCGCGTCTGCCGGTCGGCAAGGTGGACAAGATGGCGCTGCGCCGTCTGGCCGTGGAGGACTAATGGACGCCGCCGTCAAGACGCCGAACACCGTGGACCCGGCGACGCCTTTGCGCCCTCGCCTGCTGGCCGGATACGGCCTGGCCAATATCGGCCTGGCCTGTTTCCTGATCACGCCGCAACTGCTGCTGCTCTACTTCCTGACCGACACCCTTGCGGTGCCGGCGGCGACGGCGGGCGTGGTCCTTCTGTTGCCGAAGATCTGGGAAGTGGTGTTCGACCCTGTCGTCGGCCTTTGGTCGGATCGGCTGCGCGGGCGGATGGGGCGACGCTGGCCCTTGATGGCGGCAGGCGCGGCCCTGTTTCCATTAGGGTTCGCGGCCATGTTCGCCCCGCCGACGCACCTGACGGGCTTCTGCGCCGTGATCTGGGTCATGGCGGCCTATATGGCGGCGACGACGGCCTACGCCCTGTTCTCTATCCCTTACGCCGCCATGCCGGGCGAGATTTCGCGACGTCAGCAGGACCGGACCCGCGTCGTAGCCTGGCGCGTCGGCTTCCTGGCGTTCGGCCTGATGGTCGCGGGCGGGATGTCGCCCATGTTGGTCGAAATGGCGGGCGGCGGCCGTCCCGGCTATGCGGTCATGGGTCTGTTGTTGGCGCTGATGGCGGGCGGCGCCCTGCTGGGGTCTTTGCGCGCGGTTTGGAAACTGCAGGACCGCAAACGCGACTTCGGCGCGCCGCTGAAGCCGGTCAAGGCGTTGGCGGCCGGTGTGCGCGCCACCCTGGGCAACCCGGCCTACCGCTTCCTGTGGATCGGCTACGCCTTCCAGACGGTCGCCATGGGGGCCCAATCGGCGATGATGCCCTATGCCGTCACCTATCAGATCCAGGCGTCTTCGGGCGTGCTGGCGCAACTGTTCCTAGCCGGAGCCGTCGTTCAGGTCGCGGCCATGCCCTTGTGGGTCAAGATCGCCGACCGTTGGGGCGCGACGCGCGCGGCGATCGGCGCCGCCGCAGCCTATGCTCTGGCTACCTTGGGCTATGTGTGGTGCGGGCCGGGCGATGTGGCCCTCGCCACCGCCGTCGCCACCCTGGCGGGCCTGGGTCAGGCAGGATGTTATGTTCTGCCGTTCGCCCTGATGCCAAGCGTAGTCGCGGCCCGCGACCAGAAAGAGGCTGAAGCCAACCTCGGTCTGCTGACGGCCGTCTGGGTCTCGGGTGAAAAGCTGGGTTTGGCCCTGGGTGGCGCGGCCGCGGGGGTGCTGTTGGGCCTCGCGGGCTATGTCTCAGGGGGGCAGGCGCAGCCGGCTTCGGCTCTAGCCGCTATTCCCCTGCTGTTCGCGACAGGTCCGGCGCTCATGCTGGCGTGCAGCGCGCCGCTGCTGTTCAAGCTGGATCGACTGCGTCGTCGCCAGGGACGTCCGCTCTAGGCGGCGGGCCGCGATCGCGAGAGGAAGCCGGCCAGCCTCACGGCCGCTTCCGGCAGGTCGTCGCTCGTTGGGGAGTCGCCATAGGCCAGCTGGTGCCAGACCACGCTGACTGCGTCCGACAGGGTGTCGTCAGCATCAGCCCCCATGCGCGCCAAGACCTCGATGAAGGATTCATCCGGCAGAACGATCATCTTGCGGGCGATTTCATCCGCCATGGCGACCAGCATGTAGCCAGCCAGGCGCACGGCGTCTGGGTCGTCCTCGGCGCGCCGACGCTGGATGCTCTCGGCCACGACCTCGGCCCAGCGGCGGTTGATCTTCTGGCTGATCTGCAGGAATTCGGGAACATAGTCGCCGACCTGGAAGACGCACTTCATCAGGCCGGGATTAGCCCGACAGACCCGGAACCACAGACGGTTAGTCGAACGGATTCGGGCGAATGGCGTATCGCCCGACGCCGGCGTCATCGCCTTGGCGACATAGTCATCGAAGAAGCGGGCCAACGCCTCGACGGAGATCTCGGTCTTGTCCTTGAAGTAGACGTAGAAGGAGCCTTCGGCGACTTCGGCCTGGGCTGTGATGTCGCCGACGCGCATGGCGTGAAAGCCGCGCTCCTCCAGCACCTGGGCTGCGGCCAGCAAAAGCCGTGCGCGCGTGCGCTGACCCTTCTGACGCGGCGGGTTGTCCCGCAGCTCGGCGGCCAGATAGGAGGAATAGCTCTGCAGTTGCATCAACGCCTCGTCAGCGACGAGGTCGGATCACGCCCCAGCCCGCCGTTTCGATCAAGAACCGGCGGCGTCCGACCAGGCCGAACGCCGCCAAGCGTCCCTTAGTAACGCAAACGCAGATAGACGCCAGCCGAGCGAGGCTCGCCCATCGACACCCGGTCCATGCCCAGAGCCTCCAGGTTGACGATGCCGCGCTGATAGACTTCGTCTGTCAGGTTGCGCGCCCATAGGCCGACCTCGGTCTTGCCGTCCGGCAGAGCCCAGCCCAGTTCGCCATTGACCGTCCAATATCCGTCCTGACTGAGCCGCTCGACATTGCCCGAGCTGAAGTAGAACTTCGAACGATACGACCCCGACAGGGTCATCAGCAGATCGCCCTTGTCCGCCAGACTGTGCTGATAGGACACAGCCCCGTTGAATGTGAACTCCGGCGCGGTCGGCAGGCGGTTGCCCGAGAAGTCTTCCCCGACCGAGATGTAGTTCTTGTATTCGCTGTCCAGCACGGCGGCGCCCAGCGAGATGTCCAGCCCCTTCATCGGCGCAACGGTCAGTTCGATTTCGGCGCCCTTGATGACGGCGTCCGAGGCGTTGTCGAGGATCGGCACGCTGGTCGGGCCGCGCACGACGTAGCTGTAAACCTGCAGGTCCTGATAGTCGTAGTAGAAGGCCGCTGCGTTCAGGCGTGCGCGACGTCCGAACAGCTCGCTCTTGAAGCCGACCTCATAGGCGTTCAGCACCTCATCGTCATACGGACCCAGGTCCTGAACGTCGGTGATCATGCCGCCCGCGAAGCCGCCGCTCTTGTAGCCGCGGTTGTAGCTGACATAGGCGCGCGAGTTGTCGCTGATGTCATAGTTCAGCACGGCCCGGCCCGAGATGCTCTCGAACGACTTGGAGCCGTGGAAGTCGACCAAGGTCACGCCCGCCTCGGTGAAGCGGCTATTATAGTCCATGGTCTTGTCGTCGCGCGACCAGCGCAGGCCCGCGACCAGCGACAGACGCTCGGTCAGCTTGTAGTCGACCTCGCCGAAGACGGCGTAGCTCTCGGTCTTCAGGTCGTGCGGATAATAGATGGTGCCCACGCCCATGGCGACGCCGGTCATCGGGTCCGGCAGGGTGTTCAGCAGGTCGAGGCCGATCTCGAACGTGTTGTCCGACTTCAGGCTGTCGTTCATGTAGAAGACGCCTGCGACCCAGTCGAAACGGCCGCCGCTGTTGGACTGCAGACGGAATTCCTGAGTGAACTGATCCTGATCGACCCGATAGAAGCCCTTGATCAGGTTATTCGGGCCTGAATCCGTGTTCTCGTCGTCGCGGTGGCGCGCGCTGACGAAGCCGGTGACCGACACCAGCGACAGCTCGCCCAGATCGACCGTGGTGGTGACGTCGGCGTTGAACAGCTTCAGCCGATCGCGGCCTTCCATCGAATAGTCGCCGGCGTAGGGATCGCCGTCGGTATCGACATAGCCCAGGGCGTCGGTGCAGGCCGAAGTGCCGTAGAAGCTGGGCAGGCACCAGCCGTCAGGCCCTGTGGCGGCTGCAGTGTGGGGGATCAGCCCCCTCGCCTGCCCTTGCAGGGCGCCGTTGCGGCTATTGCCGCCGCCGACGTGAGCCAGCACCTCGACACGATCGTTGGGGGTGTAGAGCAACGACATCCGAGCCGCCCAGCGGTCGCTGTCGTTGACGTTGTGTCCCGTCAGACGGTTCTTCGTATAGCCGTCGTCGCGGACGTAGTTGGCCGCCGCGCGGAAGGCCAGGACGTCCTCGATCATCGGGCCGCCGACGCCGCCTTCCAGTTCTAGCCGCTCGCGCGAGCCGTAACGGGCGGTCATGTCAGCCGTATAGTAGTCCGTCGGGCGACGGCTGGTGATGTTCAGGGCGCCGCCCGTGGTGTTGCGGCCGAACAGCGTGCCCTGCGGCCCGCGCAGCACCTCGACCTGCGATAGGTCGAAGAAGGAATCCAACTGCATGATCGACGAGCCGCGGATCACGCCGTCCACATAGACAGCGGTCGGGCTGGGGTTGGTCGGGTTGAAGTCGTTCGAGCCGACGCCGCGGATATAGACCTTGGGCGCAACCGAGGAGTCTCCGCCGTGGACCTGAAGACCCGGCGCCAGACCGCTCAGCTCCAGCACGTTGTTGACATTCATCCGGTCCAGATTTTCGCCCGAATAGGCGGTGATGGAAATCGGCACATCCTGCAGGTTCTGGGCGCGGTGCCGCGCCGTCACCACGATTTCTTCGACAGTTGCGATGTCCGGAGCAGGTTCCGACTGGGCTTGGGCGTTCGCCGCCACGGCGAGCGCCACAGTGCATACGGCTCCGAATAGATTGCTCTTCTTCACGCTATCTTCCCCTTCGCCTCTATGTGTCGTTGAAATTAAATATGAGGCCATATTCATATACGACGCATTCCACGACCACTGTCAATGTGGAGCCAGGCGACATGGATCGCCGCGACATCCTCGCTTTCTTGCAGGACGGTGCCAGGCGCATGGTCGCGCCATGCTGCAAGAGCCCCTGCTGCCCTCTGAACTAGGCCGCAAGAGCGTATCCTCACCAATCGAGCGGCCAAGATTGCATGCCAACGGGATACGAACGGCGACGCTATTTCGATTCCGCAAACGATCAGGGGATCTGATTAGTCACACAAACGAGACGTGCGTCCGTCGCGACGAAGCTTGCGATCGTTATGTTCGGAGGAACGCCCCGAAGGGCGATTTCTTCTGCAAAAACCGATGGCTGGGGAACTAGGACTCGAACCTAGAATGACGGTACCAAAAACCGTAGTGTTACCATTACACCATTCCCCAGCGGTCCGGTGTTTCCCGCCGAGCGCTGTGCGTCGCGGCGAGGGCGGTCATCTACGCCAAGGCTCCGGGGGATGCAACACCTGAAAACGAAAGAATTTTCATCGACCCGAGACTTTTTTCGAGAGCCTCATTTACCCGCTTGCGAGGGCCGGTCGGCATGGCTATAAGCCCCCTCCTCGACGCAGATGGCGGCCCACGGACCGTTTGATTTGCGAAAGTCGGAGTGTGGCTCAGTCTGGTAGAGCACCGCGTTCGGGACGCGGGGGTCGTAGGTTCGAATCCTATCACTCCGACCATCTTTCTTACATCGTTAAGCGAATGACACGGCGTAGGCCGTGCCTTTTCGAGCGTCGCTGCTAGGTTTGCAGCATGACACAACGCCTTACCCCCTCTGAAGTGCTGGATTTCTGGTCTGACGCCGGGCCGGAGAAATGGTTCGCCAAGGATGTCGCCTTTGATCGCGCCTTCTCCGATCGCTGCTGCAACACGCACTACGCCGCAGCGCGCCGCGAACTGGATCATTGGGTCGAAGCGCCCGACGCCGCCCTGGCTCTGATCATCCTGCTGGATCAGCTGCCGCGAAACGCCTTTCGCGATACAGCCCATATGTTCGCGACCGATCTCTTGGCGCTGAAATTCTCAAAAGATGCGATTGATCGCGGACATGATCGCAAGGTCGCCCCGGAACTACGCTCTTTTATCCTGATGCCGCTGATGCACTCTGAATCATTGGCGGATCAGGAGCGGCTGCTGCGCCTGTTAAGCCCGGAAACAGAAGCCGAAACCTACAAGTTCGCCGTCATCCATCGGGACATCATCGCCCGCTTCGGCCGCTTTCCGCACAGGAACAATTGCCTGGGTCGGGACAGCACTTCCCAGGAGCTGGAATTCTTAAATTCCGGAGGTTTTTCGGGATAACATCTGCAGAGCGTTGGTTGATTTACGGGTATGGCGAAGCTAAGGCCCAGGCTTCTTCAACAGCCAGCCGCAGACATCATGAATCGCTACGCTCTCGCCCTGACGGCGACATCGGCCCTCATCGCAGCCTTCGCCACACCAGCGGAAGCGCAGATCTTCGGCCGTCGCGGCAATGCGGAAACGACTCAGGTCATCAATGAGACGCCGCGCTGCACTCAGAACCTGGGCACGGTGGCGATCGCCGAAACACAAGGCGTCCTGTTCGATCAAATGGGCCTGGGGGCGCCGACCGAACTGCTGCGCACGGTAATTCGTGAATCCGGCTGTTTCACCCTGATCGAGCGCGGGCCGGGCATGGACCTGGTGGAGCGTGAGCGCAGCCTCGGCGGCGGCGCCCGCGTTCGCACCGCTGACTTCGTTCTGGTCGCCGAATTGGCGAATCCGATCGAGCCGACCGACAACGACCGCGGATCTGGCCTGCTCGGTTCCCTGGCGGCGGTCGGGGGTCGAGCCCTGCTCACCGCCGGCCTCGCTGCGGCGACGGGCGGGGAAATGGGCGGCGGCCTCGGAGGTTTTGGCGGCCTGGGTGCCAGCCTCAACCCCTTGCAGATGCAGGCTCTCAACGCCGCCACGAACATGGCCGGAAATGTCCTCGGCGGTCAGGGCGGGCAAGCCGCTCAGGGACCGGCGCCTTCCCTGAACGCCAATACGGTCGAACGGATTCGCGATCTCAAGAAGGATATCGGACGCGGCAAGGAAGACGCCCAGGTCGTCTTCTCTCTGGCCAGCGTGCCTCTGGCTGAAACGGTCGGCAACACGCGCGCCGTGGCGAACAAAGGCGACCTGCGCAGCCTGCGTATCCGCGACAATCATTTCGGCGGCCGCGTCGGCGCAGGCTACGAAAGCGAAGAAGAAGGCAAGATCATCGCCCTGGCCATGGTGCGCGGGTATGCCGACCTGGTGACCAGCCTGGGCGGCACCGGCTCCCAAATTCCGGAAGTCACCCGCGCCAACCGTGAAGCCATCGCCGCTGAAACCGCCAACCGCGAAGCGGAGGCGCGTCGCGTGGCGGCTGAAGAACGCCGCGAACTGGAACGGGCCGAACGCGAACGCGAAGCTGAACGTCGCCGCATTCGCGACGAAATCCGCCGCGAGGAAGACGACCGCCGTCGCTACGCCGAGCGCCCGTCCATGTCGCCCTCGATGTCGAGCCGCAGTCTGGCGCTGCCGACGATCCTGCGCGCCGCCCCCGACGGCGAGACCATTCGGCCTCTGGCCGCGCGCGAGGTGGTGTTCCCCACCGGAAAGGAGCGCGGCGGCTGGATCGAGGTGCTGGATAGCGACGACAACATCGGCTGGGTGCAGAACGAGCGTTTGGCGCCCGCACGCTGACCACATCGCCGCCGCCCTTTAGCAAAGCGTCCGCCGGCTCGATCGGCGGACGCTTTCTCTTTTCTGTGAGCAAGCGAATCAGGCGCCTGCCGTCGGCGCCGAATCAGCGGCATCCTCTCTTCCCATGAACGCCGCCGTCGCCCTTGCTGATCTCGAAACTCGTACGGCGGCCGCGCCTGCCGATCATCCTGAGTGGCAGTATCTAAATCTGCTGCGGGACATTCTCGACAACGGCGTACGGCGAGACGACCGCACCGGCACCGGCACCCTGGGCGTCTTCGGCCGCCAGATGCGCTTCGACCTGTCCAAGGGCTTCCCCCTGCTGACGACGAAGAAGCTGCACACACGGTCGATCTTCATCGAATTGCTGTGGTTCCTGCGCGGCGAGACCAACATCGCCTGGCTGAAGGACAACGGCGTCAGCATCTGGGACGAATGGGCCGACGCCGACGGCGACCTCGGCCCTGTCTATGGCAAGCAGTGGCGCTCCTGGGCCGCACCCACCGGCGCGAGCATCGACCAGATCCAGAAGCTGGTGCACGGCCTCAAGACCAATCCCAACAGCCGCCGTCACATCGTCAGCGCCTGGAACCCGGCCGACGTTGACGACATGGCCCTGCCGCCCTGTCACTGCCTGTTCCAATTCTTCGTCGCCGACGGAAAGCTGAGCTGCCAGCTGTACCAACGCTCGGCCGACGTCTTCCTGGGGGTGCCGTTCAACATCGCCTCCTACGCCCTGCTGACGCACATGCTGGCCAAGGTCGTGGGGCTGGAGCCGGGCGACTTCGTCCACACCTTAGGCGACGCCCACCTGTATCTGAACCATCTGGAGCAGGCCGAGTTGCAACTGAGCCGTGCTCCCCTGCCCCTGCCGACCTTGAGCGTGGCGGACAAGGACGACGTGTTCGGCTTCGAGCTGTCGGACTTCGTGTTGAACGACTACCAGTCCTGGCCTCACATCAAGGCCGCCGTCGCCGTCTAAGGCGGCCTGATCCCGATGAAACTCACCGACCTCCAGGCGGATGTCCTCCGCATCTCCGACATCTATGCGCGCGAACATTCCATCGACCGCGATCGCGATTGGGCCCTGCTGAAGTTGCAGGAAGAGCTGGGCGAACTGACCGCCGAGCATCTGCGCCTGACCCAACGGGCGCGCGGCGCCGCTGATGCTCAGGCCCTGGCCGACGAAGCAGCCGACGTTCTGGGCATGCTGCTGATCTACTGCGACCGCGCTGGCATCAACCTAAACGCCGCGATGCAGCGCAAATGGCTGCGCTGGTTGAGGGCGGATACGTAAACTCACGTAACGGCGACTGGCGAATTCAGCGATTTGAGCGCACCCTCCCGCGATCCGTCATTAGGCGGTGACTGGAAACGGGAGGGTTCCATGGTCAAGAAGTTCGCCGCCGAACTGGTCGGTACGCTGGTTCTGGTGCTTTTCGGATGCGGGGCCGCCGTGCTGGGCGGGTTCGATCATGTCGGGCAGTTGGGCATCGCTCTAGCCTTCGGCTTCGCCATCGTCGCCATGGCCTATGGCATCGGGCCAGTGTCGGGCTGCCACGTCAATCCGGCTGTCAGCCTGGGCGCCTTCGTCGCCGGACGGATGAGCGCCAAGGACATGGTCGTCTACTGGATCGCCCAGTTCATCGGCGCAATCATCGGCGCAGCCATCCTGGGCATGATCGCCAAGACAGGCTTCGCCAGCCTGGGCCAAAACGGCTTCGACGCCGGATCGCCGGGCGGGTACGGCCTGCACGCCGCCCTAGTTTTCGAGATCGTCGCCACCGCCATCTTCCTGATCGCCATCCTGGGCGTGACAGGGGCCCAGGGGCACGGCGCCTTCGCCGGGGTCGCCATCGGCATCACCCTGGCCGTCATCCACATCGTCGGCATCCAGGTGACGGGCGTGTCGGTCAACCCAGCCCGCAGCTTCGGCCCGGCCCTGCTGGTCGGGGGCCAGGCGCTGAGCCAGGTCTGGGTCTTCTTCGTCGCTCCGGCGATCGGCGCGGTGATCGGCGGCCTGCTGTTCCGTGCGAAACTGCTAGAGCCGGACGCCTGATCAGATCGAGGCGGCGCTGTCCAGCGCCGTCATCGGCATGCGCGCCAGCCTGGCGCTGAGCGCATCTCTGTCTTCGGGCGCGGGCACGAGCACGACGCTGTTCTTGACCGCGCCCATCGACACCGTGGCCCGATAGGCGAAAGCCTGACCGTCGCGCGCGACGAAACTGACGATCGCGGCGTTGTTCTGAGGTCCAGCGAGACCGCCGAAGCCGGCCGATAGCTCATGCTCGCCCGGATCGACCGCCAGGGCGGTGAACTTGCCGCCCTTGATCTGGGCGAATTCACGACCATCCAGCGCCAGGTTCATGCCCGCAGCCATGGCCACAAAGCCTTCGCGATAGACGATGACCAGGGCTTTGCCGGGTGGCGGCGTCAGGCTGACCGCCGCCGCGCGATCAGCTTCGGACGCCGCGACGCCGGCGCGGTTTCCCGCCAGATTGGCCATGATGTAGGCGGTGAACGCGCCGGCGAAGAGACCGGCCATCATCGGCAGCACGCCCAGATCCGCTCCAACAGCTCCGCCCAGGAAACCGATACCGAAGGTAACGATCAAGAGGACGACGAATCCGACGATCAACGGCTTGGCGTACTTGTTCACACGAGGCTCCGGGGGCATTTGACAGAAAAGTTCCAACCTCAACGGAAGACCAGCTTGGCTGTTCCCTCAATCGCCCTTGTCGTCGCCCGCGCCAGGAACGGCGTCATCGGTCGCGACGGAGATCTGCCCTGGCGGCTGCGCTCGGATCTGCAGCGTTTCAAGGCCGTGACCGTGGGCAAACCCTGCATCATGGGCCGCAAGACGTGGGAGAGCCTGCCGTTGAAGCCCCTGCCCGGCCGCCTGAACATCGTGCTGACCAAGGACGAATCCTACGCCGAGGCGGGTCTGGCCAAGGGCGCCGTGGTCTGCGCCACCCTGGACGAGGCCCTGTCCATCGCGCGTGAACAGGCGGCGGAGGACGGCGTGGACGAGGTCTGCGTCATCGGCGGCACGGCGATCTTCGCCGCCGCCCTGCATCGCGCCAAGCGTCTTTACATCACCGAGGTCGAGGCCGAACCTGAAGGCGACGCCGTCTTCCCGCCCTTCGACGAAACCGCCTTCGTCCGCACCGCGTTCGAACCGCACGAAGCGGGCGAGAAGGACGACCACGCCTTCGCCTTCACCGTTCTGGACCGTCGCTGAATCAAGGAGAGCCGAATGATCGTCGCCACCACCAATGAACTGGCCGGTCATCGCGTCGTGCGTCAACTGGGCGTGGTGCGTGGCATCACCGTGCGCTCGCGCAACGTCATCTCCGACGCCATCGGCGGGGTGCAGTCGATGATCGGCGGCAAGGTCGGCGCCTACGTCAAACTGGCCGAGGCGGCGCGGCAGGAAGCCTATGACGACCTGATCGCCCACGCGCGCGAGATCGGGGCCAACGCCATCCTTGCCATGCGCTACGACGCCAATGAGATCATGCCCGGCGTGACCGAGGTGCTGGCCTACGGCACCGCCGTGGTGGTCGAGCCCGTCTGAAGCTAGCGGGCGATCGTCACGCTGACCGGCGCGCGGGCGGCCACGGCCTTGGCGGTCGAACCCATCAGCCAGTTGACCAAGCCCTTGCGGTCGCCCGTACCCACGACGATGTGGTCCGCGCCCAGTTGAGCGGCGGCGATCAGGGCGTCAGGGACATCATGACCCTCAATCGTCACAGCTTCGACCGATTTGCAGTGACGGCGTGCCTCGGCCATCGAGCGGGTCAGGATGGCCTCCAGCTCCTCGACCTTCCAGGCGCGAATGTCGGGGTGGCCGCTGGCCGAACTAAGCGGATTGACCGCCACCAGCGCCAGCTTGCCGCCCTTCGCCTGGGCCAGTTGCGCCGCCACACGCACGGCTGCTTCGGCGTGCGCGCTGCCGTCGATGCCGCAGACGACCACGGACGTTTGCTGTTCCGTCATCACCCCCCTCCTTCAGAGGCCCAGCGTCACAGCGACCTGCGCCGCGATCTGGTGGAAACGGTCGGACGCCTGATGCTGCGGGTCCGCGGCGACCAATGGCCGCCCCGCATCGCCCGCGCGTCGCAACGCTCGGTCCAGCGGCAGATCGCCCAGATAGGGCGCGTCCAGACGCGCGGCCTCGGCTTCGGCGCCGCCGGTCCCGAACACCTCGCCGCTCATGTTCTCGATCAGACCCAGGGTCGGCACGCCGACCTTTGCGAACAGGGTGTGCGCCCGGCGCGCATCGGCCAGGGCCACTTCCTGAGGCGTCGAGACGATCACCGCCCCATCCAGCGGCGTCTTCTGGATCAGGGTCAGCTGCACGTCGCCGGTGCCGGGCGGCAGGTCGATGACCAGGACGTCCAGCGGCTGCTCTTCCGTGCCCCAGCGTGTCTGGGTCAGCATCTGGGTAATGGCCTGCGACGCCATCGGCCCGCGCCAGATCATGGCGTCCTCGGCCTTGGTCAGCAGGCCGACCGACATGGCTTTCAGGCCGTACGCCGTATGCGGGACCATGGCCCCGTCCTCATAGGCGGGCTGGCCCGACAGGCCCAGCATGGTCGGCAAGGACGGACCATAGACATCGGCGTCCAACACCCCGACCGACAGGCCGCGCGCCGCCAGGGCCGCCGCCAGATTGACCGCAACCGTCGACTTGCCGACGCCGCCCTTGCCGCTGGCCACGGCCAGGACGCGCTTCACATGGGCGGGGCGATCCGTCGGGACCGGCGCCTTGGGCCGCCCCTGATCGGTCGCGGCCTTCGACAGGCCCGCCGTGCGGCGCGGCGCTGCGGCCACAGCCTCGGCGGTCAGGACGACCGACACGCGCTCCATGCCCGGAATCGCCTTCAGCGCCGTTTCAGCCGCGTCGCGCACGGGAGCGTACAGCGCCGTTTCCTTGGCCGGAACTTCCATGACGAAGCCCGCGCGGCCGTCGGCCACGACCAGCCCCTGCACCAGTCCGGCCGTCGCCAGCCCCTGGCCCGACTTCGGGTCGATCACGGCGTCGAGGGCGGCGAGAACGGCGGCGCGGTCGGTCACGATGGAGACTCCTTGTGGCTCGACGGACTTGCCGGGCCGATGACGGGCGTTCTATCGCCCTAAGCGTCCGTTCGCGAGTTGATCCTTTGTCCCAGCCCCTCGTCACCCTGATCGCCGGTCCTACCGCCTCGGGCAAGTCGCGCCTGGCGATGGAGCGCGCGCGCGAAACGAATGCCGTCATCATCAACGCCGACAGCCAGCAACTCTACGCCGACCTGCGCGTGCTGAGCGCCCGCCCCTCGGCTGAGGATGAAGCTGCGGTCTCGCATCGCCTCTACGGCGTCGCTGACGCCGCCGACGCCTGGTCGGTCGGTCGATGGAGTCGGGCTGTCATGGACCTGCTGGCCGAACTGGCGGCTGAGGGGCGCCCCGCCCTGCTGGTCGGCGGCACCGGCCTCTATTTCAACGCCCTGACGAAGGGGCTGGCCGATATTCCGCCTGTACCGGTCGAAACTCGCGACGCCGTTCAGGCCGAGTTCGACGCTGAAGGCGAAGCCGCCTTTCGCAGCCGCCTGGCCGAAGTCGACGCCGCCGCCGAAGCCGCCGTCTTTCCCGGCGATCGGCAGCGTCTGGTCCGCGCCCTCAGCGTGCATCGCGCCAGCGGCCGCGCGCTCAGCGCCTGGAAGGCCGACACCCGACCGCTATTGCCTCCCGACAGCTATGACGCCCTGGTCGTTGAGCCGTCGCGCGATCGTCTTTACGCCTCATGTGACGCACGGGTGGATCTGATGATGGCGCACGGCGCGCTGGACGAGGTGCGCGCCCTCGTCGCCCGCGATCCGGACCCGGACCTGCCCGCGATGAAGGCGGTCGGCGTGCGCGAACTGGCGGCGCATCTGGCGGGTAACCTATCGCTGGAGGACGCAGTGATGGCCGTGAAGCAGTCCACCCGCAACTATGCCAAGCGCCAGTTGACCTGGTTCCGCAACCAACAGAAAGATTGGCAACGACGATCCCCAGGTTGACGGACCGACGTTCGACATACACTGTCTAACCTCTTGGGGAGTTTCCAATCATGATTTTGTCCGTCCTTTTTACTGCCGCGTTCCTTAACGCCCAATCAGAACCGTCACGTCCTGTCCCTTCTACGCCCGCGAATGAGCGTTCAAACCCTGAGCGTATGATTTGCAAAAGAGAGCGCGTAGTGGGGTCTAATCGTCCCCAACGCATCTGCATGACGGCCCGCGAGCGCGACGCGATACGAGACGCATCACGAAATCAGATCGATCGTGTGCAAGAGCAGCCCGTCGAATTACCTCGAATGGGCGGTTGAGGTTATCTGACCTTCCAAGATTTTTCTGGGCGTCTTGGCACGCTCAGAGCTACATTCTATATTGATCCTGCTCGGGTTCGCCCGGGCTATGGCGATAAACGCGCCTGTAATAAGCGGACCGGACCCGGGTGCGATTCCCGGCGGCTCCACCAACTTCTTCCCCCGCGTTATCGGCGGAGGCAGCATGGGGCCGACTAGCATCGACGGACGTGTAAAGAGGATTGCTTTCGCTCGTCCTGGCCCACCGTATCGGGCCTTTATCTAACTGCGAACGATAACTTCGCTGGAGAAGTCCGCCTCGCCGCGTAATGCGGTTCGGTTGATTTCGAACACTTAAGTCCTAGGGGTTCAGATCCTTAGGCGGGGCCCGGGGGGCGCCTGGCAACAGAAGCCCCCCACTTTTCAAACGTCTCGGGGGTCTGGCGACAGAATCCCGGCGCTTATCCCGACATCGAAATTCCTTTGCCGTAGGCGACTCTGCGTCTTCCGTCGCTCGCCTTGGGCGGGTAACAGTCGCGCGTTCCCCTTTCTTGAGGCGCCGATGACGGATCAAACTCCCCCTGTCGACGAGATGCACTATGAGCAACTCGCCCAGGACGCCTTGCGCGGCGTGATCCGCCTGGCGCTTGAGCGCGCGGCCGAGCCCGAAGGCATTCCCGGCGCCCACCACTTTTACATCACCTTCAAGACCCGCGGCGCCGGCGTCAGCGTCCCGCCGGACGTCCTGGCCAAATACCCGGACGAGATGACGGTGGTGCTGCAGCACCAGTATTGGGATCTGGCGGTCGAGCCGGACCTCTTCTCGGTCATGCTGAAGTTCGGCGGCGCGCCCAAGGTGCTGACCGTTCCCTACAGCGCCGTGGTCCGTTTCTACGATCCCAGCGTGCAGTTCCTGCTGCAGTTCGACGAGCCGGAAATCGTCGAGGCCGAGATCGCGCCCCTGTCGCCGCCCGCACGCGACCCGGACGCCGCCCCGCCTCCGCCCTCAGACGACGATGGGCCGAAGGTCGTTTCGCTGGACCAATTCCGCAAGAAATAACATCTTCGCGCCAAAGGGCGCGCAACCTTTGGCTGCAGACAAGCGTTGCCGTAACCTCCCCTTCCTTACCTAAGCGAGGTCGCTTCGATGCGTCTGTCTCTCATGTCCGCCGCCGCCGTTTCCCTGACGCTGGCCGCCTGCAGCCAGCCTGAAGCGACGCCGCCGGCGGAAACCCCAACCGCCTCGACCGAAGCCGCGCCCGCAACCGTTGAAACCGCCGCTGCTGACTGGAACGCCCTGAACACCCAGATCGGCAAATATCCCAACGAGACCAAGCTTCTGGAAGACAGCGCGATCACGGCTGATCTGAAGACGCTGCTGGGCGACAAGTTCGACGTCCTGACGACCAATATGCAGACCCAAGCGCCGCTGCAAAAAGACGGCGCCGTCCTGTTCACTTCGGGCAACAAGCAGCATGAGGGCGGCGTCAACGCGGCCTATCTGCTGATCGACCCGGCGAGCAAGGCGTTGGAAGTCGGCCTGTGGGAAGGCGGCAAGCTGACCACCTACAAGACCGCCGGCTCGACCATCGCCAAGCCGAAAGACGTGCAGACGCTGATCTCCAACGCGGCAGGCTGATCCGCCTTCAAGACTGACTTTAAAGATAGGGGTCGCGCCTGGCGCGGCCCCTATTTTCGTGGCCCTATCTGCGGGGAAAGACTCGAATGATGATGCGCTCGCGCTCGCCTTCGCGTCGCTCGACCAACAGACGGGCGACCTGGCTGTCGTCGTGAAACAGATAGCCCTTGATGGCGTCCAGAAGGGCCTTGGCCAGGTTGTCCAGATCCATCCACGGCGGATCGCCGACGTGCTCCATCACGATCTCGACGACGTAGTCGCCCCAGGAGGGTCGCGACGCCCATTCCTTGCGCATGAACTCATAGACCAGAGGCTTGTAGTATTTGGCCTGGGTGGTCAGGCCGTCGATGGTGATCTCGACCGCCTCGCCCTGCTCGCGGGCCCTGACCTTTCCGGTTCCGATCCAGCCGTCCACGCGTCGTCCGCCTTTCGTGAAGTGCGGCTCGCCTTGCCCCGCCGCGCCTGCGTGCTACACCGCCGGGCATCTTCCCGCCACGCCTGAGAGACGAGTCCCGCGCACATGAGCAACGTTCGTATCGAAACCGACACCTTCGGCCCCATCGAGGTCGCCGCCGATCGCTATTGGGGCGCCCAAGCCCAGCGTTCGCTCGGCAACTTCAAGATCGGCTGGGAAAAGCAGCCCCTGCCGGTCGTGCGCGCCCTGGGCATCGTCAAGCGCGCCGCCGCCGAGACCAACCGCGATCTGGGCAAGCTGGACGCCAAGCTGGCCGACGCCATCATCGCCGCCGCCAATGAAGTGATCGAAGGCAAGCTGAACGACCACTTCCCCCTGGTCGTCTGGCAGACGGGTTCGGGCACCCAGTCGAACATGAACGCCAATGAGGTGATCTCGAACCGCGCCATCGAGATGCTGGGCGGCGAGATGGGCTCCAAGAAGCCGGTCCACCCCAACGACCACGTCAACATGAGCCAGTCGTCGAACGACACCTATCCGACGGCCATGCACGTGGCCTGCGCCGAGCAGGTGGTCAACGACCTGATCCCGGCGCTGAAGCACCTGCACGCCGCCCTAGACGCCAAGGCCAGGGCCTGGGCCCACATCATCAAGATCGGCCGCACCCACACCCAGGACGCCACGCCGCTGACGCTGGGCCAGGAGTTCGGCGGTTATGCCCATCAGGTCGCCATGGGCATCGAGCGCATCGAGCAGACCCTGCCGCGCCTGATGGAGCTGGCCCAGGGCGGCACCGCCGTCGGCACCGGCCTGAACGCTCCGATCGGCTTCGCTGAAAAGGTCGCAGCCCAGATCGCGGGCATCACCGGCCTGCCCTTCACCACGGCGCCGAACAAGTTCGAGGCCCTGGCCGCGCACGACGCCATGGTCTTCACCCACGGCGCGATCAACACGGTCGCCGCGTCGCTGTTCAAGATCGCCAACGACATCCGCTTCCTGGGCTCGGGTCCGCGCGCGGGTCTGGGCGAACTGTCGCTGCCGGAAAACGAGCCGGGCTCTTCCATCATGCCGGGCAAGGTCAACCCGACCCAGAGCGAAGCCCTGACCCAGGTCTGCGCCCAGGTGTTCGGCAACAACGCCGCCATCTCCTTCGCCGGTTCGCAGGGCCACTTCGAACTGAACGTCTACAACCCGGTGATGGCCTACAACTTCCTGCAGTCCGTGCGCCTGGTCGCCGACGCGGCCATCAGCTTCACTGACAACTGCGTCGTCGGCATCGAGCCGCGCGAGGACAACATCAAGCACGGTCTGGAAAACAGCCTGATGCTGGTCACGGCCCTGAACGCCAAGCTGGGCTACGACACCTGCGCCAAGATCGCCAAGACGGCGCACAAGAACGGCACCACCCTGCGCCAGGAGGCCGTCGGCGGCGGTTATCTGACAGACGCCGAGTTCGACGAATACGTTCGTCCCGAGAAGATGATCTCGCCGCAGTAAGCCGCGCTTATCGCCAGACATGAAGACGCCGGCCGGATTCGCTCCGGTCGGCGTTTTTCATGCTCAGTCCTTGTCGCGAATGGTCCGCCCCACGGGCGCCAGCGACAGCTTGGCCAGTTCGACGTTCTTCAGCGCGAACGGAATGCCGATCAGGCTGACGAACTGCGGGACGGCGATCAGGAGATGCGCCAGGGCTATGTACCACCCCGCCAGCACCAGCCAGATCACGTTCAGCCCGACGCCCAGGCAACCCGCGCCCAGGTCAGTCGGGTTCGGATCGCGCCAGACGATCTCGCGCCCGAACGGCCAGAAGGAATAGCTGGCGATGCGCCATGCCGAAAACGCCCACGGCAGACCCACGACCGTCAAGGCCAGCAACAGCCCGCCGAACAGCCAGGCCAGGCCTGAGGCGAACCCGCCCAGGAAGAACCACAGCAGGTTCAGGATCAGTCGGATCAAATCGGTCGCTCCTTCGCGTCAATCACCCTCTTCATATGGCGAAAGGCCCCGCTGAAATCAGCGGGGCCCGGATGAAATCGCGGTAAGGCGACACCTTAGTGTTTCTCGGTCCAGCGCGCCTTGGCTTCGTCCTGGGTCATGTTCAGATGGACGTGCTCGTCCACGTGCGTGACCCAACTGACAGGGATCATGTGGTGCTTGAAGCCTGAACCGAGGTCCAGCTTCGCCAACTCGATCTGGTCGCCCATCACATGATCGACGCGGCCGACATGGCGGCCGTCCGAACCGACGACTTCCTGATGTTCCTTGATCATCGAGGCGTTTATCATTGACGCTCTCCGTTACTATGGGGACCGCCTCGGAACGGCCTGGCCGCTAGAGGGTTCACCGCAAAGCCAGGCGAGGAAGTTCACAATGTCGATGATCATTCACCACGCGCCGCAGTCCCGCTCGACCCGCCTTCTGTGGCTGCTGGAGGAACTGGGCGCCGATTATCGCATCCACTACGTCGACATTCTGCGGCGTGAGGGCCAGGGCCGAACCGACCCAACCAACCCCCACCCGCTGAAGCAGGCCCCGGCGCTCGAGGTCGACGGCCAGGTGCTGATCGAATCGGTGCTGATCTTCCTGTTCCTGACCGATCGCCACCCCGAGGCAGGCCTGGCGCCGGGACCGGCCGATCCGCGCCGGGCCGAGTACCTGTCGTGGTTGGGGCTCTACAACAATGTGCTGGAGACAGTGCTGACCTCCGGTCCGCCCGCCGGTTGGAACGAGACTCAGAAGGCCGCCTATGCCGAACTGGACCGTCGTTGGCGCACGGCGATCCAGGGCGGCGACTACATCCTGGGAGCGTTTTCAGCCCTCGACATCCTGTTCGGCAGCCTGCTGCAGTGGTTTCGCGCCGCCATGCCTGCGGGCGAGCCTTATGACGCCTATGTCCAGCGGATCGGCGCCCGCCCGGCGCTGAAGCGCGCCTGGGCCAAGGACAGCCCGGACGGCCATGTCTGATGGGTGAGATCGTCAACCTGAACAAGGCGCGAAAGGCCCGCGACAAGGCCGCCGCCAAGCGGACGGCCGAGGCCAACCGCCTGACCTTTGGACGCACCCGCGCCGAACGTGATGCGGCCAGGACCGAACGCGACCGTGACGCCAGGCGTCTGGACGGTCACAAACTGGACGACGACGCCTAGACCGTCACGACACCCGGGCCGAAGCGCGCTCCAGCAAGGCGGCCGGCGTTTCATCCGGCTGCATCTCGGCGACGCCGACGTCGAGCTCAACCACGAAGGGCGAGCGGTTCGGCCCCGCGTCGAAGGCGGTGCAGGCGATCACCGCCGCGATCCGTTCCGCCGTCAGCCGGGCCGCAGCGTGATCCGTCGCGGGCAAGGCCAGGGCGAAGGTTTCCGACGACAGACGGGCGGCCGTGTCCTCCACCCGCACCAGGCGCGACACCATGGCGCCGATCTGGGGCATGGCCCGTTCCAGCCAGCCGCCCGCACGGACCGCCGCCATGGTTTCGCTATTCGGCACGCGCAGGACGCACACGGACAGGCGTCGGTTCCGCTCACGCGCGCCCTTGGCGATGCGCGCCAAATGCGCCGCGAACAGGTCGCGGCTGAACAGCCCGGTCTCAGGGTCCATCAGGTCGCAACCACGCACAGCGTCTAGAGCCCGCCTCAAGCCCTGCCGACGGCGATGATTGCGCGCCAAGGCCAGCACCCGCTCGGCTGCTTCCTCCTCTGAAGTCTCTGCGGCGGCGACGTCTGCGAACCCTCGTTCAAACAAGGCAGCCAGATCAGGCTCGACCTTCTCGCGCAGATAGAGGGTCAGGGGGATATGATAGAGGCGCGTGTTGCGACGCATGCCCGCCGCGATCGACAAGGCCGGCGCATGATCCCGATCCCCCCACAGCACGGCGGCGTCGAACGCGCGCTCGTGCAGATAGTCGAAGGCCGTATAGGGAGTCGGCGCCGCCACAGCCTCTGCGCCCGCCGCCGCCAGCGCGTTGGACAGGGCCAGGAAGCGGCGGTCAGCCGCGCCCGCCGTCAGCACCTGCAACGGCGTGTCGCCCAGCGTCGGCTCAGGCAGATCGACGCTGTGAGCCGCAAACGTCGCCTGGCGCAGCCTGAACTCTTCCTCGGCCACCGCCGCGCGCGTCAACTGCTCCAACCGGAAGACCGTCTGCAAAGGATGCGGATGGGTCGACACAACCAGATCGCATCCATCGCCTCCAGGCTCTGACGCAGCGCCCAGGCCCAGGATCGACAGATAGCGCGGGGCGGCGGCGCTGCGCAGGCGCTCCAGCCCGCCTTCAGCCAGGCTCTTCAACTCGACCACGGCCGCATCCACAGCCAAGTCCGACACCGCCAGAAGCGCGGCATCCAGCGAGCGCGCCGTCACGGTGCGCCATCCTAGTCGGTCCAGTCCTTCGCAAAGCGAGCCAAGCTGATCGTCGGCGTCGGCGACGACCAGAACGCGCGGATCAGATTCCAAACACTGTCTCCTTGGCCTGGGCGGCTCGCCCCCGCGACCGCTCCAGAACCGCCATGATACCGGCGCCGACGAGGCCCGCAATGGGCAAGGCTGATCATCCGATGACGACATTGGGACTTCTCACCTTGCTGCGAATGGGGTTAATCCGCCCCCTTCGTTGACGATCGAGACTGCCGATTGACCCGTTCCAAGCCGATCACGGCCCAACCCCGGCTCTGGCTGCGCCTGATGACACGGGCTTTCAGCCGCAGTTGGGGTCGCGACGTCATGCTCTACACGGGCGGCGTGTCCTTCTTCGCCCTGCTGGCGTTGTTCCCGGCCATCGCCATCCTGATCGGCTTCTACAAGGCCGTTCTGACCATCGGCCAAGTCAGCGAGCAGGCCGCCGCCCTGGCGGACGTCATCCCTTCGGCCGCGCGCACCCTGTTCCTGAACGAGATCGACCGTCTGGCGAACGCCTCGGCGCGCACCGTCTCTGCCCAGAGCGCCATCGCCCTGGTGATCGGCGCCTATGCGGCGCACCGTGGGTTCAAGGCCCTGCTGGCCGGATTGAACCTGATCCACGACGAGACCAACCCGCTCGGCTTCTTCAAGTTCAACATGCTGGCCTTCCTGGTCGCGCTGGCCGCCTTCGTGCTGTTCACCATCGTGTCGGGCGCCGTGGTGACGTCGCGCCTGATGGAGCACGCCTATGCCGATCAGCCCGTCGGCTGGCTGGCGCTGCCGCTGGACGGCCTGTGGCCCGCCCTGGGTCTATGGCTGGGGCTGACCATGCTCTACCGCTACGCCATGGCCCACGCCAAGCGCGTCGCCTGGAAGGCCGCGATCATCGGCGGCCTGGTGGCCACGGTCATGTCCACCTTCTTCTCCTGGCTGTGCACCATCTATGTCGAGCAGATCGTTCACCTGGGCGCGACCTACGGCTCGGTCGGCGCCGTGGTGGTGCTGCTGATCTGGCTGTCATGGAACGTCAACGCCGTCTTCTACGGCGGGGCCTTCGCCACGGAACTGGAGATCGAATGGGAGACGCGCGCGGTTCCGCCCGAGCCAGCCGCCCTGCCCGACACCGTCGTCAATCTGTCAGAGCGGCGCCAGTCTCGACAGTGATGCTCAGGACGCCGTCCGTCTCATCTATATGAACCACGCGGCCGCCCAGTTCCTGCATCAGGAACGGCACGTCGATCCGCGCCATGGCGTCCGTGGCCAGCAAGGTCAGTTGAACGCCCGGCGCCCGTCCCTCCAGCGCCTTGCGCAGACGCAAGCTGGGCACCGGGCATCTATGCCCGCGCGCGTCCACCGTCATCACGGCCTCGCTCATTCCGACACGGCGTCCATCAGCAGCCCTAGAGCCGTCCGCACGCTTTCCAACCGGATCGCATCGCGTCCGATGTCGCCGAAGCGCTTTTCCAGATGCACGGTGCGGCCGTTCAGGCCGTGCACAGCAAAATGCACCAATCCTACCGGCTTCTGCGGCGAACCGCCCCCAGGGCCCGCGATGCCCGTCACAGACACGGCGATGGAGGCCCGCGAGCGCGCCACGGCGCCTTCAGCCATGGCGCGGGCCGTCGATTCGGACACGGCGCCGAAGCTCGCCAACAGATCGCTGTCCACGCCTAGCATCTCGACCTTGGCCTCATTGCTGTAGGTGACGAACCCGCGATCCAGCACGGCGGACGAGCCTGCAATCGCCGTCAGCGCGCCCGACACCAGTCCGCCCGTGCAGCTTTCAGCCGTGGCGATCATCAGGCCCTTCGCCTCCGCCTGACGAACCACGGCCTCGGCGATCGCCTCGATATCCTGCGGCAACATAGGAATTCGCTCCGTCCACGAGTCGTCATAGCCTCATCGGACGGAATCAGCCGCCCGACGTCGAAAGCAGCGAATGACCGATCAAACTCTGACGCCGGCGCATCGCAAGGTCGATGCGATAACACCTGCGGCCTTCGCCGTCGCCATCTTCACCTCGGCCAGCCTGGTATTCGTCGTTCAACCGATGACGACCAAGCTGGTGCTGCCGCTGCTGGGCGGGTCGCCGTCGGTGTGGAACACCGCCATGGTCTTCTTCCAGGCAGCCCTGCTGGCGGGCTATCTCTACGCCCACCTGCTGCAACGCATCCCGTCGATACGGGCGCAGGCGGTGATCCACTTGGTGCTGTTGGCGGCCGCAGCCCTCTTCCTGCCGCTCAGCATCACCGAGGCCCTTGGCGATCCTGACGCAGCCGCGCCGATCTGCTGGCTGCTCGGCGCGCTGGCGCTGTCGGTCGGCGCCCCGTTCGCGGTCCTATCGGCCACGGCGCCCCTGTTGCAGGCCTGGTATGCGCGCGTCCGTGCAGGACGACCCGACGGCGCCAACCCCTATGTCCTGTACGCCGCCTCCAATCTGGGAAGCTTCCTGGCCCTGTTGGCCTATCCCGCCCTGATCGAACCGCTGGCCTCCCTGTCGGGACAAAGATGGGGCTGGACCGTGGGCTATGGCGTCTTCGCCATCATGCTGGTGGGCCTTGCGATCCTCATGCCGCGCGCGGCGAGCATCACTCAGCCCCAAAAGGCCGCTGAACGCAGCCCGCCCATTCCCTGGCGTCGGAAGGTGGTGCTGGTCCTGCTCGCGGCGGCTCCATCCAGCCTGATGCTGGGCGTCACCGCTCACCTTTCGACGGACGTGGCCTCCGCTCCCTTCCTCTGGGTCGCGCCCCTAGCCCTCTATCTGCTGACCTTCGTCATCGCCTTCCAGGCGAAGCCGTGGATTCCCCTGCACATCACCCTGATGCTGCAGGCCTTCCTCACGGTGCTGATCGCCGCCCTGGTCGGGATGACGACCGGCCAGTGGCTGGCGCTGCTGGGCCTTCACCTTCTGGGTTTCTTCTTCACCGCCCTGATGTGCCACCAACAGATGGCGGCGCGACGTCCAGCGCCGGACCGCTTGACGGAATTCTACCTGTTGCTGTCGCTGGGCGGCGTGTTGGGCGGCGCCTTCACCGCCCTGATCGCGCCGGTCGTGTTCGAGACGGTGCTGGAATATCCGCTGGTCATGGTGCTGGTCTGCCTGGCCCGTCCCTGGCTGGGCGATCGTCCCGCCAAACATGAAATCTGGCTTATGGCCGCCGGCTTGGCGACCGCCGTCTTCGTCCCCCTGCTGTTCGAGATGCTGCGCTACAACCCGTCTCTGAGAACGGCCTTCAGCGATTTCGGCCTGACCACGACGGCGCAGATCATTCTGGGCGTCGCCGCCATTCTCGCCTTCGTGGTTCGGGATCGAGTGCTCATGTTCACGGCTGTCGTCGCGACCATGACCCTGTCCGCCCACTACATCGGCCGCGGCTATGACTGGAGCCTGTCCGAGCGCAGTTTCTTCGGCGTCATGCGCGTGGCGGTCACGCCCGACCCCAAGCTGGGCGGCGATATCCATGTGTTGATGCACGGCACCACCTTGCACGGCGCCCAGGCCCGCCATCCGGACTTCGCCTGCGCCCCGACCATGTACTACGCCCGCACCACGCCCCTGGGCCAGGCGGCCGAACTGATCCAGGCCCGCAGCCCAGCCGCCGTCATCGGCGTGGTGGGCCAGGGCTCCGGCGCCATGGCCGCCTACAAGCGCGCCACGGATCAGATGTCCTTCTTCGAGATCGACCCCATGGTCGACCGCATTTCGCGCGATCCGAACTGGTTCACCTTCATCTCGGACTGCGCCGACGGGCCGATCCGCACAGTGCTGGGCGATGCGCGGCTGACGCTGAACAAGGAGCCTCGCGGCACGTATGACCTTCTGGTCATCGACGCTTTCTCGTCCGACGCCGTGCCGACCCATCTGCTGACCCGCGAAGCGATCGAAGGCTATTTGAAGCTGCTGAAACCCACAGGCGTCGTTGTGCTGCACCTGTCCAACCGCAATCTGGAGATCACCCTGCCCGCCGTCGCCGCCGCACGCGAACTGGGCGCGGCCGAACTGCATCAGGTTTATATCGAGAACCCAGAGGCCGCCCTGATGGCCGAAGCCTCGACCGAGGCCCTGGTCATCTCGCCGACCGCCGAGGGGCTGGCCGACTTCAAGGCCGACGGCCGCTGGCGCAAGCTGGAGCCGACCAAGGTGCGGCCGTGGACCGACGACTACGTCAACCTGTTCGACGCCCTGATACGCAGCATGAAGGCCCGCGTCGGCTGAGGCGCGGGGGCTAGGCCGCCCCCGCCACCCGCGCCAGATCGGCGGTGATGCGCTCGGCGACCTTCAGTCGATCCTCCGGCGTGGGCCAATCGCCCTTCACCACGATCTTCTGATCCGGCCGGATCTTCCAGAAGGCGTGATTCTTCTGGATCAGACCCACCAGCCCGATCGGGTTGGGGAAGGTGTTGTTTCGCAGAGTCAGCACTGCGCCCTTGGGCCCGATGTCGATCTTCTCGATCATGGCCGTGCGGCAGTTGGCCTTGATCCCCACGATCCGCAGAAGCTGCTGCGCCTCGTCCGGCAGGGGGCCGAACCGGTCGATCAGCTCGGCGGCCATGGCCTCGCGGTCCTCCATCTTCTCGGCGTCGGACAGGCGGCGATACAGGCTCAGGCGGACGTTCAGGTCTGGGACATAATCCTCTGGAATCAATACGGCCGCGCCGACATTGATCGAAGGCGACCAACCGCGATCCGGCGCCGCCTCGCCCTGCTCGCGCAGTTCGGCGACGGCGTCCTCCAGCATCTGCTGATACAGTTCGACGCCGACCTCGCGGATGTGGCCCGACTGTTCGTCGCCCAGCAGGTTGCCGCCGCCGCGCTGGTCCAGATCGTGGCTGGCCAACTGGAAGCCGGCGCCCAGGTTGTCCAGCGATTGCAACACCTGCAGACGCCGCTCCGCCGACAGGCTCAGCGGCTTGGTCGGATCGGTCGTCAGATAGGCGAAGGCCCGCGCCTTGGACCGGCCGATCCGGCCTCTGATCTGGTGCAGCTGAGCCAGACCGAACATGTCGGCGCGATGCACGACAAGCGTGTTGGCCGTCGGGATGTCGATGCCGCTCTCGACGATGGTGGTCGAGACAAGCACGTCATATTCGCCATCGTAGAAGGCGCTCATGACGGCTTCCAGTTGGGTTGGACTCATCTGACCGTGGCCGACGACAAACTTCACCTCGGGAACCTGCTCGCGCAGGAACCGCTCGATGTCGGGCAGATCCTTCAGGCGCGGCGCGACGTAATAGGCCTGACCGCCGCGATATTTCTCGCGCAGCAGGGCCTCGCGTACCAGCACCGGATCCCACGGCGTGACATAGGTCCGCACCGCCAGACGATCGACCGGCGGGGTGGCGATGATCGACATCTCGCGAATGCCCGACAGCGCCATCTGCAGGGTGCGCGGGATCGGCGTGGCCGTCAGAGTCAGCAGGTGAACATCGGCCCGCAGGGACTTCAGCTTCTCCTTGTGCTTGACGCCGAAGTGCTGCTCCTCGTCGACGATGACGAGGCCCAGATCCTTGAAGCCGACCTGATCGGCCAGAACCGCGTGGGTGCCGACGACGATCTCGAAACTGCCGTCCTTCAGGCCTGCGCGCGTCTCGTTCGCGTCCTTGGCTGTGACCATCCGCGACAGGTGGCGCACCTTGATCGGCCAGCCGGCGAAGCGCTCTGAGAAGGTCTTGAAGTGCTGGCGCGCCAGAAGGGTCGTCGGGCAGACGATGGCGACCTGTTGGCCCGTCATAGCCACGACGAAGGCGGCGCGCAGGGCGACCTCCGTCTTGCCGAAACCGACATCGCCGCAGATCAGACGATCCATCGGCGTGCCCTTGCCCAGGTCCTCCAGCACGTCGCCGATGGCGTTCAGCTGATCGTCCGTTTCCTCGTAGGGGAAGCGGGCGCAGAACTCGTCGAACAGGCCCGCGGGCGGCACGATGGCGTCGGACACCCGCAGCGCCCGCTTGGCGGCCAGGGCGATCAGCCCTTCGGCCATGGCCCGCAGACGCTCCTTGGCCTTGGCCTTGCGCGCCTGCCAGCCCGCGCCGCCCAGACGGTCCAGCTGAACTCCCTCTGCGTCCGTGCCGTAACGCGTCAGAAGATCAATGTTTTCAACTGGCAGGTAGAGTTTGCTCTCACCCGCGTAGAGGAGTTCGAGACAGTCGTGCGGCGCCTCCTGGATCTCCAGCGTCCGCAGCCCCTCATAACGGCCGATGCCGTGATCCAGGTGAACGACCAGATCGCCCGCCGTCAGGGCGGACGCCTCAGCCAGAAAGTTGGACGCCCGCCGCTTGCGCTTGGGCCGCGCCAAACGGTCGCCCAGAATGTCGGTCTCGGAGATGACGGCCAGATCATCGGTGGCGAAGCCATGCTCCACCGGCAACACCGCGCGCAGATAGATGCCGTCCGGCGCGCCGCGCACATCGTCCCAGTCCCGCACCGCCACGACGTGCGTCAGACCGTGATCGCCCAGCATGGCCGCCAGACGTTCGGCCGAACCTTCGGACCATGAGGCGAACAGGACGCGTTTGCCCTGCCCCTTCAGCGCCTCGGCGTGTTGGGCCACGGCCGCGAACAGATTGACGCTGTCCTGCGACCGCTCGGCGGCGAAACTGCGGCCTAGACGGCCACCGGCGTCCTCGCCCGAACCAGCGGCCAGCGGCGACAGGCGACGCACGGCGCGACCGGCCAAGGCGCTGTTCCAGTCGCCGTCGTCCAGATAGAGCCGTGCTGGCGGCAGGGCGCGATAGGTCGCCCCGCCCTTGCCGCGCGCTGCCTCCTTGCGCGCCTCATAGGCGTCGACGGTCAGGTTCCAGCGCTCCGCACGCGCCTGCTCCGTCTGGCTGTCGAGAAAGACCGGCGCCGCATCCGGCAGATAGTCAAACAGCGTATCCAGCCGGTCGTAGAACAGCGGCAGCCAGTGCTCGACGCCCTGACGGCGCGCTCCCTCGCTGACGGCGGCGTACATGGGCTCGTCGCCCGGCGCGCCGAAAAGGTTCAGATAGCCGCTGCGGAAACGCGAGATCGAATCTGCGTCCATCAGCACTTCGGACACGGGCGATAGAGAGACGGCCTTCAACTGGCGCGTCGAACGCTGGGTCTCGGGGTCGAAGGCGCGGATCGATTCCAGCTCAGACCCGAACATGTCGAGGCGCACCGGCTCCTCAAATCCCGGCGGGAAGACATCGATCACACCGCCGCGAATGGCGTATTCGCCACGTTCCGACACGGTGGATGCGCGCACATAGCCGTTGGCCGCAACGTAACGTTCCAGAGAGGCCGTATCGAGATCAGCGCCGACCTTGGCCGCAAACCCGGCCCCAGTGACGGCGCTGCGCGGCGGCGTGCGCTGGGCGGCGGCCGCGACGGTGGCGACCACCAGCAGCGGCGTCCTGTCCGCCGGATCGCGCGTCGCCAGCCGGGTCAGGGTCGCCATGCGCTGAGCGGCGACCGAAGCCGTGGGGCTCAGCCGGTCATAGGGCAGACAGTCCCACGAAGGATATTCAAGAACTTCAATATTCTTGGCGAAGAAGCGGAACGCTTGGATGAAATTGCCTGTGCGCTGATAATCGCGCGCGATAAATAAAGCGGTCCCGCCCTGGGCCTTGATCCGCTCGGCGACGATCAGGGCGTCCAGCCCTTCCGGCGCGCCGCCCAGCTCCATGTCGGTCCGCGCCAGCGCCGCGTCCATCAACCGATGCCCTTGGCCACTTCGGCGGCGACATGGGCGCGCATGAAGGCGCGGATGCGGGCCATCATCGGGCCTTCGAACTCGGGCGGGGTCGGTTCGCGCTCAATGATCCAAGCGTAGAGATACTGGTCTTCTTCATCCAACAGGCGCTCGAACTCGGTCAGTTCAGCGTCGTCCAGCGTCGGCACGATCTGATCGGCGAAGGGCCCCAGCACCATGTCCGCCTCGCGGAAGCCCCGGCGCCAGGCGCGGAAGGCGATGCGGCCCAGGCGTGTCTTGCGGTCGTCAGAGTTCAGGGCGTCCTCGGGACGTGCGTCGATATCGGCCACGCGGTTTCCTTGCCTGTCCGTTCACTTCGGTAAGAGGCCGATCAGATAGCGTTCCAGACGCCGCTGCGCCAGCTATGCTGAATCATCATGAGACCCGAGATTCTCTTTCCCCTGTTCGCCGACGTCTCCACGCTGAAAGGCGTGGGGCCGCGCAGCGCGCCCCTGGTGCAGAAAGTGGCGGGCCCGCTCGTGCGCGACGTGCTGTTTCTATCGCCCAGCGGCGTGATCCAGCGTCGCCGCACCACGGCGATGGAGGCCGTCGACGGCGAGATCGGCGTCTTCGAGGTGACGATCGACCGTCTGATCCCGCCGCACAAACACGGCGCCCCCATCAAGGTGCGCGCCATCGATGACACGGGCTTCATTCACCTGATCTGGTTTGCTGGATCGCCGCGTCATATCGAGAGCCTGGCCCCGCGCGGATCGCGACGACTGGTGACCGGCAAGGTCGAGCGCTTCAACAGCGAAGTCCAGATCGCCCATCCGGACTACATCCTGCCCGTCGAAAAGGCGGATGAGATTCCGCTGTCCGAGCCGGTCTATCCGGCGACGCAGGGGCTGACCTCGCGCCAGATCCGCAAGCTGGCTCAAGGCGCGCTGGCCCTCGCCCCTGAACTGTCGGAATGGCAGGAGCCGAACTGGCTGGCGGCGCGACGCTGGGTCGGTTGGCGCGCGGCGCTGGAGGCGCTGCACGCCCCCGCGAACGAATCGGACCTCGCGCCTGACACGCCGGTGCGCCAGCGCCTGGCTTATGACGAACTGTTCGCCCACCAACTGGCCCTGGCGCGCCGTCGCCGCGCGCGCCAGATCACGCCCGCCGCTCGCATTGCACCAGGTGAAGCCTCTGCCCGCCTGCTGGCCGCCCTGCCCTTCGCCCTGACCCGCGCACAGGATCAGGCCGTCGCCGAAATCCGCGCCGATCTGGCGTCCGGTGAACAGATGGGGCGGCTGCTTCAAGGCGATGTCGGCTCGGGCAAGACCGCCGTCGCGGCCCTGGCTCTGGCCGATGCGGCCTCCAGCGGCTTTCAGGCCGCCCTGATGGCGCCGACCGAGATTCTGGCGCGACAGCACTACGACAAGCTGTCGCCCCTGCTGGATCAGGCGGGCGTGTCCAGCCTGCTTCTGACCGGACGCGACACGGCGGCTGAGCGGCGTGGCAAACTGGCTGCTCTGGTCTCGGGCGACGCCCAGGTCGCCATCGGCACGCACGCCCTGTTCCAGGATGCGGTGCAGTTCAACCGTCTGGCCCTGGCCGTCATCGATGAACAGCATCGCTTCGGCGTGCGTGAGCGCCAACGACTACAGGCCAAGGGTGATCCGGCTCTGGGCGGCGTCCATCTGCTGACCATGTCGGCGACGCCGATCCCGCGCACGTTGGAACTGACGCAATACGGCGAGCTGGAGGTCAGCCGTCTGATGAAGAAGCCGCCCGGCCGCACGCCCGTCACAACGGCTGTCCTGCCGCTGGCGCGCATCGGCGAGGTGGCGAAACGGCTGAAGGCGGCGATCGAGGCCGGCGCCCAGGCCTATTGGATCTGTCCTCTGGTGGCGGAATCCGAAGCCATCGACCTGGCCGCCGCCGAGGATCGGGCCGAAGATCTGCGCAAACTTCTGGGAACCGAGGTCGGTCTGGCTCACGGCCAGATGCCGGGCGCCGAGCGCGAAGCGGTGATGGCCGAGTTCGCGGCGGGCCGCCTGCCCGTCCTGGTCGCAACGACCGTGGTCGAGGTCGGCGTCGACGTGCCCAACGCCTCCATCATGGTGATCGAGCATGCCGACCGCTTCGGTCTGGCGCAGCTTCATCAGCTTCGCGGGCGCGTGGGGCGCGGGGCCAAGGCCAGTGCCTGCATCCTGCTGTACGGCGGCGAGGACGGCGCCCTGGGCGAGATAGCGAAGGAGCGGCTGGAGACCCTGCGCCGCACCGAGGACGGCTTCGTCATCGCCGAGGAAGACTTTCGCCTGCGCGGCGGCGGCGACCCGCTGGGCCTGAAACAGAGCGGCTTCCCGGCTTATCGCTTCGCAGACCCGATCCGGCATCGCTCGCTGCTGCTTGCGGCGGCGGACGACGCGCGTCTGCTGTTGGGCCGCGACCCTGAGCTGACCAGCGAGCGCGGTCAGGCCGTGCGTCTGCTGAAGGCCCTGTTCGACTGGAAAAGCGAACGCCCCTCAGCGGACTGAGGCGCGTCATAAAACTCAGCCAGGTTTCGAAGCGATCAGCCTGCGTTGCGGGCGATGCGTTCGACTTCCTTGCGGACCTGAGCCTCGACGATGGCGGGCAGGTTCGCGTCCAGCCAGTCCTTCAGCATGGGGCGCAACATCTCGCGGACCATGGCCTCGACCGTATTGCCGCTCATGAAGTTCATGTCGGCAGCCGACGCGACCGGCGCAGGCTCGGGCTTCTGGAAGCTAGCGGCCAGTCCGGCGAAGGCCGAGGCCGCACTGGCCGCAGCGGTTTCGCCGACTAGGGTTTCGACCTCTGCCGTCGCGACGGCGGGTTGCGGCGCCGCCGGCGCGGGCTCGGTCGGGAAAGGCGCAGCGTCCGCCACGTCCAGATCGCCGATGGCTTCGGTTGCCGGCGCCTCATAGGGCTCGGTCAGTTCCAGCACCTCGTCTTCGATCGGCGCGGGCTCGGGCGCGGCGACGACGGGTTCTGGCTCCGGCGCGGGCTCGGGAGCCGCTTCCACCACAGGGGCGGTTTCGGCCGGAGCGTCGTCTTCAGAGATGATCCGGCGGATCGACGCCAGAATCTCTTCCATCGTCGGTTCCTGGGCGGCTTGTTCGGTCATGTCGGAACCTCAACCTGGGCGCTCGAACGGGGACACTCGCCAACCGATGCGGACTAGGCAGGCGACGATGGGGACCAAGCCGTCAGACTCGCCTCCCCCTTGAATCCTGTCGTCGCATCAACGCCCGTCGGAATCAACGGACGTTTTGTCGATCAGCCTTCAGCCCTGGGGAGCAGTGCGAACGACTTCACCCTTCAACTGCCGATCAACGGGCGCATCTTCCACATCGACGGCGGGCGTCGTCGCCGGGGCAGCGACGCGGTCGATGGCCTCGATCACGCCATCCCAAGGCAGGGCGCCGCGATTGCGTACCGCACGATAGTTGTCGGACGGATCATAGGCCTCGATCGTCGGATCCAGGTTGGGGCCGCCCAGACGGCCCATGGCCGCCAGAAGCTGTGCCTGGGCGACATACTCGTTGCGACGGGCGCTGGTCAGGGCGACTTCCGCGCTGCGCAGTTCAAGCTCCTGGTTCAGCACGTCCAGGGTGGTGCGCAGACCGACCTGAGCCTCCTGGCGCACGCCCTCGGCCGCCACCGAAGCAGCGCGCACCGCCTGTTCGCCAGCCAGAACGCTGGAACGCGCCGAAGCGCTCTGGGCATAGGCCGAACTGACCGATTGCAGAACCGTGCGACGTTCACCCTCGACGTTGATCTGGGCGGCGTTGGCGCGCTCCAGGGCCTGGGCGACGCGCGAACGGTTCAGCCCCCCGGTGAACAAGGGCACGGAGACGGTTGCGCCGGCGGTAAAGCTGGTGCGATCGCCCAGGTCCAAGCCCGACAGATCATTGGCCGTCCCGCCATAGGAGGCGTTCAGGCGCGCCGAAGGCAGGTACTCCGCCCGCGCCGCCGCCACATTGGCCTCGGCCGCGCGCTGGGCGTGAACAGCGGCGAGCACGCCGGGGTTTTCGGCCAGGCCGACGTCCATCGCGGCGTCGAAATCGGTCGGCAGGCCCGGCAGCGTCGGCAGCGTCTGCAGGTTGGACGGCGCCTGTCCCACGACGGCGGCGTAGGCCGCGCGCGACACCGACAGTTGCGCCTGAGCGCTGGCCAGATCGGATTCCGACTGCGCCAGACGAGCTTCGGACTGCGCGACGTCAGTGCGGGTGATTTCGCCGACCTCGAATCGAGCGTTCGACTCATCCAGTTGGCGACGCAACACCTTCAGGTTCTCCTGGCGGATGCGCAAAATCTCCAGATCGCGGGTGACATCGGCATAGGCCTGAATGACCGTCACCATGACCTGCTGCTCGACCTGACGCAGATTCTCACGGCCGGCCAGGACATTGGCTTCGGCCGCAGAAATGCCGTGCGACACGCGCCCGGCTGTCCAGATGTTCTGCGTCAGACTGATGCTGGCGCTGGCGCCGTCGCTTTCGATCGTACCGCCGCTGGTGCTGCTGCTGCCCGGCAGCGTGCCCGTGGCGTCAGGCACGCCGTCGCCGTTGGTGTCGATCGGGAAGGTCTGACCAGGGATCGTCGTCGTCACACGATCGGTGCGGGTGCGGCTGTAATCGACACCCGCCGAAGCGTTGATGGTCGGCCGCAGGCCGGCGCGCGCCTGGACGATGCTCTCATCCAAGGCCCGTTGATTCGCCCGCTGCGCCAGCAGGGTCGGGTTGGTGCGATAGGCCAGACCGATAGCCTCCTGCAACGACTCGGCGAAGACCGGCGTCGCCCCCATCGTCAATGCGACCAGTGCGACCGAAGCGAGCGCGCGCGAGCGTTTCAACATGAACCTGTCCCTGCCTGACGCCCCCATCCGGCGCGCCTGTAGTGCCTTGTATCCGCGTAGTTGGAGGCTAGGCCCGCCCGACGCCAGTTAAGTTTTTTTCACGCAGGGCGACGCCCCTTCCGTCGACACAAGTGGCCTTAGAGCGCAAACGCGGGCGCCGGGACCATTTCCGCCAGCAACTCAGGCGCAGCGTCGAACAGCTCGCGCCGCGAAACGCCTTCACGACCGCGCACATAGAGCACAGCCGCGCCGCTGGCGCCGTCGCGCTCCACCACAGCCAGACGACCGCCGGGACGCAGGGCCGCGATCCAGGATTCGGGACGCTCGATCACGGCGCCCTCGCTGACGATCAGGTCATAGCCTTCGCCCTGCGGCTGGCTCAGGGGCGCAACCACGGTCTCGACCCCAGCCTCGGCCAAGGGGGCGCCGACCACATCGAACACGGCCGCGTCGGATTCCTGAGCCGTCACCGACAGGCCCATATGCGCCAGAACGGCGGCGGCGTAAGGCGCGGCGATCGCCAGGGCCTTTTCACCGGCGCGGGCGTCCAGGCCCTGCAACAGCTTGGCCACATCGCGCGGCAACATCAGACGACGGTCGCCCGCGATTTCCGGCTCGACGTCGGCATAGGCCGAGAAGGCGCGGTCGGCGGCGCAGAATCGCTCGCGCTCCACAGCGCCGATGGCGGCGTGCAGTTGGCGGTCGGTGACGTCGTTCACGCGGACCTGCGAGTCCAGCATCACCTTGCGGGCGGCGGCGAAATCCATAATCCGAAGTCCTTACAGGTCGGCTCAGGCCAAGAAATGTGACGCGCTTATAGGTCCGTGCGTTGCAGCGGACAATCCGATCTGATAGCTGACGGCCCTCGCGATGGCGGGGCCCCACCGATACGGGGTCACGGCCTGATGGCGGAGTGGTGACGCAGAGGACTGCAAATCCTTGCACCCGGGTTCGATTCCCGGTCAGGCCTCCATCGCGATGAACATCGAGAAAGCCGCTCTTCGGGGCGGCTTTCTTGTTTTCGGACCTAATCCGCTCCCGCAGTCGTCAGATGATGCAGGGCGACAGCGCTGGTCGCAGCCACGTTCAGCGAATCGAATCCCCCCGCCATCCGGATGCCCACCGGACGACAGCGCGCGATGATGTCCCGCGGCAGCCCCGGCCCTTCGCTGCCCAACAGAAGGGCCGTGCGCCTGCTCGGCTTCAGCTCCGCCAGCGTCTGTTCCGCAGAGGGCGTCAGGGCCAGCACCTCGAACCCCCTGCCCTGCAACAGGTCGATCATGGCTTCGGCCTCCAGCCCCGTCGCCATCGGCGTCCGCAGCACGGCGCCGACCGAGACCCGGATTGCCTTGCGATAGAAAGGATCGCAACAGGTCTGATCCAGCAGCACCGCTCCGGCTCCAAAGGCGGCGGCGTTGCGGAACAGCCCGCCCATGTTGTCGTGATTGCCGATTCCACACGCCACGACCGCCACGGCCCGCTCCGGCAGGCTGTCCAGCAACGCGCCCGGTTCGACGGGCTCAGGCTTGCGTCCCAAGGCGAGAACGCCTCGATGCAGATCAAACCCCGCCACAGCGTTCAGGACCGCCTGCGACGCCACATGAACCGGCACATCGCCCGGCAGACGCTCCAGCACCTCCCGCAGCTTCTCCAGGCGCTTCTCGGCGATCAGAATGGATACGGGCGTGCAGCGTGACGCCTCGGACGCCAGCACGCGCAACACCACCTCGCCCTCAGCGATGAACAGACCGTGCCGCCCGGTCAAATCGCGCTCCTTCACATCGCGAAAGGCGGCGATGCGCGGATCATCAGGGTCGTTCACATGGATCGGAGTCATGCGGAGCCTTGTAGCGCAGGGCTTTGCGAAAAAATTTGGCGATTTCTGTCTTTTACCAGTTGCGTGAATCGAAAAGGCGCTGCTATACGCCGGCCTCCCCCGAGGGGATGTTCCGCGGTAGCTCAGTGGTAGAGCAGCCGACTGTTAATCGGCTGGTCGTAGGTTCGAATCCTACCCGCGGAGCCACTCGGGGGCATTAAGCCTGAAGACCATTGGGCTTAATACTTCCCCCTACCAGCTCCCATTTGCCAGACCGCGCGAAGCATGTTTTCGCTTCCTCGCCCATTCTGATGCCCCCTGAAGGCCCTCGAGACATAAGCGCTGGATGGATAGCGTCGCCCGCTTTTCACCGCTGTTTTCACGAGAATTCTACGAACCTCAGGATCTTGGCGAGACCTGATGTCCACTCGAGGCATTGAGCGCTACAGGCAGGCGGCTTCAGATTGACCTCGCTCGAAGACGCCCTTGCTGGGAGACAACTGATAACCGAGGCCATGGACCGAGCGAATGTAGCGGGGTCGCTGGGCGTCTTCCTCGACAAGCTTTCGCAAACGCGAAATAGTCACGTCCACGCCACGCCCGCCGTAAAAACCGGGATGCAGCTTTGCGCGCGGCAAGGGGCGTCCGCCGGCAAGGGCGAGCCGCCTCAACACAAAGGTCTGCATGGGGCTTAGAGGCTGACGATTACCGTCTGCCATCAAGAATTCATCCGCAAGGTCGAAGGACACGCGCCCCATCTCAATCCTCGGCACCAAGGATCGGTGAAGCGGTCTGTCTGCTAGGCCGTGTTCGAGACGCCCGATCAATGAACGGACCCGACCTCGCCTTCCCTGGCATCCGACCGCAAGCGAAAGTCCATTCTCCTGCGGGATCGTAAGCCGCAAACACGCGTCGGATGACGTCAGTCGCTCGCGCTCTGACGCCGGAACCCGAGCGCCGTAGACAATCGCATCAAATATCAGCGCCTCCGCCAGTCGCGCGGCGCCCTGGATGTCGGCGACGGCGGATAGGCGGTATCCGGCGCCCACCAGCGCGTCAGCCAGATATCGGCGCTCAGAGGCCCGAAGGCCGATTAGCATTTCCTCATGATCAACCCCCCCCGATTCAAACCCGCCCATCATGCTGTCCACCCAGACATGGTATGGGTGGACGGCGGCCACTTCCACATGGGCGCGGATCGTCACTATCCGGAAGAAGCCCCCCGCCGCCCGATTCAGGTCGATGGTTTCTGGATCGATCCTACGCTCGTCACCAATCGGCAGTTCTCGGGCTTCGTCGAGGCTACCGGATGGGTCACCCTGGCCGAACGCCCCGCTGATCCCAAGGACTATCCCGGCGCCGACCCCTCGATGTTGATCCCGGCCTCATCGGTCTTTACTCCGACCCGAGGCCCGGTCGATCTGTCGAACCACCTGAACTGGTGGACCTATACGCCGGGCGCTTCATGGCGAAACCCGCTCGGCCCTGACAGCGGCCTTGAAGGCCTAGAAGATCACCCCGTGGTTCACGTCGCGCTGGAAGACGTGGAAGCCTACGCCAGATGGGTTGGACTGGACCTGCCGACCGAGGCCGAGTGGGAGTACGCCGCATGGGGCGGCCGCGAGGACGCCGAATATGCTTGGGGCGACGAACTGGAGCCGGACGGCAAACATCACGCAAACGTCTGGCAAGGCCGTTTCCCTTACGAGAACACCGCCGCAGACGGCTGGGTCCGCACCTCGCCGGTCAAGGCCTACGCCCCAAACGGGTTTGGCCTCTACGACATGATCGGCAACGTCTGGGAATGGACCCGGGACTGGTGGTCTGTGGCCGCACCCCCGCCCGCCAAGAGCTGCTGCGCGCCCGTCAACCCGAGGGGCGGCGCCAAGTCCAGCAGCGGAGATCCCCTTGCTCCACGCCTCCCGCGTCGGGTGATGAAGGGCGGTTCCCCATCTCTGCGCGCCGAGCTATTGCCGCCGATACCGGCCTGCAGCCCGTCATCCACAAGCCGTCGACACCTCGACTTCGCATATCGGCTTTCGGTGCGTGAAGCGGCGGCCGCGACCGGGTGACAGCCCCTTTCAAGCGACCCAAACCCTTGAAGTCGGATTTGTCCACGCCATGCCCGTCCTGCACGGCGTCTAGCCGCGAGGATTGCGCACGCTATCCCTCTGCGGATCGAAGTGCTGTCTATAGCTGATCATCGGCGCCTTTCTATTGGCGCCTGGTTCATGATCGGCAATCAGAGGGCCCCGGCGCGACGGCGGGTCTAGCCATTCACGGTGACGATCCTTCTGTTCGCCTTTGACAAGGTATTGTGACGAATGCGCTGAAGGGGTTCAGAAACGCCGCTGCAACGTCAACCGCACTGCGCGGCCGATGGGGTTTTGTACATCCCGGCCATAGCCAGGCGCTGGCGCACCATCACCTAGACGTGCTTGAGGCCTTTCATCGAACAGATTTGAAACCTCCAGGCTCACTTGCAGGCCCCCAGCCCTTCGGCGCATCGCTTCAGCATCAACGACGGATGCCGCGCGAGTAGAGGCCATCTGAAAACTCAGCTTCAAATCCATTGCTGCGAATGGCTTCAACAGCAAGTCCGTCGGCCCATCGGCGCCACTCAACCGTCGTGTGCGATAACCGTCTTGCCATCGCGCTGAAGCGTTTAACGCCCAACGCCCGCGTCGCGCATCGATCAGCAAGCGCGCGTCCTGCCTCGACACTCCGCCCCCGTCTCCCTTCAGCCGATTCAGCTCAGGAAGTCCGTTCGCCAGCGACAACGTGTTGCGCAAACGATAGCTATGATTCAGCGACACCCGCAGAATCGTCGCTTCGTCGCCAACAGCCCCAGAGGAGCGCGGCAGATTGAAGTTCAAACTGCTGGTCAGGCCTTCCGTCAGGTTGGCGCCGAAGTTGAGCGGGCGATAATCAACAGAGATCAGCCGCCCATCCAGATCTCGACGGAATCGCTCTGGAAAGGCCGCTTCGACATCCTCTGTCAGGTCTGGCAGGGAGCCGACCCCGTTCGTCGTCCTGTCGCGTTGATAGCCCAGGTTGGCGGATAGACTCCACCGCGTGAACGGTCCCAGCGACGTCGTCAGCGAAAGACGCTCCGAGCGCGGCTGTCGCAAGTCGGGGTTTCCTCCGATGATCGGTACGATCTCCACCGCTTGGCCGCTGCGGAAGTCGAACACTACTCGCGGCGTGTCATGATACAGGGGCTCGGACCTCAAATTGTTCGAAATGCCGTCGTTCGCGGAGGACCAGAGGCCATTAAGGCGCACCTTCTGACGCGGAACCCAGGTCAAGGCCGCGCTCAGCTCATCGCCGGATCCTGCGCCCGTGTCCCGAACGCCGCCGCCTACCGTCGCCAGCAGATCGCCTAAGCCCCGCAACAGGCCCTCACGCGCGCCCGCCTTGGCCAGTGGAACGGCCAAAGAGCCCCTCGCCTCCCGAGTCTGAAAGCGGCTTGTCGCGCGGCCCTGTTCGCGCTCGACCGTCGAGCGACTATCCATGAAATTGCCGTTGAAATTGGCGACCAGGGGACCGGCGGGCAGTTCCATCAACGTCCGCCCGACGGATCCGCTCAGGCCCATCATGCGGTTTTCGCTGCGCGTATCGCCAAAGCCGCTCTCGCGCGCTCGCGACGCCTGACCGGTCGCGTTCACCTGAACCTGCCATCCCAACGCCTTGCCGCTCAGTCCGAGAGCGCCGCCCAGGCTTTCATTTCGTCTGAGACTGTCGACGATCTCATCCCCGAAACGCACGCGCGATGGGCTTTCCCTAGCCTGACCGTTCAGACTGAGGACGCTCGACCAATCGCCGAGCGGTCGTGTCATGCTGAGGTTCAACGCCGCCAGATCGGTAGCAGGACGCAGGGTAACAGCGCCGCCCGCCAGAGCATCGCCCTCCTCCCGGTCACGTTCATCGGCACGCAGGGCGGTATCGCGCGACACACGAGCGCCCATCTGCAGGGTCCGTTCCCCTTCGATCGCAGAGCGACGCAGGTCAACCGACAGCGACGACGTTCCGCCCTGCGTCGGACGTCCGCCAGACACCCGACCGTCGTAGCTCTGGAATTGTCGCTGCAGGACCAGATTCACCACACGCTGCCCAGGCGCGCCGCCATAAAGAGCCGCAGCCTCGACGGGCAGTACTTCGGCGCGAACCAGAGCGTCCGGCGGAAAGCCGGTGAAAGCGCCTGGGTTGGCCACGCGCTTACCGTTGATGACCACCAGCGGCGCCTCGCCGACGTCATAAGTCTCGCCCAACCGCTGCAGAACCTCGCCGATGTCCCAGGCGCCCAAGGAGTCAATTTCCGGGCCACCCAGCTCGACTTCGGGCGAGACCAAAGCCGCACCGCGGCGACCGCGAACCTCTACGTCCCGGTAATGGTTACCGTCGTGCTGGGGTGCGACGCCGCGCCTACCGCGATCCACGGCCCGGCGTTAGGCTTCACAACCGAACCGCAGAACCCGCTTCCAGGGCTGAAGGTCATGCCCGTCAGATGCACGTCGCTGCCGACGACGGTGGCCGTCGCTGAGAAATCGCAATCAATCGTCAGCGACTGGCTGAAGTTGATGGTGCCCGTCACAGTTCCCGAAGTCGGGAACGGCGAAGCCATCGCCGGGGCGGCCGACAAGGAGGCCAGGGCAGCAGCAGCAACTAGAGCCGTAATTTTAATTTTAGTCATGATAGTTTCCTCCATTTTGCAATGACCAGCAATAGATTTACCGATCGAATTATATTAAAGGCACTTCACGATAGTACTCATACGCCAAACTGCAGAAGATTGCAATCTATCAAATTAAAAACGCTTAGTAACACTAAAAGCAAAAACTCTAGGATCAAGTGTAAACACGTTAGTGGTTAATCCAGTGTCATCACTATTAGTAAACATGTCGGTTATAGGCGCATCATCGAATACGTTTTTTACATAAGCTGACAACACCATGTCCTTCGCCTCATTTTCCATGACAATAGAAATATTAGCGTTATCCCAGGACTTAAGTTTATCATACTCGGTATTGTATATTCTGGCATAACTTTGATCTTGCCAGTAGTAGTCACCACGGAGCGTCAAGTCCCACCCACCAACATATAAGGTGTATTGGGCACCTATATTCGCAGTCCAGTTTGGAGAATTAGGCAGCTCGTTACCGCCGAGATCGGCCATAAAACCACGCCCGCCATTCGGCGCCTCGGTCAAGGCATCATAAGTGAAGCCATAGAGAGAGTAGAGCGGCAGGAAAGTTTCGAACTCAGGATTGAAAGACCCATACCTCTTCGAGCCAGCGCATAGACCCTGCAACCCCCACATAGTCGTATCGACGCCCAAGTTGGCCTGCAGAATGCGCTCCACATACTTGGTTGGAGCAATACAATTCGAAGGCACCTGAACCCAAGGGCGCAGCAAGGTCCAATCAGCATTGCCCTGGGTGCGGTTCATGACGTCGATAGACCCTTCGCCGTCACCGATACGCGTATTCAGATAGCCAATGTTGGAATCGATGCGGAAACGGTCCGTCACATGGAACACGCCCTCCAGCTCAACACCCCAGATACGCGCGTCAAAATTCTCGTTCAGGGAGATGCGGTCGACGATCTGCGAAACCTGATAGTCCTTGTAGTCATAATAGAAGGCGTTTGCGTTCAACCGCACACGACCGTTGCGGAAAGTGTTCTTGGCGCCGATCTCGAAGGCGTTGACGTATTCCGGTTTGAAATCTTCGGCCAGCGGCTGGTACTGGATCACCTTGGGATTGATGTCGATGCGAGGCGGATTGGTTCCGCCGCCCTTGTAGCCTCGCGCATAGGACGCATAGATCAGGGTGTCGTCGGTGAACGACAGCTCCGGCTTCCAGTCCATCACGAAGCGCCCCGTTACAGCCCCCCATGATTGCTTGATATCCGGATGAGCCGGGTAGCCCTGGCTGACATACCCCCCCGACGAAACCGATTCCGAACCGTCCAGGGTCGCGCCCATCAGCAACTGGCTGGGGTATGGCGTAGTGATCTTCTGATCATCGGTGTAGCGCAGCCCCACCGTCATGCGCAGGTCGGGCCGAATGTCCCAATAACCTTCACCGAACAAGGCCCAAGACCGAACCTTCACGGCATTCTTGCTGCGGAAGTAGTTGTGACCGTCCCCTGTCAGATTGGACAAAGGTGAACTATCGACATGCACGCACTCCTTCCACTTTGTGGCATTGCTGCTGTCACAAAGCTGTGCAACCAACCCCTGCGTTGGCGTGACATTCGGATTGACGTTGTAAAAATATTCGGCGATCAAGGTAAATAGGTTATTGAATACATAATAATTATCCTCTGTCTTGAAGTCCAAATAGTTGGCCCCAAGACTGAAATTGAACGTTCCGTCGAGATCCGACTGGAGTCTTAGCTCCTGCGACCACTGCCTGTTGTCAGACATGCTCATATCCGCGCTGATCATACGATTTGAGCGCCCCAACTGCGGGTCTGTATAGTATCCACCAGGAGTTATATAAGGGCCCGGCCCAAAAATTGGCCGCCCCGCGGCACTTACGTAAGAAAGAGATGAATCCGCAAATATAGGATTGCTTACAAAGCGGTTATAGTCCTGCGTAGACCAGAAATCGTCTTTAGCATATGCAGTCTGAGAGATCAGGGACAGTCCGTCCGAAATCTTGAACTCCATGTTCAGCTGTATGACGTCGTTCTGAGCGCGAAATTTCGGATCATAAGCGCTGCCGATTTCCCTCAGGTCACGCGACTGAGTAACCCCTTCATATGGATCGACGCGATAGTCGATGGCGTTGACAATGACAGAGCGATTTGACGGCAACCGTCCATACTGGATAGAGCCCGCTATGAAGGTGTGACCGAAAGCACCGGCATTGGGCGTGTCATAAGCCGCGTCGCTGAATAGGGTGCGTGGCAGGCAGCCCTGGCTCAGCCGGTTCCGCAGGAAGGTGGAAGTGACCGCCGTATTACCAACCTGGCTCGGCCCCGGATCTTTGGTGCAGAGCTGCTTACCCGTGCGGGACCGTTCGTCATCCTCCTCGAAATGCTCCCAGATCAGATTGGCGTTAAAGCGGTCGCTCGGCTCCCAGACCGCCGACAGGCGCGTGGTGAACAGGTCTCGATTGTTGACGTTACGTTCCGTAAAAGTATTGTAGTCAAAGCCGTCCCGCTTGGTCAGGCTTGCCGCGCCACGTACCCAGAAAGTGTCCGTCAGCGGAATATTCACCATCATCTGACCACGCATGGAGCCATAGTTTCCGGCTTCCGCCTTCAACATGGCCTCGAACTCGGGCCCCGCCAGGTTGGGGATCATGTTGACGACGCCGCCGGTGGCGTTACGGCCATACAGCGTACCCTGCGGCCCGCGCAGCACCTCGACGCGATTCACGTCCAAATATTCCTGCTCGAACAGACGATTGCGGGTCAGCGGCGTATTGTTGAAGCTAACCGCCACGGCCGGGTCTGACGAGGCGGAAATGGCCTTAGTCCCAATGCCGCGGATGGAGAAGTTGTACATGCTGAAGTTCGACTTCGAGAAGCTGACGTTCGGGATCGCCCGCATCAGTTCCGAACCGCCCTCAATCTTCATGGCGTCCAGATTTTCAGCCGACAGCGCCGTGACTGCAATCGGCACGTCCTGAATCGACTCCTCGCGCTTCTGCGCCGTAACGATGATGTCGCTGACGGCGGTAGCCTCCTGTGACGGCGCGGAGTCTTGAGCCAAGGCCGGACCGGCCGCGACTGCAAGAACGAAAGCAGACGCGGTGACAGCCAGACGCGCACGATTACAGGCTGCTGAAGCCATGAATACCCTCCCCTGAACGGTCCTGCTCCCCAGCTGGACCGCATATGCTTCCTCCCGCCTTGTATGATGTGCCGAAGACGAGGCGGATGCGCCGACGGCTGAGCCTATCGATCCATCTATTCATAATCGTGTCAACAGCTACTTACATAAATGTCTGCTGACGCTAGGGAAGTTTCGGCTGGACGATAGTTCAGCTTCCTATTCGATACCCATGTTTTCTATAGACGATTCCAACCCGCACACTAATATTGACATGGGTGTTATTTGTTTAATTTTCCGGGGAGCATTGAGCATGGATGCAGACGTCATCATCGTCGGCGGCGGCCTGTCGGGCCTCGTCGCTGCAAATGTGCTGACGCGTGCAGGACGGCGAGTCGCTCTGGTTGATCAGGAGAATGCCGCCAACCTGGGCGGGCAGGCCTTCTGGTCCTTCGGCGGCCTGTTCCTGGTGAACTCGCCCGAGCAACGGCGGCTGGGCGTGCGTGACAGCCTGGACCTGGCGTGGCGCGACTGGCAGGGCAGCGCCGGCTGGGATCGCCTGGGCGCGCCATTGGCTGAAGATGAGTGGGCGGTGCAATGGGGCCGCGCATACGTGGAATTCGCGGCCGGAGAAAAACGCGACTGGCTCAGCCGACACGACATCAAACTGACGCCCATGGTCGGCTGGGCCGAACGCGGCGCGGGCAAGGCATTCGGTCACGGCAATTCCGTTCCGCGCTTCCATGTCGCCTGGGGCACGGGCACAGGCGTATCCGAGCCGTTTGCGCACCGAGCCAGAGAAGCAGCGAGAACCGGGCGGCTGACCTTTCACCACCGGCATAGAGTCGATCAGATTTTGGTCGAAGGCGGGCGGGTGACCGGCGTTGCGGGCGCCGTGCTGGCGCCCGATGACGCGCCGCGAGGCGCCCCCTCCAATCGCCAGGTCATCGGCGACTTCACCCTGAAGGCCGACGCAGTGATCCTGGCGACGGGCGGCATCGGCGGCAACCATGAGATGGTCCGCCGCTACTGGCCCGAACGGCTGGGCGCGCCGCCGAAGACCATGATCACCGGCGTGCCCGCCCATGTGGATGGGCGGATGCTGGACATCGCCGCCAACGCCGGCGCGCGCCTCGTGAACAGGGACCGCATGTGGCACTATGTGGAGGGCGTGCAGAACTGGGCGCCGATCTGGCCCGACCATGCGATCCGCATCCTGCCGGGACCGTCGCCGCTGTGGTTCGACGCCCTAGGGCGGCGCCTGCCCTTCCCGGCCCTGCCCGGCTACGACACCATCGCCACGCTGAAACATCTGCGCACGACGCCCGATCTGATCGAGCACGACCACTCCTGGTTCATCGTCACCGAGACCATGCTGGCCAAGGAGTTCGCCCTGTCCGGCTCGGAGCAGAACCAGGACATCACCAACCGCAACCTTCTGGGCGTGTTGCGTTCGCGCCTGGGCAAGGCCGCGCCTCGAGAAGTCGCCGCCTTCCGCGACAAGGGCGCCGACTTCGTGGTCGCCGATGATCTGGAGGCATTAGTCGGGAAGATGAACGGCCTGACCGAGCAGCCATTGCTCGACCCAGCCCTGATCCGCGCCCAGATCGAGGACCGCGACGCCCAGGTGGCCAATCCCTACGCCAAGGACGTGCAGATCCAGGGCATTCACAACAGCCGGCGGTATCGCGGCGATCGTTGGGCCCGCACGTCTGCGCCGCACAGGGTGCTGGACCCGGCGGCCGGGCCGCTGATCGGGGTCAAGCTGCACGTCCTGACGCGAAAGTCGCTGGGCGGGCTGCAGACTGACCTGTCCAGTCGCGTGCTGACGTCGGACGGAACGCCGCTGGAAGGACTTTACGCCGCCGGCGAAGCTGCGGGCTTCGGCGGCGGCGGATTGCATGGTTACAATGCGCTGGAGGGCACCTTCCTGGGCGGATGTATCTTCTCGGGACGGGCGGCGGGGCGCGCGCTGGCGGGCCAGGCCTAAGAGGGACAATCGCGCCGCCATCTGGCGCACGGGGAGAAACGACGCATGGATTCCGCAATGGCCACCATCGGCCTGCCCGTCGCGCTGGGCATCATCATGTTCGGCCTGGGCCTCGGACTGACGCCTGCAGACTTCGCCCGCGTAGCCCAGCGGCCCAAGGCGGCAGGCGTGGCCCTGGCCTGCCAGTTGCTGTTGCTTCCGGCCATTTGCTTCGGGCTGGTGCTGCTGTTCCGCCTGCCGCCCGTTCTGGCGGTCGGCATGATGCTGCTGGCCGCCTCCCCAGGCGGAACGACCGCCAATCTCTACAGCCACTTGTTCCGGGGTGATGTGGCGCTGAACATCAGCCTGACGGCCATCAACTCGATCATCGCCGTCGTCACACTGCCCGTCGTGGTCAATCTGGCGATCGCCTTCTTCCAGCCCGGCGACCTGCATGTCGGCCTGCAATTCAAGAAGACCGTAGAGGTCTTCATGATCGTTCTGGCGCCTGTGGCGTTGGGGATGCTGGTGCGCGGATGGCGCCCTGCCTTCGCAGCCGCCATGGACCGGCCGGTGCGGATCGCCTCCATCCTGATCCTGGTGCTGGTCATCGTCGGCGCCGCCGCCTCCAGCTTCGATGTGTTGATGAGCCAGATCGGCAACCTGGCGGGCGTCACCGTGGCCTTCTGCCTGCTCAGCCTGGGCGTCGGCTACGGCGTGCCGCGCCTGCTCAGGATCGAGCGCCCGCAGGCCGTCGCCAGCGCCTTTGAGGTCGGGCTGCATAACGCCACCCTGGCCATCGTCATCGCCCAGTCGGTGTTGAACAGTCCCGAGATGCCCCTGCCCGGCGCCGTCTATGGCGTGCTGATGTTCCCGCTGGCGGCTGGCTTCGGCTTCCTGATCACGCGCAGAAAGCCCGGCCGGGCCTAGTCACGCAGGTCGCGGCGCAGCACCTTGCCCACATTGGTCTTGGGCAGGGGCTCGTCGCGGAAGACGATGATGCGCGGCACCTTGTAGGCGGTCAGCCGCTCACGGCAGTGGGCGACGATCATCGCCTCTGTCAGCTCGGACGAGCGCGGTACGATGACCACCTTGATCCGCTCGCCCTGCACCGGGTCGGGGACGCCGACAGCGGCTACCTCGTCCACCAGGGGGTGGGCCGCCACCACATCCTCGACCTCGTTCGGATAGACGTTGAAGCCGGACACCAGGATCATGTCCTTGATCCGGTCGACTAGCCGCACTCGGCCGTCCGCCTGCATCACGCCCACGTCGCCCGTCGCCAGCCAGCCGTCGGACGACAGGATCTTGGCCGTCTCTTCCGGCCGGTTCCAGTAGCCGCGCATGACCTGGGGGCCGCGCACGCATAGTTCGCCCGGCTCGTCGATCCCGCACCAACTTCCGTCGTCGCGACGCATCCGCACCTCGGTAGAAGGCACAGGAAGCCCGACCGTGCCGTCGAAGCCCATCGTCTCAGGCCGCTCGATATCCACATAGCCGATGCAGACCACCGGCGAGGTTTCGGTCAGGCCATAGCCTTCGATCAGCGGCGCGCCGGTCACGCTCTGCCAAGCCTCGGCCACCGACGCCTGGGTCGCCATGCCCCCGGCCACGGTCAGGCGCAGATCGGAAAAGTCGCGATCGCGGAAGGCCTCATTCTTCAGCAGGCCGGCGAACAGGGTGTTCAGTCCGGTGAAGGCCGCGAACCGCTCCTTCCTCAGCACCCACTCCACCCGCTTCGCGTCGCGCGGATTGGCGATCAGGATGTTGCGCCCCCCTACGCCCACGAACATCAGCAGGTTCGCCGTCAGGGAGAAGATATGATAGAGCGGCAGCATGGTGACGTTGCCCACCACCTGATCCTGCGGGATCTGGGCCATGATCCAGGCGCGTCCCTGCAGAACATTGGCGATGATGTTCCGATGGGTCAGCATGGCCCCCTTGGCCACGCCGGAGGTGCCGCCTGTATACTGCAGGAAGGCGAGGTCTTCCGCCTTCGTCTCGACCGGCTTCAGCGACAGTCGCCGCGCCCGACGCATCACGGCGGGCCAGCGTTCAGCCTGCGGGATGCGCCACTTCGGCACCAGCTTTTCGACATGGCGCAGCAGGGCGGTGATCGCCGTCCCCTTCACCGGCCCCATCATGTCGCCCATGGCCGTGACGACGACATGGCGGATGTCCGTCCCCACAATCGCCCGTTCAAGAGTGGCGGCGAACATTTCCATCACGACGATGGCGACCGCGCCGCTGTCCTTGAGCTGATGCTGCAGCTCGGGCGGGGTGTAGAGCGGGTTGACGTTGACCACCACAGCCCCAGCGAACAGCACGCCGAACAGCGCCACCGGATACTGCAGGCAATTCGGCATCATCAACGCCACCCGGTCGCCGGGCCGCACGCCCTTGACCTGCAACCAGGCCGCAAAAGCTCGCGCTTCCGAAAGCGTCCGCCCATAGGTCACGCCCGAGCCCATGCTGACGAAGCCGACGCGGTCCGCATATTTTCGGGCGTCCGCCGCGAACAGGTCGCCGACCGAGGACCACTGCGCCAGTTCGTCGTCGATCATCGCCGGCACGTCGGGTCGATAGGCGCGCGTCCAGAATCGCTCGGCCCACAGGCGCTCGGCATCGGTCTGCGTCACATCCAGCATCGCGCTCATTTCTCGATCACGGCGACGACGCCCTGCCCCCCGGCTGCGCAGATTGAGATTAGGCCGCGCCCCTTGCCCGCCCGGTTCAGCATGTGCGCCAGATTACCCAGGATACGCCCGCCCGTCGCCGCGAACGGATGCCCCGCCGCTAATGACGAGCCGTGGATGTTCAACCGCTCCCGGTCGATGGGGCCCGGCGCCCGATCCAGCCCCAGACGGGCGCGCGCATAGTCGTCGCTTTCCCAGGCCTTGAGTGTGCACAGCACCTGAGCAGCGAAGGCTTCATGGATTTCATAGAAGTCGAAATCCTGAAGCGTCAGCCCCAGCTTGGCCAGCATTCGCGGCACAGCGTAGACGGGCGCCATCAGCAGGCCTTCCTCGCCGCTGACAAAGTCCACGGCCGCTGTTTCGCCCGCCCTCATCCAGGCAAGGATAGGCAGACCCCGCGCCCTCGCCCATTCCTCGCTAGCCAGCAGCACCGTCGAGGCGCCGTCCGTCAGCGGGGTGGAATTGGCCGCCGTCAGCGTGCCGTTCTCACGATCAAAGACCGGCCTCATCGCCGCGACCTTGGCCGGATCGATATCGGGCCGCAAATTGTTGTCGCGCTGCAACCCGTTGAAGGGAGAAACCATCTCGTCGAACAGTCCGGCCTCATAGGCCGCCGACATATTGCGATGGCTGCGGATCGCCAGGGCGTCCTGCTCCTCACGCGGGATGGCCCAGTGCTTGGCCATCAGCTCGCAATGCTCGCCCATCGACAGGCCCGTGCGCGGCTCAGCGTTGCGCGGCGGCTCAGGCCGGAAGGGCGCGGTTAATCCCGCTCGCGACAAGGCCCTTAACCGGCCCAACATCGTTTTCTCACGGTTAGCGGCCAACAAGGCGCGGCGGAAACCTTCATTCAGAGCGATCGGCGCATCTGAGGTGGTGTCCACCCCGCCGGCGATCCCGACCTCGATCTGGCCCAGGGCGATCTTGTTGGCGACCAAGATGGCCGCCTCCAGGCCGGTGCCGCAGGCCTGCTGCACGTCATAAGCGGGCGTGTCGTGGCCCAGCGTCGTCCCCAGCACGCTTTCGCGCGTCAGAGCGATGTCCCGCGAGAGCTTCAGCACAGCGCCCGCCGCCACCTCGCCCAGCCGCAGCCCATGAAGGTCATAGCGGTCGATCAGGCCCTGCAGGGCTGCTGTCAACATGTCCTGGTTCGACGCCTCGGCGTAGGCGGTGTTCGACCGGGCGAAGGGAATGCGATTGGCGCCGACGATGGCGACACGGCGCGGCGAGGACAGGGTCAGCATCAGCCGATGATCTCCGATGGGGCCAGGGCGCTCAGGCGTCCTCGCACGTGAAGGCGCTCGCCCGTCGGATCGCGCACCTCGAAGTTGCGATAATCCGGCGAAACGAACAGCGCCGCCGTTCCCGGCAGCAGCAGCGGAGCGCGGAAGGAAACCTCGATCTCGGCCGCCTCCAGTCCATCGGGCGGCGTCAGAGCGGCCAGCGCCCGCGCCTGGGTCCACATGCCATGGGCGATGGCGCGCGGAAAACCGAACAGCCGCGCCCCAAGGGCAGAGGTATGGATAGGATTGGCGTCCCCGGACACCCGCGCATATAGACGCCCCAGATCGCAAGAAAGCGACCAAGACTGATGCTGCGTCATTTTGGCCGCCGCTTCCATCTCCGGCGCCGCAGCGCCGCACCCAGCGCCGCCGCGCTTCAAATAAAGGCTCTCGGCCTCCCAGACGACCACGCCGTCCCGCCCCATCGTGGTCAGGATGCTGAACGCCTGCCCGCGCTCATGCGACATCAGGCGACCGAAGCGGACATGCGGACTCAACGCCTCGGCCGGCCTCAGCCTCGCATATTGGCGAATGCGGTTATGCAGGTGCACCAAGCCCGCCAAGGGAAACGGAAAGTCCGAGCGCATCATCAGACGCAAATGCATCGGAAAGGCCAGGATGTGCGGCCAGGTCAGGGGCACGCCCTGTGCGGTCACGAAACCGCACAGCCGTCCGTAGGCCCCGATCGCATCGGCATCCAGACGCAGCGGCTGCGCCGCCAGTTCCGCCTTCGGTAGGTCGCAACTCCCCGTTTCACCACGCAATACGCCCCGTATCGCGCCGCCCGCCAGTTGCAGCATAGAGACCGGGGCGGCCGCTTCTGCTCCCCTCATCTTTTGGCCCTCCGCATCCGTCAGGCCCCCAGCAGGCTCTGACCGCAGACGCGCACCACGGCGCCGTTCACGCCGCCGTTGTCCGCCTCAGCCAGCCAAAGAGCCGTTTCGGCCACGTCGACCGGCTGGCCGCCCTGCCCCAGGCTGTTCATCCGTCGTCCCGCCTCACGAATGGCGAAGGGGATGGCGGCGGTCATGCGCGTCTCGATGAAGCCGGGCGCGACGGCGTTGACGGTGATCCCATGCCCCGTCTCGGCGGCCAGACGCCGGACGGCGCCGATCCAGCCTGCCTTGGACAGGGCATAGTTGGCCTGCCCCTTGTTCCCCGCGATGCCGCTGAGCGAGGACACCGCCACGATCCTTCCGTTCGCCCGAATCTGGCCCGCATCCAGTAAGGCGCGCGTCAGGGCCAGCGGCGCACCCAGATTGACAGCCATGACGCTGCCCCACTCGGTCGCCGACATTCTGGCCAGCGTGCGATCACGCGTAATCCCTGCGTTGTGGATCACCGCGTCATAGCCGTCCGCCGCCCGCGCCGCCTCAACCAGACGTTCCGCCGCATCGGCTGCGGTAATGTCGACGCTTAACGCCTCGGCCCCGATCTGGGCGGCTAAAGCACGCAAGTCAGCCTGCGCGCTAGGCGCGTCAAGCGCGGTCACTGCACAGCCTTCGGCTGCGAACAGTCGCGCCATGGCCGCACCGATCCCACGCGACGCGCCGGTGATCAGGACTCGCCTCCGGCCAGTGGAAATCGACGCGGACGCCGCCGCGCCGATCGTAATCACCTGGCCCGAGACATAGGCCGAGCGCGGCGACAGGAAGAAGGCCAGGCTGGACGCCGCGGCCTCTTCCCCACCCGACGCGATCCGCAAAAGTTGCGCCGTCCCGCCCTCGCGCGCCTCCTTGGCCAAGGAGCGGACAAAGCCCTCCACTCCCCGCTGAACAGCCTCCCCCTCGGCGTCCGCCATGCTTTCGGGCGGTCGGCCGATCACCACCATTCGACTACAAGGTCCAAGGCGGCGCACCGCCTCATGAAAGAAGCGATAGAGGTCCGCGGCGCCGGACGCCCGGTCGGTGTCGGAAGCGTCGAAGATCAACCCGCCATAGCGCGCGCCTTCATCTGGCGTCGTATGAAGATCGACGCTCCACTGGCCCGCCAGTCGATGCAGAAGCGATGACAACCGCCCGCCGCCGCCCAGCAGCAGGGGTCCGACAGGCGGCGCTCCGGCCTCAGCCCTGCGGCGCAACGGCAAGGGGCGCGGCAAACCCAGAGCACCGGTCAACCAGCCGCCCATACCGCTGTTGGCGAAGTCCAAATAACGATCCGACATCAGGCGGCCTGCCGCCCCTTGCCCGTCGCCCCTGGACGACCCGACGCCGCCTCACGACGGGCCAGCCCGTCCGCCAGGCCGAAGTCCTGAGGAAAGTCGTCGACCATGATCGCCTGGATCGCCACCTCGGCATAGCGCTCGATCAGCACGCTTTCGACGGCGTCGATCAAGCCTTGCGTCTCCGCCTCTCGCGCCCAGTCCGCCAGTCGAGTGAGATCCTGCGGCGCGCGAGACAAGCGTCCGGTCCTGATCGCCGATTTCAGCCGCGCTTCGACAGCCTCCACCTGTGGGTAGAGGTCGAAGGCCACGAGGACGGCGGCGATGGGATCGACCTCCACGCTGGCGCTCCATGATCCAGCCACCAGTCGATCCCGCGCAGGGCCATGGCGCTGGATCAAACCCGCGACCTCGGCGGCGCACTTGTCGCCGGGCGTCGGCGCCTTGAGGCCGAACGGCGCCCCCGCCAGTTTCAGGAACAGGGCCGCGCCCCGGCTCGGGTGATTGGCCAGCAGGTCTCGCCAGGCCGTCGTCGCACGGTTCAGTGCGTCCTGCGCCGCCCAATGAATGAAAGGCAGGTCTTCGGCCGGACGCCCCTCGTCCTCGAAACGCTTCAACGCCGCCGACAGGATGAAAAGCTGGGACAGCATATCGCCCAGTCGCCCCGTCAGAGCGCCCTTGCGCTTCAAGGCGCCGCCGACCGTCGCCATCGAGACTTCCGAGGCCAACGCCAGAAGGGTCGAAAGCCGCGTCGCCTGTCTGTAATAGCGACGCAATTCAGGTGCGGCGTCGCGCGGCGCCGTGATCAGCGCGCCGCCGGTCAGGCTGAACCCGACCGCCCGCGCCATATTGCCCAGCACGAAGCCGACATAGCCGAACAGGGCGCGATCAAACGCCTTCAAGTCCCGCATCTCGGCTGTCCGCATCATCGGCAGGACATAGGGATGGCAACGGATCGCGCCTTGGCCGTAGATGATCAAGGTGCGCGTCATGATGTTGGCGCCCTCGACCGTGATGGCGACCGGAATCTGCTGATAGGCGCGGGCCAGGAAGTTGCCGGGGCCCATGCAGACACCCTTGCCTCCGATCACGTCCATGCCGTCGTTGACGATGATGCGAGCGCGTTCGGTCACATGGTATTTGGCGATGGCCGAGACGACCGAAGGCTTCTCGCCCTGATCCAGCGCCGCCGCCGCCAACCGCCGCACGGCGTCGGTGGCGTAAAGATGCCCCGCCATCCGAGCCAGGGCCTCCTGCACCCCCTCGAAGGCGCCTATCGGCTGGTTGAACTGGCGACGGATGGCGACATAGGCGCCGACCATGCCCACGGCCAGCTTGGACATCCCCACGTTCGACGACGGCAGGGAGATGGCCCGGCCCGCCGCCAGACACTCCATCAGCATCCGCCAGCCGTTTCCAACCTGCTCACGCCCGCCGATGACCATCTCCATCGGCACGAAGACATCATCGCCCTCGATCGGACCGTTCTGGAAGACAGCGTTCAGGGGCCAATGGCGCCGCCCGATCCGCACGCCCGGATGCTCGCGCGGGATCAGGACGCAGGTGATCCCCGGTTCATCGCCCTGATCCAGCAGCCCCTCGGGATCAACCGCACGGAAGGCCAGGCCGATCACCGTCGCGATGGGCGCCAGGGTGATGTAGCGCTTGCGCCAGGTGATGCGGAAGCCCAGCGTCTCCCGCCCCTTCCACATGGCCTTGCAGACCACGCCGGTGTCGGTGATCGAAGCGGCGTCCGAACCCGCGAAGGGGTTGGTCAGGGCAAAGCAGGGAATCTCTTCCCCGCGCGCCAGTCGCGGCAGATAGTGGTTTTTCTGCTCTTCCGTGCCGTAGTGCAGCAGCAGTTCGGCCGGTCCCAGAGAGTTCGGCACCATCACCGACACCGCCGCCGCCGAACAGCGCGTCGATAGCTTCTGGATCACCTGGCTGTGGGCGTAGGCCGAGAAGCCAAGGCCTCCGTAGGCCCTTGGGATGATCATGCCCAGGAACCCCTTGTCCCGCGCATAGGCCCATGCCTCAGGCGACAGATCCTGCCAGACGGCGGTGCTGTCCCAGTCGTTGGACAGGTCGCACAGCCGTTCGGTCTCTACATCGAGAAAGGTCTGCTCTTCATCCGTAAGGCGTGGCGCAGGCGTCGCCAGAAGACGCTTCCAGTCCGGCCGCCCCGAGAACAATTCGGCGTCCCACCAGACGTTGCCGGACTCGATCGCCGCCTGCTCGGTCGCGCTCATACGCGGCATAACGCGGCGAAACACGCTCATCGCCGGGCGAGATAGCAAGATGCGGCGCACAGGCCGGATAAGCAGCAACACCAGCAGGGCCGCGACAGCCGCGCCCGACACGATCCATATCCACATGAACGATCCCTCCGCCCTAGCGACAGGCGAAGTCGCTCAGACTGTCTTCCATTGTCCTAAAAGGAGGAAACGCGGCCGCCCCGCCCGCGCTCCCTCGCTCGCGCCTCAGCCCTTGCCGCCCAGGTAGGCGTTTCTAACCGCCGCAGGCACGCGTTCGTAGACGTCCGGCCTGCGAATACGCAGGCGCCGCCGCGCTTGATCCAACGGCTCTGCCAGCAAGGCTTCGTAATCCAGTCCTGGAAGCCAGGCCGCACGGCGCCCGTCGCGCCAGGCCTGAAACACCGCCCGCGCGCATGGATAGCCGGTGCGCGCCCGTGCGAACTGCACGGCGATCGCCGCCGCGATCAGGCCGAAGCCGGAACTCCGCGTCTGCGGCAGAGAAAAGGCCACGACGCAGGCCTCGCCCAGGGCGTCCGTGTGATAGCCCGTCAACACGTGCCAGATGTCGTGCACGTCTCGCAGGCGTCTCCCGTACCAGGCGCGCGGATGCGCGGCCTCGATCTCGCTATCCGTCACCTTGCGGCTTTCTTCAGCGAGGCCGTAAGCGGATAAATCTTGTGAGACGATGAAATCCAGATAGGCCGCGCCGACGCTGCCTGCCGGCATGGTCTTCAACCACTCCCGATCCTGCAGTCGGTCCGCCAATTCCAAACGGCGATACGCCTGAACGCCGCCTTCGGAGGAGTTCAGCAACTTTGCATAGCCCCAGTCGACCGAACGTCCCGCCAAGGCGTTCATGATCTCGAACACCTGTTCGGTATCATCCTTGTCCGCCACCAACCGACGTATCGCGCGCGCCGCACGAACGGGCTGAACTCTACGTTTCAGCGTGCGAGAGGCTTCGCGAAAGCCCGTTATGGCTCCACTATCATCAAGCGCCGTCGCGACCATGGCTTGCAGTCTCCTTGGACGACTCGTAAGACACGTTACCTACATGGATGTCATTTACATAAATGTCAATTAAAATCGCCGATAAGCCGCGCCGCCGACGGCGCTCGCCCGAGGAAGCCCGCCGCGAAGCCTTGGCGTCAGCGCGCGACCTCCTGCTGTCTGGCGGACCGAACGCCGTGACCCTGGCTGCGGTCGCGGGAGAAATAGGCGTCACCCACGCCAACCTGATCCACCATTTCGGCTCCGCCGCCGGACTGCAGTCGGCGCTCATGGGCTCGATGGTCGCCGATCTCAGCAACGCCTTGGACGCCGCAGTCGCCCGGCTTCGGACAGATGAAGGCGCTCCATTGGAGCTCATCAACGCCGTCTTCGACGCTTTTTCGACCGGCGGCGCAGGCCGACTGGCGGCCTGGATCGCATTGTCTGGCGACCTGTCTCACCTCGAACCCGTTCGAGAGGCCGTTCAGAATTTGGTTGTCGCCATCCAGGAAAAGATCGGCCTGGGCGGCGATCGATCAGACGAGATCATCGGCTCGGCCGTTCTCTTCATTGCGCTCAGCGCATTCGGCGAAGCGCTGATCGGCGACCCTTTACGGGAGATGCTGGGTCAATCGGACGATGCCAGCCGCCGCGTCGTGGCCAGCTTGCTGCCTGCCTTCCTCACCATGCACCCACGCACGTGAGATCAAAAGAAAGCCCGACGCAATGAGCATCGGGCCGAAAGTCGTTTGGTGATGGTGGGTGTCCTCGAAGAAAGAAGACCGCCTCTTGATCAACTGGTTTGGTTAATGCCGCATTAACGACGATCAGGCCTGAAATTCATGCGCCTGCATCAGGAAACCAGGTCGTCTGGCGCGCAGCGCCTGACAACTGGCGTGTGACCCGCCACCCCTCTCCTGCGCGCTCGACCCGATCAGGGGGCGCGCCAGGGCCCGGATAGCGGAATATCCGTCCCTCCACCTCGATATCGCTCGCGCGATCTCCCACAGCAGGAACGACAACGCTCCAACGACCATGCGAATCCGCCACGCCCTGGGCCGTTCCTCCTCCGGCTTGGACCGCGACTTTTCGGCCAGGGTCAGCGCGGCCCGAGGCGATCAGACCGCGACCGTCGCCGTCCAAAGCGTCCAAGGTCGGTCCTGGCGTCAGGCGCAGGCTGGCGCCGCCGTCGGTCAACAAGGCGGCCAGACGCCCGCCTTCCCCGACCACCAGCAGACGTTGCGGTCCCGGCGTCGTCGCCTGCCCGATCTGGATCTCAGGCGTCAGAATCTGCCCGACCGCCGCAGGACCGACATGCAGCTCGAATCGCCCCTGCGCATCCGCGGCGGCGGCCACGGCAGAACCATCAGCGCCGCTGAGGATCACGCGCGCGCCCGGCGCGGCTTCTCCCCGCACCAAGACGCCTCCAGACGCCTGGGACAACACGCTGGTGATGCGCGGCGTCGCCATCCAGTCGCCATCCTGGACTTCGGCCGTATCGGCTTCCACATCGCTCTTGGGAGCGCCGCACGCCGAAAGCGCCGTCGCCAATCCCAGCGCCAGGCTCAAACTCAGTCGCAGGCCGATCCTTCGTTCCATCCTGTCCCGCATCGCTATAAGGCTGTGTGTCCAGATAGACGGCTCCGTTCGCTTGGCCCAGCCCCTTCAACCCGGCCCGCTTGGCGCTCCCCGCCTGTCTTCACTTGCCGCCCGAGGTCACCAAAGGTTCCATGTCCCTGCCCTCCGTCAACATCGCCCCGTTCGAGGGCCAATCCGTCTGCCTGTTCTGCGGCTCTTCCGACGGGACCGACCCGCGCTACATCCAGGCGGCCGCGGAGTTCGGCAAGGCTGTAGCCGAGGCGGGTTGGCGCTTCGTCTATGGCGGCGGCGGCGTGGGCCTGATGGGCGCCTCGGCCCGCGCAGCGCATGAAGCCGGCGGCCGCGTCGTCGGCATCATGCCCGCCTTCCTGCGCAGCCGTGAGCGCCTGTTCGACGATGTGGAGACGATCGTCGTCACCTCCATGCACGAGCGCAAGCAACTGATGTACGACGAATCCGACGTCTTCGTCGTCGCGCCCGGCGGCGTCGGCACGCTGGAAGAGGTCGTGGAGCTGCTGTCGTGGAAGCGGCTGGACCTGCACGCCAAACCCGTCATCTTCCTGAATCTAGACGGTTTCTGGGACGGCTTCTTCACCCTGATCGAACATACGGTCGAAAAGGGCATGACGCCGGCCAGCTTCCTGGAGGCCTATGTCAGCGTCGATTCGGTCGAGGGCGCGATCGAAGCCATGAAATCAGCTCAGGACACGCCCCACTTGCAACATGATCGTCGGTAAGTAAACGTGCGTCAGTAACGCCAGTCCGTCAGGCGAGAAGCTGGATTGACAGTTTTCTTAAAAAACGGCCTATGGCGATGCTGGGCGTGCGCCCCACCCTTATCGGAGACTGTTCATGCGTGCTCTTCTCGCCGCCGTCGCCCTGTTCGCGGCCGCCCCTGCCTTCGCCCAGACCCCGGCCACCAGCGCCACCCTGGCTGACGCCGCCAAGGCCCCGACCGGCCGTGTGATCGTCGACGGCGCCGCCTGGCGCTGCGAAGGCGACGCCTGCACCGCCACCGGCGGCTCCAACCAGCCCGCGTCGCGCGCCTGCCGCCGCGTGGTCGCCAAGCTGGGTCCGGTGACCAGCTTTTCCTACAAGGGCCAGGCCCTGAGCGCAGAAGAGATCGCCGCCTGCAACGCGGGCTGATCCAGCTTCAACCCTGAACGAAAAAGGCCGCCTTCACGACGAAGGCGGCCTTTCTTCTATCCCTTGGACGGACCCGTCAGGCGGTTTCGCCCTTCAGGCGCTGGATAATGCGTTCGCGCCCGATCAGCGGGATCATGGCCGCCATGTCCGGTCCGTGCGCCTGGCCCGTCAGGATCAGACGGAGCGGCATGAACAGACCCTTGCCCTTGGCGCCGGTCTTGTCCTTCACCGCCAAGGTCCAGGCCGACCAGACGTCGGCGTCAATGGTTTCGGGCAGCAGTTCCAGAGCCGCGGCGGCGAAGGCGGCGTCCTCGATCACCGGCGTCACCGGACCCGTGACGATCTTCGCCATCTCAACAACATCGCCGAACTTGCTGAGGTTGCCCTTCACCGTGTTCCAGAAGGTCTCGCCCAGATCGACGCCCAGGGCTTCCAGGCGCGGCTTGGCGGCGGCGTAGTCGATGGCGTGCACCGCCTGTGCGTTCAGGCGATCCAGATCAGCCGTGTCGTAGCGGGCGGGCGAACGCCCCATCTTGGAGAAGGCGAAGGCCTCGCCCAAATCCTGAAGCGAAGCGGCGACTTCCAGATTGTCCGAGGTACCGATCTTGCCCAGGTGGCTGGTGATGGCGATCGGCTCATAGCCGTCGGCGCGCATGTCCATGATGGCCAGCGAACCCAGACGCTTGGACAGGGCCGTGCCGTCGGCGCCGACCAGCAGCGGCATGTGAGCGAATCCGGGAACCTTGGCCCCCAGCGCCTCGAATATCTCAATCTGGGCGCCGGTGTTGGTGACGTGGTCCTCGCCCCGGATGATGTGGGTGATCTCCATGTCGATGTCGTCGACGACCGACGGCAGCGTATAGAGGAACAGCCCGTCCTCGCGGATCAGAACCGGGTCGGACATGGAGGCGGTGTCCACCTCGGCATGACCGCGCGCCAGGTCTTCCCAGGCGACGCGCTTGCCTTCCAGCTTGAAACGCCAGTGCGGACGGCGGCCCTCGGCCTCCAGCGCGGCCTTTTCAGCATCTGTCAGGGACAAGGCGGCGCGGTCATAGATGGGCGGCAGGCCGCGCGACAGCTGCACCTTGCGGCGGCGGTCCAGTTCGTCGGCGGTTTCATAGCAGGGATAGAGGCGGCCATCGGCCTTCAAGCGGGCGGCGGCCTCTTCATAGCGGTCGAACCGCTTGGACTGGTTGTAGCGTTCGTCCCAGGTCAGGCCGAGCCACTTCAGGTCGATCTCGATGTTGTCTTCCGACTCCTGGGTCGAACGGACCAGGTCGGTGTCGTCGATGCGCAGCACAAAGGCGCCGCCCTGCCCCTTGGCGAACAGCCAGTTCACCAGAGCCGTGCGGACATTGCCGACGTGCAGCTTACCCGTGGGAGACGGAGCGAAACGAACCTTGACGGACATGAGGATCCTGCGAGCCTGAAAGCGAAGGCGGCCGGGCGGCCCGCCGCGAACCATGATGATCCGGGCAGAGCGTCCAGTCTCTGAAAACGTCGAAAAGGCGTCGCACCTGTGCAGGCGCGACGCCGTTCCGATAAGCGTCTAGGTCGATCACGTCCCCTTCGAAGTCAAGAGAAACGCGACCGGAACTCCAGATCAGTTCTGCGCCGGCTTCTGGTCCAGAATCTCGATCAGCGACCAGCGGGTGGAAGACGCATCGGCCGGGGGATTGGCGACCGGCGTACCGCGAACGCGCAGGCGGTATTCCACGCCCAGCTTATGCTCGAACCCTTCGTAGCCGAAATAGTGCAGCTCCCAGGGCGCGCTCTCGGTCTCACGCACCTGTAGACAGGTCGTCCGCGCCACGCCCGCCGTGCAGGGGCGCACTTCAGAGGCCACATAGACAACCTTCTCTACGACGCCGCCCTGGCCCGCAGGACGCGTGGGGTCGACTGCAGATGTCTGGGCGCAGGCCCCAAGCGCCAACAAAGCGACAGCCGAAAGAGAGGCGAACGTACGGGTCATGAAACATCCTTGCATAGATTAAGAGCAACGACGGCAGATCAACGCCGTCGCAGCGCAGAATGGCTCAAGCTTGGAGCAAACCCGAACTTTTCGTCATTTGACGAAAGTTTGCATCGCTTCAGTCGTCGCGGTGGACCCGCTCACGACGTTCATGCCGCTCCTGAGCCTCCACTGACAAGGTCGCCGTCGGGCGAGCCTCCAGACGACCCAGCCCGATCGGCTCGCCGGTATCCTCACAGTAGCCGTAGGTGCCGTCCTCGATTCGGCGCAGCGCGTCATCGATCTTGGAGATCAGCTTGCGTTGCCGGTCGCGAGTCCGAAGCTCCAGCGCGCGATCGGATTCCGATGAGGCCCGATCCACCAAGTCAGGATGGTTCTCGGTCTCGGCTTTCAGATTGGTGACAGTGCCCTTCGACTCGCGAAGAATGTCGTCTTTCCAGGACAAAAGCTTTTTCTTGAAATAGGCGACCTGCCGTTCGTTCATGAACGGTTCGTCGTCGGTCGGCCGATAAACAGCCGTATCCCCGGACGCTTCAGAGGCCAATGCGGTCATCGCACTCACACTCGTTCTCTATCGCGCCCCCCTGCGGCGCATGGGCCGTATAGGCAAGCGCAAGAGTCGCGGCAATGGCGTTCGCGAGTCCGTGATATGGCTAAGCTGCGCTTCCGCAGGGACAGTGTGACGAATTATCCTCACAAAGCCCCGGGAATCGGGGGTTCAGCCGAAGTTTCAACGCCTTCAGGAGCGCGATCGACTCATTTCCGCTTTCGCCAATTCTACCGAAGCGCGCAGATCGATCTGGTCCAGCACAGCCTTCAGGCCCGGCTCATGCTCTTCATCGCGCTCTTCGCGCAGGTCGCGGGCCAAACGCCCAAGGGCTGTCGCCCCGTCCTGACCGCCCAACAGCGCCAGCTTCAGCTCGTCCAGTCGGTCCAGCATACCCGAGCCCCGGCGAATGGCGCGACGGCGGCGCTCAGTCGGGTCTTCCACGCCCTGCAACGCCATCAGAGCAGCAGCGCTCGCGACGCCTGACGCGGATGAGGTCGCGCCGGCCTGAGCCGCAGAGACCGCGCCTCCGGCCGTCGGCAAGGCGAAGCCGCCCGCGCCACGCGCAGCGGGTCGCGCAGCCGGCGTCGAAGCGGCGCCCAAGGGTCCGGTGACCTTCATACAAGACGTCTCCTTCTACGTTTCGCATCCTGCACTCGGGGGGCTGAAGTCTTGGTTAACAGCCCGGCAAAACCTGCCGTCAACCACCGGGTCGAAAATCGACCGATATTGAATTCACTCGTATTTTCTTCTGGCACGATCCTCGCATGGTTAATGACGAACGCTCACGCAGGGACGTCTGTCGTATGCAGAAGTTGCTTACCGCCCTTATCGGCCCGGCCATCGCGGCCCTGGTTCTCGTCGCCCAGCCGGGCGTGGCCGAGGCCCAGTCGCGCATCAAGGACATCGTCTCCATCGAGGGCGTCCGCTCGAACCAGCTGGTCGGCTACGGCCTGGTGGTCGGCTTGAACGGCACCGGCGACAGCGTCCGCAACTCGCCCTTCACCCGCCAGTCGCTGGAAGGGATGATGGAGCGCCAGGGCGTCAACATCCGCGGCGCCAACCTGAACACCAAGAACGTGGCCGCCGTCATGGTCACGGCCGAGCTGCCGCCCTTCGCCACGCCTGGCTCACGGCTGGACGTCAGCGTTTCGGCCATGGGCGACGCCAAGAGCCTGCTGGGCGGCACGCTGCTGGTGACGGCGTTGCAGGGCGCGGACGCCGAAATCTACGCCGTGGCGCAAGGATCGGTGCAGACGGGCGCCGTCTCGGCCTCGGGCGCATCGGGGTCTTCGATTACACGGGGCGTGCCGACCGCGGGCCGCATCGCCTCGGGCGGGGTGGTGGAGCGTGAGACGGGCTTCGACCTCGGCTCCATGCCTTCGGTGCGCCTGACCCTGCGAAACCCGGACTTCACCACGGCCCAGCGCATCGCCGCCGCCATCAACCAGACCTACCCCCAGACCGCCTTCGCCGAGAACGGCACCGTGGTCGCCATCCGCGCGCCGCAGAACTTCGGCATGGCCGGCTTCCTCAGCCGGGTCGAGAACCTGCCGGTCCAGATCGACTCCCCGGCCAAGGTCATTATCGACGAGGTTAACGGCGTCATCGTCATGGGCGAGGCCGTGCGCATATCCACCGTCGCCGTGGCGCAGGGCAATCTGACCGTCTCGGTGCAGGAGACGCCCCTGGTCAGCCAGCCCGAGCCCTTCAGCCGCGGCGGCCAGACGGTGGTCGTGCCCCAGTCCGACATCAGCATTTCGGAAGAGACCGGCCGTCAGATGCGGATCGTGGGCGGCTCGACCTCCTTGTCCACCCTGGTCAACGGCCTGAACGCCCTGGGCGTCAGCCCGCGCGACATGATCAGCATCCTGCAGGCCATCAAGGCCGCCGGCGCCCTGCAGGCCGAAATCGAGGTGATCTGATGAGCCCCCTCGCCGCCTCCCCCGATCTGCAGCGCGCCAACCTTCCAGCCGACGCATCTCCGTCAAAGGATCGCGAAGCCATGCGACGCACGGCCGAAGCCTTCGAGGCCAGCTTCCTGTCGCAGATGATGAAGCCCATGTTCGAGGGCCTGAGCACCGAAGCGCCCTTCGGCGGCGGCGCGGGCGAAGCCGCCTGGCGCGGCTTTCTGGTCGACGCCATGGCCCAACAGACGGTGAAGGCCGGCGGCGTCGGCCTGGCCGACAGCGTTCTGGCCCAGATGATCAAGATGCAGGAGCAAGGCGCATGACCGCCGACGTCGAAACCGCCGCCCTGCGCGTACAGCACCTGACGCGCCTGACCCGCGACCTGACCGAGCGGCTGTCGTTGGAAATGGAGGCTCTGCGCGCCCACCGCGCCCAGGATCTGAACGAGGGCATGACCCAGACGCAGGAGATGGCCAACCTCTATCGTCGCGAGTCGGCGCAGGTGAAAGCCAATCCCGCCGCCATCGCCATCGCCCCGGAGGCTGACCGCCGCGCCCTGATCGAGGCGACCGAGGCCTTTGAAACGGTGCTGGCTGAACACGCCGTCACCGTGGAAGCGGCGCGCCAGGTTTCCGAAGGTCTGGTCCGCACCATCGCGGCCGAGGTGGCGGGCGCCCGCGCGCAGGGCGTGGGTTACGGCGCTTCGGGCCAGGCCATGCAAGGCGACGGGCGGGCCGTAGCCTTGAATCGCACCGCCTGACCCCAGCCGTCGCTATTCCTTAACAGCCTGCGTCTTATGGCTTCGGCATGAACCTGACCCCGCGCCTCCTGGGCCTGGCCTTCGCCGCTGCCGACGCCCTGATCGAAGTCGATCAGCACGGCGTGGTGCGCTTCGCCCTGGGTTCCGGCGCCGTCGCGGGCCAACAGACGGCCGCCTGGGTCGGCCATCCCCTCAGCGATCGCCTGTCGATCAACAGTGCAGCCGTTCTTCAGAACCTGCTGGCAGAGCTGCGTCCCGGCCAGCGCAGCCCGGCTGCCGAAGTCCTGGTCGACTGCGGCGACGGCCGCATGCGTCGAGCCACCCTGCGCGCCTTCGCCCTGCCTGACATCGCTCCGGCGCAATCCTGCGCCCTGTCCTATGAAGGCGAGCCCTTCGTCGTCGAGGACGCGCCCCTGCCCGCCGGCGCCCCGACCAGAGACGCCGAGGGCTTCCTCAATCATGCCCGCGCCAGTTTAGCAGGCGGCGAGGCCGGCGCCCTGCAGCGGTTAGCGCTGGCCTTCATCGACGTGAACGGCCTGCAGGGCGTCGATCCCGCCACGCTGGAACGCGTCCACAGCCGCATCGGCGCCTCTCTGAACGCCGCCTCGCACGACGGCGCCAGCGCGGGTCAGCTGACGTCAGATCGCTACGCCCTGATCCGCAGCCTGGACGATACGCGCGACCTTGCGGCGGAAATGCAGAAGGCCGGTCAGGCCGAGGGTCTGGCCCTGTCCGCCGTCGCGACGCAGAGCGCTCTAGGCGGCGACGCGGCCTCGGCCCTGCGCGCCATGCGGTTCGCCATCGAGGGTTGCCTGAAGGACGGCGGGCTGGATCAGCCCGAATTGTCCTTCGCCGATTCCCTGCAACGCACGCTGAAGGACGCCGATCGTTTCCGCAGCATCGTGCGCGACCGCGAGTTCGCCCTCTATTATCAGCCCATCGTCGACCTGAAGACGCGGGCGGTGCACCATTTCGAAGCCCTGGCCCGCTTCGGCAAAGGATCAGGCCCCGCCGCCGCCATCCGCATGGCCGAGGAACTGGCCCTGATCGACGGCTTCGACCTGGCCGTGGCGGAGAAGGCGGTGCGCCGCCTGCGCGAGCCGGGCGGCGGCCTGCTGAAGATCGCCGTCAACGTCTCGGGCGCTTCCCTGGCCAGCGACGCCTATGTAGCCGCCCTGTTGAAGATGACCGCCTCGGCGCCCGACGACCGACGTCGCCTGATGGTCGAGGTGACGGAGACCGCCGCCCTGGCCGATTTGGCCGCCGCCGACCGGCGCCTAGGCGCCCTGCGCAACGCCGGGATCAAGGTCTGCATCGACGATTTCGGCGCAGGTTCGGCCTCCTTCGACTATCTGCGCGGCCTGTCGGTGGATGCGGTGAAGATCGACGGCGCCCTGGTGCGGGATATCGACATCGACGCCCGCACGCGCACCCTGATCGCCCATCTGGTCGAGCTGTGCGGCTCGCTGGAGCTGGAGACTATCGCCGAGATGATCGAGACGGATCAGGTCGCCGACGCCCTGCACGATCTAGGGGTCACTCACGGTCAGGGCTGGCTGTTCGGCCGGGCCGAGCCAGAGCCGCGCACCATCCTGAACACCCCCGCCATCCGCGGCCGCCGTCAAGGCGTGGTCGAAGGCTGGAGTTGACCATCCTTCAGCACGATCGTCCGTTTGACGCCCAGATTTTCCAGAAAATCAGCGTCATGGCTGACCACGACCAAGGCGCCGTCATAGCCTGACAGGGCGGCCTCGACCGCCTCGACGGAATCGATATCCAGATGGTTGGTGGGTTCGTCCAGCACCAGCAGCTGCGGCGGCTCCGCGCCCGTCATGATGCAAGCCAGCGCCGCGCGCAGACGCTCTCCGCCCGACAGTTCGCCCACACGTCGGTCCGCCTGCACATTGCGGAACAGAAAGCGCGCCAGAGCCGCACGCGCGGCGTTCGGCGCGCCCTGCGGGTTCAACCTCAGCCAGGCGTCCACCAGGGTTTCGTCGGACTTCAGCATGGCCGCCTGTTGATCCAGCAGAGCCGCGCGGACCGGCCGCTCGACCGTCCCCGACGAAGGCTCTGACAAGCCGGCGATCAGTTTCAGGAGCGTCGTCTTGCCCGCCCCGTTAGGACCGATCACAGCGACACGCTCCGGCCCGGTCAGGCGCAGCGAAAGCGGCCCCAGCAAGCGGCGTCCGTCATTGACCGTCACGACCGCATCACTCAGGTTCAGCACCGTGCGCCCGCCAGGCAGGCCCGTCGACGGCATGGCCAGGGCCATCTGGCGCACGCGTTCGACACGCTCGCGCGCCTCGGCCAATTCCGCCTCGACCGCCTGACGCTTGCGCTCGGCCAGGCGCTGGCCGCGCGCGCCGCTCTCCTCGGCCCGCTGGGCCTGAGCGTCGAGCAATATCTTCGGATCAGAGCTGTTGGCGCGCGCCGATTTGCCCGCACGGTCGCGCCGAGCCTGACGCTCCTGCGCCGCCTGATTTTCGCGCTGCACGCGGCCGATGGCGCGCTCGGCCTGCTCCAGATCGCGTTCGGCGGCGGCTCGTTCAGCGTCGCGGCGCTCGACATACAGCTCCCAGCCGCCGCCATGCACCCGCGCGCCCAGACTGGACAGTTCCACGATGCGATCCACGCGGCGCAGCAAGGCGCGGTCGTGGCTGACCAACACCACCCCGCCCGGCCAGTCGGCCACCACATCGGCGATCATGGCGCGGGCCTCAGCGTCCAGATGGTTGGTCGGCTCGTCCAGCACCAGCAGGTCCGGCGCCGCCAGCTTCAACCCCGCCAGTCGCAGGCGCGTCTGTTCGCCGCCGCTCAAGTCCGCCGTGCGGCGATCCAGCGCCAGATCGGCCAGACCGACCTCGGCCAGAGCCGCCTGCATCCGCTCTTCCAGCGTCCAGTCCGCCTCGGCCATGTCGTCCAGCGAGCCTTCGCCCGCCAGCACGCGATGCAGGACGGCCAGAGGCTCGGCCACGCCCAGCGTATCCGCCACAGTCTCGTCATCAGCCGGAGTCTGGGCCTGCGCCAGCCAGCCGACGGTTCCGGCGCGCGAGATCGCGCCCTCAGCGGGTTCAGCCAGACCGGCGACAAGGCGCAGCAGCGTGGTCTTGCCCACGCCGTTGCGGCCCACGACGGCCGTGCGTTCGCGCCCGAAGGCGAGCGTCAGATTGTCGAAGAGGCCTCTACCGTCAGGCGTGCGGGCCGCGACGCTGTTGAGCGTCACGAGTGCGGATGCGGATCGGTTTGGGCTTGGGTTGAGCGAGAACATAGGCGAACACGAGCAGCGGCACGGAAAGGGCGAAACCGATTTCCAGGGTGCTGATCATGATCGTCACGCCTCCTCACTGATGCGTTGGCTGAGTGAAGGATGGGGACGGACGTTTCGTAACGCAACCCCCAATTTGCGGCGCAGCTTTCGCAATGCAGCGGCGGGACGCCTTGGACAATCGGCGTCATGGCCTTCCGCGACGCCGCTTCCTATCTTGCTGATATGAGCACGCCCGACCGCCCCGTCGCCTTTCGCATCGACCGTCCCGTGCCGGACCGGGCCGAGGCCGCCGCCCGTCGCGAAGCCGCCGTCGCCCGCATCCGCGCCGAAACGGGCATCGACGAGACCATGATCGACGCCCTGGTCGAAGGTTTCTACGCCAAGGTGCGCGAGGATGATTTCATCGGCCCGATCTTCGCCGCCCGCATCGACGACTGGGGCCCGCATCTGGAGCAGATGAAGCTGTTCTGGTCGTCCGTCGCCCTGTCGACCGGCGTCTATCAGGGGCGGCCCATGCCCAAACACCTGCCCCTGCCGATCGACGCGCGTCATTTCGATCACTGGCTAGGCTTGTTCGAGGCGACCGCCCGCGAACTATGCCCGCCCGTCGCCGCCGAACATTTCATCGTCCGCGCCCGCCGCATCGCCGAAAGCCTTGAGCTGGGCGTCGCCAACGCCCACGGCGTCCTGGTCGGCCCCGGCGAACGCTATCGCCGCCCAGAAACGCCGTGGGTGCCTGAAGCAGACTAGAAGTTCTCATATTGTTCTTGCTGTTTCCAGCGAATTGATCCCCATATAGCGTCGTCGCCCCGGACCGTTTTCGGGGTCTTCCGCGTTCCCGGATTCCATGACCGAAAAGCACAACTTCATCCGCGTTCGCGGCGCCCGCGAGCACAACCTCAAGGGCGTGGATCTCGACATTCCGCGCGAGCAGCTGGTGGTCATGACCGGCCTGTCGGGGTCGGGCAAATCCTCGCTGGCGTTCGACACCATCTACGCCGAGGGTCAGCGTCGCTATGTCGAGAGCCTGTCGGCCTATGCGCGCCAGTTCCTTGAGCTGATGGGCAAGCCGGACGTGGACCTGATCGAGGGCCTGTCTCCGGCCATCTCCATCGAACAGAAGACCACGTCGAAGAACCCGCGCTCGACCGTCGGCACCGTCACCGAGATCCACGACTATATGCGCCTGCTGTGGGCGCGCGTGGGCGTGCCCTATTCGCCCGCCACCGGCCTGCCGATCGAAAGCCAGACCGTCAGCCAGATGGTCGACAAGCTGACCGCACTGCCCGACGGCGAGCGCATCCTGCTGCTGGCGCCGGTCGTTCGCGGCCGCAAGGGCGAGTACAAGAAGGAAATGGCCGAGTGGCAGCGTCAGGGCTTCCAGCGGCTGAAGATCGACGGCGAATTCTACGCCATCGAGGATGCGCCCGCGCTCGACAAGAAGTTCAAGCACGACATCGATATCGTCGTGGACCGCATTGTAACCAAAGAAGGCCTTGAAGGCCGCTACGCCGACAGCATTCAGACCGCACTGGGTCTGGCCGACGGCATCGCCACGGCGGAATGGGCGAATGCGCCTGAAGGCGAAGAGCCGCGCCGGATCGTCTTTTCCGAGAAGTTCGCCTGCCCCGTCTCGGGCTTCACCATCAGCGAGATCGAGCCGCGACTGTTCTCGTTCAACAACCCCTTCGGCGCCTGCGCGGCCTGTGACGGTCTGGGGGTCAAGCTGGCCTTCGACGCCGATCTGGTGATCCCGGACCGCGACAAGACCCTGCACAAAGGCGCAGTGGCGCCGTGGGCGCGCGGTCCGTCACCTCTCTATACGCAGACGCTGCAATCGCTGGCCCTGCACTACGGCTTCTCGATGGACAAGGCGTGGCGCGACCTGCCGGAGAAGGCGCAGAGCGTCATCCTGCGCGGCTCGGGCGGCGACAAGATCAAGTTTGTCTATGACGACAACGCCCGCAAATACGAGGTCTCCAAGCCGTTCGAGGGCGTGCTGCCGAACCTGGAGCGCCGCTGGCGCGAGACCGACAGCGCCTGGGTGCGCGAGGAGTTGGGCCGCTATCAGTCCGAAACTCCGTGCGAGGTCTGCGGCGGCAAGCGCCTGAAGCCCGAGGCCCTGGCGGTCAAGGTCGGCGGCGAGGACATCGCCGACATCTCCAACCTGTCCATCTCCAAGGCCTTCTTGTGGTTCTCAACCCTGGAAGACGGCCTGACCGAAAAGCAGATCGAGATCGCCCGACGCATCCTGAAGGAGATCACCGACCGCTTACGTTTCCTGAACAACGTCGGGCTGGACTATCTGAACCTGTCGCGCAGTTCCGGCACCCTGTCGGGCGGCGAGAGCCAGCGCATCCGGCTGGCGTCGCAGATCGGCTCAGGCCTGACCGGCGTGCTGTATGTGCTGGACGAACCGTCCATCGGCCTGCACCAGCGCGACAACACCCGTCTGCTGGACAGCCTGAAAGGCCTGCGCGACCTGGGGAACTCCGTGCTGGTGGTCGAGCACGATGAAGAAGCCATCCTGACGGCCGACTACGTCATCGACATGGGTCCGGCCGCCGGCGTCCACGGCGGCACGGTCTGCGCCGAAGGCACGCCCGCACAGGTCATGGCCAACCCCAACTCCCTGACCGGCCAATACCTGACCGGCGCGCGAGAGATCGAGCTGCCGCCCGAAGGCCGCCGCCCGATCGATCGCAAGCGGATGTTGAAAATCTCGGGCGCCACGGGCAACAACTTGAAGAACGTCACGGGCGAGATCCCGGTCGGCGTCTTCACCTGCATCACCGGCGTGTCGGGCGGCGGCAAGTCGACCTTCACCATCGAGACCCTGTACAAGGCCGCCGCACGGCGCCTGAACAATGCGTCGGACGCGCCCGCTCCGTTCGACCGGATCGAGGGGCTGGAGCATTTCGACAAAGTCATCGACATCGACCAGTCGCCCATCGGCCGCACCCCGCGCTCGAACCCCGCCACCTACACCGGCGCCTTCGGCCCGATCCGCGACTGGTATGCGGGCCTGCCCGAGGCCAAGGCGCGCGGCTACGGCCCCGGCCGCTTCAGCTTCAACGTCAAGGGCGGCCGCTGCGAGGCCTGTCAAGGCGACGGCGTCATCAAGATCGAGATGCACTTCCTGCCCGACGTCTACGTCACCTGCGACGTCTGCAAGGGCAAGCGCTACAACCGCGAAACGCTGGAAATCGTCTTCAAGGGCAAGAGCATATCCGACGTTCTGGACATGACGGTTGAAGAGGCGGCGCGCTTCTTCACCGCCGTGCCCTCGATCCGCGACAAGATGCTGACGCTGGAGCGCGTGGGTCTGGGCTACGTCAAGGTCGGCCAACCCGCCACCACCCTGTCCGGCGGCGAGGCCCAGCGGGTCAAGCTGTCGAAGGAGCTGTCGAAGCGGGCGACCGGCAAGACGCTCTACATCCTCGACGAGCCGACGACCGGCCTGCACTTCGAGGACACGCGCAAGCTGCTGGAGGTGCTGCAGGAGCTGGTCGAGAACGGCAACACCATCGTCGTGATCGAGCACAACCTCGACGTCATCAAGGTGGCCGACCACCTGCTGGACTTCGGCCCCGAAGGCGGCGACGGCGGAGGAGAGATCGTCGCCGTCGGCACGCCGGAACAGGTCGCGGCGAACCCCGCCAGTTGGACCGGCCGCTACCTCAAGGAGGTGCTGGACCGGCACGAGGAACGCCGCCGCATCGCCGCCCTGACCGCCGAACCCGCGCCCGCCAAGCGCGCCAAAGCCCGGAAGAGCGCCTGACCCAAAAAGAACGCCGCGCCCCTTTCGGAGCGCGGCGTTTTCATTTCCGCCGACGCCGTCGGATCAGACGCGCGGCACGCCCTTGATGCCCAGATAGGCGGCCGAGAACGGCGCATAGATGATGGCCGCCTGGGCCGCCGACAGCAGGGCGTTGACCACGCCCCACACCAGCAGCGCCGGCCAGAACTTCACGAGCAGCGTGGCGATATTGGTCGTCTCAGCCCCCGCCAAGCTCTCCAGACCGCCGAAGATCAGATTCAGCGGCGCAATGACGATGGAGCCCAAAAGCCCCACCAGCATCGACATGACGCCTGCCAGCACCGCCATGCCGAGCAGCGGCCAGAAGCGGCCCTTGGTCATGGCCCAGCTTTCCTTGATGGCGATCTTCTGCTCCGCAAAGGTCATCGGCGCGACCAGGCTGAGACGCACGGCCAGCCAGACGGCAACCGCCGCGCCGCCGAGCCCCGCCAGCACCGCCGGCAGGATCAGGAAGGGCGCGCCCATGCTGGCCGCCAGCCCCACGAAGACGCTCACCAGCGCCGTTCCCCCCATCACGACGCCGAACATCAGCAGCGCCACGAGCAGCGTAGCCCCCAGGATACGCAACTCATCGCGGCCCAGGCGCAGATAGCCGAACCGCTTTTCCTCGGGCCGGATGACGGAACGCGCCACCGCCGCCGTCAGCACGGCGCTGAACAGAAGCGACAGCGGCAGAGCCAGCCCCATCATGGCGCCATAGGCCTGCCCCAAGCTGGTGAGGTCGCTCATAGACGGTTCGGCGCTCTGCTCGATCTGCTCGGCCATGTTGATGATGTTGATCAGGCTGCCGCCCGCCACAGCGAAGAAGACCGCGAAGAAGACAATATAGGCCGCGGCCCAGGCCAGAAGGGCCATCGGCGCCCGACGGGCCAGACGGAAGCCCTCAAAGGCGGATTCGGTGGCGTTGAAACTCATGCTGGCTCCTCGATTCTCGCTCAGCTTAACGCAGCTGCGCCGGTTTCGTCCTGTTTCTGCGTCGCCAGCATCTGCCGACAGGCCGACACGCCGGGCGCGATCCAGATGGCGACAATGATTCCGTAGTAGATCGCGATCATCACAAAGGCCGCAACGCCCACAGCCACGGCCACGCCGAGATTGAAGTCAGGAACCCCGCCCTGTGCGCTCTCGACCCATGCCGCCAACTGGGGCCAGAAGGGAATGCTGACGCCCAGCGCGATCAATCCGGCTACGACCAGAAACAGCACATGGATTACGAGGGTGATGGCGATGGTCGCCGCGAACAGGCCCAGCAGAACGCCGACTCGTCCCTTCGTCATCTTCCACCCCGACACGAAGGCGAAGTCCTGCGAAGCGATGCTCAGCGGCATGATCATAGATGTCCGAAGAGCCGCCCAGACAATGCCCACGATCCCCGCCAGTCCCACCGCCACGCCCATGATCACGGCCGCCGTTTCAGACACCATCCAGAAGGCCGCCCCAAAGGCGAAAGCCAGCAGAACAACGACCAGCATCACGCCATAGCAGCCTGCCATGACGGCCAGGCCGGCCACGGCCACCCTCGCCTCGTCCATGCCGACGCGAAGATCGAAAAAGCGACCCGGCGCGCGCTCGGGCCACAGCACGGCGCGGCAAATGGCGGCGATGATCAGCACATAGCCGACCAGTTGCACCACATTGATCAGCATGGACCAGGCCTGCATCCGCATCATGGCTGCGAGCGCCTGCGGGCTGGGGTCCGCATCCTCGGCCATCGCTTCGGGACCGATGGTCATGAACAGGTCGATCATGACAATGACGGACAGCATGACGGGCAAGGCCAGGATGACGCCCCAGGCCAGTACATCGCCAGGGCGGCGCCGGATCAGGTGAAAACCGTCCGACAGCGCCTCATCAATCTGGAATCCATGGGTCATGAACAGCCTCCGTCGCCGCTTATAAGGACCAACGGCGCCCTCCGACAGCCTTGACCGCACGCCGCTGCATGACAGGCGACGTCCACGAGGCTATTAGGCCGCCATGTCGAACGCGTCTTCCACTCCCCGCCCCGTCCACGTCATCGGCGGAGGCCTCGCCGGATCCGAAGCGACCTGGCAGATCGCCCAGGCGGGCGTGCCCGTCATCCTGCACGAAATGCGCCGGGACGAGCCGGAGCAGGTGCGGACCGACGCCCACCACACCACGGGCCTGGCCGAGCTGGTCTGCTCCAACTCCTTCCGGTCGGACGATTGGGAATACAACGCCGTGGGCCTGCTGCACGCCGAGATGCGGGCGCTGGACAGCCTGATCATGGCCTCGGGCGACGCCAATCAGGTGCCGGCGGGCGGCGCCCTGGCGGTCGACCGCATCGGCTTTTCGAATGCTGTCACGGCCAAGCTGGAAGCCCACCCCCTCGTGACCATCGTGCGTGAAGAGATCGCGGGCATTCCGCCGGAAGAGTGGGATAACGTCATCGTCGCCACCGGCCCGCTGACCTCGCCCGCCCTGGCCGACGCCATTCTGAAGGCCACGGGCGAGGAATCGCTCAGCTTCTTCGACGCCATCGCGCCGATCCTGCACGCCGACAGCATCGACTTCGACGTGGCCTGGCGCCAGTCGCGCTATGACAAGGAGGGCCCCGGCGGCGACAAGGCGGCCTACGTCAACTGCCCGATGGACAAGGCCCAGTATGAAGCCTTCATCGACGCCCTTCTGGACGGCCCCAAGGCCGACTTCAAGGAATGGGAGAACGTCCCCTATTTCGACGGCTGCCTGCCGATCGAGGTCATGGCTGAGCGCGGCCGCGAGACCCTGCGCCACGGCCCGATGAAGCCGGTCGGCCTGACCAATCAGCACAACCCGACGGTCAAGCCCTACGCCATCGTCCAACTGCGTCAGGACAATGCGCTGGGCACCCTGTTCAACATGGTCGGCTTCCAGACCAAGCTGAAGTACGGCGCCCAGACCGACGTCTTCCGCATGATCCCCGGTCTGGAGAACGCCCAGTTCGCGCGCCTGGGGGGCCTGCACCGCAACACCTTCCTGAACAGCCCCAAGCTGCTGGACAAGCAGATGCGGCTGAAGGCCATTCCACGCCTGCGCTTCGCCGGCCAGGTGACCGGGGTCGAGGGCTATGTCGAGAGCGCGGCCATGGGCCTGCTGACCGGCCGTCTGGCCGCCGCCCAGGCGCTGGGCCGCGACCTGGCCCCGCCGCCGCCGGAAACGGCCATGGGCGCCCTGGTCGAACACATCACCGGCGGCCACCTTGAAGGCTCCAAGTTCCAGCCGATGAACATCAACTACGGCCTGCTGCCGCCGCTGGAGGCGCCCAAGATCGATGAGGACGGCAAGCGCATCCATCCCAAGGAACGCGGCCGCGCCAAGAAGCGGCTGCAGAGCATCCGCGCCATGGATGCGCTCAAGGCCTGGCGGGACGCCGCAGCCTAGCGCAGCTTCGCGCCGCCGGGTTTGAAGGCCAGGGTCATCGCCGCCATGGCGACGAGGCCCAGCCCCATCAGCATCCAGGCCTGACTCAGGTCTGACAGGCGGTCGCGCAGAAGCCCGGCCGCCAGCGGCGACAGGCTGGCGATGATGTAGCCGCCGCCCTGAACGAAGGCGAGCAGGTCGCCTGAGCGCACCGGGTCGTCGATCTGATCCATGGCCAGGATCAGGGTCAGCGGAAACACCGCCCCGATACCCAACCCCAGCAGCAGCATGATCGGAACCGCCAGGCTGACCGGCGTCAGCACCAGTCCGGCCAGCCCAACCAGCGCCAGAGCCACCGCCGTCAGCATCGGTCCGCGCCGGTCGGGAAAACGCGCGATGAACAGGGACACCAGCACGCCCGCCGCGACCTCGGCTCCCGTCATGCCGCTGAGCAGAAAGCCCGCCGTCGCGCGCGTCTGCCCCATGTCGACGTAATAGGGCGGCAACCAGGCCAGGACGAGCGTATAGGCCGAGGTGCCCAGCCCCAGGATCGGGACCAACGCCCAGGCCCTGGGCTGCTTCCAGAACGGAACCTCGGGGTGGGCTCCTTCGGCTATGGCCGCGCGGTTCGGCTCTTCAGCCGCCGGGGCGCGCGAGGCGACGATCCAGACGACCGCCGCCAGAAACGCCGGGACCGCCCACAACGCTAGGGCTCCAGCCCAGCCGACCGCCTCGGCCAGTCCCGCCGCCGTCGCCGCCGCCACGGCGGCGCCGCCCATGATGCCGGTCGTATAGACGCCCATGACCGTGCCGAAGCACATCGGAAAGGCCCGTTTGATGACCACGGGCGCCAGGGCCTGAATCAGGGCCACCCCGACGCCGACCACCACGGCGCTGGCGATCAGACCAGCTGTCCCGTCAAAGACCGCACGCGCCAGACAGGCCAAGCCGATCAGGACGGCGCCTAACAGGACGCCCTTGCGCTCGCCCAGCCGTCGCCGCAGCGGACGGATCGACAAGGTGCCGACGCCGATCATCGCCACCGGCAAGGTGGTCAGCAAACTGGCCGTGGTCGAACCCATGCCGGTCGCCGCTTCGATCAGATCCAGCAGAGGCCCGACCGCCGCCATCGCCGGGCGCAGGTTCAGCGCCAGGGCGAAGATGGCCGCGATCAACAGCAGACCCGCGCCGCGCGAAGGTTGCGGGGCGTTCGACTGATCCATCCGAGGTGACTCCGGCTGCGGAAGACGATAATGTCTCGCCATCAAGTATCTTGATGTCAAGGCAATGACCGATCGCGCTTCCCGCGCCGCCGCCCAATGGGCGGTCGCGCGCCCCGACCTCGACCTGCTGGCCATGGAGACGCTGGGGCGTCTGCACGAGGCCTCCATCCTGGTGACGCGTGAGCGGCAGGCGCCGCTCTACGCTCGCCACGGGCTTCAGCATGGCGAATTCGATGTTCTGGCCACCCTGCGGCGCGCGCCCTCGCCGGACGGTCTGACGCCGACGGCGCTTTATGAGGCGACGATGATGTCGTCGGGCGGCATGACGGCGCGGCTGGACCGGCTGCAGAAATCCGGCCTGATCGAGCGCACGCCCCACCCCAGCGACCGCCGCGCCTCTCTGGTCAGGCTGACGGCCAAGGGGTTCGACTTGATCGACACGCTGATGCCGCTGCACATGGCCGAAAGCCAGGCCATGCTGGCCGACCTGTCGCGAGATGAGCAGGCCGCGTTGAGCGCCCTGCTCGCCCGGTTGATCGGCGCGCTGGAGCCTTAGGCTCGCTTCATCCGGCGGTTCCAGGGCATCACCGCCAGCAAGCGCGCCATGCCGCAGAAGCCGGTCGCGCCCGCCACGAACAGGCCCGCGCCGACGAAGGCGCTGATCCCCCAGAAACCGGGGTGGACCATAACGCCCAGCGCCCCGCCCAACAGGATCAGGCCGCCCGCCGCCATCTGCACCTGACGCATCAGCTCCAGCGGCTGCTTGCGGTCGGCGACGACCGGCAGGCCCGCCTTCTTCCATCCATCCAGGCCGCCTGCCAGCACGTGGGCCGGACCATCGATCCGAGCAGCCAGCCGGTCGCAGTTCCCGGCCGTGCGGTTGCCGCTGCGGCACATGAAAATCACGTCGCCGCCGGGCTTGAGGCCCAGATCGGCGCTTTCAAAAGCCGACAGGGGCGCGGCGACGGCGCCGGCAATATGTTCGCGCGCGTGCTCGTCCGGCTCACGAACATCGATCAGAACGGCCTGACCGGCCTTCAGACGGGCGGCGACATCAGCGGGCGTCAGAGAGATCAGCGTATTCATCGTTTTTTCCTTAGGAGAGAGGCGGCGCTCAACGCGCCTCGGGCGGGCAGAAAATCTCGGCCAACACCCCGATCACCTTCAGGGCGGCGGGATCGGCTATGCGGTAGAAGACGGCGGTGCCGCTCTTGCGCGCGCTGACCAGACCATCTTCGCGCAGACGCGCCAGATGCTGCGACAGCGCCGATTGCGAAAGACCGACCTGCAGTTCAGACACCTGACGTTCGCCCTCGCCGATCTGGCACAGGATCATCAGCCGATGTTCGTTTGACAGGGCCTTCAGCAGGCGGGACGCATCGCCCGCGCTGGCTTGAAAGCGCTCCAGTCCCATACGTTCGAGATCAACCATGGCGCTGATATATGCCATGCATCTAAATTAGCAATAACTAATACATTGAGATCTAGCGCAATGCGTCAGACACGCCCTCGCAAGACGGCCCAGAACAGGCGCAACCGCTTGAAGGGTTCAGGTTCATCCGCGCGCATCAACGCCGCGGCGGCCACGGCAGGGAAAGCCGCGGCGGGCAACGCCCTAAGCATTTGGTTGGCCTCAGCGCGCGCGGCTTGGGCCTCATCCGTTCGTCCGGTCTGGGCCAGGCCTCGCAGCCGTCCGGCGACGGCTGCCGACGCCTCATGCCCCTCGCCTGCCAGAATACGCACCGCCGCCTGCATGGGACCGGCATAGAAGGCGTCCAAATCATGTGGTTCGCCATGCACGCGGCCGATATGCGCCTCGATCAGAGCGTCGAACGGCGCCCGCTCCAGGCCATGACGCGTCACCGTCGCCGTCAGGGCCTCCAGCACCGGATGGCCTACGCGGGGCGTGTCGGTGAAGACGCCCTCCATCTGCTCGCCCCACCAGGCGTAGCGCATCTCGGCCAACAGCGGCTGGGTCACGCGCGTCGGAATGGCCAACAGTTCCGCCTCGAAGGCGTAGAGGGCGATCAGATCGGCGCGCGCCTGTTCGTCCGCGACGAAGCGGCTGGCCAGCCAGCGGTCGAGGTCGGCGGCGCGAACCTGGGCATCAAGATCAACAGTCATGGCGACAGGCCCTTCGACCATTGACGCGCCCGCATCAAGCCCCAGAACGCACACGGCCCGCCTCCCTTGCGGAAGACGGGCCGTGGTTCAGTTTCCGGCGACGCCCTTACGGACGGCTGGCCATGCCCAGCTTGACCGGAGTCGTATCGGCCTTGCCGCCGCCGCTGCGATCCACGCCCCACAGCAGGATGATCGGCGCGCCCACATAGATGGACGAGAAGGTGCCGATCACGACGCCGAAGGCCAGCGTGATCGAGAAGCCGCGCAGGGCCTCGCCGCCGAAGACGGCCAGGACGATCAGCACGATCACGGTCGTCAGGCCGGTGATGATGGTTCGCGACAGGGTCTCGTTGATCGACAGGTCGATCACCTCGCGCAGAGGCATGACCTTGTACTTGCGCAGGTTCTCCCGCAGGCGGTCGAACACGACGACGGTGTCGTTCATCGAATAGCCGATGACCGTCAGCAGGGCCGCGACCAGGTTCAGGCTGAACTCCATCCGCAAGGCGACGATCAGGCCGAAGGTCAAGGCCACGTCGTGCAGCAGGCCCGCCACGGCGCCGATGCCGAACTGCCAGGGGAAGCGGAAGGCGATGTAGAGGAACATCAGCACCACAGCCACCAGCAGGGCCATCACGCCGTTGGTCAGCAGTTCGCCCGAAACCTTGGAGCCCACGACGCTGACGCCCGAATAGGCCACGTCGCCGACAGCGGCGCTGATCGCGCCCTCGACCTTCTGAACGACGGCCGTCTGGTCTTCGTTATCGGGCACCTGGAAGCGGACGATAGCGGTCGAACCATCGTCCAGGTTGTTGTCGCGTCGCGCAATGCCCTGCACCTGGACATCGCCCAGATCCAAACCGCTGACGGCGCCGCGCAACTTGTCGAGCTCCAGCGTCTGACCGGCGGGCTTGGCGACTTCCATCGAGGCGCCGCCCCGGAAGTCGATGCCCAGGTTCAGGCCGGGATAGAAGCAGCCGATGATCGCCGCCACCGTCAGGATCGCCGACAGCACGGCGAAGCCCTTGGCGTATTTGACGAACTGGAAGTTCGTCTTGTGCGGCAGCAGTTTGATAAGAGGCCAACCCTTCATCGACATCACTCCGCGATCGGCAGTTTCTTCGGCTTGGCGATCTTGAGCCAATAGCCGAGCAGGACTTGGGCCGTCAGCACCGAAGAGAAGACGGAGGTGAAGACGCCGATGGTCAGGGTCCAGGCAAAGCCGCGCACGGGACCGGCGCCGAACATGAACATGATCAACGCGGCCACCAGGGTGGTCAGGTTGGCGTCGATGATGGTGCCCATGGCGCGGTTGAAGCCCGCGTCCATCGAGGCCACCACGGAACGTCCCTGACGCGCCTCGTCGCGCATCCGCTCATAGATCAGCACGTTGGCGTCAACGGCCACGGCGAAGGTCAGGATCAGACCGGCGATCCCCGGCAGCGTCAGCGTGGCCTGGGTCAGCGACATGGCCGCGACGATCAGGATGCCGTTCAGGATCAGGCCGATCACCGAAATGCCGCCGAACAGGAAGCCGTAGGCCAGAATCATGAAGATCACGATGACCGCAAAGCCCAGGGCGGTCGACAACGCGCCCGCAGCCACGGCGTCGGCGCCCAGCTCGGCGGTGACGACGCGGCGTTCCTCGACCTTCAGCGGCGCCGGAAGGGCGCCGCCGTTCAGCAGATTCACCAGCTCAGACGCCGAAGCGATGGTGAAGTTGCCGGTGATCTGACCTCGCCCGCCGGTGATCGGCGACTGGATGGTCGGGGCCGAAATGACCTTGCCGTCCAGGATGATGGCGAAGGGCTTGCCGAGGTTCTGGGCCGTCGCCTCGCCGAAACGACGCGAGCCCTGGCTGTCGAACTGGAAGTCGATGGCCGGGCGGTTGTTCTGATCGGCGCCGACGCCGGCCCGGGTCAGGTTCTCGCCCGAGACCAGGATGCGGCGCTTGACCAGATAGGGAGTGCCAAGGTCGTCGACCAACAACTCTGCGTCGGGCGGCACGCGGCCGGCCAGGGCGTCGTTCAGCCCCGTCGGCGAGGTATCGACCATCTGGAAGGTCAGTTGAGCCGTACGACCCACCAGACGCTCCAGCTCGGCCGGATCGCTTTGCCCCGGCGCCTGGATGACGATCCGGTCGGCGCCCTGGCGGGTGATGGCGATTTCCTTGGTGCCCGAGCTGTCCAGACGGCGACGGACTACCTCGATCGACTGATCGACGGCGGTCGCGCCCATGCTGGCCAGGGCCGCGTCGGTGAAGGCGTAGCGGATACGGCCGCCGCCCAGCTTGGTCGCCACGCGGTCCGGCTGCCCCGTAGGACCGACGCCCTGCTGGGCCATGGTGCGCAGGGTGTTGAAGGCCGTGTCATAGGCCGCGCCCTCGGCGACAGTCACGACGACGCCGCCCGCTTCGCGCTGCATGCCCATGATGTTGACCTGGTCTTCCCGCAGGGAAACCCGAACGTCTTCCATCAGGTTGGAGATGCGCTTCTCGCGCATCTCGGGCACGTCTACCTCGAGCAGGAGGTACGAGCCCCCCTGAAGGTCCAGGCCCAGGTTCAGGCCGTTGCTGGGCAGCCAGCTCGGCAGAGCTTCGCGCTGCGCCGGGGACAGCACGCTTGGATAGGCCAGGAACAACCCGAGGACGAGCGACAGCGCGACCAGGGTGATTTTCCAGCGTGAAAGCTGAATCATGTCTCGGTTCTCTTCAGGGCCGGCGCGCGCCGCGCCGAGGCGAGGCTATCAGCCCTTGTCGTTGGCGGCGATGGCGGTGCGGTTGCGCACCTCGGCGATCATCGCCTTGACCACGCGGACGTTCACGCCCTGCGAGATCTCGACCATGGCCTCGGCGTCCTCGACGCGCGTGACCTTGCCGACCATGCCGTTGGACAGGACGACTTCGTCGCCGCGCTTGACGCCGGCGATCAGGGCCTGATGCGCCTTCATCCGCTTTTGCTGCGGGCGGATCATCAGGAAGTAGAACAGGATGAAGATCGCGACGATCGGCGCAATCTGGATGACAAGGGCCATCAGGCCGCCGTCTTGGGTTGCAGTCATTGGAAACTCCCCGACGCGGGCCGCGCCTTCATCGGGGGCCCTTCGAAAAACAAGGCGCGGAACCTAGGGCGCGCCGGGCCGATTTGCAACGCGACGCAATGACAAGAGCATCCGGGCGTCGCCGCCCGGACACGTCTTTAATCATGCAATCAGCGCGGAAGGACCGTCAGCGGGTCCAAAGCGACCGGATCATCGCCGCGCATCTGACGCACTTCATAATGGATCGACGGACGCCCATCGCCCGCCGTCAGACCCACCGTGCCGATGGCTTGACCGGCCCGAACCTGCGCCCCGTCGCGCACCGTGGCCGAGCCCAGATGACCGTAAACCGTGCGCCATCCGTCGCGGTGGACGATCAGGACCGTCAGCCCCTGCCCCACGATATCGTCGCCGACGTAGGCCACCGTGCCGTCGGCCGAGGCCTTGACCTCGGTTCCTGCCGAAGCGCCGATGTTGATGCCGTTGTTGCGTTCGCCCATGCCCACCGGGCCGAAACGGCGCAGAATATCCCCCCGCACCGGCCATTGCAGGGCCAGAGGTTGACCGACCGCCGTCGACGGCGGGCGCGACGGCGCAGCCGCGGCAGGCGGCGCGGCGGGGGTGCGCGACGGCGGCGGCAGGGGCGCATTGCCGCTGGGCGGCGGCGGCGGCGGCGGCGCGACGCCGTTGTTCGGCGTCCTCACCCCGACCGGCGACGGCCCCGTGGCGTAAGGATCGGCGCCCGCGTCCACCGCGCTGTCCGGCAGAATGATGCGTTGCCCCGCAGAGATCGCGCCCCGCGGCCCCAGGCCGTTCAGGTCGATCAGAATCTGCACCGGCGTACGGAAACGACGCCCCACGCCCGAAATGGTGTCGCCCGGCTGAATCACATAGGTCGCGCCAGGCATGGCCGGATTGCCGGCGGCAGGCGGCGGCGTCACCGTGACCGGCGCTCCGGTCGAGGGATAAGCTGGACCGCCCGCAGGGGGCAGGCCGCCGCCTTCGATGCTGCCAGCCGGAGCACGGGGCCCTTCCTCGTAAGGCGGAGGCGCAGGCTGCTGCGGCTGCGTCGCCGGCCCTTGGTAATAGGGATTGTTCGGATAGGCGCCGGGCTGCTGGCCCTGGGGTTGCCCCTGCTGTTGCGGATAACCGCCCGCCCCCATCGGCCGGGTCGAGTAGCGCGGCTCGTTCGGATAGGTCGAACACGCCGTCACCGCCAGCGCCCCGCCGACGACCGCCGCCGCCCTGATCCAGCCTGTGAAGCCGCTCATGCGTCTCTCCGTATTAACCTTGTTCAGCATTCAGAAGCCGGTTTGCCCCGACCCGTGGCCGAATCCAACCCGGCAACCCGCGCGAAAGTGGGGCGGAAAGGTTAATGGAGCGGTGAGATTTCGCCCCTCACCCTTCTTTTGCCGTCCCTTCGACTAGGGGAACGAAGCGGACCTCGCACAGGCTTTCCCGCTGGAAACTGCCGTCGGGCTGGCCGGTGTAGCGGTTCAGCATCTGCACCGAGGTGCGTCCCACAGGCGCGACCAGAACGCCGCCCGGCTTGAGCTGTTTCAGCAGTTCCGTCGGCTCGTGCGGCGAGGCCGCCGTGACCATGATCCGGTCGAACGGCGCCTGCTCCGGCCAGCCCTGCCCGCCATCGCCGTGGCGGGTGAAGACATTGTCGATTCTCAGGATTTTCAATCGGTTCTCGGCCTCAGTTAAGAGACTTTTGTAACGCTCGACCGAATAGACGAAGCGCGCCATGCGGCTGAGGACCGCGCACTGATAGCCGCTACCGGTGCCGATCTCGAGCACGCGATGCCGCGGCTGGACGTCCAGCGCCTGGGTCATCAGGCCGACGATGAAGGGCTGGCTGATCGTCTGGGCGCAGTCGATCGGCAGGGCCTGATCCTCCCACGCCTGATCGAGGAATTTCTCATGGACGAAGACGGCGCGGTCAATGGACTCCATCGCCTTCAGAACCCGCGCGTCCGTCACCCCCTGACGCCGCAGCGACAGGATCAATCGGCCCGCGCGGTCGTCCTTGAGACTCATTTTTCCTGCGGCCCCTTGGGCGGGGCGCCGCCCAGCACCTTCTTCAGATCATTGACCGACTGCATGTGCGTCAGGTCGATGTGCAGCGGCGTAACCGAGATGCGGCCCTCGTCCATCGCCCGCAGGTCGGTGCCGTCGGCGTGCTCCTGCGGCGCGCCGCGGAAGGCCATCCAGTAGTAGTCGCGGCCGCGCAGGTCGGTGCGGCGGATGGCGTGCATCTCGCCGATGTCGCGGAAGCCCTGGCGCGTCACCTCGACCGTCTTGACCAGTTCAGGCGGCAGGCGCGGGAAGTTGACGTTCATGACCACGCCCTCCCCCCATTTCTGCTCCAGCAGGCGGGCGACGATGCCGGGACCGAAGGCCTCGGCCGTTTCCCAATGAGCAATCGCTTCGTCGTGGAACCGCTCCAGCGACTGCGACAGGGCGATGGAGCGGATGCCGAAGGCCATGCCCTGAAGAGCGCCCGCCACCGTGCCGGAATAGCTGACGTCCTCGCCGACGTTGTGGCCGCGATTGACGCCCGACAGCACCAGATCAGGCTTTTCGGGCATGATGTCGTTGACGGCCAGGATGACGCAGTCCGTCGGGGTGCCGGTCACGGCGAACCGCTTGTCGCCCAGCGGATTGACGCGCAGCGGCTCGGTCAGGGTGATGCCCCGCCCCTTGGCCGACTGCTCGGTCTGGGGCGCGACGACCCAGACGTCGTCCGACAGGGCGCGGGCGATCTTCTCCAGGCACGCCAGGCCCTCGGCCTCGATGCCGTCGTCGTTGGTCAGAAGGATACGCATCAGTTGGACGCCACGCCTACAGTCTTGAGTCCGCCCATATAGGGCTGCAGGGCGGCCGGAACCGCGATGGTCCCGTCCTCCTGCTGATAGTTTTCCATCACCGCGACCAGGGTGCGGCCGACCGCCAGACCCGAACCGTTCAGGGTGTGCAGGAACTCGGTCTTCTTCTCGCCCGCGCGCTTGAACCGGGCGTCCATGCGCCGGGCCTGGAAGTCGCCGCAGTTCGAGCAGGAGCTGATCTCGCGATAGGTGTTCTGGCTGGGCAGCCAGACCTCGAGATCATAGGTCTTCTGCGCCGAGAAGCCCATGTCGCCCTTGCACAGCAGCACCTTGCGATAGGGCAGCTCCAGCGCCTGCAGCACCGCCTCGGCGCAGCCGGTCATGCGCTCATGCTCGGCCTCAGAATCCTCAGGGCGACAGATGGAGACCATCTCGACCTTGGAGAACTGGTGCTGGCGGATCAGGCCGCGCGTATCGCGCCCTGCCGACCCGGCCTCGGCCCGGAAGCACGGCGTCAAGGCGGTCATACGCAGGGGCTGGGCGACCTCGTCCTCGGACAGGATCTGCTCACGCACCAGGTTGGTCAGGGAGACTTCGGCGGTGGGGATCAGCCAGTGTCCGCTGCGGCGTTGCTCAAAGGCTCGGTTTGTTTGATCTGGATCGTGAGCCTTAAGCGATTGCTCAATGGCTTCCTGACGAGAGTCGGGGTGCATGAACTTCGGATCGCCGATATTGGTCAAGCTGTCTGCAACCGTTTGGGCAAAGTCAATCGCGTATCTGTTGAGTTCTCCGATTCCCGGAAGCGCCAGAAACTGATCGTCGGAAAACTTCGGCAATTGCCCAGTGCCGAACATCGCCTCATCCTTGACGAGGAAAGGCGGATTCACCTCCTGATACCCGTGCTTGTCCGTCTGCAGGTCCAGCATGAACTGGCCGATAGCTCGCTCCAGACGCGCCAGTTGCCCCTTCAGCACGGCGAAGCGCGAGCCGGACATCTTGGCGGCGGCTTCAAAGTCCAGCAGGCCCAGAGCCTCGCCCAGATCGGCGTGATCCTTGGCCGGGCCGGTCGTGCGGGGTTCGCCCCATTTCAGGACTTCGACGTTGTCGTTCTCGTCCTCGCCGTCCGGCACATCGGCGGCGGCCAGATTCTTCAGCCCCGCCAACAGGTCGCGCAGTTCGGCGCCCTTGGCCGTTTCAGCATCGCCCGCCTCGGCGATTTCGCCTTTCAGCGCTTCGACCTCGGCTTTCAGGCGGTCGGCCTCGGCCATGTCCTTCTTGCCCATGGCGGCGCCGATGGCCTTGGAGGCGGCGTTGCGCTTGGCCAGCGCGTCCTGTCCGCGCGTCTGAGCCGCGCGCAGGTCCACGTCCAGCGCCAGAATGCGCGCGACCACATCAGCGGCGTCATCCACGCCGCGCGACGACCAGCCTGCGACGAAGGCTTCGGGATTGTCGCGAATGGCTCGGATATCGTGCATGGCGTCGCTCTTTCGGCGCTCAAGGAAGGGAGAGCCGAAGGCTGTAGCGCCCCGCGCGGAGTCGGGCAAACCCCGCGCCCGATTTCTTAACCCTGACGCGCGGCCTTCACCTTGATCTCGACGCCGATGGCCTTGGACACCCAGTCGCCGCCCGCGTCGGACGCCATGCCCATGTTCAGCGCCGTGCGGTCCAGCTCCAGCCTACCCTCGACCGTCGCCGTCCCGTTCGCCTCGTCGAAGGTGAAGGGCAGGACGACCGGGACCGTCGTCGTCTTGATGCGTAGGGTTCCCGTCGCCTCATAGCGGTTCCCGCCCAGCGCCTTGAACGCCGTCGCCTCGAAGCGAGCGGTGGGATAGCTCGCCGTGTCGAACCATTCGGCGCCCGGCAGACTGCCTTCCTGCGTCGCGTCGCCAGTCTTGGCCGTGCCGGTCTGGACCATCACCACGGCTTTCGAGCCCGCCAGATCAGCCGGATCGAACCAGACTTGCGCCTCCCACTGCTCGAACCGGCCGGTGAAGGCCTTGCCGGTGTGGGTTCCGGTGAACTGGATGGTCGAGGCGGCCTTGTCCACGGTCCAGGCGGCGGCCGTACCTGGCGTCACCGCCGCGTCAGCCGCAGGCGCGGCGGCAGGAGCCGAGGCCACCGCCTGCCCTTCCGCCTTGGGCGCCGGCTTGGCGGCCAGGCCGAAGGCGGCGCCGATCACGACCACGAAGGCCACGCCCGCCAGCCGCTCAGCCCAACGCACGGCCGGGGTCGGCTCGGGCGCGACGCCATGGGCGTCATCGCCGTGCGGCAGGACCGGGATCATGTGCGACAGCACGCCGTCGCGATCCAGGAACTGGTGTTTCAGCGCCGCGGCGACGTGCAGGACGACCAGGACGATCATGCCCCAGGCCAGCTTGCTGTGCGCGCCCATGGCCATCCACGCCGTCGTGCGGCGAACGGCTTCGGAAGCGTGTTCGATGAAGGGCAGATGCGGAATGGTGAACAGGCCGAACCAACTGGTCGCCACGGCCAGCGGCGTGTCCGTGACCACAGCCCATCCGGTCGAGACATAGGCCCACCCTGTCAGCGGAAGAGCCAGCATCAGGGCGTAGAAGGCGGCATGCGTCGCCCGCGCGGCGAACTGCTCCCACCCCTTCATGGCGCCGGGCAGAGCCGGAACCGGGTGCGTCAGCCGCCACACGATCCGCAGCACCGTCAGCGCCAGGATCAGGAAGCCGATCGACTTGTGAATCTGGAAGACGCGATAGGCCAGCGCCTGGCTGTCCGGCTCGACGATGGCGTCGCTCATCCACCAGCCCATCGGGATCATCGACAGGATGGCGATCGCGATCAGCCAATGCAGGGTGATGGCGACGGCGCTGTAGCGGCTGGGGCGGCGGGTCATGAGAGCTCTCGCGTCAGTCTGAATATGAAGAGGGCGGGACCGAACGGCCCCGCCCCTTCGTCGTGTCGCAGCCTATCAGACGGCGGGAGCCGCCGGGGCGACTTCTTTGATGAACTCGGCGTCGAAGCGGATCGTCACTTCATCCCCGACCGGGCCCAGCGCCATGCCGAAGTCGGTGCGCTTGAACTTGCCCTCAGCCGAGAAGCCGATGGCCGGCGCCGGCACGAACGGGTGCTTCTCCAGGTCGCCGTTGAAGGTGGCGTCCAGCGTCACCGGCTTGGTCACGCCCAGGAAGGTCAGATCGCCCGTCACCTTGGCCGTGCGCGTGCCGGTCAGCTCGACCTTGGTCGACTTGAAGGTGATCTGCGGGAAAGCGGTCGCGTTCAGGAAGTTCTTGTTCTTGGCGATGTCCTCGCTCCAGCTCTTGAAGCCGGTGGCGGCGTGGGTGCCGACGTAGTCGCCCGGATAGTTGGCGTCGACCGAAGCCGGGTCGATGGTCGCCTCGACCGTGCTGTTGGCCAGGTTGGCGGTGTCCAGCGTGATCTTGGCGTCGAACTTGTTGAAGCGCGCCGTGTAGTTCGAGATCGAGTTGTGCGGCAGCGACCACTGCAGCGAGGCGTGGGTCGGGTCCATCACATAGACGCCCGAGGTGGCCTTCAGCGCGACCGGAGCGGTCGAGGCGGCGTCGGTCGTCGGGGCGCCGGCGGTGTCGGCGGGCTGGCTGCAGGCGGCCAGCAGGGCGGCGGCCGAAACGGCGATCAGGGCGGCTTTTATCTTCATGGGAGAGGAAACCTCAAACAGGCGGTTGAAACGAAAACTAGACAGACAGTCCGGAAACAGGTCGAGTGTCCGTCCAGCCTCGCCGTCGGACTGCAACAGTATAAGTTGCCATTCACGCGCTTCAAGCCCCCCCGATCACGAAAACCGCCTTCGACCTCACGAAAAAAGGATTGAGGTGCGTCTACGGGCGACGGCGCCTATCCTCGCGACTCACATGACCATCCGTCGCCTCCCCCCCGAAACCGTCAACCGCATCGCCGCCGGCGAGGTGGTCGAACGACCCGCCAGCGCCATCAAGGAACTGGTCGAGAACGCCATCGACGCCGACGCCCGCAGCATCGAGATTCAGGCGGACGGCGGCGGCCTGACCCGCATCCTGATCGCCGACGACGGCAAGGGCATCCCTCGCGACGAACTGCCCGTCGCCATCGAACGCCACGCCACGTCGAAGCTGGAGCCGGACGATGCGGGCGACGTGGACCTGCTGCGCATCTTCACCCTGGGCTTCCGAGGCGAGGCCCTGCCTTCCATCGGCTCGGTCGCTCGCCTGAACATCACGACCCGTGCGCGCGCCGAAACCGGCCAGCCTCAGAACGACGCCTGGGCCATCTCCGTCGAGGGCGGCGCCCAGCGGCCCCTGTCGCCCGCCGCCTTCCCCGGCCCGCACGGGGCGCGGGTCGAGGTGCGCGACCTGTTCTACGCCACCCCTGCCCGGCTGAAGTTCATGAAGTCCGAGCGGGCCGAGGCCATGGCCATCTCCGAGGAGATCAAGCGCCAGGCGATGGCGCACGAAGCGGTGGCCTTCACCCTCAGCCTGGACGGCAAGACGACGCTGCGCCTGCCCGCCGAACATCTGGGCGACGAGGGGCGGCTGAAACGTCTCGGCGCCTTGCTGGGCCGCGACTTCGAGGCCAACGCCCTGCTGATCGATCAGGAGCGCGACGGCGTGCGCCTGTCCGGCTATGCGGGCCTGCCAACCTATTCGCGCGGCAATGCGGCGCACCAGTTCCTGTTCGTCAACGGCCGCCCGGTGCGCGACCGCCTGCTGCAGGGCGCCCTGCGCGGGGCCTACGCCGACTTCCTGGCGCGCGACCGGCACCCGGCGGCGGCCCTCTTCATCGACATCGACCCGCTGTATGTCGACGTGAACGTCCATCCGGCCAAGGCAGAGGTGCGCTTCCGCGATCCGGCGCTGGTGCGCGGCCTGATCGTCGGCGCCCTGCGCCACGCCCTGCACGCGGCGGGACACCGCGCCTCGACCACGGTCGCCGCCGACGCCCTGTCCGGGTTCCGGCCGCATACGGGCGAGGCGCTCTACAACTCGGCCGCGCCGCAGACGCTCAGCAACGCCGCGCCGGGCTGGAGCGGCTGGCAGGGCTGGTCGCAACCGGCCGCCACCGCCCAGAACCTGCCGGGCCTCAACGAACGCTCCGCCCGCGTCGAGCACACATGGAGCGGGGAAGCGGCCGCCCCAAGCTTCCGCACCCTGAGCGAGATCCAGGCCGAACACGCGGGCCAGATTGCGCCCGGCGCTTCGGCCCCAGTCGACCTGATCGACTATCCGCTGGGCGCCGCGCGGGCGCAGCTTCACGCCAACTACATCGTGGCCCAGACCCGCGACGGTCTGGTCATCGTCGACCAGCACGCCGCCCACGAACGGCTGGTCTATGAGCGAATGAAGGCCCAGATGGCCGACGGCGCCGTCACCCGTCAGGCCTTGCTGACGCCCGAAGTGGTCGAACTGGACCCCGCCGAGGCCGAGCGCGTCGCCGCCAAGGCCGAGGAACTGGCCGAGATGGGTCTGATCGTCGAAGCGTTCGGCGCGGGCGCGGTGCTGGTGCGCGAAACGCCAGCCCTGCTGGGCGACACCGATGTTCAGGGACTGATCCGCGACATCGCCGACGACCTGTCCGAACACGGCGCCGCCCTGTCGCTGAAGGAGCGCATGGCCGAGGTCTGCGGCACCATGGCCTGCCACGGCTCGGTGCGCTCGGGCCGCGTCCTGTCGGCGCCGGAAATGAACGCCCTGCTGCGCCAGATGGAGGCCACGCCGCACTCCGGCCAGTGCAACCACGGCCGCCCGACCTATGTGGAGCTGAAGCTGCACGATCTCGAGAAGCTGTTCGGACGACGCTGATCTTTTCGCCGCCCTACCGCTTCGCTACTTGAGGGCATGACCCCTTCCGTCCTCTTCGTCTGCCTGGGCAACATCTGCCGCTCGCCGCTGGCAGAGGCCGCCTTCCGTGAAGAAGCGCGGCGCCTGAAGCTGGACGCCATCACGGATTCCGCAGGGACAGGAAACTGGCACATCGGCTCCCCACCCGATCCGCGCGCCCAAGCCGTGGCGCTTAAGAACGGCGTCGACATCTCGGCCTTGCGCGGCCGTCAGGTGAAGCCCGCCGACTTCCGACGCTTCACCCATCTGGTGGCGATGGATCACGACAATCTGGCGAACCTGCGCCGCCTCGCCCCGCCCGGCGCAACGGCGAATCTGTCCCTGCTGCTGGATCACGTCGAGGGCCGCAGAGGTCAGGCCGTGGCGGACCCCTATTTCGGCGAGGACGACGGTTTCGACGTCACCTGGGCCGACGTCACAGCCGGCGCCCGCGCCCTGGCCGCCAAGCTTCAGCGCCGCAGAGGTTGAAGCGCCTAGCCGCCGACCACGCCTCGCGCTATAAGTCGCGCCTTCCCCCAATGGGATGGAACCATGTTTGAGATTGTAGCCACGGCATAGGCCCGGGCGCTGATCGTCCCGAGGCCTCCTGAGCCCGCCCGCGCCCCGTTGCGCCGGGCGCGTGTCTTCTCATGCCTTGGAAATCTCAATCCCATGAACCTGTCACGTGCGGAGCAACGCACGCTCCACGCCCTCGCCCAGGGCGGTCGCATCCTGCTGGAACGCGACGAACAGGGCCGCATCCTGGCCGCCCGCTGCTTCACCCGCGAAGGCTGGGTGCTGGACGGCTGTAACCTCGATCAATGGCGCAGCCTGAAGCGCAAGGGCGTCATCAAGTCCCGAAACGGCGGCCCCTACGTCGTCAACCGCGACGGCCTCAGCCGCCTGCGCAGCCGGGCCGACAACCGGACCTCAGGCCGAAGCTTCTGACGCCCTGAGGAATAGGACGCGCGCGGCGCCGTAGTCGCGCGCGTCCAACCGCTCATAGCCGGGGGTGTCGATCTCGGGCTCGTCCGAGCCGCGCTCGAAGACCACGATAGCGCCCGGCGCCAACCAGCCGCCCTCCAGCAGCCGCGCCAGCGTCTGCTCTCCTAAGCCTTTGGCGTAGGGCGGATCCAGAAACGCCAGGGTAAAGGCCTCGCCCGCCGAACCGGGGCGCGGCCCCAGATCGGTCGCACTGCGCCGATGCACCCGGCACCGGCCGAACAGGCCATAGGCGTCCATATTCTCGCGGATCGCGCCGCGCGCGCCGTCGTCCGTATCCACGAACAAACAGAAGGCCGCCCCGCGCGACAGCGCCTCGAACCCCAGCGCGCCCGATCCAGCGTACAGGTCGATCACCCGCGCCTCGTGCAGCCCTTCAGCCCACGGCGCGTGCTCCAGCACGTTGAAGATCGCCTGACGCGCCCGATCCGACGTCGGCCGCGTGTTCTGTCCCTCAGGCGTGACGATGGCCCGACCGCGATATTGTCCAGCGACGATTCTCATGGCCCCGCCTCTGGACCGGTCACGCGCGCAATGCAACGTTCGGCCCATGTCGAACGCCGGATTCTCAAGTTCCACCCCCTCGCCTTTCCTCACTGCGGTCGAGGAAGTGCGAAGCAGTCCAATGATCGCTGGCGTTCGGCCCGTTGCGCGCTGGAAGCGGCTGGCAGGCTTCATCGCTCTATCCTGCGTGCTGATAATCGCCGCCGGCATCATCATCGGTCTGGCGAGGTCCGCTTTAGAGGCCGCAGGCGTTGTTGGTGCAGACGCCTTGGCCACTGTGCCGGAAGGGCCTGACCGCCTGTATGGCGAAGGCGCTTACGTACTGGAACTCGGCGCTTTCCTTGGTTTGCTGGCGGGGGCCGTCCTGCTCAGCGCCAGAATCGCCTATGGCGTGCCGACGACGGCCTTTCTCTGGCCCCGCCGCCGACTCTCGCTGCGATATTTGTGGCTCGGGTTCGCCGGTATGGCCCTGGTGGGGAGCGCCAGCGCCATAATCTACAACTTGATCGACCCTGCAGGTCCGGCGCCGATCCTGAATCCCGCCTATTCGGTCGAAAGCCGTCTGTTCTACGTCGCCGCAGCGGCCCTCGGCCTGTTCGTCGCAGCCACGGCCGAAGAAGTCGTCTGCCGCGGCGTCCTGCTCCGAGTGACAGGCGGCTTCACCGGCAGCCTGATCATTCTATGCCTGTTCAACGCCATCGTGTTTTCCGCCATTCACATGGACCCCGATCCGGTAGCCTTCGTCGCGCGCGCGCTGTCAGGCCTAATCTGGACCTGGGCCGCCCTGCGTCTTGGCGGGATCGAGTTCGCCATCGGCGCCCACTGGGCCGGCAACCTCGCCATCGCTCTACTGGGTGAACCGATTTCTACTGAACCTCCGCCAGGAGAAATTCTGCCGCTGTCGGCGCTTGCCTACGAAGCCGTCGCCCTGATCGTGGTGCTGCTCGTCGTCGAGCGGATCGTGCGCGCCCGACGCGCTCAGCCCTCCCCGTAGAGGGCTTCGACCTCGGCGCCGGTCATGCGGACGCGGTCGCCGGCGAAGGCGTAGTTGGCAGGCTTGGCGTCGATGTAGATCTCGCTGTCGAAGGCGAAGGCCGACGGATCGTCGAAGGCCTGAACCGAGACCATGACCATGCCGCCCGCCTTCAACCGCCAGAACAGGTTGGAGCCGCAGGCCGAGCAGAACTGCCGCTCGGCCCAATCGGACGAATCATAGGTCGTCAGCGGTCCCTCGACTTCGACGGTGTCGCCGCAGTCCACGCTGAGCGACACCCCGCCCGAGGTCCGGCGACACCGTTCGCAATGGCAGGCGTGCATCCCGCCCTTGGGCGTGGCGGTGAAGCGCACCGCCCCGCACAGACAGCGGCCGTTCAACTGGGTTTCAACATCCGCCATGCCTTGCGTCTCTGCTCAATAATCAGCCGCGTCCGCGCGGGCCGCCACGACCGCCCCCGCCGCCGGAAGGCTTGCCTCCGAACGGCTTGCCGCCGCCGCGAGGACCGCCTGATCGGTCGCCCGAACGAGAGTCCGAACGCGCGTCAGGACGCCCACCGGCTCCACCGGGACGACCGAACGGCTTGCCGCCGGGCTTTCCGCCGGGACGGCCGCCCTTGGGCGGACCGCGACGGTCGTCGATGAATTGGTCCGCGCGTGGTTCGCGCGGGGTGAACGGACGGCGCGGACGATCGCCGCCTTCCGTCCCTTCGCCATCGCCCGGACGAGCGCGCGGCTTGAAGGTCTTCTTGTGCTCGAACTTCGGCTTGGCCTTGGCCCAGCCTTCCTTGCGAGCGGGCTTGCCGAACTCAGCGCCTTCCTCGGCCGCCGTTTCTGCGGCGCGAACGCGGCTGGGCTTGCGCGACGGATCCGACATGGCCGAGCCGGATTTGCCGCGCACGATCGGCGTGCCGGTGCGACGCCCCGGAATCGGCGCCGGAGTCGCAACCGTATTGCCGGTCGGCAGGTTCTCGGGACGAATATGCTCGGCCAGCATTTCGCGGATCACGCGCGGGCCGACTTCCTCGACCGATCCGACCGGCAGGGTGCCGAGCTGGAACGGACCATAGGCCAGGCGGATCAGGCGATTGACCGTCAGGCCGATGCTCTCCAGCACCTTGCGGACTTCGCGGTTCTTGCCCTCGGTGATCGAGACGCTGAGCCACAGGTTGGCCGACGACTTCTCGCCCTCCGCCTTTTCCTTGGCCTTGTCGATGGTGGCTTCCACGGGGCCGTAGCGCACGCCGTCGACGACCACGCCGTCCTTCAGCTTGTCCAACTGCTCCTGGGTGATGCGGCCGCGCGCACGGGCGCGATACTGGCGCACCAGGGCCGTTTCCGGCAATTCCAGCGCCCGGCTGAGTTCGCCGTCGTTGGTCAGCAGCAGCAGGCCTTCGGTCGCTAGGTCGAGGCGGCCGACCGAAATCACGCGCGGAAGGCCGCTGGGCAGGGCGTCGAACACGGTCGGGCGGCCAGCCGGATCGTTGTGGCTGGTGATCAGGCCCGCAGGCTTGTGATAGCGCCAGACGCGCGTCGCCTGGGCCGCGCCGATCGGCTTGCCGTCGACGGTGATCTTGTCGTCGCGTTTCACCAGCACGGCGGGCGTGGCCAGGATGCGGCCGTTCACCGCCACCTTGCCCAGACCGATCAGCCGTTCGACCTCACGACGCGAGGCGATGCCCGCGCGGGCCATGGCCTTGGCGATTCGTTCGGTGCGTTCGGGGCTCTTGGCCTCGGGCGCAAACTTGTCGCCCGGCTTGCCTCCGGCGCGGTCGCGCGGCTTGCCGCCCGGCTTTGCGTCCTTGTCGAAGGACTTTCGCGGGCCTTTATCGGCGAAATTGCGGGGACCGCGCGCACCGTCGTCTTGACGGGAGCGGGGCTTCTTGTCGTTGTCTTTGGGATGGCGATCCATGATGAGCGGTTCATGAGCATGGCGCTCGATCTGGCGCAAGCGGCGGCTGAAGCCGGCGAGGTGCCGGTCGGGGCCGTGATCGTGGACGAAAACACCGGCGAAGTGCTTGGGCGCGGGCAAAACGGGCCCATCACGGCCCATGATCCGACCGCCCATGCCGAGATCGTCGCCCTGCGCGATGCGGCGGCGAAGTTGCAGAATTATCGCCTTACGGACCTGACTCTCTATGTCACCCTAGAGCCGTGCGCCATGTGCGCGGGCGCCATCAGCCACGCTCGCATCGGCCGCGTGGTCTGGGGGGCGGACGATCCCAAGGGCGGCGCCGTGATCCACGGCGGGCGTTTCTTCGACCAGCCGACCTGCCACTGGCGACCACAGGTCGAGGGCGGCGTCCTGGCCGATCCGGCGGCCGGCATGCTGCGCGGCTTCTTCCGCTCGCGCAGGAAGTCCCGCACAGGAACGACGGGCGACGCAGGGCGTTGAACCTTCAAGCTTGACCTTGAGAGGGGCCTCACTTGCCGACCCGTATCCTCTGGCCCGCCGTCGCCGCTCTGGTTCTATTGTCCGGCTGCGGCCCTGAACCGCGCAAGGCCCCCACAGATGGCGAAGAGGTGCGCGAACGCGCCGTGGAGGCCCAAACCGCGCGCCGACGCACCGGCGCCGAACTTCAGGACCGAGCCCTGAACCGCGTCATCCACGCCGTCTATCTGTGCAACAATTCCGAACGTCTGTCGGTCGACTTCGACAATCCGCGCCAGATGGCGACTGTGCGCAACTCCAGCGGCGAGGCGGTCGACCTGTATCAGGAGCGCGCCGCCGACGGCATCTGGTATCGCGCCTCGGGCTATGAGCTGCGCGGCAAGGGCGTCATGGCGACATGGACCGCCGCCGACCGCGAACCCACCGAATGCCGGGCCGTCGACTAGGCGAAGGCCGCCAACCGTTCGTCCAGCCGTCGCCGCACCTCGGGCCAGTCCTCGTCCAGGATGGCGAACTGCGCCGTATCCCGCGCCCGCCCGGTCCAGGTCGTCTTGTGCTTGCGCAGCACGCCCTCATGGGTCGCGCCCAGCTTACGGATGGCGGCCTGGCTGGCGGCGTTCAGGGCGTCGGTGATGATCTCGACCCGGATCGCCCCGTTCGAAAAGGCGTAGTCCAGCAACAGACGCTTGCACGCCGGGTTGACCGGCCCGCCCCGCGCCTCGGGTCGATAGAAGGTCGAACCGATCTCGCAGCGTCGATGCGCGGGCTTGATCTCATAGAGGCTGGTCGTGCCGACGACCGCACCATCGGCACGACGCCGCACGGTATAGGCGATGCGAGATCCCGCCGCCATCGCCTTCAGCGCCGCTTCCCACCAGTCGTCGAAATGCGCGCCATAGGCGGCGGCGACCATGCCGTTCCAGGCCTCCGGGTCGCAGTCCAGCGCCGCCCGAACCTCATCCTTCAGCGCCTCGGTGAACGGCTCCAGCCGAACAAAAGCGTCTTCCAGGACGACGGGCGACAGCTTCACGCCGCGCCTTCCTCGATCAGGAAAGCGCGCACCGCCTCGGCGTCCACGTCCTTGTCGGTGAAGGCGTCGCCCACCGCCCGCGCCAGGATCAGGGTCAGACGACCGCCCTCGGCCTTCTTGTCCCCCGCCATGCGCGCGATCAGGGCGTCAGCCGCAAAGGCGTGCTCCACGTCAGCCAACCGCGTCGGCAGACCCGCCGCGCGGATGCCCGCCTCGGCGCGCTCGGCCTCGGCCGCCGGGCACAGCCCCTGCCGCGCCGAATAGCGGAAGGCCATGGCGCAGCCCAGCGCCACCGCTTCGCCGTGGGTGACGGTCTCGTCGAACGCCAGTTCAGCCTCCAGCGCGTGGCCGAAGGTATGGCCCAGGTTCAGCAGGGCTCGACGGCCCGCCTCCTTCTCATCCTCGCCGACGATCCGGGCCTTGATCTCAACCGAGCGGATCACCGCCCGCTCCAGCGCATCAAGATCGCCCCGCGCCCCAGAAGCTCCTTCGCCGCCCAGCCAGTCGAAGAAGGCCGCGTCGCAGATCAGCCCGTGCTTCAACACCTCGGCCCAGCCCGAGCGCACCTGACGCGCAGGCAGGGTGGCCAGGGCTTCGATGTCCGCCAGCACCCTGCGCGGCTGATGGAAGGCGCCGATCAGGTTCTTGCCGCGCGGGGTGTCGATCGCCGTCTTGCCGCCGACCGAGGAATCCACCTGAGCCAGTAGGGTCGTCGGAATCTGCACGAAGTCGATCCCGCGCATGAACAGGGCCGCCGCCAGACCGGCCAAGTCGCCCACCACGCCGCCGCCCAGGGCGACGACCAGGCTCTTGCGGTCCAGTCCTTCGGTCAGCAATCGGTCCAGCACCGCTTCAAGCTGTTCAAACGACTTGGACGCCTCGCCTGCGGGCACGGTTACGATCCCGGTCGCCAGCCCCGCGCCTTCCAGCGACGAGCGCACCGTCTCGCCGTGAATGGCCGCCACCGTCTCGTCGCTGACGATGAAGGCGCGCGTCGGTTTCAGCACAGCGACCTCGGCGCCCGCCGCCTTCAGCAGACCGCGCCCGACGACGACCTCATAGGGGGCGAAGGCGCCGCCTGCGACCGGGATCGTCGTGGTCATGACTGGGTCTCCTGCCGTCCGAACCGGCGCAATTGTTTCAAGATGGCCTCAACGGCCTGGGCGTGCGATCCGCCGCCCACATCGACCGTCAGATCGGCCTCGCCGTAGATGGGATAGCGCGCCTTGGCCAAATCGTTCAGGGCTGTCAGAGGATCGCGATTGCGCAACAGCGGCCGGGTGTCGCGTCGCCCTACCCGCTCGGCGATGACCTTCAGGTCCGCACGCATCCAGACGCTGACGGCGTGCTGCTTCATCAGGGCGCGGGTGTCGGGGTTGAGCACCGCCCCGCCACCGGTCGCCAGCACGATTGGCGGCCCTTCCAGCAGGCGCTTCATGACCCGCGCCTCGCCCGCCCGGAACTCGACCTCGCCGCGCGTGGCGAAGATTTCGCTGACGGTCATGCCCGCCGCTTCCTCGATCACATGATCGCCGTCGGCGAACGGCAGGCCCAGCCGCGCCGCCAGGCGCCGCCCCACGGTCGATTTCCCGACGCCCATCAGCCCCACCAAGGCTATGGTGCGGACCGAAGACAGCGGGAAGGAATCAGGCGAGGCGTCAGAAGGCATGGTCCGTACACCCTCTACACCAGACGCCGCCCCGCTCCACACCCAGAAGCGATGACCAGACGCGCCGCATGACCCCGCAGATCGAAGCCTTCCTGGAGATGATGGCGGTGGAGCGCGACGCCTCGCCCCACACCCTGGCCGCCTACGGCCGCGATCTGGCGGATGCACAGACATGGCTGAACGACGCCGGCGGTCTGATGGGCGCGCCGCAGGAGGCGCTGGAGGCCTGGTTCGCCGATCTGTCGCGGCGCGGCCTGTCCGCCGCCACAGCCGCCCGCCGCCGCGCCTCCGTGCGCCAGTTTTATCGCTTCGCCCTGGGCGAGGGCTGGCGAGCCGATGATCCTTCGCGCCGGCTGGACGCGCCCACGCAGGGCCGCAGCCTGCCCAAGACCCTCAGCCGCGACGAGATCGAGGCCCTGCTGATCGCCGCCGCCGCCGCCGACAGCACGGCGGGCCTGCGCCTGATCGCCCTGGTCGAGATGGCCTACGCCTCGGGCCTGCGCGTATCCGAGCTGCTGGCGCTCAAGGTCGAGGCCGTTCGCCGTGACCCCGCCTATCTGATCGTGCGCGGCAAGGGCGGCAAGGAGCGGCTGGCCCCGCTGAACATGCCCGCGCGCGAGGCGATCAAGGCCTGGTTGAACGCCCGCGACGCTGCTCGCAAGCCGAACACGCCCGACAGCGCCTGGCTGTTCCCCTCGCACGGCAAGAGCGGCCATCTGACCCCGCGCCGTTTCGCCCAGCTTCTGGATCAGGCGGCGATCACGGCCGGTATCGACCCGGCCCGCGTCAGCCCCCACGTCCTGCGCCACGCCTTCGCCACCCATCTGCTGGAGGGCGGCGCCGACCTGCGCGTGGTGCAGACCCTGCTGGGCCATGCCGACATCTCGACCACCCAGATCTACACCCACGTCGCTGTCGACCGCCTGTCCCAGGTGGTTCACGCCAACCACCCCTTGGCGAAGGACGACTGAACCCGCGCTTGCTCCGAGGCGTTCCGCGCTCTAGGTTCCGCCGCCTTCCGTAGCGCCAAGCGCGCTTCTTCCTCACGGACGCCTTATGGCCACGCACTATCTCGAATTCGAAAAGCCGATCGCCGAACTGGACGCCAAGATCGCCGAGCTGTCGCTTCTGGCGCCGACCAGCGGGTCGTTCGAGACCGAGATCGCCGCCCTGCGCAAGAAGGCCGACGCCATGCGCACCAAGGCCTACGCCAACCTTGATCCGTGGATGCGCACCCAGGTCGCGCGCCACCCCCAGCGTCCGCACTTCGTCGATTACGTCGACGGCCTGTTCACCGACTTCGTTGAGCTGCACGGCGACCGTCAGTTCGGCGACGACCAGGCCATCCTCGGCGGTCTGGCCCGCTTCCGCGGCCAGCCGGTCGTGGTCATGGGCCACGAAAAGGGTCACGACACCCAGACCCGCATCACCCACAACTTCGGCATGGCCCGCCCCGAGGGCTATCGCAAGGCCGTCCGCCTGATGGACATGGCCGAGCAGTTCGGCCTGCCGGTCCTGACCTTCGTCGACACCGCCGGCGCCTATCCGGGTCTGGGCGCCGAAGAGCGAGGACAGGCCGAGGCCATCGCCCGCTCGACCGAGCGCGGCCTGACCCTGGGCGTGCCCTCCATCGCCACGGTGACGGGCGAAGGCGGCTCGGGCGGCGCCATCGCCATCGCCGCCGCCAGCCGCGTGCTGATGCTGGAGCACTCGATCTATTCGGTCATCTCGCCGGAAGGCGCGGCGGGCATCCTGTGGCGCGACGGCGCGCGGGCCAAGGACGCGGCCAACGCCATGAAGATCACCGCGCCCGACCTGATCGAGCTGAAGATCGTCGATCGCGTGATCCCTGAGCCCCTGGGCGGCGCCCACGCCGACCGTGAAAAAGCGATCCGCAATGTCGGCCAGGTTCTAGAAGAAGAGCTGAAGGCCATGTCCGGCCTGTCCGCTGAGCAGCTCAAGAAACAGCGCGCCGACCGCTTCTACGCTATCGGCCGTCTGGGTTGATCAAGGGCTGATCGCGATTGCGCAGCGTCGCAACGCCGCCGAAGCTGACATCATGCGATTCGTTCTGTTTCCCTCCGCTCGCATCGGCAGGCTCCCATGCGCGGCATGAACGGGGTCGGCGAATCCCTGCGCGAAAGCGCGGTGTTCAACTTCGACGGCGCGGTGACGATGGTCATCGACGATTCTCCCTTTTCACTGGAGCTGACCGCCCAGGCCCTGCTCGGTTTCGGCATGAAGGTGCGTCACGCCTGCGAGAGCGCGGCCGAGGCCATCTCCATTCTACAGACTCATCCAGTCGATCTGATCCTGGTCGACTGCGAAATGCCGGGCATGAGCGGATACGAATTCGTGCGCTGGCTGCGCCGTTCCGGCCTGGAGCCGAACGCCTATACGCCCGTCATCATGACCGCCGCCCACGTACGCCGCTCCAAGGTGTCGGATGCGCGCGATTGCGGCGCCAACTTCCTGATCACCAAGCCGTTCAGCGCGGGCGTCCTGCTGGAGCGCATCGTCTGGGTGTCGCGGGATAACCGCCCCTTCCTGGAGGTCGGCGACTATTTCGGCCCCGACCGCCGCTTCCGCAGCGAGCCCTGGCCCGGCCCCGAGCGTCGCGCCGAAGAGCGCCGCAAGACAGCCTTTGAAAAAGAACGCAGGGCGGCGGTGGAGCTATGACAGTCATCACGCACAATCGCCGCCGCAGCCGCCTATCGACCCTGGTCGACCAGCCGGGCGGCGTCAGCGTCGGCGTCGCCCTGAACCAGGCCCGCGCCAATCTGGCCGGGCTGGAGGCCCGCAGCCGAGCGATCATTCAGGAACAGGTCACTGCCCTGGCGGCCCTGCCCGCTCCTGTCGGCGTCGACGAAACCGCCCTGGATCAGGCGTACGGCCACGCCAGCGCCGTGATCGACGCGGCCGGGCCGTTTGAGCTCAACGACCTGTGCGCGGCCGCAGCCAATCTGTGCGATCTGATCGACGCCGCGCCCGAAGGCCGCCCGTTCGACTGGCGCGTCGTCACCGTCCACGCTCAAGCCCTGCGCCTGCTGCTGACGCTGCCTTCCGAAGCCGCCGACGCCCGCACCAAGGTGCTGGACAGCCTCAAGGACGTGCTCAAGGCCAAGGTTCCCGGCGCCGGAGAGCCTGAAGCCTAACCGGCCTGGGCCTTCGCGCCGCGCGTCTGCTTGCGCCACAGGGCCGCATACTCTCCGCCCTGACGCGCCACCAGCTCATGATGGGCGCCGCGTTCGACGATGCGGCCCGCCTTCAGCACCAGAATCTGATCGGCGTCGGCCACGGTCGACAGGCGGTGCGCCACGACCAGGGTCGTGCGGCCCGTCCGCGCCTTGCGCAGCGTCTTCTGGATCGCCGCCTCGGTTCGGCTGTCCAGCGCGCTGGTCGCCTCGTCCAAGATCAGGATGCAGGGATCGGCCAGCAGGGCGCGGGCGATGCCCACTCGCTGACGTTCTCCGCCCGACAGCTTCAGACCCCGCTCGCCGACGCGCGTGTCCATGCCGTCGGGCAGGTTGCGGATGAAGTCAGCCAGTTCCGCCGCTTCCGCCGCCGCCCAGATCGCCGCCTCGTCCGCGTCAGGCCGGGCGAAGGCGATGTTGGCGGCGATGGTGTCGTTGAACAGGGCCACGTCCTGCGGCACCAGGGCCACGGCCGCCCGCAACGACGCCTGGGTCACGCTGCGCGCGTCCCGGCCGTCGATGAGCACCGCGCCCTCCTGCGGATCGAGCAGTCGCAGGGCCAGCTTGACGATGGTGGACTTGCCCGCCCCCGACGGCCCGACCAGGGCGGTCGTGGTGCCCGCGGGCGTGACGAAGCTGACGTCGTCCAGTCCCGCCGCCCGCGCGTCATGCCGGAAGCCGACATGGTCGAACACGATTTCGGCGCCCCGCCCGCTTTCAGGACGCGGCAGATCGGTGGCGTCGGGCGCGTCCGCCACCTGCGGCGCCTGACGCGTCACTTTAAGCATCTCTTCCATGTCGATGAAGGATTGGCGGATTTCTCGATACGCAAAGCCCAGAATATTCAGCGGCGCATAGAGGGAGATCATGATCAGCACCGCCGCCGTGACATCCCCCGGCCCCATGCGCCCGGCCGCAGCCTCGAATCCGGCCATGACCGCCATGACGCCAAGGCCGACGTTCATGATCAGACCCTGGATCAGGTTCAGGGTCGCCAGCGAAGTGTTCGCCTTCAGCGACGCCTTCGCATAGGTTGCAAGGGACGAATCATAGGCCTGCGCCGCCCGACCCTCGGCGCCGAACGACTTGACGGTTTCGTAGTTCAGCAGGGCGTCGACCGACAGGCCCGCCGCCTCGCTGTCGGCCGCGTTCATGGCGCGCCGGTGCTCCAGCCGCCAGTTGGCCATTGAGAAGGTCGCGACCGCATAGACCAGCACCACGGCCACCGCCACGGCGCCGAATCGCCAGTCGTATTTGCCGCCCAGAACCGCCGCCGCCAGCACCAGCTCCAGCACCGTCGGGCCCAGGTTGAACATCAGGATCCGCAGCAGGAAATCGACCGCGCGCGAGCCCCGGTCCATCACCCGCGACAGTGCGCCGGACCGCTTAGTCTGGTGGAAGTCCAGCGACAGGCTGAGGGCGTGGGCGAAGGTCTCGGCCGCCGTCTTGCGCTGGGCCGCCGCACGCACCGGCGCGAACACCACGTCTGACAACTGCGGCGTCGCCGCCGACAAAAAACGCACCAGGGCCCAGCCCACGGCGAAGGCGGCGAAGCCCAACCCTATTGACGCCGCCGGCCCCTGATCCGCCGCAAGATGATTGACCGCCGCGCCCAGGACCAACGGCGCCAGCACGCCCAGCCCCTTGCCCGCCAGGGTCAGCAGGATCGCCCCCGTCACGCGCCACGGCAGTTGCGGCGCGCCCGAACGGGCCACCACGCCGATCAGATTCTTCAGCGCCTCCAGCGTAGGCGGCGCCTCCTGTTGCACAGGATCTGTCCCGGCGTTCATGGCCTTACTTGCGACGTCGCCGCGCCGTCCTGAGCGTTCACCGCGCATCGTCACGTCCCGCCGCCATCATGCCTCCGAGGCGGAACGCGCCCGCCACGTCAATCCAGGCTCGCCACGGCGGCGATCAACTCATCCACCGACGCTTCATCTGTGGCCCAGGAGCAGACGAACCGCACAGAACCATCGTCGAATTGATAGCAGGCCCAACCCGCAGCGTTCAGCGCCTGATGCGCCTCGTCCGGCATCCGCACGAAGACGGTGTTCGATTCTACCGGGTGGGCCAGCACGAAGGGCGTCCGCCCCTCGATGCCGTCAGCCAGGCGCTGAGCCATCAGATTGGCGTGGGCGGCCCCCGTCAGCCACTCGCCGGATTCCAGAAGTCCCAGCAGCGGCGCCGCCAACAAGCGCCCCTTGGACGCCGTCTGCCCCGCCTGCTTCAGCCGGTTGTCGATCCGGCGCGTCAACGTCTTGTCGAAGATCACCAGGGCCTCGACGCAGTGCGCGCCCGCCTTGGCCCCGCCGAACGACAGCACATCGACGCCCAGGCGCGGAATGTCCTTGGGATCGAAGCCCGCCGCCACAGCGTTAGCCAGCCGCGCGCCATCCATATGCACGCCCAGGCCCGCCCGCTTTGACGGTTCGATCAAGTGGCGAAGTTCTTCTTCGGAATAGACGGCGCCGTATTCGGTCGTCTGCGTCACACTGAGCGCCGCCGGCGGTTGACGGTGCCCGACCACCGGCTCTTCCAGCGCGGCGTAGAGCGCAGCGAGGTCGACCTTGCCCGAATAGCCCGGCAGGCCGATCAAGCCGACGCCCTGGCCGAAGAATCCAGGCGCCCCCGTCTCGTCCGTGCAGACGTGGGCCGCATGGTGCGCCAGCACCGCCTCATAGGGTCGCGCCAGCATCGACAGGCCGATGGCGTTGGCCGCGGTGCCGCTGAAGACGAAACGCACCTCGGCGTCGGCGTCCAGCGTCTGGCGGATCAGATCGGCGGCGCGCGCCGAGGTTTCGTCCGCGCCATAAGCCCGCGCGAACCCGGCGTTGGCGGCGACCAGGGCCTGAAGCGCCGAGGGCGCCATGCCCGTCGTATTGTCGGAACCGAAATCAAAACGCACGGCTCATTCTCTCCCTTGGTCCGAGGCCTCGCCTTGGACCGCACTGTCCTGAATCGGGGCCATGACGACCCGCGCGAACTTGGCGTCCTTCGCCGGCACCTCGACCTGATGCGGGAAGGGAATCTCGATGCCGGCTTCGTCCAGGGCTTCCTTGCCCGACTGCATCAGATCAGCCTGGGTCTGCCACCAGTCGCCGGTGTTCACCCAGGCGTGGAGGGTGATCTCCACCGCGCTGTCCAACAGGGCCGTCACCCCGGTCCAGGGCGCGGGATCCTTCAGCACCTTGTCGTGAAGCCGCGCGACCGCCGCCAGCACGTCGCGCGCCTCCTTCAGATTCTCGCCGTAGCCGACGGTGAACTTGATCTCGATCCGGCGCGTCCGCTGGCCCGTTAGGTTGATGATGACGTCGCTCAGCACCTTGGAGTTCGGAATGACGATCTTGTGGTTGTTGGCGTTCGTCAGTTGGGTGGTGAACAGGTCCAGCTTCTGCACCGTGCCCGAGGCGCCGCCCACATCGATGACCTCGCCGACGCGATAGGGGCGCAGGACCAGCAGCATCACCCCCGCCGCCACGTTCGACAGCGTGCCCTGCAACGCCAGGCCGACCGCCAGGGAAGCGGCGCCCAAAACGGCGATGATGGAGGTCGTCTGCACGCCCAGCCGCTGCAGCACGGCGATCATGCCGATGATGATGACCACCACCCGCACGATCTGAACCATGAAGGCCAGCACCGTCGGGTCGCGCCGAACGGCCTTGGTGCGGCCCAGCAGCTTGCGCGCAGCACCCGACGCCCAGCGCGCCGCCACCAAGGTCAGGGCGAAGATGATCGCCGCCACCGTCAGGTTGATGGCGAAATCGCCCAGCATATCCATGGCCTTGGCCAAGATGGCCGCGTCGACGGTCAACCTCTGCTCGCCAGCGGCCACCACCTGAGCCAGAGGATCGGCGAGGACGGCAGGGGTATGCAGGAAATTCATGAGCATGAGCCGGGTCTAACGCCTATGCAGCCGATTGGAAGCCCCGCCGGTCAAGCTTTTTCACCGGCGTTGACCCGCCCGCCGCCGCGTTCGATGGCGTCCAGCAGGTCCAGAACGGAGTCCAGGGCGTCGGCATCACGCGCCGGCTTGTCCCAGCGGATGCGGCTGACGCGCGGAAAGCGCATGGCCACCCCCGACTTGTGCCGCGTGGAGCGCTGCAATCCCTCGAAGGCGATCTCCAGCACCAGGCCGAAATCACGCTCGGCGCGGACGGCGCGAACAGGGCCGAAGCGATCCGTCGTGTGATCGCGGACGAACTTGTCGATCTGCTTCAACTCTTCGTCGGTAAAGCCGAAATAGGCCTTGCCGACGGGCGTCAGCGTCCCCTCCTCCGTCCAGACCCCGAAGGTGTAGTCGGAATAATAGCCGGACCGTTTCCCATGGCCGCGCTGGGCGTACATCAGTACGGCGTCGATGACGTGCGGGTCGCGTTTCCACTTGAACCAGGGCCCCTTGGGGCGACCCGCCACATACAGGCTGTCACGACGCTTCAGCATCAGCCCTTCGGCCGCAGCGCCCACAGGCGGATCGGCGCGCAGAGCCGCCAGATCGTCCCAATCTGTGAATTCCACCAGAGGCGACAGGCCCAACCGCTTTCCATCATGCTCGGCCGCCAGTCGCTCCAACCGCCCCCGCCGCTCGGTCAGGGGCAGTTGGCGCAGATCACTCGCCCCTTCGGCCAACAAATCATAAGCCAGGATGCCCGCCGGATAGTCCTGCATCAGTCGGGCGCTCGCCGTCTTGCGGTTCAGGCGCTGTTGCAGGTCGCCAAAGGGCGCCACCACTCCGTCGCGGATCACCAGCAGCTCGCCGTCCACCGCTCCCTCAAAGTGCAACCCCGCCGCCACATCGGGAAAGGCGGCTGAAATCTCGTCGCCTGTGCGGGAATAGAGGCGCGTCTGACCGCCCTCTCGCACCGCCTGAACGCGAATGCCGTCCCACTTCCATTCAGCGAAGAAATCAGCGGGGTCCAGGCGCGGCAGGTCCAGCCCTTCGTCCAGAGCTGTCGCCAGCATGACCGGACGAAACCGGCCGGGCGCATCCGCGCTGGGCTGCTCCGCCCGCCCCTCCACCCAGGCGAACAGATCCTCATAGGGCGGCCTCAGGGCGTGCCAGATTTCCTCAATATCGCCGACGGTGATGGGCGGCAGGCTTTCCGTCGCCTCACGGCCATCCGGGCTGGGCGGATCGATCACTGTCGCCGGACGCATCATGGCCACGGCCGTACGCGCCAGCCGCGCCGACAGACCGACCCGCAGCCCGCCCGTCACCAGTTTCAGCAAAGCCCAACGCCCCTTGGGCTCAAGCGCGTCCAGCCAACCTTCAATCAGAGACGGCGCTTCCGCGCGATCGGCCCGCATAAGGGCGTCCACCACCTCGCCCAGTTCCGGCTCGCGATTGGCGCGGTGCATCGGATCGCGCGGCCAGATCAGCGCTGTCGTCTCCGCCAGGTCGCCGACATAGTCATAGGACCAGCCGAACAAGACCGGGTCCACCCGCGCCTCTACCGCCTTGCGGATCATGGCGGGCTTGGCCGTGGCGAAGCTCAGATCGCCCGTCAACGCCGCCAAGGCCCAGCCACGATCGGGATCCGACGTCGCCTTCAGATAATCGCGTAACAAAATCAGCTTCGCATTGCGCGAAGTCGTCAACGACAGGCGATCCAGCAGTTCGGCGAAGGGACGCAATCGGGCTCCAGCTCTTCAGGCGCCACCGCACAACGGCCTAGAAGCCATAGGTTTCCCTAGGCTTCCGCCTGCCGGATCAAGCGGCCGCCGCCTCGTTGTCCTGCTCCGCAAGGCGACGCAACGCGGCTCGCCCGCCTTGAGCGTGGACCATCAGGGCCGAAAGACTTCGGAAATCGATCGGCTTGTTCAGATAGGCGTCAGCACCCGCCGCCAGACCCGCCTCATGGTCTTCGTTCCGCGCAGAGGCCGACAGGAAGATGATGGGCGTCTCAGCGTTGACGCCCCCGTCTTGGCGGATCAGGCGCGTCGCAGCCAGTCCATCCATGACCGGCATGTTGACGTCCATGATGATCAGGTCGAACCGCTGATCGCGGGCGGCGTCCACCGCCTCCCGCCCATTTTCGGCCATGCTAGTGCGCCGTCCCGTGGACGCCATCCAAGCCTCAAGGATCATACGGTTGACGGGGTGATCCTCGACCACCAGCACCTCCATCCCGTCGCCGACAACGACATCGCCCTCTGCGACGACCGCGGTTTCGGCGGCGCGCCAGGCCACTACTTCGCCTTCGACGGCAAAGGTGAAGGTCGAACCTTCGCCCAGACTCGAGGTCACGGAAATCTCTCCGCCCATGATGTTGGCCAGGCGACGCGAAATCGTCAGCCCCAGACCCGTTCCGCCGAACCGTCGCGTCGAGGACGCGTCCACCTGGGTGAAGGGCTGGAACAGTTGATCCATATCATCGTCGGAAATACCCGAGCCGCTGTCGATCACGGCGAACTCAAAGGCCACCCGACGTTCCGAGACGCGACGCCCGCGCGTCACGAACCGCACCGCCCCCTGATCCGTAAACTTGACGGCGTTGGACAGAAGGTTCTGCACGACCTGGCAGACGCGCAGAGGATCCCCCCGCACCACGGCAGGCACATCGCCCTGGAATTCCGCGATGAAACTCAGGCCCTTCGCTTCAGCCTGGGCTTCGAACGGGCCGACAATGCGGCGATGCAAATCCTCCAAATTCACGTCCACCGCTTCGAAATTCATGCGCCCCGCCTCGATCTTCGTCATGTCGAGGATATCGTTCAGCAGGCTCAGCAGATTGTCGCCGGAGTTACGGATAATGGCCAGATATTCACGCTGCGCCCCTTCCAGCCGAGTGGCGCTAAGCAATTGCGCCGCGCCCAACACACCGTTCATCGGCGTGCGCAACTCGTGGGAGATGACGCCCAGGAAGTTGGATTTCGCCTCATTGGCCGCGTCGGCCTTGTCTCGCGCGGCTTCCAGTTCCTCGATCAGATGAGCCTGATGTTCCTGGAAGGCGCGGATGCGCTCCTCGCGCAGCATGGTCATCGTCACCAGAACGAACAGGCTGGCCGCAGTGAACGGCGCCAAGGCCACAAAGGGCCAGAAGACGGGGTCGCCCAGAAGAGTAACGGCGATGATCGCCGCCGCCACGCCATAGGGGGAGGAGATCAAAATAGCCTGTCGCGGCGAATTGCGCAGTTGGGCGAAGACCAGCACATAGCCCGACATCAAAAAGGCGATGGCCAGTTCACGCCCGAACATCGACGACGAGAACCAGGCCACCAGCGGCGCCACAGCCCAGACCGCCGTGGTGGCCGTGGCCACAGCCGGGAACACCAGGCCCCAACCGCCGCCCACTCTCTGGCTGACTCGCTTTTCGACTTCCCCGCGCAGGGCGCCCGCCGCCAGGGTGGCCGCGAACCAGACCAGACCCTGCGCCAGGCCGACCGCCGCGATCAAGCCCAGCGCCCAGCTGACGATGATGAGGTAACGCAGATAGTGAGTCTGCAGGATGGCGGTCAGGGCCTGGGCCGCTTCGCCCGGCGCCTGCGCCCCTTCCATCCCCTTTGTGAACCCGTCAGATCCAACCATCGCGACGCCCCCGCCCGCTGCAAAATGCTTCGGGTGCGGACGCTAGGGCGAAAGGTTCTAAGACGATATGAATGGGGATAACTACGTAATCCGAATTTCTTGCACGTCTGTGGGTATCAAGATTGAGCCTCTTGCGGAGTCTGCGCCCGGATCGACAGCGCGTGAACAGGCCCGGCCAGCTCCGCCTTCAGCACCGCGTTGACCGCCCGTTGGCGCTGCACGCGATTTTGCCCCGAGAAGGCCTCTGAAACGATGGTCAGCTGAAAATGGCTCTCGCCGCCGTCGCGGGCGACGATTCCGCCCTCATGGTGATGACCCGCGTGTTTCCAGCTGTCGTCCTCCAGATCCAGACGCACCGGGGCGAAGGCCGCCGTCAGTTTTTCGCGCATAACCGTCGCGATCGGGCCGTCAGACATGGGAACTCCTTGAAGCTGTCCAATTCGGCCTTACACTTCGGGCGATGTCTGCGTCTTTTCAATACAAGCCTCGCTTCACCGACATTCGGGTGAAGCCGCCGCGTCCCGACGAGGAACAGGAAGCGGCGGAGGATGTCCTGCGTCTCAAGCCGGGCGAGAAACCCTGCGACTGGGCCGACTGCACGCGTCCGGCGACGGCGCGCGCGCCGAAGTCGCGTGAGCAACTGAACGAGTTCTACAACTTCTGCCAGGTGCACGCGGGCCAGTACAACAAGAGCTGGAACTTCTACGCAGGCATGAACGAGGGCCAGATTCGCGCCGCCCAGGAAAACGAGGCCATGACGGGCGGCCGTCCCACCTGGCAGATGAAGGCGGGACCGCAGACGCGCGAAGCCGCCGCATTCGCGGCGAAGTTCGGTACGAATAACAACTCGGGCGCCGGTTCGTGGCGCGACAGCTTCGGCCTGTTCGGTCGCAGGGTGAATGGCGACGCCCCCGTCCAGAACGATCCCCATCATGGAATGGGACGCCTTGAACGTACCGCTCTGGCCGACCTTGGCCTGGAGCCCGGCGCCGACAAGGCTGCTATCAAGGCCCGCTATCACGAGATGCTCAAGCGCTTTCACCCCGACACCAACGGCGGTGATCGCGGCGCGGAAGCCAAGCTTCAGAGCGTCATCAAGGCTTGGAAAACCTTGAAAAAGGCCGGGCACGCCTGAGCGACCGCAACAGGCCGCCCTCGCCCGGCAAGGCATCAACGCGGATCATGGGCTGACCGGCGGCCGAGGAATCCCAGATTTCCGCAAAGACCTCGGCCCCGGTCTCATCCCGCATCATGCGCTGCGTTTCCTGGATCGCCTCGGTGAAGCTGTCGGCCTCCAAGGGGAACATCTGAGGCGTCCTTCCGGGCGCATCATAAACATAGCAAAAATATTGCGTGTGCGTTTCCATGTTCCTCTCCCCCGACGGGAGCGATGCCTAATTATTAACACCCTCTTGCCGATTTCTCGAATCACAGAACCGTTGTTTCTGACGGGCGTTGCCTCCGTGTCACCCCCATTTGATCCCCAGGCTGGGGATAAGGAGTCCACAGATGGAAGTCTTGTACCGCGCCCACGCCACAGCATCCGGCGGAGGCCGCGACGAAGGCCGATCGGCCACTGACGACGGTAAGATCGACGTGCGCCTGTCCGTTCCCACCGAAATGGGCGGCAAGGGCGGCGATGGGACCAATCCAGAGCAGCTTTTCGCCACGGGTTACGCCGCTTGCTACCTCGGCGCCCTGCGGCTGGTTTCAGGCAAGGCGGGCACGCCGGTCGGCCCCGACACCAAGGTCGCGGCCGGGATCGGTTTCGGCAAGAACACGCGCGGCGAAGGCTTCAATCTCGACGTGACCCTGCGTGTGTCGGACCACGGCCTGGATCGCGCGGTGATCGACGACCTGATCCAGAAGGCGCATCAGGTCTGCCCCTATTCCAACGCCACGCGCGGCAATGTCGACGTGGACCTGTCGGCGGAATAGAGCAACCGGCCCAGGGCGAATAATCCATCCGGCCCCTCGCGCGTGTTGAGCCGCGCGCGCGAGGGCGCTAGGTGGATGGCCATGACCTCTCCGCTCGACGCCTCCCCCGACCCGCTCGTCACCCTGGAACCGCACCGCAAGGTCACGCTGAAGGAGGCGTTCGGCGTCGATTCCGACATGGTCGTGCCGGCCTTCGACACGCGCGACAGCCATGTGCCCGAAATCGACGAGTCCTATCGCTTCGATCCCCAGACCACGATCGCCATCTGCGCGGGCTTCGCCTACGACCGCCGCGTCATGGTCCAGGGCTATCACGGCACCGGCAAGTCGACGCATATCGAGCAGGTCGCCGCCCGCCTGAACTGGCCGCTGGTCCGCATCAACCTGGACAGCCACGTCAGCCGTATCGACCTGATCGGCAAGGACGCCATCGTCCTGAAGGACGGCAAACAGATCACCGAATTCCGCGAAGGCATCCTGCCCTGGGCCCTGCAACGGCCGGTCGCCCTGGTGTTCGACGAATATGACGCGGGCCGTCCGGACGTCATGTTCGTGATCCAGCGCGTGCTGGAGGCTCAAGGCCGCCTGACGCTGCTGGACCAGAACCGCGTCATCCGCCCGAACAAGTGGTTCCGCCTGTTCGCCACTTCGAACACGGTCGGCCTGGGCGACACCACGGGCCTGTACCACGGCGCCCAGCAGATCAACCAAGCGCAGTTGGACCGCTGGAACATCGTCACCACGCTCAACTATCTCGACCACGACGTGGAAGCCGAGATCGTCGCCGCCAAGGTGCCCGAGTGGAACGACGCCGAGGGCAAACGCCGCATCGCCGCCATGGTCCGCGTCGCTGACATGACTCGCAACGCCTTCATGAACGGCGACATTTCGACCGTCATGTCGCCCCGCACGGTCATCACCTGGGCCCAGAACGCCATCATCTTCGACGGCGACGTGGCCCTGAGCTTCCGCCTGACCTTCCTGAACAAGTGCGACGAACTGGAGCGGCCGACCATCGCCGAATTCTATCAGCGCGCCTTCGGCGAGGATCTGCCGGAATCCGCCACTCGGGTGAAGATCGGCTAAAGGGTTCCCCCTCGCGCAATTGAGAAGGCCGCCTTCCCGATCCGGAAGGCGGCCTTTTTCTTAGCGAAGTCCCGAGACGAACATCCTCGGACGTGAACGCCGCACCAGCCACAGGTTCACCGTGGCCGTCGCCAGCACCAGCGCCGCCACAGCCTGGTGCAACACGCCGAGCGTCACCGGCACGGCATGGATAAGCGTCAGGACGCCCAGTCCAGCCTGCAGCCACAGCATGCCAGCCAGAACCAGGGCCGAAGCGCCCAGCCCCTCGCCCAGGCGCCCGCGCAGGGCCTGGACCGCGTAGAAGGTGCCCGCGAACAGCAGCACATAGGCGCCGATCCGGTGGTTCAACTGCACCAGCCCCTGATCGTGCAGGAAGGCCAGCGCCCCCTGCCCCCACTCGACCGGCGGGAACAGGGCGCCGTTCATCATCGGCCAGTCGGTGTAGATCATGCCCGCCTTGGCCCCGGCCACCAGACCGCCGAGCAGGCACTGGAAGAAGACGCCGCCCAGCAGCAGGCCCGCGCCCCAGCTCCAGCCGCGCGGCGAGCGCGTGAAGTCCGAACCCGACCAGGCCTCTAGCCCCGTCCAGATCAGGCCGGCGAAGATCAGAAAGGCCAGGCCCAGGTGGGTCGTCAGCCGCTCAGGCGCCACGTCGATCCGCTCAGCCAGGCCGCTGGACACCATCCACCAGCCGATCAGCCCCTGCAGGCCGCCCAAAACCAGCAGGATCGCGCAGCGCCCGATCAGGCGGCGCGGAATGGCGCGGAAAGCCAGAAACAGGACGAAGGGCACGGCGAAGACCACGCCGATCAGCCGCCCCAGCAGGCGGTGCGCCCATTCCCACCAGAAGATGTATTGGAACTCCGCCATGCTCATGCCGGCGTTGACCTCGACGTACTGAGGAATGGCCTTGTACTTGTCGAAAGCTTCGACCCAGTCGGCGTGGTTCATCGGCGGCAGGGCGCCCATGATGGGCTTCCATTCCGTGATCGACAGACCCGAGCCGGTCAGCCGCGTCGCGCCCCCGACCACCACCATGGCGAACACCAAGGTCGCGCAGAAAAACAGCCACAGCGCCACCGCGCGGCTGTGGTCCAATTCACCAAAACGCTTCATTCGACGCCTGCCGTTCGCCCCGATATGCTTGCCGCCTCTTTCACAGGCGGCGGAACCGAGGGATATGCCCCTCCCGCGAGGCAAGATCGAGTCGGTTTCTACGCCAAAGCGTCGCACAACATTCAAGGGGAGCGCCAAGCGGTGCAATATGTCGAGATCGTCATCGCCTTGGCCGGGGCCCTGGGCCTGGCCTGGATCGCCGACCTGCTGACCGGGCGGCGCGGCCTGGGCGGGACCATTCTGGTCGCCCTGGTCAGCGGCGCATGCGGCGCCTTCCTGGCTGTGCGGGTGTTCGCCGTGGCCACTCTGTCCGACTGGGAATGGCTGCCCTGGGCCTTTGCCGCCGTCGTCCTGGGACTAGTCGCCTTCTTCCTGTTCCGGAGCAAGCGCTGATGCCGCCTCGCGCCCGCCGCTTCGTCGCCACCCTGGCCGTCGTCTTCTTCCTGGCTTTCTGGGTGTGGGGCGCCGTGACCCTGCATGACCATCTGCCGAACGCCTGGTGGATCGACTTGATCTTCTTCGCCGTGGCGGGGATCGGCTGGGGCGTGCCGCTCATTCCCCTGCTGCGCTGGGCCGAGCGCGAGCCTAAATAGGCTTTGGCTTCAACGGTCATCGGGAGAAGAGAGCATGCCTCACAGGGAGACGCACCGGGTCGAGCGCATAGGCTGGCTCAGGGCGGCGGTGCTCGGCGCCAATGACGGCTTGGTCTCGACCGCAAGCCTGATCGTAGGGGTGGCGGCCGCGGCGTCCAGCCAAGGCGCAGTTCTGATCGCGGGGGTCGCGGGTCTGGCCGCCGGCGCCATGTCCATGGCCGCAGGCGAATACGTCTCAGTCAGTTCCCAGTCCGACACTGAAAAGGCCGATCTCGCACGCGAAACTTCCGAACTGGCCAGGGATCACGAGGCCGAGGTGCGGGAATTGGCCGGGATCTACGCCGCTCGCGGCGTCACGCCCGATCTGGCGACAGAGGTCGCGAAACAGATGATGGCGCACGACGCTCTCGGCGCCCACGCCCGCGATGAGTTGGGCATATCCGAAATCACCACCGCCCGTCCTATTCAGGCGGCGATCACTTCGGCCGTGACCTTCTCGGCTGGAGCCGCCCTGCCCCTGGTCGTCGCCGCCTTGGCGCCCTTGGCCGGTCTGGCTCTATGGGTCGCAGGATCGGCGTTGCTAGGCCTGGCTCTGCTAGGAGCCTTGGGCGCAAAGGCCGGAGGCGCGCCCATCGGCCGCTCGGTCGCGCGCGTAGTCTTCTGGGGCGCGCTCGCCATGGGCATAACGGCAGGCGTCGGTCGCCTGTTCGGCGTCGTCGCCTAAGACAGCGTCTCGCCTTCCGCCAACGGCGCCTCGCGATCAGTCAAGGCTTTAGCAATCGGAAGGGCGCCTCGGATAGCGATCGCTCTAGCCAGCAGCGACACAGGATCGCGCAAAGGCGCGGTCACATAACCAACTGAAATAGTAAGGGGAAAGTGGTACGCCCCCTCGGGCTCGAACCGAGGACCCTCTGATTAAAAGTCAGATTAGTTTCTCTTTGTTTTCAAATACATAAATCACGATCAACTGTATCTATCTCAATGACAGCGACATACGGCCGCCCTCATGTACTCGTTCAGTTGGTTTCGAAGGCGTTCACTGAAAGGTGGTGGCCGACAAAATGCCTAGGCAAACTTGAACCGTAGACCGCGTGAGAGGCGTTCAATTTCCGCCTTCTGGTCCCAACAGGGGCTTTGGCGCTGTTGCTTCTCTCGCCTGTGGACACTTACGGAACAGCGTTCCGGTGCGGACAGAATCCGATCACATAGGAGCAAACCGTTACCCGGAGTGTCCCGTGAATCCAGCAGATCTTGAATACGCCCCGATGCTCGTGGCGATTAAGCCGTTCATGGACAAAGGACGACCTGCGTCGATCGCTTTTCTCAACTGGTTCCTCGAACATATCTATCGGCTCGACCAAGTGACGGCCGAAGATGTCATTTGTGACAAGAACAATGATCGAGGCATTGACGGGATTTACGTCGATAACGACCAATTGGAAGTGCATATATTCCAATCGAAGACCAAGCAAAAAGGCACTATGGGCGACAAGGATGTCCGAGAGTTTTCCGGCACCTTAAATCAGCTACGAGACTTGGCTTCTTATGAACAATTCATTACGGGCAAGGTTGATCAGGAGATCAAAGACAAGCTACTGAAGATAAACTTCTCTGGTCTTCTTGAGCGAGGCTACGCCGTCAAGGGCGTTTTCGTCACGAATGCTAGGTTCGACGCCAACGGCCGAGATATGCTTGACAACGACGTGGCTCTCCTCGGGTTCGGCGGCGACGAAATAGCAGAGGCGTTCATCGACCTCGGTGCCGAGGCTGGCATTCTCGGCAAATACGAATTTCGCTCAGACGGTAGTCCGTTAGAGCATCAGGCTGGGCAGGTCTCGAAGGTGGTGGTCCTTTTTGCCGAAGGTAAGCAACTCGCCGATCTTCCTGGCATCGCCGACGGCAGCCTCTTCGAATTGAACGTCCGCCTCCCGCTTGGCAGTACCAAGGTCAACAAAGCGATCCAGGAATCACTCGCCGAAACCGCTCAGCATCAGAAATTTGCGCTGTTCCACAACGGCGTCACGGTCTTGGCGGAACAGGTTAAAGTTGAGGGGGACCGCGTAGAGATCGAAAATTTCGTAGTGGTAAACGGCGCCCAAAGCCTGAAGCAATTTCACAGCGGTGCTGCGAAAATCACAAGCGACCTAAAGGTTCTTACCCGGATCATTGAAATCGGTGCGGACAAGGATTTGGCGCGTGAAATTTCGGTGAACAGCAACAACCAGAATGGCATCAAGCCTCGTGATCTTCGATCGAACGATCAGCTGCAGGTCCGCTTGAAAACAGAATTCGAAGAGCTCGATTTCGAAGGCTTAAGGTTTGACGTAAAGCGCGGGGCTACCGGCGGAGAGAATATCATCTCCAACGAGCAAGCAGGGAAACTCCTCCTTGCCTTCGACTTGGATGAGCCCTGGTCGTGCCACCAGACCTACAAGGTTTTTGACGAGAAGTATGCTGACTTGTTTGGTCGGCCCGCCGTGAACGCCTATCGAATAATTTTGCTGCACAAAATCATGGCGGCGATCGAGCGTCATCGGGAAGCAATCAAGAACCGTCCATTCGCCACCTATGGCCTCACCCCGTACGTTATCTTAGCGGCAGTAAAACAAATCCTTTCCTGCTCAGATGAAGGTTCTGAATTGTGCCGCCACCCACAGGTGGCTTTCGACAATGGCAATATGCAATGCGTGATGGACGCCATCGACGTCCTTCTCCAATCCCTAATGATCGATATCAACCATGAGATCGACGGGGGTTTGCTAACGGACTACAAATCAGACCTTAAGAGCAAAACTAGCGTTGAGCAGTTTTTGAAGGAGTTGGTTCGGAGCTACGAAAAGGATCTGTTACGCAACAAAGTAGAAAACATCGGAGACCTCTTGAAATCATGCAAAGCAGTTAGCAAGCCTTGAGTTATTAACTTGCCGCCGCGCGGCACAGGGCGGCGCCAACCGCGTTGCCTTGCCAGCGTTGGCCGCCTCTGGCACCTGACCGTGCAAGGAACCGCAAGAATGCTCGCGCCGCAGCGCTGCCATTCCACGCCCCGCTTAGCGCCATCGACACCTCCCCCCTAGGTGCAAGGAAAGCGAGACATAAAGCCCGCGGGCGAGGCGGGGGACTCAGCGCGTTCCTTGGGGTGGCGGGGCCAGAACGGCCCGGGGCGGCGCTGGGAGCGCCCTGGAGGCCGCATGAAGGGCAAGCGTGGCCGAGGGGACGCCCACGGCTACAGGCCGCCCAGGGCGGCTTACAGCGCAACTATTAGGGTGTTGCGGACGCAGCCGGGCTATTCCGGCCAGACCCGGCGCACGTCCAGCGTCCCCGGCACGCTCGGCCGAAGCATCAGATCTTGGGCGGCCGACAGATCCAGCCAGTGAACGCCAGCACCTGGCGGCAGCAGCACGACCTGGCGATCATGGTAGGGCGCGACGTCCTCTCCCGGCTCGGTCGTCAGCATGGAGAAGGCGCCGTCCTTCACCAGGCCGAGGATCCAGAACCACGGCTGATCTCGCATCGTGAACAGCCACTTCGTCTTGCGGCCTCCGACCTTCGGATCGGTGAACTCGAAGAAGCCGTCGCTCGGGATCAAGCACCTGGTCGACCGACTGAAGTCCCGCCCGTCCGATCGGAAGTTGAACACCGGCTTGCCGCCTGGCCCGCGCCAGGACCAGGTCGTCACGATCAGTTCCGGCGCGGTTTCGCCCTGGACGATGATGGGCGCCCGGTCACCGATCCGATACTCGCCGGGCTCTAGGTTCGGCTGGCCGTCCGGAAAGACGAGCGATCGCTTCGCGGCGCTGAACGGCTCCGCGATCTGGTTCGTCGGGACGTGCAGGCGATAGTTGTTGCACATGCCGTCCACCCTCTCACTCGGTCCAGGCTGAGCCAAGCGGGGCTGGCGCCTTCAGGGGATAGAAGACGCCGTGCTGGGCGCCTGGCGGCGTCCCCATGAACATCATCCGTCCGCCACAGCCCAGCCGCCTGCAGCGGCAGGTCTTGCCGAAGATCATCAGGTCATGACCGTTGAGCCGGATCATCAGGTCCAGGTCGATCCGTATGTCGAGCTCGCAGGTGCGGCACCTGGCCATGACAACCCACCCCCGCCGCCGCATCTCCCCGATCGAGAGCGGGGTGGCCAGGTGGTAGGACAGCGGCCGGTTCTCATATTTCCGAAAACCCATCTCAGGCCTTTGGCCAGCGCCACCGCTCGACCACCTCGCCGCTCATGAACCCAAAGCCGCTGATGACCACGGTCGGCGACCGCTGCCCGCATCGCTCGCATTTCAACCGCGCCCTCAGCTGCGCCAACGGAATGGACCGCGCAGAGGCTGGCCAGCGCCGAGAGGCGGGGCCGACCTTGTAGCCGCAGGGGCACTCCAGAGTGAGCTGGTTGCCTGACTCGATGTCATCGACGGTCGTGTCGTCGCCGTATTCGCGCATCGTCAGTGCGCCGGGGCTCCGGCCGACAGCACCAGGCGTTCGAATTGCGCCCTGCCCTTCGCGGCCGCCTCGGGCGAGATCCGCGCCAGCTCGGCGGCGATCCGCGCCTGCATGTTCAGCAGAACCGGATCCGCCTGCGCGGCCTCTCCATGTTGCCAGATCGCCATGAGCGACCCGAGCGCGACGTCCTCCTGCGACAGCTCAGGCGACGTCGACGGTCTTCCTTCTTTCGTTTGCATGGTTCAGCTCCAGACCAAGCGCCCGACCCGACGCCGCTCTACGGCGCCGGGCCTGCCAGCCTCAAGCTAAATGTTCTAGTTTTGTTCCACACCCTTGCAGGGGTTGTGGAGAAGGCTTCAGCGAGGCGTGATGATCACCTCGCGCGCCAGCTGCGCACCCTTTCCGGCTAGGCCGTAATGGGTATCGATGGAGTCGACCTGGAAGGCGGCGAAGATCTTCCGCACCTCCGGCCGATCGTTCAGCGACAGGATGAACCGGCCCTTCAGGCCAGCCAGCACCTCAGCCATGTGCTCGAACTGATCGCGGCCGAAAAGGTCGGCGCCATAGTCGTTCTCGCAACCGAAATATGGGGGATCGAGATAGATCAGCGCGCTTGCGCGGTCATAGCGCTGGATGAAGTCCGCCCAGGGTAGGTTCTCAATCGTCACGCTCTCCAGCCGACGTGCGGCCGCCAGCAGATCTTCGCCGACCTGGCTGGGTCTGAACCGTGAGGGGCCATCGGTCCTCACACCGAAGTTCTGGCCTGTCACCTTTCCACCAAAGGCCAGCTTTTGCAGGTAGATGAACCGCGCCGCTCGCTGAAGATCCGTCAGCATGGTCGGATCCTGTCGTTTCAAATGGTCGAAATCTTCGCGGCTGGCCAACATCAACGCCGTCAGCTCGCTCAAAGCGCCGGGGTGCGCCCGCATGCAGCGAAACAGGTTCACGACATCGCCCGACCAGTCGTTGATGATTTCACATCTCGGCCGAACGCGGCGGCGCAGGAAGACCCCGCCCATGCCGACAAACGGCTCCAGGTAGAGATCGTGGGGCTTGGTCTCGATCATGGCGCACAACCGGCGCGCCAGGTTGCGCTTGCCGCCGATCCACGGCGCCACCGGCCGAACGGGCTGAACAGGGATATTAGGCGTTGAAAACATTGACGACTCAATCACGGATACGCCCCGCCGGACGGTCCGGTAGCGGGGCTGAAGGGGCGTGCACCCCTGGACGTGCTGAGTTGTGGCTCGGCGGCTCGGGCGCGCTAACGCCCGGCCCCCGCTGCAGACGCTGCGAAGGCGCCGCCTAGCTCTCTGATCGACCGCCCGGATGAAACAGCCCGCTGTTGTGAGAGCGGGCCTGACAACAGCCGGGGGACACGATGGGTTGGATCAAAAGCGCATGGTCGAAGGTCTCAATCCGCAAGCCGCGTCCATTCGAAGATCAGGTCTGGAAACGACTACAAGACCCGGCATTGGGCATGCAGATCTTCGCGATCGTGCCAATAATTATTGTCGCCACCGATATCGTGACAACATATCCGGATGACTTCACTTGGGCGCAGCTATTCCAGAAACTTACAGGCTGGCAGACGCTCCTCGCGGGCACCCTCGCTATCATGGCGTCCGTCTTCGCTGCGCGGGCTGTCGTGGTGCAAACGGCGTCTGCTGAACTGGCCGAACAAAAACGTCTGGACATGGCCGCCGCCGAAAAGGAACTCGCGACCACCCGCGCGCTTGTAGCGGCGCGCTCAGTCATGCCGATGAGCCTGAACGCCTTGGCCGAATATGCCGAGGCTGTCGCCGAGGCCTCAATGACCGTGCTGGATCGCTCGCCCGGCAGAAGGGTCAGACTAACGGCTGACCGCATGCCACCTCTGCCGCACGCCCCCAGCGAGACAGTTCCGAGCCTTCAAGCGTTCATCCTAGCCGCACCGATGGAGATGGGACCGTATGTCGCCGATCTCCTATCAGACGTGCAAATCCTTTCAGCAAGCGTCAGCAGCGTGTGGAGACGGACCCTCGGTGACGAAGGTCAGATCGTTTTTCAGGACAACTATCGGGCCCTGATTGCCCGCGCTGCCGTGCTCCATGCCCGGATTGCAGAGCTCTACCCTTTCGCTCGGCGCGAAACAGAGGTTGTTCCTTCGATGCCCCGGCATGAAGACGTGCACACGGCGTTGCGCCTTTGGCGCGTATTCCGAGAAACCGAGGGCGACATCTACGACAAGGCCGATCTCTTCTTCCGGCGCGTTAAGCCGTCCGTTCTCTGAACCGCACGACCTCTTCACCGATCCATTCGTTCAAGGCCATGAACCGGCGTTGCAGGGGCACGATCTCCGCCTCATAGAAGATTTCGCTAGCGTCCCTCACGGATCCAAAACCGGCGGCGTTCTGGGGAACGACGCCTAGCAGAACAGGCGGCACCCGGTGAACGGCCAATAAGTCATCGCGCGATACATTCTTGATGTCCGCGAAGTTGTCTTTCGCCGCCGCCTCTGCTGGGTGCATCAGTTGAATGCCCTTTTCCTTGCCGCCAGCATTATGAATGAATAGGTTCCGAAAATTACCCGGCCCCTTTGCGCTTCTTAATGAACTACGGATTGCATCTGCATCTTTATCATTCAAAGGGTCGGTGACATACATTATGAAACCACTATGAGAACCATTCTCATAGAATCTTCTTCTGAACAATCCGGCCGCTTCGTTAAGTAGAGCCGACTGCAGCGCCGCCAGATATTCCGGCTCGCCATAGATTTCCTGATCGATCCCCGTCCGGCGCCCATGGAACATTTGGCCAGGCTCGAATGCGTGCTCGACCGCCCAGCTCGGCGTGAAGAAGTACTCTCCGTCGACCAGGCCGCGCCGGGTGTATTTCGCCAGTGATCGACGCAGCGCCATCGGCCGCCCCAGGCGGTTGTTCACCCGCTCCACGTAGAAGTTGGCCAGCACCTGGTCATCCAGCGCCAGCCCCTCGAACGTCTCCAGCGACAACAGCGGATGCGGGATGAAGTCGCGCACCAGCTGATTGACCTTGTAGAACATGGCCGAGCCGTGATGGCTGGCCACCTTGGCCGCCCGGCTCAACCCCTCCATGGGGATCGGCGGCTCATACCATTTGCCATTGCTCCAGCAGGCCAGGTGATCGGCCAGCCCGGCCCGGCCGCCCAGGACCGGCTCCGGATCCCCAAAGCTGAAGACCATGGGCGCGGCCGCCTCTGCCGTCGCTTCAGTCGTCATCGTCACCGAAAATCTCCACGCTGGATTGGCTGGTCACGCCGATGGCGGCTTCCAGCGGTTCGTTATCGAGGGCCTGCATCAGCGCCCATGCCAGGTCGCCGTGGCCGCTGGCCTTGGTGCGGGGCGCTTCATAGGTCAGGTGGCGGCCCTTGCTGGTCAGGGTGCGCCGGATCGACATCAGGGCGTTGGTCAGATCCTGCCAGTTGGCCGGATACTCCAGCCGCTTGCGGCTGATGACGTTCAGCGCCTTGTGCACCAGCCGCGTCTTGACCATCGGGTCATAGAGGTGGCCCCGCGCCATGGGGAAAAACTTGGACACCAGCTGCAGGACCGCATTGCCCAGGCCGGTGCGATCGATGTCGATCTTGGTGACGTTGTACCGCAGCGTCATCGCCTCGATCATCAGGGCCTGTTCGGTGAAGTCGGATCCCCGGAACTGTTCCTTCCAGATCACCCTGAACTTGCCCTTCCCAGGCGTTTCAGGCGGCGCGACCAGGACCAAGGCCGCGTTGTCCGCGTTCTCCCCGTCCCCGTTCGGATCGTAACTCAGCCAGACCTCGCCCTCATACGGCCGCCCGAAACCCAGCAGCTGCATCTCGAAGTCGATATCGGTCCATTCCAGCTCGTCCACCTGGCACGGCCGAAGCGAAGCCATCGGGAAAATCGACATGGAATCGTCGACGAAGGCGCACATGTAGAGGTTGGCCCACGCAGCCGCGCTCTTTCGCCGTTTCAGGTCGGCCAGGTCGAACAGGGTGCAGCCACACGCCGCCGCGTCCTCGATCGTGACGATCTGACGCCAGATCCCGTCCTCACACAGGCGGCCGTCTTTCAGCGCCTTCCAGCTGACGTCGAACTCGACCTTGTCCTTCTTCGCCCGCTCCTTGTTCCAGGCGGCGCCGGTCCAGAACGGATAGGCCTCGTCGTTCACCGACGTCGGCGTCGAAATGTAGGTGATCCGATACTGCTTGTGCGACGCCATGCCCGACGCGACGTCTTCCAGGCGCGTGAACCCATGAACCCACATGAATTCATCGAAGTAGAGCGACCCGTGATAGCTCTGCGCCGTCCGGCTGTTCGTCCCCAGGAAGTATAGAGTCGGCTGTGTCTGCGGCAGGCCGGTTTCCGGGTGATCACCCCGATCGATGACCAGGTCTTCGCCCTTCAGCTCGACGCCGATCGTCAGCCGGACGAACTCGATGATGTAGGACTTGAACTGGCAGGCCTGCTTTTTCGAGGCCGACAGGAAAATCTGGTTGTCGCCGGTGTCCAGCGCCTCCATCAGCGCTTCGCGGGCGAAGTACCAGGTCGCGCCGATCTGGCGCGACTTCAGGATCATCCGGGCCTTGTGGGTCCGGGCGCCGTACCAGACGCGCTGATAGTCGAAGAGCTCGTCCTGGAACCGCTGACGCAGGATCTCGACCTGGTCGGCCGTGATCAGGTTCTGCCGGGCCTTCTTGCGATCCTTGCCCTTGCTGTTCCGATTGGCGACATTGTCGTTCAGGTGGCCGGTGTGGCCGCCCTCGCTCTCGAACTTCCGGACGCGCGCGACCGTGACCAGCTGGCGCCCCAGCAGGTCGATCTCCTTGAAGTCCCGCCCGTCCTTCAGCTCTTTCAGGATCAGGGTGATCAGGCGCGCTTCCAGCACGCCTTCGACCCGGGCGATGGAGGACGCCACCTCCCACCCGTCGCGGCTTTTCCAGCTGGCCAGCGTCCCTTCCGGCACGCCCAGCCACTCGCTGATGTCCGTCAGCCGCCAGAACGACCAATAGAGAAACTTCGCGGCCCGGCGCGGGTCCAGGTTCTTGCTGACCGGGAAGCCGACGACGCCGGATTCCAGCATCATCGCGCCCAGGTCGGTGGCGGGCGCGTCGGTGTCTGGCGGCAAGGCCGTATCGGTTCTGGGGCGGCGGCGGGTCATCGGCGCGGACGCTACTCACGCCCCCGCCCGCCCTCGCGCCCGCCGTGTTGTCAGACCCTCTCTGACAACAGCAGCGCCTTGAGCGGACCGGCCCCTCGGGACTGATCTGGCGCCTGTTCAATCGGCCCGCCCCAGATCGAGGGACTGGCCTCACCCCAGATCAGGCGAGCGACCCTGCCCCATGGCCGACAAGACCCAAACGTCCCGTTTCTTCCGTGTCGCTGTCGAAGGCGCCACGACCGATGGCCGCGTCATCGAAGCGGCCTGGATTGACGAGATGGCCCGGAACTACAACCCGAAGACCTTCGGCGCCCTGGTCAACATCGAGCACATCAAGGGCTATTCCGGCGAGGCCCCGTTCAACAACTACGGCAAGGTCCTGGCGCTCGAGGCCCGGGACCATGAGCTGGAGCTGAACGGCAAGACTGAAAAGCGCCGCGCCCTCTATGCCAAGATCGAGGCCAACGATCAGCTGATCGCCCTGAACCGCAAGGGCCAGAAACTCTACACCTCGATCGAGGTCAACACGAACTTCGCGGGCAAGGGCCAAGCCTATTGCATGGGCGTGGCCGTGACCGACAATCCGGCCTCGCTCGGCACGGAGATGCTCGCCTTCTCGGCCAAGGCCGCGACCAATCCCCTGACCTGCCGCAAGCAGAACCCCGGCAATCTCTTCACCGCGACCGACGAGCCGGTGGAACTGGTCTTCGAAGACGCCGGTTCCGGCGCGACCAGCTTCAGCCTGGATACCTTCCTTGAGGCCGCAGCGGTGAAGTTCGGCTTCAAACAGGCCGCTCCACAGAACCCGGGCGCGCCCCAGGATGCGTCGCCCTCGACGCCGGATCAGGGGCAGGCCTTCGCGGCGGGCTTCGCCGAGCTGTCCCAGGGCATCAAGGCTCTGGCCGATCAGTTCAGCGGCGAACTGTCCGCCATCCGCGCTGACCAGGGCCAGCTGCAGTCCGAGCTGGCCGCGCTGACCAAGGATCTCTCCGACACCCCCGGTTCCAACTACACGGCCCGCCCGCCCGCCACGGGCGGCGAGACCGCCATCCAGACCGATTTCTGACCACGCCGGTTCGCCTGCGCCCCACCTGCCCCTGACCTTCTGGAACTCCCATGCAGAACGATACCCGCGTCAAATACAACGCCTACGCCGCCCGCGTCGGCCTGCTGAACGGCGTCGCCACGACCTCGGCGGCCTTCACGGTCGCGCCGACCGTGCAGCAGAAGCTGGAATCCAAGCTTCTGGAATCCTCGGCCTTCATGAAGCGGATCAACGTCGTCCCGGTCCGCGACATGGAAGGCGCCAAGCTGGGCCTGGGCAACACTGGCCCGATCGCCAGCCGCACCAACACGGCGGCGGGCAATAAGCGCAAGACGCGCGCGACCCACACGCTCGATAAGCGTGGCTATAAGTGCTACAAGACGAACTTCGATACGCACCTGCGCTATGAGACGCTGGACAGCTGGTCGGAGTTCCCGGACTTCGAAACCCGCGTCCGCGATCACTGGACCCAGCAGCAGGGCCTGGACCGCCTGATCATCGGCTGGAACGGCACGCACGCCGCCGAAGAATCCGACATCGATCAGTTCCCGCTGCTCCAGGACATGAACATCGGGTGGCTGCAGATCTTGCGCGAAGAGGCGCCGCATCAGGTCATCCCGGGCATCAATACCGCGCCGGAAGGCCAGCCGCCGGTCTACCGCCCTGTCCGCGTCGGCCCGGGCGGCGACTTCGCCAACATGGACGCTCTGGTGATGGCCGCCATCATGTTGATGGAGCCTCAGTATCGCGAGGACACCGGGCTGGAGGCGATCTGCGGCCGCGAGCTGCTGCACGACAAGTACTTCCCCGTCGTGAACCAGGAGCACAAGCCCAACGAGACCCTGGCCGCCCAGACCGTGGTGGCGCAGAAGCGTATGGGCAATCTCCCGGCCAACACCCAGCCCTACTTCCCGGCGCGATCGACCCTGATCACCCGCCCCGACAACCTGTCGATCTATTGGCAGAAGGGCGGCCGTCGTCGCCATCTCAAGGACAACCCTGAGATGGATCAGGTCGAGAACTACGAGTCCTCGAACGACGCCTATGTGGTGGAACGCATCGGTGCAGCCGCCCTGGTCGAGAACATCGAGTTCGGCGACTGGTCGCAGCCAGAAGCGCCTGGCGGCGCGGGCTAATCGCCATGCGCCACGTCGATCCCTTCCAGCGGCATCGCCAGCGCGTCCTGGCCGCCACCGCCTCGGGCGTAGCCGCATCGATCGGCTACTCCGTCGCGGGCGCGCGCCTGGCCGCCAATGACGCCGGTCCCCCGAGCGCGGCGGGAACCGAATACAGGCGTCAGCTGGCCCAGTTGCTGCACGACCGCCAGCGCCTGAAGCAGATTCAGTCCCGCCAGACCAAGATCGAGCTGAAGCGCGAACTTATCCCGGCCTATGACGCCTGGGTCGAGGGCGTGTTGGAAGCCACTGAAAACGGCCAGCCGGGCGTTCAGGACGACGTCCTGGTCACGATGATGATCTGGCGGATCGACGTCGGCGATTACGCCGCCGCCCTACCCCTGATCGCCTACTGCCTGAAGTGGGGCCTGCAGTTGCCGGGCCACTTCAAGCGGACGCTGGCCGCCTTCGCCGTGGAAGAGATCGCCGAGGCCGCCGTCCGCGCCCTGGCGCCCTCGGCCGAGCGCCCGTCGACGGACCTGGTCAAGGCCACGACCGAGGCCCTGGCCGGGATAGAGCGCCTGACCCACGACAGCGACATGCCGGATGAAGTCCGCGCCACCCTGCACAAGGCCATCGCCATGGCCATTCTGGCGGGCGGCGAGGAAGACGGTCCGGATCGCCGCCTGCGCGAAAGCCAAGCGCTGAAACGCTACCAGCTCGCCCTGGATCTCGATCCCCGCTCCGGCGTGAAGGGCGACATCGGCCGCCTGCAGCGCAGCCTGAACAAAGAACCGCCTTCCGGCTCGGCCGACGCGTCCTCGGACGCCGCCGCCGCCGAGGGCTGACGGCCTGCCCCCCCCGGCGCTCGGGGCGGGGACGGAAAGTCCGACGGCGGCTCGCCGCCCGACGGTCGATCCGTCCCCCCACCCCGTAGCCCGGGGGGCATTTCCTGACGGAGCTGACCATGGCCGATCCGATCTGGCCGAACGACCCCTCGCTTGATCCGGCTCCTCCCGCTCCCTCGCCTGAAGGACAGGTCAAGGCCGACGGCTGGTGGCCGGACATCGACCTGGCCCATCTCCGCGACACCGTTCGCCTGAACCAGACCAAGATCCCGGCCGCCCGCCTCCGCGAGGCCGTCCAGGTCGCCATTCTCGACATCGCGGACGAGCTGTCCGTCTGGCGCGCCGACCATGCGGCCTTTGCCGATCTGGCCGCCGTCCCAGCCATGCAGATCGACGGCGAAAGCGCCCTGGTCATTCGCTGGCGTAGGGCCGTCACCGCCTGCGTGGCGGCCGATCTCGGCGAGCGTTTGCTCGGCCAGTCCTCGACAGCGGCCGGTCATGATCGCGCCGCCGAGCTCCTGCCCGAAGCTGACCTTCACAGACGCAATGTCGTCCACGCCGTCCGCCTATTCCTGGGCAAGACCCGCGTCGTGGCCGAGCTGATCTGATGGCCGCGTATCAGGCCATCTCTGAACCCGGCGACACCGTCGACCGCCTGGTTTGGCGCGAGATTCGCCAAGGCCCGGCCGCCGTCGAGCGTGTTCTGGAAGCCAACCCGGGCCTGGCTGACCTCGGCACGATCCTGCCGGTCGGCACCGCCGTCATCATTCCGGTCGGGGCGCGCGCCGCCTCGGCCAAGCCGCAAGTTCAACTCTGGGACTGACCATGACCTTTCCGCATCTGCAGCCCGCGCCCAGCGTGAACTGGGCCAAGGTCTCCTTCTTGTTCGGCGCGGCCGTCACGATCGCAACGTGGGTCGTCTTCGGAGCCCAGACCGTCCAGCGCGTCCAGGTTCTCGAGGAACGCACCGCGCCACTCGCAAGCGGCGACCTGATCCGCGTCCAGACCGACGTGGCTTGGATCCGCCAACGTCTGGAACAGGAACGCGGCCAATGACCGTCACCCGCCGTCAGGTCTTCCGGATCCTGCAGTCCCTGCCGATGATCCGTTTCGCCCTCATGCTCGGCGGCGGCATAGTCGCCACCGCTCTGGTCGCCTGGATCCAGGCCTTGATCGGCCATGGTCGATGGCCCGCGACCGAGGCGACGGCCATCGCACGCATCACGGCCCTGCAATGGCTCGGTCTCGGCGGCCTGGCCATCATCGCCATCGTCATGATCGCCCTGGCCTTCGGCCAGCTCGGCAAGGCCAAGGTCGCTGTCGGCGACGTGGCCGTCGACCTTGATTTCGACAGTCCTGAAGACGGAGCCTCATCGTGAAAGCCATCCGCTACCTGGTCGTCCATGCGGCCGCCACGCCCCCTGAGCGCGACATCGGCGTGAAGGAAATCCGCGCCATGCACCTGCAACGCGGCTTCCGCGATGTCGGCTACCATTATGTCATTCGCCGCGATGGCCGAGTGGAAAAGGGCCGCCCCGACAATGTCGCCGGCGCCCATGTCAGCGGCTTCAACAGCATCTCCTTGGGCGTTTGTCTGGTCGGCGGCATCGACGCTGAGGGCAGGCCGGAAGACAACTACACCCCGGCCCAATACGCCGCCCTGGCCCGCCTGCTGCGCCAGCTGCAGGCCTCCCATCCGACCGCCAGAATTCTCGGCCATCGCGACCTTTCTCCGGACAAGAACGGCGACGGCAAGGTCACGCCGAACGAATGGCTGAAGGCCTGCCCCTGTTTCGACGTCCGCACCTGGTGGGCTCGAGAGCAAGCTGCCTGATGTTCCGCCGCGCCTTCAACTTCGACAGTCCCTTCGGCGTGGCCCTTCTCGTGGGTCTGGCCGCCCTGGTCCTCTTCCTCGGCCTCAACGCGGTCGGCCTGCGCTTCGACCCGTTCGACCTGAAGGCGAAGCGAGCGGACCGGGCCGAAGCCGCCGCCCAGGCCTCGGCGGACGACGCTGGCGCGCGCCGGATCGAGGCGGCCGGGGCCGCCGACACCGTTCAGCGGATTGACCGCATCACCGTCCAGATCCGCGCTGCCGACGCCATCGCCCATCAATCCGCCATCGCCGCTCAGGAAGCCCCCGATGCGAACTCCCCTGTTGACCCTGCTCGCCTTGACCGTCTGCAGCTTGCCGATCGTCAGCTGTGCGAGCTACGGCCCGCCCTCTGCCCCGACGCCGCCGCCCCAGCGCGTCATGCCGGATCTGGCGCAGCGGGCCTGCGCCCTGCCCCTCCTTCCTGACCAAGCCACGGCCGCCGACCTCGAGAGCGCCTTCACCGCGCGCGGCGTCGCCCTGGTCGCCTGCGACGCCGCGCGTCAGCTCGCTGTCGACGTCCATACCGGCCAGCGCCTGGACCAGGAGGCCTGGCTGCATGACGCCGCGGATCGCCGCCTGCCCTGGTGGCGAAAGGTTCTCCCATGAGTTTCTGGAAGCCCGACAGCCTGAAAGAGGCCCTGACCAAGGCGCTCGACCCTGCCCATCACATCGCAGACAACCCCGATCGCCTGCAGATCGAGGTGATCGAAGGCTCGGTTCACGCCCTGGCCACGCCTGGCCTGGGCTTCCGCTACCAGTATGAGATCGCTGTCGGCGTCCTGGACTACACCGGGACGCTGGACGAGATCATGATCCCCCTGCTGATCTGGCTCCAGCGCTGGGAGAAATCCCAACTCCTGGACCATTCCAAAGCCGCCCGGGGCGTGAAGTTCGAGCGACAGCCGCTCGACGCCGAGGCCGCGAACATCATGTTCACCATTCAACTGACGGAAGCGGTGTCATTCGAGCAACGCGAGGATGGCGGTTTCGACGCTGTCCATCGCAAGGATCCGCCCATGGCTGACACCGGCCGAGCCTCCCTTCTGCACCGCATCTACGTCAACGACGAACTGGTGGCCGAATGCGGCGTCCACCCGGTGACGGGCTGATCCATGGCGGCCGCGCGTGAAGACGCTCTGATCCTGTTCGAGGAGTCTGCGGGCGCCATCCTTCAGAGCCTCGAGCCGCGCGAGCGCCAGCAGTTGCTCCGGCGCATGGTCCACGCCCTTCGCCGTTCCCAGGTGCGGCGCATGACCGCTCAGACGGACCCCGACGGCTTACCCTGGCCGAAGCGGAAGCCCCGCAAGGCGCGCCAGCCCGTCACCCGGCCGATCCGCTTCCTCTACAATAAGGGCGGCCAGACGCGCGTGGCCGAGATGCGCAGTTGGCGCCGCGACGGCCCCATGGTGATCGGCTACGACAAGGAAGCAGGCGGTATCCGCACCTTCCGGCGCGACCGCATCGCGCGGCACATTCCCCCCGAAGGCGGGTCCGTGGATCCCGGCGCCCTGGACGGGTCGCTCTGGAACGAGCGCGGCAAGTTGAAGGCAGTCGGCCGCAAGATGTTCCTCAAGCTCAAGACCGGCCGGAACCTGACGGCTGGCGCGGACACGGGCGCGGCGTGGGTGTCGTTCACCAGCCGCGCCCAGCGGCTGGCCGCCGTCCACCATTACGGCCTGCGCGATCGCGTCGCCAAGGGCGGCCCCGAAGTCGATTATCCGCAGCGCGAACTGCTCGGCTACAGTCAGGCTGACAAGGAGGCCCTGCTGGACATGCTCCTGCAGCACGTCGCCCAACCCCGCTGACGCTCGCGCGCCCCGGCAAGCGCCTCCTCGATGTTGTGAGACGGTCTCTGACAACAGCGCCCCGTCGCGCCTCCTGCGGCCCGGCGGCGACATGGCGCCATGTCCACCTTCACCGGCCAGTCCACCGGCTCGACCGCCGTCGACCTTTCGAAGCTGCCCTTCCCGGCAGTCATCGAAGTCCTGTCGTTCGAAACGATCGTGGCGGCCTGCAAGTCGCGGCTGATTGAACTCATGCCGGAGCTGGAGCCCGTTCTGGCTATCCCCAGCGAGCCCCTTGTCCTGGTGATCGAGATCTTCGCCTATCGGGAGACGTTGCTGCGCGCCCGGGTGAACGACGCGGCTCGCGACGTGACCCTGGCCTACGCCACCGGCGCCATGCTCGATCACCTTGTCGCCCTGCTGGGCGTCAAGCGCCTGGTGATCGAGGCCGCTCGTCCCGAGACCAACACCCCGGCCGTCATGGAAAGCGACGATTCCTTGCGTCGTCGCGCCCTCCTGGCGCCCGAAGCCTATTCCGTCGCCGGTCCGGCCGGGGCCTACGTCTCCCACGCCCTCGGCGCTGACGGCGACGTCCTGGACGCCTCAGCGACCACGCCATCGCCCGGCGTCGTCCTGGTCACGGTCCTGTCGCGCCAGAACGATGGCGTCCCCTCGGCCGAGCTGCTGGACAAGGTCTTCGCCGTCGTGGCGGCCGACGACGTCCGCCCTCTTACTGACCATGTTCAGATCCAGGCGGCGCAGATCGTCCCCTTCGATATCAAGGCCGCAGTCTCGACCTTCGCCGGGCCTGACTCGGCCGTCGTCATGGACGAGGCGCGTCGCCGCCTGAACGACTACCTGGATCGCTCCTACAGGCTTGGCCGCGACGTCACCCGCTCCGGCATCATCGCCGCCCTGCACACCGACGGGGTCCAGAACGTCCGTCTGACCGCGCCCGCCGCCGACGTCGTCATCTCGGCGATCCAGGCCGCCCGCTGCGCCTCGATCGCCGTCACCCATGCGGGCCTGGACGAATGACGTCGACTTCCCGCCCGCTGTCCCCCCTGGCCGTTCCCAGCGCCTGGCCGGTCGAGCGTGCCCTCGATGTCATGACGCTTCGCATCGACGAGATCGACGTCCCCTTCCGCGACCTTTGGAACGCTGATGCCTGCCCGGCGTCCTTCCTGCCCTGGCTCGCTTTCGCCCTATCGATCGACGCCTGGAACTCTGACTGGCCAGAACGGACCAAGCGGGCCTTCGTCAAGGACGCCATCGCCGTGCAACGCCAGAAGGGCACGGCCGCCGCGATCGAGCGCGTGGTGAAAGCCTTCGGGGCTCAGATCAAGGTTCGCCCCTGGTTCAAGCAGGATCCGCCCGGCCAGCCCTACACCTTCGACCTTGTGCTGACGGTCAATGGCGAAGGCGGCGCCGCAGCCACCGCGCGCATGGTCGATGACGTCATCGCCGAGGTCAGCCGGACCAAGAGCGCCCGCGACCATTTCAACTTCACCCAAGGCTTCCAGGCGACCGGCGCCATCGCCGTCGTCGGCGCGGCCCGCGTTGCCGCCTACCGCCGCCTCTCCCTCGCCGAAGCCGCCTGACGGACGACCATGGCCCTGACTGTCACCATCACCAACGCCGGGCGCGCAGAATTGATCAACGCCCAGAACACCGGCACGAACGCCGCCGTCATCGATAGGATTGGCGTCAGTTCAGTCCATGCCGCTGGCGATCTGAAGCTGCTCACCGCCCTCCCGAACGAGCGCAAGCGGCTGAAGACCATCGGCGGGGAAGTCGTGGCGGACGACGTCATCCATGTAACGATCAACGACACCACGGCCGACACCTATACCCTGCGCACGTTCGGCCTCTACTTCGAGTCCGGAACCCTGTTCGCGGTCTGCACTTCCGTGGATCCGATCATGGAGAAGGCGGCGGCCGCCATGCTCCTGCAAGCGGTCGACATCACCCTGACCACCCTGGACACCGCCAGCATTCATTTCGGCGGAACCGGCTTCACCAATCCGCCCGCCACGACCGAGCGGATGGGCGTGGTTGAACTAGCTACGGCCGAAGAAGTCATGGCTGGCGTAGATACAGTTTGTGCAGTCACTCCCTTCGGCCTTGGACGAGCTCTCCTTGCCTGGGCAGCGAACTTCGCGGCTAAGATCCATGGTCACGCCATCAGCGACATTGAAGGATTAGGCGACGCTCTCGCTGGCCGAGCCGCCAAGGTTCACTCACACACGGCGTCGGACATCACTAGCGGGACCATTCACCCTGATCGTCTGCCGTCGATCTCTCAGTCCAAAGTCAGCGGTCTCATAGATGCTCTGAACGGACTTCTCGAGGCCGTGGCAGGCAAGGCCAGTATCGGTCACAAACACGACGCGGCTGACACCACTAGCGGCACCTTCCTCGCAGCCCGCATCCCGACGCTGGCCATGGAGAAGATTAGCGGACTGGTTGACGCTTTGGGGAGCCGGGGCATCCTCGGCAACTCTCAAATCTGGACCGGGTCTAACACCTTCGCGGGCGCCGTCCCTGTCCGCGCCCAGCAAGCGGCTTCCACCGGCGCCGGGTTCGTAGATTTGGCCGGGGTCAACGCCAACAGGTCCGGTTCCGTCGTCTTCAGAAACGCAGCGGGAGAACGCCTGGGCTTTGTCGGCAACGTCGATACGGGCGGGACGCTCTACATCAACGCTGACGTCCCCAATATCGCATTCAACCGGCGCCCGACGTTCGGCGGGCACCTCGCCTGGGACGCTGGCAACTTCGACCCGGCGACCAAGGTCGATCACCAGGCTCAGCACCTTTCGGATTTTAATGCCGCCCCTAGCTCAGCAGGCCTCAGCGTAATTTATGCTGGAACAGAACCTAACGGCGCGCCTGGACAGTGGGCGCAAGGTCTACAGTTCGGACGCGCACGCGAGCGCATGGTCCAGGTTCTGTTCGACAACCATCAGAACCCAGGAATTTACGTCCGAAAAACCTACGGCATACCCGAGGCGATATCCTGGACCGGAACCGTCAGGCTCTGGCACTCAGGCATATTCGACCCGGACAGCAAGGCCAACCTGGTCAGCCCCGCTCTGCTGGGTGGTCCGACCGCCCCGACCCCGGCGGCAGGCGACAACACCACCCGCCTGGCGACCACGGCTTTCGTTCAGCGTGAAATCGCCGCCATTCCTGCACCGGGCGCCTCGACCTATACTGCGCGCGGCCTGATCGAACTGGCCACGGACGCCGAGGCCATCGCCGGGACCGATCAGGAACGGGCGATCAATCCCTACATCCTGAAGCGCCGTGTCGACGCCCGCGCAGCCTCCAACGCCGAAACGCTCGCAGGCTCGCTGACCGACAAGTTCGTCACGCCCGCCGCCCTCTGGTCGTTCGCCAAGTCCATCGGTTCCGCTGGCTATCAGCAAATCCCAGGCACCGATCTGATCATCCAGTGGGGCTTGTCGACCGGAAGCCATGCAGAAGGCGCAGTTCACACCTCCTTGCCGGTGGCTTTCGGCGGCGGCTGCCTGTTCGCCAGCGCGATCCCCCGCAACGTCGGTCAGGCCTACGCCATGGACTTCGTGATGCAGATCGTCGGCCGCTATCTGGACCGCATCGTCTTTTACGCCAACCGCGGCAACAGCAACGCGGGAAACATGTCCGGCTACGAGTGGATGGCGATCGGCCTGGCGCGCGGCAATCCCGACCCCGCCTACAGCTCGGGCGGAGGCGGCGGCCTGCCGCCCGGCGGCGGCGGCGAAGAACCCATCATTCGACCGGACATCTGATCATGAGCATTGTCTTCTGCCCCGCCGAGCGCATCTTCATCGACCCGGACCTCTGGCCGCACGATCTGCCGGACGACATCATCCCGCTCAACGCCGAGGATCACGCCCGGATTCTGGACGAACTTTCGACCGGCAGGGTTCTGTCGGTGGACGAGGTAGGCTTACCCGTCACGGTCGAGGCGCCGCCGCCCTCGGCCGAGGCTCTCGCGACCGAAGCTCGCCGCCGCCGCGATGTGGAGATCGCCGCCGTCCGCTGGCTGGTCGAGCGTCACCGCGACGAGCAGGCCCTGCAGATCGCCACCACCCTGACGCCCGAAGACTATCGCCTCGTGCAGGAACACGTGCAGGCCTTGCGCGACGTGCCCGAGCAGGACGGATTCCCTCACGCGATCAACTGGCCTGTCCTGGACCCCGCCCTGCTCGCCACCGGATCATAGCTCTTGTTGTCAGAACCTCTCTGACAACAGCGGGCGCGCGATAAGCCGGAAGGGCTGCGCCATCGTCCGCCGCGATGACCGCCCGCGCCACGAACAACGAAACCCTGCGCCAGCTCGCCCAAGTCGTGCACGAGGGCGTCATCGACTCCGTCGATCTGGATGCTGGCCTTGCCCGCGTCCGGATCGGCGAGACCCTCTCCCCGCCGCTCGACTGGATCATGGTTGTGGGCGACACGACCGTCTGGTCGCCGCCGACGCCAGGCGCGTCCGCCGTCATCATCTGCCCCGAAGGGGACATCGAGCGCGGCTTCATCATCAACGGGCTGCCCTCGCGCGCCTTCGCGGCCCTTTTCCTCGGACTAAAGAACGCGGTCCGCTTCAAGGACGGCGCCCTAGTCTCCTATGATCCGGAAGCCAGCGACCTGGCCTTCGCCCTGCCCGGCTCCATGACCATCACCGCCCCGGGCGGCCTCAAGATCACGGCCGACGTCGATCTGACTGGCGACCTGCAATCCAGCGGTACGATCAAGGCCGCCGTCGACGTTGTCGCCGCTGGCGTCTCCGGCAAGGGCCACGTCCACACCAAGGTCGCGGCGGGTCAGGCCCTTTCGGGAGCGCCCCAGAAATGATCGGCGCATCGATCGGCCTGTCACGCGCCTCGGGGCGCGGCGTCGCGGCGAACAGCCTGGAGCATCTGCGCCAGTCGATCGCCCATATCCTCGCGACGCCGGTCGGCTCGCGCGTCATGCGCCGGGACTACGGGTCCGAACTGCCGCGCCTGATCGACCAGCCGCTCAACGGCTCCCTACCCCTGCGGATCTACGCCGCCACGGCGATCGCGCTCCAGCGCTGGGAAAGCCGTGTCCGCCTGCGCCGCATCCTGCTGACCGCTTCGGAAGACGGCCGCGCCGTCCTCCAGCTGGATTTCCAGCGGCTCGATCTGCCGCGCCGGGCGGACGTCACCCTCTCCTATCCCCTGCATTCATTCGGATCTTGAACATGGCCGCCATCACGCCCCTGGATCACGGCGTCACCGTCATCGAGCTGGTCGAAGGGCCGCGCGTCATTCGCACAGTGGCGACCAGCATCATCGGCATGGTCGCCGTGGCTGCCGATGCCGACGCGACGGTCTTTCCGCTCGACACCCCGGTCCGTCTGACCGACCTGCCTGGGGCGATCGCCAAGGCTGGCCGGGACGGCACCCTGGCCAAGGCCCTGACGGCTATCGACAACCAGGCCAACACGATCGTCGTCGTCGTCCGCGTCGCAGAGGGCCTGGGCGACACGCCGGAGGAAATCGCTCTGGCCACGCGCGCCAACGTCATCTCAGGCGTCAACAAGCTGCTGCTGGCCGAACAGATCTGCAAGGTGCGCCCGCGCATCCTGGTGGCGCCGGGCCTCGATTCCCAAACGGTCACCGTCGCCATGGGCGACGTAGCCGCCAAGCTGAACGCCATGGCCTATTGCTCCTGCGGCGATGCGACGACGATCGAGGAAGCGATCGAGTTGCGCAACGGCGTCAGCGGCCGCGAAATCTGCCTCATCTATGGCGACTTCCTGAATGGGGACGAGATCGTCTACGCCACGGCCGTGGCGGCCGGTCACCGCGCCCTGCTCGATCAGACGGTCGGCTTCCACAAAACCCTGTCGAACGTCCCGGTCAAAGGCGTGACCGGCGTCGCCTCGCCAGTCACCTGGGACCAGCAGCGCAGCGACACCGAGGCAGGCCTGCTCAACGGCGCCCGCATCACCGTCCTGATCGAGGACGAGGGCCTGAAGTTCTGGGGCAACCGCACCTGCTCGCCGGAACCCAAGTTTGAGTTCGAAAGCGCCGTTCGCACCGCCCAGGTGTTGCGCGACACGATCGCCTACGGCCTGAAATGGGCGATCGACAAGGAGCTGTACCCGTCGCTGGCCATCGACCTAATTGAGACCATCAACACGAAGCTTGATGAGCTACGCGACGGCGGCAAGCTGATCGGCGGCAAGGCTCGGTTGGCGGATGACAACACCACCACCAGCCTCGGCGGCGGCGCGCTGAAGGTCGTCTACGACTTCACCCCCGTCCCGCCGCTGGAACACCTGCAGCTGATCCAGGTGATCACCGACGAATATTTCTTCGACTTCGCCGCCACCGTCGCGGCGGGCTGATCTCGCTCGCCCCTCCTCCTGATTTTTCCGGACCTTAGACCATGAACCTGCCTTCTCAGTTGATGGAAATGAACGCCTTCCAGGAAGGCGCGAGCTTCGTCGGCCTGTGCAAGACCTTCACCCGGCCCAAGCTGGCGCTGGCGACCGAGTCGTGGCGCGGCGGCGGCCTCGGCGGCCCGATCAAGATCGCCACCGGCCTGCAGGAGATGGAGGCCGAACACGCCTATGGCGCCGCCATTCCCGCCATCACACGTCGGTTCGGCGAGACCCGCGTCAACGGCGTCGGCCTGCGCTTCGCCCTGGCCTACGAGAACCAAGCCACCGGCGCCTACGACGACGTCCAGATCACCCTGCGAGGCCGCCACGAAGAGATCGACCAGGGCAGCGACGAGCTGGGCTCGCAGAAGGACTGGAAGGTCAAGACGGCCTGCACCTACTACCGCGAGACGATCAACGGCGTGGTCGAGCTGGAGATCGACTTCCTGGCGCGGATCTTCCTGGTCGGCGGCGTCGATCGCTGGGCCGAGCTGCGCCGCATCACGCGCTGACCCCTCGCCGTCCGCCTCCTCTTGATTTCCGAAAGTACGAACATGACCAAGGCTCTGCCCGCCGCCGCCCGCGCCGCCATCGACGCCGCCGCTGAGAAGAAGCGCTTCGCCGTTGTGGAGCTCGACAACCCGCTGAAGCGAGGCGACCTGGTGATCGAGAAAGTCACCCTGCGAAAGCCCATGGGCGGCGACCTGAACGGCACCAACCTGGGCGACCTCTACAATATGAACGTCCGCGCCATGTCGGTCGTCATCCCCCGCATCTCGGACCCGATCATCCACGGGCCGGAATTCATGGCTATGGACGGCGAGGACATCGCCTCCCTGTCGGGCAAGGTGGTCAATTTTTTGCTGACGAAGCGTCAGAAGGCGGACGCTGGACTCGAAGCGTAGACGACGCTTTCGCGGACATCGCCGCCGTCTTCCACTGGCCGCTCTCGGCGATGTCCGACCTCCCGCTTTCCGATCTGATGCGCTGGCGCGATCTCGCGGTCGCTCGCTGGAACGCCATGCACGCGCCGCCTGAAACCTGAATCCGCCTCCCGAGCCCGCCCTGCCCCATGGAAAAGAAGCTTGAGCTCCGGCTGATCCTGGACGCTGTCGACAAACTGACCCGGCCCCTGCGGGCGGCCAATCGCGAGGCGGCCGCCGCGAACCAGGTGCTGCAGCAGACCAAGGCCAAGGTGAAAGAGCTCGAGGCGGCGCAGCGCGACATCGCCAGCTTCAAGGGCATGACCACCCAGCTCGCCCAGACGAGCGGCGCCCTGCAGGCGGCCAAGATCAAGGCCGATGAACTCGCGCGCGCCCACGCGGCGGCCGAGAACCCGACCAAGAAAATGACTGCCGCCTTGAGCAGAGCGGAAAAGCAGGTGGAGCGCCTGCAGGCTGAAGAGGCCAGCCGAACCGCTCAACTCGATCAGATGCGCTCCAAACTGGACGCGGCCGGAATCTCGACCAAGAACCTGACTGCCCATGAGGCGCGCCTGAAGGCCGAAATCGCTGACGGCAACCTCCAGCTCGCCCTGCAGAAGGACCGTGTGCACCAACTCGCCCAGGCTGAAGCCCGGCTGAAGGCGGCTCGCACCCAATACGACAAGACCCAGGCGTTCGCCGGATCCATGCAGGGCGCAGGCATGTCGGCCATCGGCGCGGGCATGGTCGCGGCCGCGCCCCTGGTGGCGTCGGGCGGTCTGGCCGTGAACTTCGAGGACGCCATGCTGGACGTCAAGAAGGTGGTCGACTTCGAAACCCCCCAGCAGTTCGCTCAGATGTCCGACGACATTCTGACGCTGACCACGCGCATCCCGATCGCGGCCGAGGGCTTCGCATCCATCGTCGCGGCAGCTGGTCAGGCCAAGATTCCGCGCGCCGAGCTCATGGGGTTCGCCGAGGACGCGGGCAAGATGGGTGTCGCCTTCGACTCCACGGCCGAAGAGGCCGGAAAGATGATGGCCACCTGGCGCACAGCCTTCGCTCTGACGCAGCCCCAGGTCAGGGGCCTGGCCGACCAGATCAACTACCTGGGCGATAACGGCAACGCGACCGCCCTGCAGATCTCCAACGTCGTCACCCGCGTCGGCCCCCTCGGCAAGGTTGCGGGCTTGGCCGCCGCCCAGGTCGCCGCCCTTGGCTCCACCATGGTCGGCATGGGCGTGGGCGAAGAGATCGCCGCGACCGGCATCAAAAACACCATGCTCGCCCTGACCAAGGGTGAAGCCGCCACCAAGTCCCAGAAGCAGGCCTTCGCCGCGCTTGGGCTGGAGGCGACCGCTGTCGCCAAGGCGATGCAGACCGACGCGGGCGGCGCTATCATGGATGTGATGCGGAAGATCCAAGGGCTCGACGCTCACCGTCAGGCCGCCATCCTGACCCAACTCTTCGGCAGCGAAAGCGTATCGGCCATCGCCCCGATGCTGACCAACCTCGACGTGCTGCAAGAAAACCTGAACGCCGTGGGCGACGCCAGCCTCTACGCCGGGTCGATGGACAAGGAATTCCAGAACCGGATGTCGGGGACCAAGACCGCGATCGACACCGCAAAGAACAGCGTGAAAGCCCTGGGCGTCGAGTTCGGCAGCGCCTTCCTGCCTCAGATCAAGGCGGTTTCGGACACGGTCAACACGATCTCGACGGGCTTTCGTGATTTCGCCAAGGCTCGCCCGGCCGTTGTAGGCGCGATCGGGACCGTCGTCGGCATCGTGGCGGCCGCCCTTCTGGCCTTCGGCGCCCTGGCCATGATCATCGCTGCCGTCCTCGGCCCCTTCGCCCTGATGCGGATGGCTATGATCATGACGACGCCCCTGTTCAAACCGCTTATTGCCGGTGTTGCAGGCGCCGCCCGCGCCTTCGCCGCTTGGGGCGTGGCCATGCTGGCCAATCCGATCACCTGGATCGTCCTGGGCATCGTGGCGGCCGTCGCTCTCGTCGCCGGCGCCGCCTATCTGATCTACAAGAACTGGGGCGCGATCTCGTCTTTCTTCACCGACCTTTGGTCGAAAGTCAGCGCGGGCGTCTCCAACTTCCTGACAATCGCCGCCCAGGCCTTCATGCGGTTCAGCCCTGCTGGGTGGCTCCTCCGAGCGTTCGCGGCTGTCTGGCCGGTCCTTTCCTCGATCGGCGCGCGCTTCGTGTCGTTCGGCGGCGAGATCCTCCAGGGCCTGGTGAACGGCATCAAAGGCGGGATTCCCGCCATTGTGCGCGCCATCGTGGGCGCGGGCGCGGCCATGGTCACCGGCTTCAAGAACCGGCTCGGGATCCGCTCGCCCTCGCGCGTCTTCGCGGGCTTCGGCGACGACACCATGGCGGGCCTGACGCGCGGCCTCGATCGTTCGTCCGCCTCGCCTGTCGCAGCCATCAGTCGGACGGCGGCCGCCATGGCGGCGGCGGGCTCCGTCACGGCCTCGGCGGGCCTGGCCTTCGCCGAGCCGCCCAGCTTCGACGCCGCGCCGCGCTTCATCCCTGGCGCCGGATCGGCCGGGCCGGGCGGCGGCGCGCGCGGATCCTCTCGACCCGCGCCGACCGTTCACAACGAATTCCACATCCACGCGGCCCCGGGCATGGACCTGGAGGCCCTGGCCCGTCTCGTCGCCGAGAAGATGGCCGAGGCTCAGCGCCAGACCAACCTGGCCGCCCTGGACGACACCGACGAGTCCTGGAGCTGATCCCCCATGCTGATGAGCCTCGGCCCCTTCATCTTCTCGAATGACGATCTCAGCTATTCCCAGCTGCAGCGGCGTAGCAGCTGGCGCCATCCGACCAATGACCGGGTCGGGGCGCGCGCGGCCGGTCAATACGCCGGACCGGGCGACGACGTCGTCACCATGTCCGGCATCCTGGCGCCGGGCGTGATCGGCCGCGCCGAAGCCCTCAACGAACTTCGCGAGTTGGCTGACCAAGGCGGGGCCTGGCCCCTGGTCGACGGCGCGGGCTATGTCTACGGCGCCTTTGTCATCACCGACCTCGACACCACGCAGCGCGCCATGTTCGCCGACGGCGTCGCCATCCTGTCGGACTTCAACCTGACGCTGAAGCGCAGGGACGACGGCTTGGCCGAGGACGCTGAGTGATGGCTGAAACCGACGCCCTCGCGCGCGCCGGGCGCTACCGTCATCCGCAGGCGGCCTTTCGCCTCACCGTTGAAGGTCGCGACATTTCAAATGTAGTGAGACCGCGCCTGATCAGTCTGAACCTGACCGAGAAGCGCGGCACGGACGCGGACGAGCTTGACCTTGTGCTCGATGACACCGACGGCCAGCTGCAGATCCCGCCGAAGGGCGCTCGCGTGACGGTCGCGCTCGGATGGCGTGAACCCGGCAGCGGCCTGGCGCCAGTCTTGATCGACAAGGGCGTCTTCACCGTAGACGAGACCTGTCACACCGGCGCGCCCGATCGCCTGACCATTCGCGCCAAGTCGGCCGACCTGACGCGCGCCTTCCGGACCAGGCGAGAAACCAGCTGGTCGAACGTCAGCCTCGGCGCGGTCCTGTCGGAGCTGGCCGGGCGGAACGGCCTGCAACTGGCCCTCTCACCCGCCCTGGCGTCTGTCGTCCTTCAGCACCTCGCCCAGGGGCGCGAAAGCGACGCCGCCCTTGTAACGCGCCTGGGCCGCGAGCATGACGCCGTGGCGACGGTGAAGGCCGGTCGCCTGGTCTTCAACCCGATCGGCGCTGGGACGACGCCGGGCGGTCTCGAAATCCCTCCAGCCACCATCACGCGCCGCAGCGGCGACGGTCATTCCTGGAAGACGGCTGAGCGGGGGTCCTATTCCGGCGTCACGGCGGAATGGCAGGACCGCCAGGGCGGTCGACGGCGCGAAGTCGTGGCCGGGTCCAGGGAGAACGCCCGCCGCCTCGGCCGCATCTACGCGACCGAGAAGTCAGCGCAGAAGGCTGTCGACTCCGAGTTCGCCCGGCTTGAGCGAGGCAAGGCCGAGTTCAGCATCAACCTGGCCGTCGGCCGTCCCGACCTCTACCCGGAGCGCACGGTCACGGTGTCGGGTTTCAAGGCCGAGATCGACAGCACGGCCTGGCTGATCAGCGAGGTTCGCCACAGCCTGGACAACGGCCTGCGGACCTCGCTCCAGATGGAGTTGGCCGAGAGCTGACGCTTTGCAGATTCTTCGCCCTCGAACGGCGTCATATGTTAAGACCTCGGCGGGGGCTCCTTCGGGGTCATTTCAGTGAAAGAACAACGTCTCGGCGGCCGCGCGCCCTGCCCGCATTGCTGCTCGCCGACCACCTTCCGCACATCGCGGCAGATCTCGCCGACCTTCCGCGAAACCCGCCTGGCCTGCTCGAATGACGACTGCGGCTGGAAAGGGGTCGCCTCTCTCATCATCGAGCGAACAACGGTTCAAAGCGCCATGCCGAATCCTGCAATCCAGCTGGCGGTGGCGCCGCCCCGCATGGTTCGTCGCGATCGCGCAGGCCGTCCCCTGCCCGCCAACGATGACGCCCCGCCCGCGTTACCCGCCGTCGCTGTTCCCTAGTCCTCGATCTCTCGCTTCAGCGCAGCGACGGCCAGAACGAACTGTTCGAACGGGCTGTCGCTGCGCTTAAGCGAGGTTGAATAGCGGCTGCTGCCAAAGCGCGCTTTCGACCCGTTGCGGACATCCGCCTGACGTCGCAATCTAACGCGATGAGAGAGCGAGCGCCCGCCCCCTTCGACATTTCAGTTTCCGGCGCGGACGGTCCCTATTCGTTGCACTTCAGGCCCACAGACGAGTGGGATGGCGTGATCGACGTCGTTGTCAAAGGTCACAAAATGACTTGGCCGGTGCTCACTGTAGATCGCGAGGCTGACGGACGTTTGACGCTGAGTGGCTCGACCGATGGCAGCCGGGTCATCTGGAACGACGAGTTTTGGTACGTTGTGCGGTTGGAGCCTGGTGCGCCCAGCGTAAGCTACTATGGCGATCAGGTGTGCTGGAGAACCGACCGCGCCCCCGACGGTTGAATCCGCTTCCCACCCTTAGGCGAACTTCGGTTCACGACCCATCACGGACATTCAGAACGACCGCTTTGTGGAGCCATCGATTCCACCCCACTGAATGCATCAGTCGCTCAGGGCGAAACCCGCCGGATGAGCAGCGCGTGTGTGTCAGTTAATAGGGACAGCGTGCCCTCCTCGGCTCTCTCGACTAGCGGATTTGCGTGCAGAAGGCGGATGCTGTCCGAAGCTCTGGGCAGTGCCGGGGCATCCGGCGTATCGCTCAAGCCTAGGCAGGCCAGAGGACCAGTCGGGAGCGGCGTGCCTCCGTTGTTCCGAAGTTGTCCGCGTTCCGTATAGTGGAAGGTCAAATTGATGCCCGGGCATCCTTGGATCACGAGCCGATCACCGTTGATAACGACACGGTTCGGCACCTCAGAGAGACCGATTCCCGCTACGCCTCCGCTCGGAGGAAACCATGAAAGCTCTAGCATTTCCCACTCACCCTGAAGCTCGGCGTTCGAAACGAGATACGAAAGCCGTCGAAGCGAGGGGCGCTCAAGGATTAACTCGTCTGGTCCCGCGCTCAGCCGCAAGCGCTCCGTGCTGACCATTTCTATGCTGGGATTCGACTCGAAGAATCTGAAGTACCGCTCTTCACGAGGGCCACGCTCCGAGCCGCACCCAATCGCGGTTTGAACGCGGTCGCTCGCACCATTGGAGGTGAAGTGACCATCAACGACGCGCCCTGATCGTCCCGTATAGTTGCACTCCATCCTCAAGCTCACGCCTTCGGCACCAAAGTCGGCATATGCTGCCCGCTCCGTCCCGGACAATCGGCTCGGTCTATATCCTGCGAAACTGACAACATCCCATTGTCCGGCGACATCCGCTGCAGTTGGGATCTGCTGTAGCGGCACATCGCGCTCGAGTTGGGGGCCTGAACCCGGGATGCAGGCGGCGAGGCAAAGCGCATAGACAGGCATCAAAATCCCTGCACGGAGATTGCGCCGTGTCACCCTAGTCATAACATCTTCCTCGCCGCACACTGCTGATGCCCCTAGCGCGAGAGAACACGCCAATGCGGGCGAAATCTCGGCGGCATCGTCCATTCTACATCCCGGCTCCGTGCGCCTTTAACCAGGGCTAATAGGGGCCGACTTCCGCTTCCCACCCTTAGGTGAACTTCGCTTCACGACCCATTGCGGAACTTCGGGGTGTCCGCTTCGCCCCAAGAGGGGGCAAACCTGTTGGATTAGGCCATGACCCAGTCCCAGACGCGGCTCCAGATCGCTCCGGCAATCGAGATCTTCTTGCCCGGATTGTCCGGGTCGGCCGATCGGAAGCCATGATCGGCGTCCGGATAGACCCAATAATCGAGATTGGTTCGCCCGCGGGACAGGAAGGCGACCATAGCGAAATCGGTATTGATGATGGGCGCTTTGGGGTCATCCCCTCCTTGGACGAGCAAGAGGGGAATATCCAAGGCGAGCATGTCATCCACCACGGCATGGGAGCCGAAGCCGGACCATCGCCGATTGGTTTCCCCGATGAAGCGCCTCTCCAGGCTAAGCGGGTCAGCCTGGATCGCCTGGATGTCAGCGAAGATGTCTTCGACGGCCGCCTGGGCCTCGGCGCGGGAAATCTCGCCCCTTTCGGCGCGGAGTCGTTGATCAAGGATAAAGTCGTAGTACTGCGGCAATGCGAGCCCGCCCCAGCCTACGGCCTTATCGGCATGGGCGAGGCCCGCCACGGCGAAAACGTATTGCGCGCCTTCCGACCCCCCGATCACGACCACACGATCAATCTTGTCGCCAAGGGCTACGCGGGCCGCAGAGATCGCGAGCACGGTGCGCGAAATCAGCGTGTCGCGCGCCAGTCCGGCTCGATAAATGGGATTATCCAACGGGAGCGGGCGCCCATTTTCTTCGTCGAACTGCATCTCGGCGACAAAGGGCATGCCCGGCTTGTCAATGAGCATGAAATGCGCGCGGTCCCGGTATGCCAGCAATTCGGGCGGAAAGCTCCTCCCTCGAGAACCATCGCTGAAATTCTGGAAGTGAGGATAGGCGCCGGACCCTGGAAGCCAGACGACCAGAGGCCCCTTCGCCTCGGCGTTCACGTTGTCGATGTGCCACGCGATGTCCCCAAAAGCAGGATCGCTTGCGACAAAACTGTCGAACTGCGTCGCTGAAATTGAGGTCTGTGCGACGGCAGGACTTGCTGCCAACAGTGTTGCTATCGTCAAGAACATTCGCATCACGCTAGTATTCAGCAGAGCGAGACGCCGCATAGTTAAATCGCTGCAATCTGGCCGGAGCGCCTTCACCGACCATTTTCGTAGGGCTGAATATGGTCGGTGATACGCCGCGGTGCAGCGGGGGACGGGATGTCCGCTTTCCACCCTTAGCGGCATTTAGGCTGCTAGCCGTCACGCGACATTAGAGACCAGCCAATCCGACTGCGCCCCATCACTTCGCATGGACAGCTCGCTTCAGCGCCTCATCAATGCGCGTCTGCCAACCTGGGCCTCCTGCCTTGAAGTGTTCGAGCACCTCGGCCGACAGCCGGATGTTCACGGCGACCTTGGTGCGTGCCTTCTGCGGCCCCCGCCCCTTGGCTCGCCCGAAAGCGGCCATGACGTCGGCGGGCAGCACCTCCGACGCGGGACGGGCGCGAGCGAAGTCGGCCTCGGTCCATTCGGGGTTCTCTGGATCGTTCAGCTTGGGATCACGGGCCATAGCGTCTCATCTCCTTCTGGTGTGCGCGACGTAGGCTGATAGCGCGGACGGCGTTCTCGCGAACGGTGAAGACGAAGCAGTAGGCCAGCCCATCGATATGGCCGAACGCCCGAAAGCGGCGCTCGCCATATTCATGACGGTCATCTTCAACGACCACGGCCGTCGCCATGTCCATCTCGGCCCCCAGCGCCAGCGACACGCCGTGCTTGGCGATATTCGCTTGGTTCTTGGCGCTGTCGAACTCGATGTCCATGAGCATTTTGTATCCACAATCTATAGAAGACACAAGCTAAATCGTATATACAAAATTACTCGCCCCCTTCGAGACCCGCCCTCGATCATCGCCTTGGCATCGTCCAGACCCGCCATGACGCGATTGTAGACCTCGGCCGCTGACGCAGCGGCGGGCCGCCTGCGCGAAAACCCCAACTCCTCGCCCTACGCAGAGCCAGCGACGCTGGCCTCAGACGCTGCCGTGGCCTCGCCACGCTGCGGCAGCCGGGCGCTACAAAGGGCGCGCGAGAGCGCGCCCGCCCCTCGGCTGACTGATCTGGCTATCGCTGACAGCCCCTCAAACCTGTATCTGGATCATGTTGTCGCCCGACTAGGGCGACGCCGCATACTTCACCTGTATAGAATTATGATCGCACTACCGTTCCTTCCTAGCTGCTAGAATCGGAACGACCGATGTGCGCGTATTTGGCCAACGCGGCGTAGTGAGGCGGTTCAGGCTTCAGCCTCGGCGGGCGATTTTGCACGAGCGCCTTGGCCATCTCTTGGGCGTTGGCTTCAGCCCGCACGCGGGCGGCCATCTCGGCCTGGCTCTCCTGCTTCTGCTTCCGGAGGCCCAGCACATACCGTCGGAGCACCGTAGCCTTGGCCGGTCGCTTCAGCCGATAGATGTTTTTGTCCTGGACGCACTTACGGTGACCTCTAGGCCCCCGCTCGTTCAGCACGATCTTTCGGCGCTGCTTCTCTAGGAACCCAGCCTCGATCAGAGCCTTCATCGCGTTGACAACGGTCTGGACGGAGCACTTCAGCATGGTCGCATAGCCCCGGATCGACATCTCCTTGAGATAGCCGTTCATCCGCCGGGTCTCACGGATCATAAACTCCAGCAGATCGCGACCTCTGAAGCCGAGTGCGCCATTGCGGCTGCCTTGGATCCGCGTCCGGTCGTCATAGATCTTGGCCTCTTCCTCGAGCAAACGGCCTTCAGCGAACGACCAGACCTTCTGATAATCGCGCTCCCAACTGCCTCGCTCTGAAACCGGCTGGCTCTCTCGGCTGCTATGCCGGACCGGATCGCCGCGCCGTTCGTTCTTGTAGCCGCTCCCTGGCTTGGGGATCGCCAGCGCGCTCATGTCTGATCCGTCCCGTGGATGACGGCGCGCAGCTCGGCCGTCTCGCGATCGACGCGCTGAAGCAGGCGCTCGGCCTCCCGCCGCTGCGATTCGGTCAGCGGGCCTTGGTCGGCTGTCCGGCGCAGGAAACGCCACACGTCATTCCCGGCCTCGTCGACGTCGGCCGCCTCCTGGACCAGGCAGGCGGTCTGCGGTTCGGCCTTCACCTGGCTGAACAGGAACGATGAATAGACCGGATTCCCGCAGCGGGTTTCCAGAGCGTCGATCACATCGGCGGGCATGAAGACGCCGGATTCGAACTGGCGATAGGCGTAGAGCTGCGAGCGCTCGACGCGCGTAACAGGCGAGCAGCAGGCGTCGACGCCGCCATTGGCGTCGATGAGCGCCCGCGCCAGCAAGGTGTGCTGGGTCGCGTTCATGGGGTGGATTCGTCCTTTGCGAATCCGCCTGACGAAGCCGGCCTCAGGACGCAGACATGCGTTCGCTCCGGCGGTTCAGGGCCGGGCGTTGGCAAAAGGCATCCCGATGACCGTTCGTCAGACGGCCATGGTTGGCTTGGATGGGGGCAAGGGGGCCGCGCGCGCCGCCGCTGGCGTCGTCGCTCCGCTCCGCAGAATTCCGTCCCCGGCATTGCTCGGGCGGGGCGCGATGACGCCTTCAGGCGAGGCTCACGCTGGGCTTGCCGATGTGGTTGGGGCGCTGGCCGGGCCGCGTCGGGTCGAGAAGGCGGAGCCTTCTGAGCGCGGCCCAGCGTCAACTGCGCTTGGCGCCCTCCCCGCGCTCGCGGTCCAGGGCGAGGCGCGCCAGCAGCTGGCGCAGCAACAGGGACAACCGGCCCCGGGCGCAGAAGCGCACGACGGCGGACGGAGTCAGACTGTCAGCAACAGGGGCGAACAGAGGGCTCAGAACCAGGCCCCTGAGAACGAGAGCCCGTCGACGCGGCGTGTCAGCAAGGAGGAGCCGCCGCGCCGACGGGAAACACCGACGCAGATGCGGTGCGTCGGCGAACTGGACAGGGGGCGACGGCCCGGCCTGTGGATAACTGGGCGGACGCGCGACGGCGCTGCTGGGGGCGGGATAGCCGCCGCGCGTCCTGGACTTCCGCCGCGCCGTGCAACGCGGGGAAGGGCCGAGAAGGGCGCGCTACTCATGCCGCGCCCCCTCGGATCGGTTGTCCTGGTCAGACATGAGCCTGACCAGGAAGAGCCGCTGAAACTCCTCAAGGGTCTCGGGGAAGCTGGGAAACGTCAGCAGGAATGGGAGCGCCAGCTCGCGGATCTCAGCGACCGGAACGCCGAGATCCACTCCGATCCACACTGGACCGGCGCTGGCCAGATCGGACGCATCGACGCCCATCACCCGAGCCTGCGCGCTCAGGCAGACGCCGACCGTCAGGGACTCCTGATAGCCGCAGTCGTCACAGTCTCGGCAGTTGCTGGATCCCCCCGGAGCCATGGCTACGCCGCCCTCGGGAAGTCGTTGACGGTCAGGCGCAACCCGCCGCTGCGACCAAGCTTGGCCGCAACGGCGGGCGCCTCTACCTTCGCTTCTGTCAAAAACCCGAAGGAGAGATTCGTATGTCCGATACAGCCCGCCTCATCGCGGTCGAGGCCAAGCTGGCCCTGCTCGAAGCCGAACATCGCGCCCTTCGAGACTTCACCCTGGATTTGCTCTCCATTACGGGCTTTCAACTTCCCGCTGGTGTTGGTCTTTTCCGGACGGCCGTGCGCAAAATCGGAGAAGATCGGATGCCTGCCCCGGGCAAAGACGATCCGTACGCTGACGCTCTGGCCAAGCTTCTGGGCGTTATGGAAAGCCGCATCACCCCGGCCGACTAGCCCGCTACTCATAAGCTCGGCCTTTATTCAGCCAGGCCTCGACCTCGGCCGGATCGGCGAGAAGCCCCTTGGCGACGTCATCCACAGACCAACCCGCGTCGAAGAGGTACTTGGCCGCGCGACGATTGCTGGCCTTGCGGGAAGCGTCAGCCGTTTCGGAAAGTTGCTCGCGCACGATCTGCGCCAGCTGGTCCAGCGTTGGCGCCTTCGTTTCGAGCTGGTTCAGCCGAGCGCGGACGCGGACGTTGATGCAGAACTGCAGGACGTTGCACACGCACAGCGCGATGACGGCGATCTGGAGATTGCTCACGGCCGCGCCTCCGGCTGGATGACTCGGACGTCGTGGAGGTCGGGACGCAGTTCGGCGACCGAAACGGCGCCCTGCGTCAGACGATCAATGGCGATTGCGAGGTCTGTCGGGCACCGCTCGATGCCTCGCTCGATCCGGCTCATCCGGCCCTTGGACTGGATGCCCGCTCGCGCAGCAGTCTGCTCGAGGGTCAGTCCTTTCGATTTTCGCCATGTTGCCAGACTCATAGCTGGTCTTGTTCCATTAATCGGAACAGTGAGTCAAGCGGACCTGTTCCGATTAGCGGGGCCGACAGCGTGAGCGCGTCGCACCATCATCCCGCCATGGATAGGGACTGGCACCTCAAATCGTGGATGGCGCTCGCAAAGAAACGCCAGGCCGATCTGATCAAAGACCTTGGATGGAGTCGTCGAAAAGCCTCCGAGGTCTTCAACGGCGATCAATCGTACAAGCGGGAAATCGTGAACGAGGTCTCGGAGTGGCTCCAGATCGAGCCCTACGAACTACTCATGCCCCCACAAGACGCTCTGCAGCTACGTCAGCTGCGAAGCGCCGCCATGGCTATCGCCGCAGCCCAGGATAATAAATCAGGCACCACGGACTTCTCCGTAGGCGGCGCCCCTCCGACCTGACACCTAACTCAGCCCCAACGCCTACTGAGCCCTAGCGGGTGACAGGAAGGCGCGCCCAGGCTCATTCCACGCCCGCAGTAACGCCGTATTCTAGGCTTGCAGCGAGAATGTTCCGAAAGTCGGATAATTAAGGTTGACTCGCTGTTCCGTTTTGCGGAACACTCTCCCCCACATTGAAGGGGGAGCAAATGCCCGTATCCGAAATCAACAAGCTGACGGACTGGACGATCTGTCCTTCTCGCAACGGCTTGATCATCACTGGCCACGATACCCAGGGCCAGCCGCGCAAGTTCAGTGGCGTCATCGACGTCCAGGGCGGAAGCACCGCCATCGCCTGGGAAAGGCCCCTGCCCTGTTTCACCCATGAGGGCGTGAAATGGGAGCTGGCCTCGTGAGCCGCGCCTTGGTTTCCGCGGGTCTTTCCCTCGCCTCAGAGGGCGGCTTTCGCCGCGCCGCGGACAACAGCGGGCCGCGGTGGAGCATCGCGCTTGGCGACGGCTACACCTTCGACATCGTCCAGGACGTCGGCGGCGGTTTTCCGACCCGCGACATGGCGATCGACGGCGTGATCCGTCTCCTGGAACATAACCGTCAGGAGTTGGCCCGATCCCTCCAACGCGCCCGTCGCATGCGCAGCTATCGCCGCAGCGTCGCCAAGCGCCAGGCCGGAGACCGCGCGTGAAGGTCTTCCAACTGATCAACGCCATGGAGGCTCTCGCCTCTCCCCAGGCCGAAGTCTTCTTCTATGACGGCGACGGCCAGGCCATCGCCATCGAGGGCGGCCTGCTGGACACCGAGGACGGAACGGGGCGTGTCGCCCTGCTCCTCAGCTCCGAACCCGTCGTCACGGAAGGCGGGTTCTGATGACCGACCATCACCACCTGCCGAACGACCTTGACCCGGACGTCCTGACCGCCAGCGCCCAAGGCCGCCTGCGCTCGCTGGTCGAGCGCATCGAGAACCTCGAGCGCGACAAGCAGGACGTCATGTCCGACATCAAGGAGGTCTTCGCCGAGGCCAAAGGCGAGGGCTACGACGTCAAGATCCTGCGCAAGGTCATCCGGATCCGGAAGCAGGACAAGGCGAAGCGCCAGGAAGAAGAGGCCATCCTGGACCTCTACCTCTCGGCGCTGGGGGAGGTCTGATGACCCATCACAACATCGCCCGAAGCGAAGCTTTCTCTACCCGCCCCGTCGTCCTGGTCCGCGAACTGCCGCGCCGCCCGCGACGCTTCTCGCCGCTGGCCCTCTATGTCGCCGCCCCGATCGCCGGCGTCGTCATCGGCCTGATCGACGCCGCCCTGAAGCAGCCGATCTGCGTGTCGATCGTCGTCCTCGCCTTTGTCGTCGCCTGGTTGCGCGAATGAGGCCCAGCCGACCCGCTCTGGCCCTCGCGCTTCTGCTGGCCCTCGTCGCCTACGCCCTCACCTACCTGATCGTCAGGGGACTGCCGTGAATCCCGCCCGCACCATCGAACAGGCCATTGGCCAACGCCTCCGCGCTGCGCGCCTGAAGGCCGGTAAGACCCAGGCCGAAGTGGCGGCCGCCTTGGACGTCAGCCACCAAGCCTATCAGAAGTATGAGGACGGCGACGTCCGCATCACCATCGGCGCCTTCGTCCGCGCCTGCGCCGAGTTGCAGACCGACCCCGCCGAGATCCTGCCTCGCCTCATGTCCGATCGCGGACCTGCGCCCGACCCGTTCGCGGCCCTCGGATCCTCGATCGGCGGCTACGAGCTGGCGGACTGCTACGCCCGCATGAGCGGCCCCCAGCGCCGATCCTTCCTCACCATCGCCAAAGCCATCCTCGCCGCCAGCGCCGTGCCCACGGCCGCTCGCGCCACAGCCTGAAGGTTTCCCCATGACCAAGCCCCTCAACAAGCGAAAGCACGCCAAGGCCGCCACCCGCCAGAAGGTGATCGACGGCGCCAAGGCGCTTTGGGCCGAACCCGGCTCCTACAAGGAAAAAGGCGGCGCCGGGATTCGCGAGATCGCCGCCCATATCAAGATGTCGACCGGGGCCGTCTTCGCCAATTTCGAGACGAAGGATGATCTGTGGCGCGCCGCCTTTGAATGCGAGCCGCCAATCGACAGCGTCTTGACCCGTGCTGCGCCCGAGCTGTTCCAGACGTTGCAGGATCTGGTCGACATCCGGCCCGAAGTCTCCAAGGGCGACGACGCCTACGCAGCGCAGACCTGGCGCATCGCCGAAGCCCTGCTCGAGCGCGTGAAAGACCAACTATTGGAGGAACAGCGCAAGGCCGAAGCCAAGGTCTCCCAGCCGCCCGCCGCCACACCTGCAGCCGTCGAGCTCGCCGCCGCATGACGGGCCTGAACCCCACCCCCGGCCACCATGAACGCCTGATCGTATGGGCGACCTGGTTCCGCGACGCTGGCTATCCTGCTCGCAAGATCGCCGCGCTGTTCAACGTCGAGCTGGGGCTCCTGATAGAGGCGGGGCTGGAGCCGTGAGCGGACGTGTTGCCCCATGCGCCGAAGAGAGAGTTCGCGACTTTCTGCTCGCCTTGCGTCTCCTCGGCCCCTGCACGTTCAATGGCCGGATAATCAATGCATCGGACCTGGAGTCGGTCCTCGGCGACCGTTCGGACGGCAAGCCGGGCAGGACGGTGGCCGAGGACGTGCTTGAGCGGGTAAAGGGCCGCGCGGAATCGCTGGAGCGCATCGGTGCAACTCAAGACGCCAGCGATCTCCGAGCAATTCTGTCTGCGCTCGAGGACGATCCGGCGGATGCGGAGGCGTCGGAAAGGCACATGATCGTGATGACGGATGCAATGTTCGCCAGCGCGAAACGGATGCGCGAAATGCTGGATGACCTCGGCGTCCTCAACACCCGTTACCTGAGCGACGGCCAACTCGCGATCGCCTTTGATCGCCTGTGCGCCGCTGGTGAGGCGCGCCCATGAAGCGGATCTCTGAGACCTCGCACAAGGTGCGCGCCGGTTGCCGAACCTGCCACGGCGACCAGCCGCACTGGCTCGGCCGGAACGCCCTGGCCATGGCCGCCCAGCACCACGACCGGACCGGTCATCAGACCTGGTGCGAGCAGGAGCTCCGCACGGTCTACGGCGCGGCCGGGCCAACCCATCCGGATCTGTTCCAGGAGTCGACGTCGTGATCATCGACCTGCGTCGCGCCATCATGAATCGCGCCTGCGCCGCCCTGAGCGACCCGCGCGCGGCCGCGATCGGCCAGGCCTTCTACCTGCAGCCGGGCGCCGCCTGGATCCTGGCGCGCATGGAAGAGGAACCGGCCGCCCTCACCCGCTCGGCCATCCAGCGCCGCCCGCGCAGCAGGTTCGCCATCCTGCGCCACGTCCAGGCGACCGGCCCGCTGATCGAGGAGATCGCCCAGGCCCTCGGCCGCGACGCCATCCTGACCGAGCCGGACGGCTACCGCCTCACCCCGCTCGGCCGTATCCGCATCCGTAAAGCCCTCAAGGAGCCAGTGCTGTGACCGCCGCCCTGTTCCCGCCCGGCCACCCCCGCCATATACCTGAAGCTTGGCCCGCGCTGCTCAGCCGCGACCAGCTGCGCGCCTATGTCGGCGGCATGAGCGACGAGACCTTGTCGAAGGTCTGCCCCGTCGCGCCGGTCGAATTGGGCGCCAACCTGCTTCGCTATCCCCGGGACCAGGTCGACCGCTGGGTGGCTGGCCTGCAGCCTCGTCCTGGCGGATTGCGAAGAACGCCGGTCGAGGCGAAGATCGAGCAGGCCGAGCCCGAAGAACCGATCGGTGCCGGTGATCATGCAGCCCGCGCATTGGAGCGCATCAGGGCGCGCGCCAAAGGGAGCCGCCGTTGTCGGACGACGGACTGATCAAGGTCAAATACGTCCAGCGCCAGAAGGCGGCGGACGGAAGCGACCTGCTGTATTTCCGCAAGGGCGGCTACCGTGAAGGGCCGCTGAAGGCGGCGTTCGGAACGCAGGCTCTGCAGGACGAAGTGAAGTTGATCCTGGACAGGATCGCCAAGGTCGAGCTGGCCAACTCGACCCCCCGGCCCGGCACGGTCGGCGGCATGCTCAAGGCCTACAGGAAATCCAGCGAGTTCCTCACCCTCGCCCAGATCACCCGATCGGGCTACGACGACTACATCGAGGAGCAGATCGCGGACATCGGCGACGTCCTCCTGGGCGAGGTCACGCGTTCCTGGATTATCGGCCTACGCGACGCCTGGGCGCTGCGCGGCCACAACGCCGCGAACAAGCGCATGCAGGTGCTGAAGAACGCGCTGGCGCCCGCCATCCTGGACGAAAAAGACACCCGCATCGATGGCGACCCCTTCCACAAGGTGGCCAAGGTCAAGCGACCGCATGCAGCGGGAGAGGCGAATCCCGCCTGGCAGGATTACGAAGTCACGGCGGCGATCGAGGACGCGATCGCGCGGGACACGCCCGGCCTGGCCCGCGCGATCGCCCTCGGCCGTTACGGCGGCTTCCGGCGCGGCACCATCTGCAACTTGCCGCTTCACGCCCGCACGAAAGGTTATGACAAACATGGCGACCCCGAGCGTCGCCTCTATTGGCTGACCGAGAAAAGGATCGTCCTGGCCGATAAGCGGGAAGACGCGCGCCTGATAGACGTCATCGCCCGTACCCCCAACCGCGCCTTCACGGTGGCGTACAACGCCAACGGGATGAAGTGGAAAGAGCGCCAGCTGAACCAGGCTATCGAGCGCCTCATGGACCGTCTCGCTCGCGCCGGGAAAGTGCGCGCCGCCACTGATGAGGACGGCAAAGTCTACTGCCCTCTCACCATCCACGGCCTACGCCATGCGCGCGGCGTGGAGCTCGCCCTGGCGGGCGCCTCGGACAGCGAGATCATGTCTCAGCTGGAGCAGACCTCAGAGGCCGCCGCGAAGATCTATCGCCGCCAGGCCAACCGCCGGAAGCTGGCCGACGCCGCCCAGGACAAGATCGACAACGTCATCGAGATCCAGAGACGCGGCAAGGCCAAGAACGCGGGGTGAACGCGAAGTGTATATGGCGCTGTATATGGACTGTATATGCCCTCGCCGGTTTCAGCGGGACCACCCGCTAACCCTTTGAAAAGCGAGTGGTACGCCCCCTCGGGCTCGAACCGAGGACCCTCTGATTAAAAGTCAGATGCTCTAACCAACTGAGCTAGGGGCGCACATCGCATTTGCGAAGAGGCGCGGAACATACGGATGAGCTTCGCGACGGGCAAGTGGAAATTTCAGGAAATTTTTCACTGCACAAACAAGGGTCTGACGACCGCATCCATCGCGAAATCAAGGCGCTTCGCAGCGCGCGATTCATTCCAGGTTCACCTGAGTCCTTTAAAGGCGCGAACAGAGGAACCGGCTCCGCCCCTCCACGTTTCCAGCCCCTAGAGGGGGATCAAGAATGAATCGATCCATGTTGAATCGTCTGATGATCGGCGCGGCGCTGGCCGCCACCGGCTTGCTGGCCGCTTGTGAACAACCTTACAGCGAACCGCCCCCCGTCGAAGCGCCGGCGCCTGTCGAGGCCCCCGCCGCAGAAGACGCCGCTGCGCCCGCGGTCGCCGAGGCTCCCGCCGCGTCCGAAGCGGCTACGCCTGTGGAGACCCTTCCGCCGGACCAGCGTTCGTCTGAAGAGACAGTTCAACCCGAAAGCGATACGCTGTTTTACTGATTCCTCCGGCGAACAGGGCTAAGCGCCCTTTGATCGTCTCGTAACCAGGGTTCGGATTTGACGTCGAGGCTCCCCCTCCTTCTTGCCGGCGCAGCTGTATGCGCGCTCGCAAGCCAAGCCGTCGCCGAACCTCGCGCCCAGATTCGCGGTGAAATAGACGGCGACCTCAAACGCCAGCTGGAACAGGCGATCGGCGATGTCGACGGCGCGCCGTCCAGCCGGTTCGAGGCCCGTCGTCGCGCCCGTGCGGCCGTGACCTCGGCTCAAGCCTTGTTGCGTTCGGAAGGCTATTATCAAGCCACGGTCGAGGATCAGGTCGAGGGCGACGACAAGCCCGTCGCGATAGTCCAGATTGCGCCGGGTCGCCGCTTCGTCCTGGGCGAAACCACGATCAACTGGACCGCTCCCGCGCCGGACCCAGAGACCAGCGCTGCGGTCATCGAGGACATCCGCCTCAAGTCAGGCGAACCGGGCCGGGCCGCTGAGATCCTGGAAGCCGAAGGCCGCGTCGTCGCCGGCCTGACCCGACGCGGCTATGCGGACGCCGCCGCCCTGCCCCGGCGCGTGGTCGTGGATCACGCCACCTTCCTGGTTCAACCGGGCTTCAACATCAACTCGGGCGAGCTCGTGCGGCTGAACGGCATTCAGCTACGGACCCGGGGGCCGACCAAGGAAAGCTGGCTTCAGAGCCTGGTCCCCTGGGAGGAAGGCGACCGCTATGATCCCGAGGACGTGGCCGAACTGGAACGACGCCTGCTGGACACCGGCGTCTATGACGGCGTGGGCGTGGCCCTATCGCCGCTCGACGACATTCGACCGGACGGCTTGCGCCCGGTCGTCGTCACCCTGGCCGATCGGCCGGTCAGCCTGCTGGAAGCCGGCGCCAGCTATTCGACTTATGAAGGCGTCGGCGCCGACGTTTTCCGGACCCGCTACAATCGCTTCGGCCGGGCCGACACCCTGCGCTACGGCGCACGTATCGCCAGCATCGACAGCCGCATCGGCGGCGAGTGGTCGCAACCGCACTGGCGCAGGGCGGGACGAACGCTGAAACTGTCGTCCTATATCGTCAACGAACAGACCGACGCCTACGACCGCAGCGCCATCACCCTGGCTGCGGACCTGTCGCAACGCCTCGGCAAGACGTCGTGGTTCAGCTACGGCGTGGGCGTCGATGCGGGCCGCTATACGGAGTATCGCTTCGATCCGGTGACCCAGGCGCCGATCACCTTCGACCGCGACCTGGCGATCGTCACCCTGCGCGGCGGCGCCTTCATGGATCGCTCGAACGATCCGCTGAACCCGACCTCGGGCTATCGCCTGTCGCTGTCGACCCAGCCCACGGCTGTGACCGGCGAGGATACCGTGCTGTTCCTGCGCACCGAAGGTCAGGCGAGCGCCTATCTGCCGATCCAGGATGACGCCAAGACCGTGCTGGCCGGCCGCGTCCGCATCGGATCCATCATCGGCGGCCAGGAACTGACCGTGCCGTCGGACCGACTGTTCTATTCCGGCGGCGGCGGCTCTGTGCGCGGCTATTCCTATCAGAGCATCAACCCTCGCCTGCCCAACAACCGACCGCGCGGCGGCCTGTCGCTGTTCGAGACCTCGATCGAGGTGCGGCGCGACATCGGCGAGAAATTCCAGGCCGTGGCCTTCGTCGACGGCGGCGCCGTCGGCTTTCAGGAAACGCCGAACCTGACCAATATGCGCTACGGCGCGGGCGTCGGCGTACGTTACAAGCTGCCCTTCGGTCCTGTTCGCGCCGACATCGCCTTCCCGCTGAACAAGCGTGAGGGCGACTCCGGATTCCAGCTCTATCTCAGCATCGGCCAGGCGTTTTGACCGACACACCTCCGCCTCACGAAACGGGCGCAGACGTCGCCGATACGCCGGCCGAGAAGGCCAAGCGCAAGCGCACGCGTCTGCAACTGGCGGCCTTCGTCGCGGGCGTGACCTTCGCCGGTCTGCTGGCCCTGATCGTCGTCGCTCTGGTGGGCGGGCGGATGTATCTGGTGTCCGACGCGGGGCGCGAACTGATCACCAGCTTCGTCGCGGGTAAGAAGATCAGCCGCTACGGCCGGATCAACGTCGAGGGGCTGCAAGGCGATCTGTTCGACGACTTCCGTCTGAAGCGCGTCACCGTGACCGACGAAAAGGGCGTCTGGCTGGAAGCGACCGACATCCGCGTCGACTGGTCCTACTGGCCCCTGCTGGCGCGGCGATTCCATGCGACGGAAATCAGCGCGGGCCAGATTCGTCTGTTGCGCCGTCCCGAGCTTGAGCCGCCGAGCGAGCCGGGCGGGCCGCAGGCCATCTCCATCGACATCGACCGCTTCAGCGCCAATGTCGAACTGCTGGAAGGCTTCTCCAAGGAGTACGGCCGCTGGACCCTAAGCGGCGACGCCGCCATTCCGCGCAAGGGCGTCAAGACCGCCAACGTCAACGCCTACAGCCTGAACCGCAAGGGCGACTATCTGCGCCTGGCCGCCGCCTTCGGCGACAAGCCCGAAGATCTGCGCGTCAATCTGCGCGCCAATGAAGCCCAGGGCGGCCCGATCGCAGGGTCGCTGGGCTATTCGCCCGATCAGCCTTTCTCGGCCGTAGCCGTGGTCAACGGCGAGGTCATCGACGTGGCCGTCCAGACCGGCCAGTTCCGCCCCCTGTTGGTCAAGGGAATCTATGGCGACAACGGCGCCAAGGTGTCGGGTTACGCCGACTTCTCCGGCTCCGACCTGCTGGAGCCCTTCGTCGAGCGCATTGGCCGCACCGCCCGCTTCGGCTTCGCCATGACGCCGGACGCCAAGCGCGAAGGCTATCAGGGCGTGGCCTGGCGCCTGTACGCCGACAACATCGAATCCAGCGCTCGCGGCCTGATTCGCACCACGGACAACACTTCGCCCGACGGCATCAGCCTGGAGGTGAACACGCCGTCGCTCAGCCGCCTGGTCGGCAGTCCGATCGCCGGTCCCGCCGCCTATACGGGCGTGTTCAGGGGCGACGCCCAGGTGTGGAGTCTGCAAGGCTCGGCCAGCCTGCTGAACGCCGACATCGCCTCCTATCGCGCCACGCGCATCTCGGGCCCCGTCAACATCGCCGCCAACAAGGGGCGCATCGACGTCACGACCGACGTGCGCGCCGTCGGCGGCTCCTCGGCGGGCATCATCGGCGGCCTGCTGGGCTCTGCGCCGCGCATCCAGATGGAAGGCGCGCGCATGGCCGACGGCGCCATGCTGCTGAAGAAGATCGACGCGCGCGGCCAGGGGCTGACCCTGACCGGCTCAGGCGGGCGCAGCCTGAACGGCGGCCTGAACTTCAGCGGCCGCGCCGACCTGACCGATCTGTCGCGCATACAACCCGGCGCGCGCGGCGCGTTCGGCGGCCCGATCCGGGCGGCCTCGGCCAAGACGGGCGCGCCCTGGACATTGAGCTTCGACGGACGCGGCTCGCGCATGGCCGTCGGCATGGAAGAGCTGGACCGTCTGCTCGGCGCCGCGCCGCGCCTGCAACTGGCCGGTTCTCTGAACAACGGCGTCGTCTCCATCGATCGCGGAGAGCTGACCGGCGCCGCCGGGCGCGCGGGCGCCAAGGGTCTGATCGAGGGCGCCAAGCTGCGGCTGGCGCTGGACTGGAACGCTCATGGCCCCTTCGGCGTCGGCCCGGTCGCCATCGACGGCGCCATGTCGGGCGACGGCGCCCTGACCGGCACCCTGGCCCAGCCGCGCGCCGATCTGCGCGCCGCCTTCGACAAGGTGGCCGCGGGCGGCCTGATCCTGACCAACGCCGATCTCATCCTCAGCTTCCGCAAGGGCGCCGACGCTTCGGACGGGCGCGTGGTGCTGAACTCAGGCTCCAACTACGGACCGGCCCATGCTTCGGGCAACTTCTTCCTGGGCGGACCGCGCCTGCGTCTGTCGGATGTCGATGTGAACGCGGGCGGCGTGGCGGCCCAGGGCGACGTCGCCCTGTCGAACAACTTCCCCTCCAGCGCCGACCTGACCTTCACGGCACGCCAGGGGGCCTTCCTGGCCTCGGGCGAGGCCAACGGCCGCGTACGCCTGACCGAAGGCGCGGGCGACCAGACGGCCGTACTCGACGTCACCGGGCGCAATGTGCGCCTGACCGGCCAGGACTGGACCCTGCGCACCCTGTCGCTCAAGGGCCAGGGCACGCTGGATCGCCTGCCCTTCACCCTGGCCGCTGACATCGGCGGCGCCAATCCGGTGCAGTTCAACGGCTCGGGCGAATACGCCCGCCAGGGCCAGGCCCAGAGCCTGACCTTGCGCGGCGGCGGCCGCGTGCGCGATATCGCCTTCACCACCCGCGCGCCCGCCGTTTTCGCCCTCAACGGCGACGGCCGCGTCGCCCGCCTGGACCTGGGCGTGGGCGGCGGCGTCCTGACCGGCGAGTTGAAGCAGGACAGCAAAGGCAGCGTCGTCCAGGCCGACATGGGCAACGTGGAAATGGGCTCGCTGATCCCCGATCTGCGCGGTCAGGTGACGGGTCGCGTTTCGATGCAGGGGCAAGGCGACACGCTGCGCGGCTCCGCCAATGTCGACCTGAAGCAACTGCGCAGCCTGGACGCGCCGCGCGGCCTGGCCGTCGACGGCACGCTGAACGCCGACCTGACGGGCGACGCCCTGCGCCTGCGCGCCGAAGCCCACAACGGTACGACCGTTCAGGCCACAGCCGATGTCACCCTGCCGGTCGAAACCTCGGCCGCGCCCCTGCGCCTGGCTATCGCCCGGACCGAGAACCTGTCGGGTCAGGTCGTCATCCGCGGTCAGATCCAGCCCATCTGGGATCTGTTCCTGGGCGGCGCTCAATCCCTATCGGCCCAGGTGAACGCTCAGGCGACCCTGGCCGGCACCCTGAACGCGCCGCGCCTGAACGGTCGGCTGGACCTGAGCGAAGGCTCGTTCCGTGATGGAGCCTCGGGCCTGCGCCTGCAGAACATGACCCTGGCCAGTCGTTTCAACGACAGCCAGGCGGTGATCGAACGATTCCAGGCCACCGACGGCCTGAAGGGCGAAGTGTCCGGCAGCGGCGACCTGGGCCTGCGTCAGGGTTCGCCCTCTACCCTGCGCCTGGAGCTGGCGCGCTTCCAGATCATTGACAACGACATCGCCAAGGCGCGGGCCAACGGCCGACTGACGGCCGTGCGCGGCCCTGACGGCAACATCCGCCTGACCGGCAATGTGAATATCGACGACGCCGAGATTTCGCCCGACCTGCCCGGTTCGACCGGCATCGTCAAAATGGACGTGGTCGAGATCAACCGCCCCGGCGGCGACGCCGTCGAGACCGAAAAGAAGGCCGCCGCCGGCCCGCAGATCGGCCTGGACCTGACCCTGACGGGACGCGAGATCTACCTGCGCGGACGTGGCCTGAACGTCGAATTGCGCGCCGACGCCCGTGTGCGCGGCACCATCACCCAGCCCGAACTGAGCGGCACGGCCAATGTGGTGCGCGGCGACTATGAGTTCGCGGGCAAGCGCTTCGTCTTCAACGATCGCGGCTCGGTCATCCTGTCCACCGACCCGGCGCGCATCCGCCTGAACCTGGAAGCCGTGCGCGAAGACCCCGCCCTGACTGCCGTGATCAAGGTGACGGGCACCGCCGTCTCGCCCAAGATCGAGCTGACCTCCACGCCTGACCTGCCTCAGGACGAAATCCTGTCGCAGGTGCTGTTCGGACGTTCCGCGGCCCAGTTGTCGCCGTTCGAAGCGGCGCAACTGGCCTCCGCCGTGGCGTCCCTGGCGGGCGGCGGCGGCTTCGACGTCATCGGCAACCTGCGCGAACTGGCCGGCCTGGACCGCCTGTCCTTCAGCGGCGAGGCCTCCAGCCTGACCGTCGCGGGCGGGCGCTACATCACCGACGACATCTATCTGGAGGTCATCGGCGGGGCCGAGCGGGGCGCAGCCGTCAATGTGGAGTGGCAGGTGCGACGCAACCTGGCCATCACCTCCAAGTTCGGCGGCGAAGGCGACACCGCCCTGTCGGTCCGCTGGCGCCGCGAAGGCCCCCGCCCCGGCGGCGACCGTCGCGACCGCCGTCCCAACGCCGCCGCCCGACGCTAACCCGAGCGAGGCCGGCTAGAAGCCAGCCTCGTCCTGTCGTCCATTTTGTTCTTGATTTGTTCTTATTCGTTCCGCATCCTGCGGACATGAGTAAGGCGATCAACGGACGCGGCGCACGCTCCAACGCCTCGGGTCGGTATGAAGCCGATCGGCGCGAGGCCTACGACGACGGCTGGACGGATCAGGACGAGGCGGCGGCTCCGCTTCGCACCACCCTGTCCCCGGAACACGCGCGCACCATCATCGCCAAGAATACGAGTCCCGACGTCGGCTTCGATCGCTCCATCAACCCCTACAAGGGCTGCGAACATGGCTGCATCTACTGCTACGCCCGTCCGTCCCATGCCTGGATGGGCCTATCCCCGGGCCTGGATTTCGAGAGCCGGATCTTCTTCAAGCCGGACGCCGCGCGTCTGCTGGAACAGGAACTCTCAAAGCCCCGATACGTCTGCCGGCGCATCCACATAGGCGGCAACACCGACCCCTATCAGCCGGTCGAGCGCGAAACGAATTCGACTCGTTCGATCCTGGAGGTCATGCAGCGCTTCAACCACCCGTTCAGCATTATCACCAAGTCGGTGCTGATCGCGCGCGACGCCGACATCCTGGGCGACATGGGGCGGCGCGGTCTGGCCTCGGCCTTCGTCTCCATCACCACGCTGGACCGTAAGCTGGCGCGGGCGATGGAGCCTCGCGCCTCCACGCCCGCCAAGCGGCTGGAGGCGATCAGCCGCCTGGCTGACGCAGGATGCCCGGTCGGCGTCGGCTTCGCCCCCGTCATTCCCGGCCTCAACGACCATGAACTGGAAGCCGTGCTGGAAGCGGCGCAGAAGGCGGGCGCGACCTCGGCCATGTATGTGACCCTGCGCCTGCCGATGGAGATCAAGGATCTGTTCCGAGAATGGCTGGCCGACGCCCGTCCCGACCACGCCGCGCGCGTCATGTCCCTGATTCGCCAGACGCGCGGCGGCAAGGATTACGACCCCGACTGGTCCCAGCGCATGAAGGGAACCGGCCCGGTCGCCGAACTGATCGCCACGCGCTTCAAGGCGGCGGCCAGGCGTTACGGTCTGGACGCGCCGCGTCAGGTGCTGGACCTCACCCAGTTTCGCGTACCCGCCGACGCCCGGTCGCAGTTGGAACTGTTCGACATTCCCGCCTGACGCCGCCTTAGGATGACCTTTCAGCAGGCAAGGTGAGGATCATCTCCATGCACGGAACCCGGATGATCATCGTCGCAGCCGCGGCCATCAGCGTCGGCGGCTGTTCCGTCAACGTGCCGGAGAACGCCTTCCTCTACCCCGATACGCGTATCGCAGCCGAGAGGATCGAGCTCCCCCCCGGCCCCGCCATCGTGCTGGAGGCCGGGCGCGACACGGTGCTGCCTCCCATCCTGAGCCGCCGTCTGACCCAGGCGCTGACAGCAAAGGGACGATCTATCGACCACCTGGTCTTCGCCGAAGCCGGCCATAACGACGTTCACAGCCAAACCGACTTCACGTCCCGAATGGCCGAAGCTCTCGCCCGTCCGTGATCGGTTCGACCTGATCTTGCCTAGCGCCGGAAAACGCCGACCAGTTCGATGTGCGTCGACCAGATGAACTGATCGATTGGCGTGACCTTCTCCAGTCGGAAACCGGCGTCGACCAGCACCCGCGCGTCACGGGCGAAGGTCTGGGGATTGCAGGACACCCCGACGACAACCGACGCCTTCGTCCCCGGCAGTTGCTGCGTCTGTTCCAGCGCGCCCGCGCGCGGCGGGTCGAGCACAATGGCGTCGCAGCCCTTCAAGTCATAGGGCGACAGCGGACGGCGGAACAAATCTCGCGCCTGGGCTTCGATCCCCTTCAGACCCTGCGCCGTGCTCACGCCCGCCTTCAGGGCGGCGATGGAGGCTGCGGCGGAATCGGCGGCTGTAACGCTGGCGATCTCGGCCAGAGGGAAGGTGAACGTCCCCGCCCCGCAGAACAGGTCCACCACCTTCTTGCCCCCCCTCACCGCCTCGACCGCGCGTTCGACCATGGCGGCCTCAGCGGCGGGCGACGCCTGCAGGAAACCGCCCGCCGGCAAGGGCACGGACGCGCGCCCGAACCGCACGCGCGGCTGACGCGCCATGACTAGCGTGTCGCCATCCAGGCTGAGACGCGCCAGATCGGCCTCGGCGGCCGCCGAAATGGCCAGCGCCAACTGGTCGCCATTCAGGCCGCCCGAACGCTTCTCGACCCCGGTCACATCGACGTCCAGACCGGTGTCGGTCAGGGTGACGTGCAGGGTCGGCGCCGATTTCGGATGCCCCAGGAAGGGCGCCGCCACCTTGGCCAGGGCGGGCAGAGCCGCCGTCAGGTGCGGGTCCGACAGCGGGCAGTCCGTCAGTTCTACCACCCGCCACGACTTGCGCGCCTTGAAACCCAGCACGACGCGGCCGTTCGCGCCCTGCCGCGCGTGCAGCGCCAGGCGGCGACGACTGGCCAGAGGCGTCGCCACCGTCGCCTCGACCTCGGTCTCCAGCCCCTCGCGCGCCAGGGTCTGGATCACCACCTCGCGCTTCCAGGCCAGATAAGGCTCATCGGCCCAGTGCTGCAACGGCGCGACCCCGCATTCGGCATAGGTCCGCGAATGGATCGGACGGCGGTCGGGGCTCGCCTCGATCAGATCGAACTGCTCGACCCGTCCGTCCTTGACCTCAGCGGCGATCACCTCGCCCGGCAGGGCGCCCGGCACGAAGACCGGGCCGTTGGCGGTGTCGGCGATCCCGTCGCCCTGATGGCCCATGCGGGCGATGGTCAGCGTCTGCATCATGCGCGGCTTCTAGCGGTTTCCGCGCAAAAATCGAAACATGAACGAAGATGAACGACGAGATCAAAAGCCGTTCAGCTTCGCGACCCTATCAATGGCTGCAACAGACGGCGGCCTGATCCGTTCAGGTGCGGCATCCGTCGAAGGAACAGAAACGATGATCGCTCTCATCTCGAAAAAAGCCTCGGCCGCCGCCATCGCCGTCCTGGCCTGCGCCTCCGCTGTCGCCCTGCCCAGCGTCGCTTCGGCCCAGAGCTACGGCTACGACTATCCGCCCGCCTATGGCTACGGAAACGGCGGCTACAGCCAGGGCACCTACTACGATCCCTGCGCGCGTGATCAACGCCAACGCGCCACGACCGGCGGCCTGCTGGGCGCGGCCATCGGCGCCGTCGCAGGCTCTCAACTGGCGGCGCGCGGCCGCCGCACCGAAGGCAGCGCCCTGGGCGGCGTTCTGGGCGCCGCGATCGGCGCGGGCGTGGGCAACAGCTCGGCCGCCTGCGACAGCCGTACTCGCCGCGACGCCAGCTATAGCGGTTATCAGGGAACCTATGTCCCGCCTGCCTATGGATATGACAACCGTGGCTATGACAATCGGGCCTACGACAATCGCGGCTATGACTACGACCGTCGCTATGACGATCGCCGCGACGGCTACGACTATTATCGGGATTACCCCGACACCTCGGTTTCCGCCTCGCGCGACGCCGACCAGTGCCGCCTGGCCGAAAGCAATATCCGTCTTCCCGACGGTCGCACGGAGACGCGCTACGTCCGCTCCTGCCGCGACCAATCGGGCCGCTATCGCGTCGTCGATTAAGTTTCAGCCCCCCTGTCAATCGACGATGTGAAGAGGGCCGCCGGACATCCGGCGGCCCTCAAATCGTTTGGGGTCAGGCTTTCTGCGCCCAGAGCAGAAATTCGACGTTGCCGTCGCCGCCCGTGATCGGGCTGTCGGCGACCCCGCGAACGGTCCAGCCGCTTGCCTCCAGCCAATCGCGTACCTTGGCCACGGCGGCGGCGTGCGCCTCAGGATCCTTGACCACGCCCTTCTTGCCGACCGCCTTGGGGCCGTCCGCCTCGAACTGCGGCTTGACCAGGGTGATCAGGTCCGCCCCCGGCGTCGCCAGATCAAGGGCCGTCGGCAGCACCTTCGACAAGCTGATGAAGCTGACGTCGCAAACGATAAGGGACGGCGCCTCGGTGATGACGGCAGGCGTCAGATCGCGAGCATCGGTCTTCTCCAGGTTCGCCACGCACGGATCGGCCGCGACCTTCGGGTGAAGTTGCCCCGTGCCCACATCCACAGCGAACACCTGCGCCGCGCCGCGGTCCAGGCAGACCTCGGTGAAGCCGCCCGTCGAGGCGCCGACATCCAGCACGACGCGTCCATCGACCGCCACCGGCCACAGATCCAGCGCCCGTTCCAGCTTCAGGGCGCCGCGTCCCACCCAGCGAAAGGCGTCGACATAGGTGACGACAGCTTCTTCGCTGACAGCCTGAGACGCCGCCCTGGCGGGCGCGCCGTCCACGGTGACGCCGCCCGCCTCGATCGCCGCCTTGGCCTTGGCCCGGCTTTCGGCCAGGCCGCGCGCGACCAGGAGCTGATCCAGCCGGAGCCGGCTCAAACCATGGCGTCCAGACGAGCGAGAGCAGCCTGCAGCCTGGCCTTGCCCTCTTCGGCCTCGGCCAGCTTGGCGCGCTGTTCCTCGACCACCTCGGCGGCCGCGCGGGCGACGAAGTTGGGGTTGCCCAGCTTCTTGTTCACATGGCCGATGTCGCTGTCGAAGACGGCGATCTCCTTCTCCAGACGCGCGCGCTCCGCAGCCAGGTCGATGATTCCGGCCAGCGACAGGGCGACCGTCGCCCCGCCTGAGACGAAGGTCACAGCCCCGGCCGGCGCGGCTTCCGCCACGGCGACCTCGGACACGCGGCCCAGCGTCAGGATCAAATCGCGGTGACGCGCGATGCGCTCAGCCGTGGCTGCGTCCGGCGCAACGAAGGCCAGCGGCGGCTTGGCCGACGGCGGCACGTTCATCTCGGCCCGTAAGGCGCGGATTTCACCGATCAGATCGACCAGCCAGCCGATCTCGGCCTCAGCGCCGGCATCGACAAAGGCGTCCGGCAGCACCGGCCAGGTTTCGCCCATCAGCAGGCCGTCGCGGCCAGAATCACGGGCAGCGCCTTCCTTGCCAAGTTCGGCCCAAAGCTCCTCGGTGACGTAGGGCATGACCGGATGCAGCAGCTTCAGCGTCTGGTCGATGGTCCAGGCCGTCATGGCGCGGGTCTCGGCCTTGGCCGCTTCATCAGCGCCGTTGAACACCGGCTTGGCCAGTTCCAGATACCAGTCGCAGAAGACGTTCCAGATGAAGCGATACAGGGCGCCTGCCGCATCGTCGAAACGGCCGCCTTCGATGGCGTCCGACACCTGGCGTTCGGCCTTGGTCAGTTCGCCGCGGATCCAGCGGTTGATCGTCTGCTGCACGGCTGCGGGATCGAAGCCCTCGACGCGGCGCGCCTCGTTCATCTGGCTGAAGCGCGCGGCGTTCCACAGCTTGGTGCCGAAATTGCGATAGCCTTCAATGCGCTGCTTCGACAACTTGATGTCGCGCGTTCCAGACAGGATCGCCATGGTGAAGCGCAAGGGATCGGCGCCCAGTTCGTCGATGATGCCCAGGGGGTCGATGACGTTGCCCTTGGACTTCGACATCTTCTGGCCCTTCTCATCGCGGACCAGACCGTTGATGATGACCCGCTTGAACGGAACTTCGCCGTCCATGAAGTGGATGCCCATCATCATCATCCGGGCGACCCAGAAGAAGATGATGTCCGCCGCCGTGACCAGATCGCTGGTCGGATAGAAGCGCTCCAGATCCTCGGTCTTCTCCGGCCAGCCCATGGTCGAGAAGGGCCACAGGGCCGAGCTGAACCAGGTGTCCAGAACGTCCTCGTCCTGCGTCAGCACGACCTCGGAATCATAATCCGACATCGCCTGTTCGCGGGCGTCCTCTTCCGTCTCGGCGACGTAGATCTCGCCGTTCGGGCCGTACCAGGCCGGGATGCGATGGCCCCACCACAGCTGGCGCGAAATGCACCAGGGTTCGATGTTGCGCAGCCATTCGAAATAGATCTTCTCGTAGGACTTCGGCTCGAAGACGGTGGCGCCGTCCTCGACCGCCTTCAGGGCGGGCTGGGCCATGACCTTGGCGTCGACGTACCACTGATCCGTCATCCACGGCTCGATGACGACGCCAGAGCGGTCGCCGTGCGGGACCATGTGCTTGGTCTTCTCGATCTCGCGCAGCCAGCCCTCTTCCTCGGCGCGGGCGACGATGGCCTTGCGCGCGGCGAAGCGGTCCATGCCCTCGTATTCAGCGGGCACGTCGGGCGTGTCGGCGGCGGTGATGCGGCCGAAAGCGTCCATGACGTTCAGCGCTTCAAGTCCTGCACGCTTTCCAACACCGAAGTCGTTGAAATCATGAGCAGGCGTGATCTTGACCGCGCCCGACCCTTTGGTCGGATCAGCATAGTCGTCAGCCACGATCGGCACGCGGCGGCCGGTGATAGGCAGGGTCACGAACTTGCCGACCAGACCCGTATAGCGTTCGTCTTCCGGGTGAACGGCCACGCCGGTGTCGCCCAGCATGGTTTCGGGCCGGGTCGTGGCGACGACGATGAAGTCGCGCGCCTCGAACTCGGTCGCCTTGCCGGCATCATCAAAGGCGATCGGATGCTGATAGGTCACGCCGTCGGCCAGCGGATAGGCGAAGTGCCAATAGGCGCCGTCGACCTCCTTCTGCTCGACCTCAAGGTCGCTGATGGCGGTCTGGAAATGCGGATCCCAGTTCACCAGCCGCTTGTCGCGATAGATCAGGCCGTCCTTGTGCAGTTGCACGAAGACCTTGCGGACGGCGGCGTTCAGCCCCTCGTCCAGGGTGAAGCGTTCGCGCGACCAGTCGCAGGACGAGCCCAGACGGCGCAACTGGCGCACGATGGTCCCGCCGGATTCGGCCTTCCACTCCCACACCTTCTCGATGAAGGCGTCACGGCCCATGTCGCGGCGACCGATGTTGCCCTCAGCGGCCAGCTTGCGCTCGACCACCATCTGGGTGGCGATGCCCGCGTGGTCAGTGCCCGGCAGCCACAGAACAGCCTTGCCCTTCATGCGGTGATAGCGGGCCAGGATGTCCTGAAGCGTGTTGTTCAGGGCGTGGCCGATGTGCAGGCTGCCCGTTACGTTCGGCGGCGGAATGACGATCGAATAGGCGTCGGCGGCGCCGTCAGTCGGCTTGGCCGCGCGCGGGGCGAACAGGCCGCTGTCCTCCCACTGGGCGTAGATGCGCGGCTCGGCGGCCTTGGGTTCGAACGTCTTCTCAAGCATGGTCATCTCGTTTCCCCGAGGCGTCGCGCGAAAGCGCCGCCGATCGGGGCTTCGGTAAAGCAAAGGGCGGTCCCGCCGGAACCGCCCTTAGACGACTTAATGATCGCCGCGTCCCACGGCTAGGCCAAATCAGTGCCGTCGCGGCGAGAACCAGCCCTCGTCCGTGTGCTGGACCGACCCCGCCACCGCCAGAACCGCCAAGGTCTGTTCGATCCGATCCGTCTTGCGGCGACCGATCCGCCCGTCGAAGCGACGCGCCAGCTCCAGCGGCTGCAGCGGCCGCCCTTCGCGACGCAGCTCTTCCAGCAACACGCCCGCCAAGATCGCAGGCGCATCAGGCAACGGCGCTCGTGTTCTCATCCTGTCCAACGGCGCCTCGATCTGCACGGCGCGTGCAGACGACTTGATCCGTCCCGCTTGATAGCTCGGTCGCAGGAAACGGATCTTGCCCTTCTCCTCCTGTACTCGCCGCGCACGGTTCAGTTCCAGCAGGGCGCTGAGCGTCGCTTGATCCGTCATGCCGTCGCGCCAGCCGTAAGCCGACGCGACCTGCTGATCCAGCCGTTCGTGCAGATGATGCAGCAAGCCGATCTGACCGCGATCATAGAGATCGCGCTCGCTCACGGTCAGTTCGCCGCCTTCCTGAAGGCGACGCCGGATATTGTAGAGCCCGGTCATCGTCAGATCCGCGTGCTGGCTCAGAACATGACGGCGACGGTCATCGATCTCTTCGGCCAGAACGCCGATCTCCTCGCCTGCGGCGCTGTTCAGATCCGGAAAGGGAAAGGCGTCGAAGCAGGCCTTCTTGTTATAGACGGGCCGATCCTCCAGCCGCCCGCCGCGCGCCAGCGCCCAAACCCCATGCATATGCGACGACAGCACGCCCAGGATGCGCGGATCATCCGAGGCGACGGCGATCAGGGCGTTGTCCGGCAGGATGTCCGCGTCCAGAAAACGGAACCACCGGTGCTTGGCCGTCTCCACCGTGGCGATATAGCGGGACAGCCCCTCCAACGCCGGGCGGAACTCGCTGCGCGGCTCGCCGAACACCCACCAGTTGTCACGATAGGTCTCGCGATTATTGCGGTCGCGTTCAGGCTTCACCGCCTCCAACAGGTGTTGAAAAACGGCGGGATGGCTGCGGCGCGCCTCTTCCTCGCTCCAGCCGAACAGGTCGATCACCTTCACGCCGCGCGGTCGTGACGCCAGATCGCGTCCGTTGCGGTAAGCGCGGATCGGATTTTCCGCCTCGTCATTGGACGCCGCCAGCAACTGCTCCGCCCGTTCCGGCGACACCATGAAGCCCGCACCATGCAGCTTCACCCCCGGCGAGCACAGCAGCGCATTGGCCTTGAGCGGCTGCGCCTCGGTGATGGGAAGACCGATGTTCAGGCCCGGCCCGATATCGCCGCGCTGTTCGCAAAAGAGGATCTCCGGCGTCTCGCCGTCGCCCATAGACTCATCGACCACCGTCAGCAGGCGGCCCTGACCATTCGGCTCGCCGCGCTCGGCCACGGTCATGGCGATGCGCACGTCGGCGCGGTCGGCGCCCTTGATCCACGGATGGTCTGGGATCGCGAAGGTCAGACGCATCGACGGCGCGCCGTTCAGATGATGCTCCAGCACGCGCCGGGAAAAGGTCTGGGTGATCGAGTTGGTGGTGATGAAGCCGAACCGTCTCAGCACGCTGTTCTTAGCCGTCAGGATCTCCGCCGCACGGTCCCACCAGGCCGTGACCAGGTCCGCCGAGCGGAACCGCCCCTGTCGCACCCGCCACAGAGCGTCGACATAGCCGTCGCCCAGTTCGCCGCGCACGTCCTTGCCCCCGATGAAGGGCGGATTGCCGATGATGAAGTGCGCCATCGGCCAGACCGTAGGGCGCGGATCAATATATCGCGTAACTTCTCTCTCCTCGTGCGCCACAACCGCCGAGAGACCGCCGCCTCGGCTCAATACCCGCGCGTGGGTAAGCGGCCGCCCCTGTTCGTCGCGCACCAGTTCTTCGCGCGTCCACGTCAGCAGCGCGTCCATATGTTTGATGCAGTTGAAGTTTCGTAGGATCGGCTCGGTCGGCTTGGCGTCGCCAGCGTTCCTGAAATGCCATTGCAGATAGCCGATCCACATCACCATCTCCGCGATCCAGGCGGCGTGGACGTTCTTCTCCAGCCCCCAGAACTGCTCGGGGCTGACGGTATGCCCCTCCAGGCCGAGCGCAGTTTGGGCGTCGCCCAGATCGGTCAGGGCGGTCAGAACCTCGCTCTCGAGATCCTTCATCATGTCCATGGCCACATAGAGGAAGTTGCCGGTGCCGCAGGCGGGGTCCAGCACCCGCGTCGCACAAAGCTCGCGATGGAAATCGCGCATGATGCGGCGCGCCCGCACGACGTCGCCGCTGGCGTAGTGGCCGACCGCCAAGCCTGCGACCGCTTCCCACTCGGCGCGAAGCGGCTCCATGATCGTCGCCTCGACCAGCCGCCGCACATAGGCCTTGGGCGTATAGTGGGCGCCGAGTTCTCCGCGCTCCGTCGGGTCCAGCGCCTGCTCCAGCAAGGCGCCGAAGATCGCCGGCTCGACCGAAGCCCAGTCGCGCTGGGCGGCGGCGATCAGCGCCTCCAGCTCCGCCTCCGTCACCGGCACGGCCGCCTCTTCCTTGAACAGACCCCCGTTAAAACGGCGCAGATCCTGGCGAACCGCTGAGCAATGTCCGCCGCTGTCCATGCGGCGAAAGAAGTCCGCCGCGCTGACATGAAAGCGATCCGCCATTCCGCGATAGCTTTCCAGCAGGCGCAGAAATCCCCGGTCGTCGATCAGTCCCACGCTGTCGGCGAACATGGCGAAAATGCACTGCATGACGAACAGCGAAGTGCGCTTGTCCCATGCCGCCCGCGTCACGACATCGACGCAACCGCTGGAATCGGTCGGCGCCCGCTTGCGGATCGAGCGCACCAACCAGGCCAGCCGCTCGGCGATGTCGCTGGTCACGGCCGCCACATGGTTCGCCGGGTTCAGACTCATCGGCTCTTCCCACACCCGGCGCAGACGCTCCCGCACCGTCGGATCACGCAAGTCGTCCATGGAGATGCGGCAGCGCGCCAGATCGGGAAACGGCACATAGCCCTTCCCCTGTCGGTCAAAGTCCGCCCACAGGTGGATGGAGCGCCCGACGTCCACGACAACGATGAAGGGCGGCCATTCGTCCAGAGCCTTGGCGTAGGTCTCGGCCTGACGCTTGGCGTCCAGCATCAGCCGCTCGATTGCGCCCGCATCGCCCTTCGGCGGCTTGCGCCCGCGCCCGTTGAACAGGGCCAGATGCCGCTGCGGGTCCAATTCGCCGCCGGGCGCCCGCTTCTGCGACTGCTTGGCCTCCAGCACGAAGGCGCCGCGCCGATAGCAGTCGATGAATCCCCGGTGCGCGCCGCCGTCGTGAAAGCGGAACTCCACCCGCCGCTCGAAGCAGTAACTGCGATCTCCAGCGATCTCCTGATCCGGCGCCGGTGTTCCGATCAGGGCGCACAACTGGCTGATGAATGTCTGATAGTGCGAACGCTCGCTGATCGTCGCGCCGCTCCAGCGCGTGATGAACGCTTCGACATCCATGGATTGTTCTCCCACCCCTGAGAGAACAATATTAGGTTGAATTTTAGTAAGAACACAACCTTACATTATCGCAGACAACCTGGACGCGACAGGCCTCAGCGCCTGCCCAAATCCTTCAGCACCGCCTGCGCCGCATTGTGTCCTGGCGCGCCCGTCACTCCGCCCCCCGGATGAGCGCCCGATCCGCACAGATAGAGCCCAGGCGCCGGCATCCGGTGATCGGCGTGGCCCAGCACCGGCCGCGCGCTGAACAACTGATCCAGCGTCAGCCGCCCATGGAAGATGTCGCCGCCGATCAGGCCGAAGCGTCGCTCCAAGTCGCGCGGTCCCAGCGCCAGCCGCCCGACCACGGAGGCCTTGAATCCCGGCGCATGAGCATCGACCGTTTCGATCATCAGGTCGGCCACGGTATCGCGATGCGCGTCCGCCAGATCCGGTGAAACGTGTTGGCAGAACAGGCTGGCGACGTGCTGGCCCGCCGGAGCCAGGCTGTCGTCCAGGGTCGAGGGGATCAGCACCTCGACGATCGGCTTTGACGACCAGCCGTTCAGCCGCGCCTCGGCGTGGGCGCGGTCCATATAGGCCAGCGTCGGCGCGATGATGATGCCCGCCGTCAAATGATCGCCTGCGTCCGGCAAGGCGGTGAAGCGCGGCAGTTCGGACAGGGCCACATTCATGCGGAAGGTGCCAGAGCCGGAGACGTAGCGGCTCATCCGCTCGGTGAAGTCCGCCGGGACCACCGCGGGATCGACTAGTCGGTCGAACAGCAGACGCGGGTGCAGGTTGGACACCACGGCGCGGGCGCGGACCACATCGCCCGCCTCGGTCACGGCGCCGACCGCCCTGCGCTTTTCCGTCAGCACCTCGGCGACGGGCGTATCCAGCCGAATGTCGACGCCCTGCTCGGCGCAGGCGGCGGCCATGGCCTGCGTGATGGCGCCCATGCCGCCGATGGCATGGCCCCAGGCGCCCTTCTTGCCGTTTACCTCGCCGAAGACATGGTGCAGCAGGACATAGGCCGAACCGGGCGTATAGGGGCTGGCGTAGTTGCCTACGACGCTGTCGAAACCGAACAGGGCCTTGATCGGATCACTCTCAAACCAGCCGTCCAGCCAGTCGCCCGCCGACTTGGCGAACAGGTCCAGCAGATCGCGTTGCGCCGCCAACCCTAGCCCCGAAACCCGCCGCCCCAGAGACGCGGCCTTCAGAATCTCCGGCATGGCGGCCAGCCAACCACCCTCGACCACGTTCGGCGGCGTGGTCAGGATCAGGTCGCGCAGGATGGCGGCGACCGTCTCCAGCCGCGCCTCATAATCGGGCAGACGCTCAGAATCGCGCACCGAGAACTTGGCGACCTCGGCCTGAGTCCGCCCCTCACCGGTCAGCAGGTAACGCCCGTCGTCAAAGGGCAGGAAGTTGGCCGCCCGGCGCTCCACCACTCGCAAGCCATGGCGGGGCAGCTCCATGTCGGCGATGACGCGCGGGTTCAGCAGGCTGACGGTGTAACTGGCGGTCGAGTTGCGAAAACCGGGATGGAATTCCTCGGTCACCGCCGCCCCGCCGACGACGCCGCGCCGCTCCAGCACCGTGACCTTCAGGCCGGCCCGCGCGAGATAGAAGGCGCAGACCAGTCCGTTGTGCCCGCCGCCCAGGATGACGACGTCCGTTTCCGTCTGCGCCATGGCGCTCCCTCCCGCTTGAGGGAGCAACGCTAGTCCTAGGCTGCGCGTCCCGCCAGATAGCGACGATTCAGCAGCGGCTTGCCCAGCCAATAGGCCAGCTCCGCCGGACGACTGATGTCCCAGACGGCTAGGTCGGCGGCCTTGCCCGCCTCAAGCGTGCCGATCTCGTCCTGCAGGCCCAGCGCACGGGCCGCGTTGCGCGTGGCGCCCGCTAGCGCCTCTTCCGGCGTCAGGCGGAACTGGACGCAGGCCAGGTTGATCGCCGCCGTCATCGAGGCGACCGGCGAGGTGCCGGGATTGCAGTCCGTCGCCACCGCCATCCGCGCGCCGTGCTGGCGCAGCAGGGCGATCGGCGGCGCCTGCGTCTCGCGCAGCATCAGGAAGGCGCCGGGCAGCAGCACCGCCACCACGCCCGCCTCTGCCATCGCCTTCACGCCCGCCTCGGTCGTGTGCTCGATATGGTCGGCCGACAGCGCCTGATAGCGCGCGGCCAGCGCCGCCCCGCCGCCATCCGACAACTGGTCGGCGTGCAGCTTGACCGGCAAGCCCAATTCCTCAGCCTTGTCGAACAGGCGGCTGACCTCCTCGACCGAGAAGGCGATGGGCTCGCAATAGGCGTCCACGGCGTCGACCAGCCCCTCGGCGTGGGCGGCGGGCAGAATTTCGTCCACAGCCTTGTCCACATAGACGGCGCGGTCGGCCTTATGCTCCGGCGGGACGGCGTGCAGGCCCAGATAAGAGGTGCGGACCCGCACCCCGGCCTCGCGCCCGATGCGGCGGGCGACGCGCAGCATCTTCAGCTCGCTGTCGTGGTCCAGGCCATAGCCGGACTTGATCTCGACCGTGGTGACGCCGGTGGCCTTCAGCCCCTCCAGCCGCGCCAGGGCCGAGGCGTAGAGCTGATCCTCGCTCTCCTCGCGCGTGGCGCGCACGGACGAAACGATGCCGCCTCCGGCGCGCGCGATCTCTTCATAGGTCGCGCCTTCCAGCCGCTGCTCGAACTCGCCCGAGCGGTCGCCGCCGAAGACCAAATGGGTGTGGCAGTCCACCAGCCCCGGCGTGACCCAGCGCCCGCCCAGACGGTCGGTTTCCACAGCCTTGTGCACAGGCAGGCCCGCGCGCGGCCCGACCCAGGCGATGCGCCCGTCCTTGATCAGGATGGCGGCGTCCTCGATCGCGCCATAGGGCTCGCCGCCTTCGGTCATGGCGGCGACGTGGCAGTCGGTGATGAGACGGTCGTAAGTCAGTGTCATTCGTCAGTTTCCAGCCTTCCAGCGGCCTGCCTCAAAGCTTCTACCATCTGTGGATCAACGACCTCGGCCGAGGTCAAATGGCTGATCACATACCAACGCCCCCAACGCCAAGGCTCCAAAGGCATGTCGCTAACTCTAATGCGGCGAGCAAAAGCGATCACAACACCCTCCGCAGGCGTCTCACCACAATTGGTACTGACAGTGGCCACGCTTTTCCTAGGCGGAGTAATTCCATGAATGGAAATCACAGGACGGAGTTGGCTCCGAGCTTCCGCTATAGGTTTGGCTCTTGCTAGGAAGACGGCGTCTGCGTCCCTCCACAAGCCCTGCTGAAAGTCCAGATCCTCGGCATAGGTCGTTGCAAAGTACGAGCAGGACCAAGCGGGCGCAGCGCCTAAACATCCCAACAGGAAAACAAAGGTCGCCGCCCAACGTCCTGTCATCGTGCAGCTGCTCCAGCCAGGATTTCACAGAACCAGCGGCCCGCCGTCAGGGAGCCGAGGTCGCCGACTTCCAGCGACGGGTCGTATTCGGTCAGGTCGACGGCGCGGACCTTGGCGTGCGCGCCGATGGCGCGGGCGGCATCGAAGAAGTCGTGCACCGACACCCCGCCCGGCCGCGCGCCGGGGCTGGCGGGCCACTGGCTGCGGTCGATCACGTCGATGTCGAAATCGACGTAGATGACCTCGCACAGGGACGACAGGCGCTCCAGTTCCTCAACCACGACGTTGGCCAGGCCGCGCTGGCGGCACTCGCGGGCGGTGCGGACGCTGATGCCGGCCGCCTCGGCCTTTTCATGCGCCCGGCGGGTGTTGGCGAAGGGGGCGAGGCCGACCTGACTGATCCGGCGGCCGTCCATGCCGTCATCCAGCAGCGCCTGGATCGGGTTGCCGTTGGTCAGGCCCTGGTCCGTGTCGCGCAGGTCGAAATGGGCGTCCAGCGTCAGGACGCCGACACGCTCAAGCCCCAGAGCGTGAACGCCCGGCCGGGTGATGGCGTTGTTGCCGCCGACCAGCATGGTCAGGTCGCGATGGGCCTGCGCCGCCACGGCGTCGCGCACGGGCTCGAAGGCGTCGAACGGCGAGACGGCCTTCAGCGCCACATCGCCAACGTCATGGACCTTGATATCTAACTCCAGACCCGTCTCGACGTCATAGGTCGACAGACGCGGCAGAACCCCACGCAGCACCTTCGGCCCCAGGTCACAACGGCCCGGCGTCAACGACCGCTCGTTCAACGGCGCGCCGATCAGGGCGACGCGGGCGTCGGGATGACGCCCCACCAGATCGCCGACAGAACGCCACCCCAGGGCTTCAGACGGTTGGCTCATGGGTGTCATCCTTTGGTCGGAGAGAAGCGCGCGACCAGATCATAGGCCGCACCGGGGAAAATCTGTGAGGCCCAGGTCACACCCTGGCCGTCGCGCCAGGTGCGGCGCTCCAGCCGCAGGCAGGGCGCGCCGTCGGCCAGACCCAGCCCCGCCGCCGTCTCGCGATCGGCGCCGACGGCCGAGATGCGATGCTCGGCCTCGGTCCAGGGCATGTGGGCCAGCAGCCAGCCGCCTGGCGGCTGCATCGTGAAGTCGGCGGATTCCGCCTCGGGCGCAGCGGACAGAGAGATCAGACGGCGCTCGAAGACGAACGGCAGGCCATCGGCCAGATGCAGGGTCTGCAGCTCGATCACCCGCTCGCCCAGCCCGTCCTCCTCCCCGCTCGCCGGGCGGACGATTCGGCCCAGCAGGCGATGAGAATAGGCCAGGCCCCGGCTCTCGATCTCGCCCTGAATGTCAGGAATGGACACCAGAGCCGAGGAATGCAGCGGCGGGTGGGCCACTACTGTCCCCGCGCGGCGGCGTCGCACCACCAGCCCGCGCGCCGCCAGGTCGGACATGGCGCGCGACACCGTCATGCGGGCGCAGCCGTATTCCGCCGTCAGTTCCGCCTCGGTCGGGATGCGGAACCCCGGCCGCCACTCGCCCGAGGCGATGCGGCGTTCGATGTCGCCCGCGATGCGACGATGAAGCGGCTCCTGATCCATGAAACGAAAATGCCTCTTGCACGCAATATTGTCTAGACATAACAGTACGACCAACACACGACGGCGGCTGACGCCGCATGGAGGATTCGATGGCCACGCCCAATACCCGTATCATTCGTAGCCCGCGTGGGCCGGAAAAGACCGCCAAGACCTGGGCGGCCGAAGCCGCCATGCGGATGCTGATGAACAACCTCGACCCCGAGGTGGCCGAGCGTCCCGAGGATCTGGTCGTCTATGGCGGCATCGGCAAGGCGGCCCGCAACTGGCAGGCTTTCGACGTCATCGTCGACCAACTCAAGAAGCTGGAAGCCGACGAGACCCTGATGGTCCAGTCGGGCAAGCCGGTCGGCGTGTTCCGCACCCATGTCGACGCGCCGCGCGTACTGATCGCCAACTCCAACCTGGTGCCCAAATGGGCGACTTGGGACCATTTCAACGAGCTCGATAAGAAGGGCCTGGCCATGTATGGCCAGATGACCGCCGGTTCGTGGATCTACATCGGCACCCAGGGCATCGTTCAGGGCACCTATGAGACCTTCATGGAAGCCGGTCGCCAGCATTATGGCGGCGACTGGGCGGGCAAGTGGATTCTGACGGCGGGCCTGGGCGGCATGGGCGGCGCCCAGCCTCTGGCCGCGACCATGGCCGGCGCCTCGTGCATCACCATCGAATGCCAGCGGAGCCGCATCGAATTCCGCCTGCGCACCCGCTACGTCGACGTCATGGCCGAGACGCTGGACGAGGCCCTGGCCCTGTTGGAGCAGTCGTTCAAGGACAAGAAACCCTTGTCGATCGGTCTGTTGGGCAATGCGGCTGATCTTTTGCCTGAAATGGTCAAGCGCGGCGTCCGTCCCGATCTGGTGACCGATCAGACCAGCGCCCACGACCCAGTCAACGGCTACCTGCCCTCGGGCTGGACCGTCGCCGAGTGGGAGGAAAAGCGCGTCAGCGACCCGGCCGCCGTCGAAGCCGCTGCGCGCGCGTCGATGGCCACACACGTCAGGGCCATGCTGGACTTCCAGAAGATGGGCGTCCCCACGACCGACTACGGCAACAACATCCGTCAGGTCGCCTTCGATGAGGGCGTCGAGAATGCCTTCGACTTCCCCGGCTTCGTCCCTGCCTATATCCGCCCGCTGTTCTGTCGCGGCATCGGCCCGTTCCGCTGGGCCGCCCTGTCGGGTGATCCCGAGGACATCCGCAAGACGGATGAGGCGATGAAGAAGCTGTTCCCCGACAACGCGGGCCTGCACCGCTGGCTGGACATGGCGGGCGAGCGCATCGCCTTCCAGGGCCTGCCGGCGCGCATCTGCTGGATCGGCCTTGGCGACCGTCATCGCGCGGGCCTGATGTTCAACGAGATGGTGAAATCGGGCGAGCTGAGCGCGCCCATCGTCATCGGCCGCGACCACTTGGACAGTGGCTCCGTCGCCAGCCCGAACCGCGAGACCGAGGCCATGATGGACGGCTCGGACGCCGTGTCCGACTGGCCCCTGCTGAACGCCCTGCTGAACACGGCCTCGGGCGCGTCGTGGGTGTCGCTGCACCACGGCGGCGGGGTCGGCATGGGTTATAGCCAGCACTCGGGCGTCGTCATCGTCGCCGACGGCACGGAAGAAGCCGCCAGACGTCTGGAGCGCGTTCTGTGGAACGACCCGGCCACCGGCGTCATGCGCCACGCCGACGCCGGATATGACATCGCCAGGGACGCCGCGCGCGAACATGGCCTGAACCTGCCCTCGCTGGACCTGTAAGCCTATGACCATCACGATTGAAATCGGCGCCGCGCCGCTCACCCTCGCCCAGCTTCGCGCCACCCTGAGCGGCCCCGTCGCCGTCAGCCTGACCGACGCCGCCTGGGCCAATGTCGAGAAGGGCGCGGCGACCGTCGCCGCGATCCTGGACGAAGGCCGCACGGTCTATGGCATCAATACCGGCTTCGGCCTGCTGGCCAACACCAGCATTGCAGCGCAAGATCTTGAAACCCTTCAGAAGAACCTGGTGCTCAGCCACGCCTGCGGCGTCGGCGCGCCACTGGACGAAAACGTCACCCGCCTGCTGATGGTGCTGAAGATCGCCAGCCTGTCGAAGGGCGCTTCGGGCGTGCGTCGTCACACGCTGGAAACGCTGATCGGCATGGTCAATGCGGGCGTCCTGCCGCTGATCCCGTCCAAGGGTTCGGTCGGCGCCTCAGGCGATCTGGCGCCGCTGGCCCATATGTCGTGCGTCCTGATCGGCGTCGGCGAGGCCCGCTATCAAGGCCAGGCGCTGGACGCCGTTTCGGCGCTGGCCAAGGCCGGGCTGAAGCCGGTCGTGCTCGGCCCCAAGGAAGGCCTGGCCCTGCTGAACGGCACCCAGTGCTCGACGGCGCTGGCCCTGACCGGCCTGTTCGCCGCCGAGGATGTCTTCGCCGCCGCCATCGCTGCAGGCGGTCTGTCGGTCGACGCCCTGCTGGGCTCGGACGCCCCGTTCGACCACCGCATCCACGCCTTGCGCGGCCAGCCGGGTCAGATCGACGTCGCCCGCCGCCTGCGTGAGCTGCTGAGCGGCAGCGCCATCCGCGAAAGCCATCGTCACGACTGCGCCAAGGTGCAGGATCCCTACTCCCTGCGCTGCCAGCCGCAGGTCATGGGCGCGACGCTGGACGTGCTGCGCAACGCCGCCGCCATGCTGGAGCGCGAAGCCAACGCCGTAACCGACAATCCGCTGGTCTTCATCGAGGACGGCGACGTCATCTCGGGCGGAAACTTCCACGCGGAACCCGTTGCTTATGCAGCCGATCAGATCGCCATGGTCCTGTGCGAGATCGGCAATATCTCCGAGCGTCGCACCTCCATCCTGGTCGACCCCAAGATGACCGACCTGCCCGCCTTCCTGGTCAAGGACAGCGGCGTGAACTCGGGCTTCATGATCGCCCAGGTGACGGCGGCGGCCCTGGTGGCTGAGAACCGCATGGTCGCCCATCCCTGCGTCATCGACACCGTGCCGACCAGCGCCAACCAGGAAGACCACGTCTCCATGGCCACCCACGGCGCGCGCCGCCTGCTGGACATGGCCGCCAATACGGCGACCGTGGTGGGCATCGAGCTTCTGGCCGCCGCCCAGGGCATCGAGTTCCGCCGTCCGCTGACCTCGTCCCCGGAACTGGAACAAACCTACGCCATCGTGCGCGAGGCCTGTGCAGCCTATACCGAAGACCGATATTTCGCGCCTGATATCGCCCGTGCGACGGAAGGCGTGCGCGCGGGTCGTTACCGCGCCTTCGCGGGCGATCTTCTGCCTTCGGCTTGAAACCGGACGGCGGTTGAGCGCTTTCGTATCCAGAGCGAACTCAGGACGCCGCCGACCATGAAAAAAAGCGCCGTGATACTGGCATCCGCCGCCCTTGTCCTGACCGGACTGGGCGCGGCGGGCTGGGCCGCCTGGAACTCGACCTCGGCGGCGCATGGCGGGCGGGCGTCCGGTCCGGCCGTCGCCATCGACGTGGTGCCGCCCGTCGAACCCGATCTGCCGGTCGGCTCCATCATGGCTGTTGGGGAGTTGCGGGACGGATACGAGCACGATCCCGAACGGCTCGCCGCCCTGCCCGGCGAGGACGAACCCTATGTCGAAAACGCCTGGCTGGAGTTGACCCCCGACCTGCCGCCGCTGCCCGAACAGGAAGCGTCGCCGACTATCGTCCGCCCCTCGCCGCCTCAGCCCGCGCCACAACTGGAACGAGACGACTACGGCTTCGGCTTCGATACGCCTCAGCCCGACTACGCCGCCGAACGCGAGGCGCGTCAGTCGGCGCTCAATGACCCGCCATCGGAAACGCGCGCTACATCAGACAGCGTCTTCTATTGAAAAAGGCCCCGGTTTCGCCGGGGCCTTTTCCTTGTCAGCGCATCATCGTGACAGAGACGGTGTAGTCGCCTTCCTGCGCCGAGCTGAGGCTGTTAGCGCGGAAGGAATAGGAGCCGGGACGCAGATCCTGTGTGACCATGGCGCTGGTGCCGCCGCCGCTGTCATCGTCGGAGGCCAGGCTGTCGCCGTCGCACTGCGGCCCTTCATGCAGCGAGAGGTAGGCGTCGAACTGCGCCGAATCCATGCGCACCGAAACATTGCCCCCGCGGCTGACGTTCAGCGCGTAGCAGTCGTAGAAGGAGCCGTCGTCGGCCTGACGATCGCTGAACTCCAGACGGCCCTGACGGCTTTCACCGACAGAAATCGGCACGATCTGAGTGGTCGGGCGCAGGCGCTCCCCCTCCGAGACGGTGAGACGGAAAGCGCCGGTCTGACCCTCGCTCAGGGTGTTTGCGCGAATGATCCAGTTTCCGCCGTTGGAGATGAAGCGCAGTTGCGAATCCGTGCCCATGTCCGGGCCGTCGTCGTTCGTCACCGAGGTCTCGTCGCAATCCGTGCCGGCGCCCGCCATCAGGAAGGTGTCGAAGTCCGACGACTGCATGGTCACCGTATAGGCTTGGCCCGCCTGGGTCTGCACCACATAGCAGCGGTAGTGGGACCCGTCGTCCATGCGGGCGTCCTTGCTGCTGAAGTTGCCGGTCACGGTCTGCCCAGGCCGGATGGAGCTCTGAGCCGCGGCGGCGCCGGCCAAGATCAGGGAAGACGCGAGGACCGACGTCATCAACAGGGCGCGCATGGGAATCTCCTTGGGTGCGACGCAAAAACGCAGGGGCGAAATGCCCAGCTTATTTGACAGGAAGCAACGGCACTCGTTTCAACGCCGCTAAATTTGAAGCGTTTACGCAAAAACACACGGTTCTCAGCTGCCTAACGGCGAGCTGAAACTGTTCGATGACCGCCTCGGTCGAGACGGTCGCCGCCTGGATCACGCCCGAAGCCATGCCGACGATGTCGGCGCCCAGGCGAATCGCCTTGGCCGCGTCCACCCCGTCGCGCACGCCGCCCGATCCGATCAGCAGGGCGTCCGGCACGGCGTTGCGCGTTTCGGCCAGGGCGCGCGCAGTCGGCACGCCCCAGTCGGCGAAGGCCAGGGCGTGCGCCTTGTCCGCCGGATCGGTCGCCCGCTCGCCTTCGATCAGGCCCCAGTTGGCGCCGCCGGCCCCCGCCACATCCACGCCCGCCGCGCCCATGGCGATCAGACGCTGGGCGGTGACGGCGGAGATGCCCGCGCCCGTCTCCTTGACGATGACCGGCGCGTCCAGATCGCGGATCAGGGCCTGAAGCGCCGCGCCCACGCCCCACCAGTCGCGGTCGCCTTCCGGCTGGCAGGCCTCCTGAAGCGGATTCAGGTGAACGACCAGGGCGTCAGCGCCGATCATGTCCAGCGCCCGGCGCGCCTCGTCCCGGCCGAAACCACGCGTGAGCTGGGCCGCGCCGATATTGGCCAGGATCGGCGTGTCCGGCGCCTTGAGACGCAGCGAGAAGTCCAGACCGCCCGCCGCACCGCCTTCCAGCGCCGCCCGCTGCGAGCCGACGGCCAGGGCGATGCCCAGATGCTGGGCCGCCTCGGCCAGGCGGGCGTTGATCGCCTCGGCGCGCGCGGGGCCGCCGGTCATGGCGCTGATCAGAAACGGCGCCTTTAACCGTCGCCCCAGAAAGTCGACGCCCAGATCGATGCGCGCATGATCCAGGTCCGGCAGAGCCTCGTGCACGAAGCGCCAGTCATCGAACCCCGCTGACAGGGCGTGACGCCCGCCGCCGGCCAGCACCACGTCAAGGTGCTGGTCTTTCCGACCCAGGATCAGGGCCGAGGCGGCGGCGTCGTCAGGTTCGCTCAGGGCTGCCGCTCCGTGATCAGGACATAGTCGCCTGTCGAGTTGGAGCCGAAGCTGCGGGCGCGCAGCACATAGGAACCGTCACGCGGAGCCGTCCAGTTCAGGCGGGCATGGGTGTCGGACAGGCCGTCGTCGTCCTCTTCCAGCTTGAAGTAGTCGCCGTCCTTCTCCTCGCCGACCTCGACCACGGCGTCGAAGCTGCTGGCGATCAGGGTGAAGCGCAGCTTCTCGTCCGCCTTGGCCTTGAAGTGGTAGGCGTCGTAATAGATTCCTTCGTCGGTGATGCTGGCGCGCTCGGTCAGACGCGCGCGAACGGTCGAGCCGATCAGCAGGCTGCCCGGCGAAGGTTCGCCTCCCAGATCCTGCAGCTCCAGCGCATAAAGACCCTTGGCGTCGCGCGACCATGAGCGTGCGCGCAGCACATATTCGCCCGTTTCCGGCAGGGTGAAGATCAGACGCGCGTCCGTGCCCTGGCCCAGACCGTCGTCGTCGCTGGCGATCTCGCTGAACTCCTCGCCGTTTTCGCCCAGCTGCAGATAGGCGTCGAAGTCGCCGGACCGCATCACGGCCTGAATGCGCTGCCCCTCGGTTCCGCTGAAGACGAAGGCGTCGTACCGGCGTCCGTCATCGTCGGTGGCGTCGCTGTTGGTCAGTTCGCCCTCGACCGTCTGGCCGAATGCGATGGCCGAAGGCGGCGGCGGCGGCGCGATTTCCTCAATGTTCAGCGTATAGGGGCCCTCGCCGCTGGAGAAGGCGCGCGCCTCGATCAGGTAATCGCCGTCCTCGGCCAGGGTGTGGGTCAGCCGGGCGTTCAGGTCGCCGGCGCTGTCGTCGTCAGTCGCCAGGCTGTTGTGGTTGGCGTCGAACAGTTCGAGGTAGGTGTCGAATCCGTCGGCCTTCATGGTGATGGCCACACGCTGACCGGCGCGACCGCTGAAGCGGTACAGGTCGGCCGGAGCGCCGGAATCGCTGGTCGCGCTGTCTGAATTCAAGCGGCCCCGCGTCTCTTCGCCGATCGTCACCGGCGCGGCGGTGGGCGCGGGCGGCCCCTGCTCCATCGACAGGCGGTAATCGCCCTCGGCCGAGCCGTTATAGGAGGTGACGCGGATCAGATACTCGCCCGCCTGCGGCGCCGTGAATACGAGGCGCGCATTGAGGCTGGAGCCGCCGTCGTCGTTCTCGGCCATCTGGACGAAGGCGCCGTTCACGATGCGGCCGACGCGCAGGAAGCTGTCGAAGTCGTCGGACTCCAGGTCGATCTTCACCCGTTCGCCCGCCGAGGCGCGGAAGGCGTAGGCGTCGTAACGCTTGCCGTCGTCATCCTCGGCGCTGTTGGCCCCCAGGCTGCCCGTCTCGTCGCGACCGACAGCGATGCGGCCCGGCCGCGGCATCCGCGGCGCGGCGCGCTCCTTCAGCGACAACTGATAATCGCCGGTCTCAATGCCTGAGAAGGTGCGGGCCCGCACGATATAGACCCCGGCCTCGGGCGCGGTGAACCGAAGGCGCGCGTTCAGGTCGCCCGCGCTGTCGTCGTCGCTGGCCAGCGACTGCCGCAGGGAACCTTCAGCATAGACTTCCAGATAGGCGTCGAAATCGTCCGACGTCATCTGGGCCTCCAGCCGCTGACCGGCGCGCAGGTTCACACGGTAGTCGTCATAGCGATAGCCGTCGCTTCCACGCGTGCGGGCGTCGCCATCTTCCAGCCGACCGCGGATGTCATCCCCCAGCCGGGCGTCAGCCGCCGATTGGGCCCAGGCGGCGCCGGTGGACAGAAGAGCGACAGCACTGACCGCCGCGAGCAGGGAATAACGCATAAAAACCTCTTTGCTGGCGTCATCATAGACGCCGAACCGCAGCGCCTGTAAATCGCGGCAACGCTTTCCAGTTCCCGGCAGATGGAGCCAATTATGGCTGTCGAACCCGCCCGCGCCTCGCTGATCGACGGCAAGGCCTTCTCGCAGACCCTGGTGGAGCGCGTCGCAGCGGCCGCCGCACGGCTGGAATCCGCCCACGGCGTCAAGCCGGGCCTGGCCGTCGTCATCGTCGGCGAAGACCCCGCCAGCCAGCTCTATGTCCGCAACAAGGGCGAGACGACGCTGAAGGCCGGAATGCGGTCGGACACACACCGCCTGCCGGCCGAGACGACTCAAGATGAACTGTTGGCCTTGATCGCGTCGCTGAACGCCGATGCGGGCATCCACGGCATTCTGGTGCAGCTGCCCCTGCCCAAGCACATCGATTCGGCCGCCGTGCTGGACGCCATCTCGCCGGACAAGGACGTTGACGGCTTCCACGTCGTCAACGCCGGACGTCTGGCGGTCGGCCTGCCGGGCATGATCCCCTGCACCCCGCTGGGCAGCCTGATGCTGTTGAAGGATCAGTTGGGCGACCTGTCGGGCCTGAACGCCGTGATCGTCGGCCGCTCCAACATCGTCGGCAAACCGATGGCGCAGCTGCTGCTGGGCGAAAGCTGCACCGTCACCATCGCCCACTCGCGCACGCGCGACCTGCCCGCCCTGTGCCGCACCGCCGACATTCTGGTGGCCGCCGTCGGCCGCCCGGAGATGATCAAGGGCGACTGGATCAAGCCGGGCGCGACCGTCATCGACGTCGGCATCAACCGCGTCCCCTCGCGAGATCCGGTCAAGGCCGCCGAGGGCAAGACCCGCGTGGTCGGCGACGTGGACTTCAACGAGGCGGTCGAGGTCGCCGGCCGCATCACCCCCGTTCCCGGCGGCGTCGGCCCCATGACCATCGCCTGTCTGCTGGCCAACACCTACACCGCCGCCTGCCGCGCGGCGGGCGTCGAGCCGGAAGACCTGAACGGCTGAGATCTGCGTCAAAAATCCAGCCTTGAAGCGGAGCCTTTCGGGCCCGATAGTCTTTAGCGATCAGCGGTCATGAGGACCGCCCGCAGGAGCTTCTTCATGGCTGGATTTTCGCCTCGCATCGCGGCCGCCGCCGCTGTCGTCGTCCTAGCCCCCGCCGTGGGCGCCTGCGGCTACAACACCATTCCGACCAAACAGGAGCGCGCCGAGGCCGCCTGGGCCGACGTTCAGAGCCAATATCAGCGCCGCGCCGACCTGGTGCCGAACCTGGTAGCCACCGTCCAGGGCGCGGCCATTCAGGAACGCACCACCCTGACCCAGGTGATCGAAGCCCGCGCCAAGGCCACCAGCGTCAATATCGACGCCTCCAACCTCGATGACGCCGCCGCCTTCCAGCAGTATCAGCAGGCGCAGGGCGAGCTTTCCAGCGCCCTGTCGCGGCTGCTGGTGACGGTCGAGGCCTATCCTCAACTTCAGGCCAACCAGAACTTCCTGACCCTGCAATCACAGTTGGAAGGCACGGAAAACCGCATCGCCGTGGCGCGCCGCGACTACAATGAGGCCGTGCGCGACTACAACACCACCCTGCGCACCTTCCCGAACGTGATCTGGGCCAAGACCCTGCACGGCGGCTCCAAACCCATGCAGTTGTTCACCGCCACGGCCGAGGCTCAGTCCGCGCCCAGCGTGAACTTCAACCTGGGAGCACAGCCCGGCGGCGGCGCGCCGGCGACCGCGCCCGGATCGACGCCGCCTGCGGCTGCGCCGGCCCCGGCGGCGCAGTAAGCCTGAAATGAACCCTTCCGCCCTCTCCCCGAGGGAAGGCGCGGCGCGGGGCCTGCTCCCCGCGCTGTTGCTGGGCCTCGTCCTATGGCTGGCCGCCCTGCCCGGCGCCGGCCTGGCCGCCGAAATCACGTTTCCGACGCTCACCGGCCGCGTGGTCGACGACGCACAACTGTTGACGCCCGAACAGGAACAGGCCCTGACCGGCAAGTTGGCGACGCTAGAGCAGCAGACCGGCGACCAGCTGGTCGTCGTCACCCTGCCCTCGCTTCAGGATCAGGAGATCGAGGACTTCGGCTATCAGCTGGGTCGTCACTGGGGCATCGGGCAGAAGGAAAACGACGGCGGCGCCCTGCTGATCGTCGCGCCGAACGAGCGCAAGGTGCGGATCGAGGTCGGCTATGGGCTGGAGGGCGTGCTGACCGACGCCTATTCCTCGCTCATCATCCGCAACGACATCCTGCCGGCCTTCCGTCAGGGCGACTACGCCGCCGGCATCATCGCCGGGACTGACGCCATCATCGCCCAGCTGACCGCCGATCCGGCCGAAGCCCAGGCGCGCGCCGAAGAGGCCAAGAGCGCAGCGACCGCGACGACCAAGCCGGTCCTGCCCGCCATCGTCATCCTGTTGGTGTTCGCCTTCATCTTCTTCAGCATGATCGGCGCGGCGGCGGGCGGCCGCAAGCGGCGCGGGCGCGGCGATGGCCTGTCGCCCATTCTCATCTGGGCCGCCAGCGAGGCTCTGAAAGACCGTGATCGCGGCGGTGGCGGCTGGGGCGGCGGTGGAGGCGGCTTCGGCGGCGGTGGTTTCGGCGGAGGCGGCGGCGGCTTCGGCGGCGGCGGCGCCTCGGGGGGATGGTGATGCAGTTCACGAACGACGACCACGCACGGGTGGCCCAAGCCATAGCCCAGGCCGAGGCGGACACCTCCGGCGAGATTTTCTGCGTCGTGGCGCGGCAGGTGTCGTCCTATCGCGACGTCAGCCTGGGTTGGGCGGCGGCGGCGGCCTTGCTGCTGCCGCTGGGCCTGATCCCGCTCGGCTTCAACGGCGACTGGCTGACCTTCGGCAGCGGCTGGGAAGTCGCCCACGCCCCCGCCGCCTCAGCCGAGATCGGGCGCGCCCTGACGGCCTATGGCCTGGTGCAGGCCGGCGTCTTCGTAGCCGTCTTTCTGCTGTCTCTGATCCCGGTCGTGCGCAGACGGCTGACGCCCGCCGCCCTGCGTCGCACGCGCGTTCGCCGCGCCGCGATGCAGCAGTTCCTGGCCCACGGCCTGCACGTCACCGAGGCGCGCACCGGCGTCCTCATCTTCGCCGCCCTGGCCGATCATCAGGTCGAGGTGGTGGCCGACGAGGGCATCCACTCCTGCGTCAGTCCTGAAGTCTGGGCCGACGCTGTGGCCGCCCTGACCGGCGCCCTGCGGCGTGACCGGCCGGTCGAGGGCTTTGAGCAAGCCATCACCCTGTGCGGTCAGGTTCTGGCGGAACGCTTTCCGCCCAAGCCCGCTGATGAAAACGAGATCCCCGACAAGCTGGTTGTAATCTAGCCCGGTTATCAGGATCGCTATCGGGGCCTCGCGACCGCCGCATTGAGGCGCGACAGTCGCTGCGATCGCAGGCAAGGAATTCATGCCGAGACTTCTGACCTACAACGTCCATCGCTGTGTCGGCGTCGACCGCAAGCTGGACGTGCACCGTATCGCCGATGTCATCGCCGAATACGAGCCCGACGTCGTGTGCCTGCAGGAGCTGGACGTGGGCCGCGCCCGCACCGGCTGGGTCGACCAGGCTGACTCTATCGCCCAGCGCCTGGCCATGAGCGTGCAGTTCCATCCCGCCATGAAGGTCGAGGCCGAGCTTTACGGCGACGCCATCCTGACCCACCGGCCCGAGCGCCTGGTGCGCGCCGCCGCCCTGCCCACCCTGCCCGGCCTCAAGGGGCTGGAGCCGCGCGGCGCCCTGTGGTCGGCGGTCGATTTCGACGGCGTGGTGGTCAATATCCTGAACACCCACCTGGGTCTGGTCCCGCGTGAGCAGCGGCTTCAGGTCGCGGCTCTGGTCGGCCGAGACTGGCTGGGTGATCCGATGTGCGACGGACCGACCATCCTGACCGGCGACTTCAACGCCACCTCCATCACCCGCCCCTACCAGGCCCTGACCCGGCGGCTGGACGACGCCCAGCGGCGGCTGGGGCTGAAGCCCTCGATCAAGACCTTCCCGTCCAGCTTCCCGGCCATTCGCATCGACCACTGCTTCGTCAGCCGCGAAATCCGGGTGACCGGCGCCCGCACGCCGTCATCGCCTCTGGCGCGAGCCGCTTCGGACCACCTGCCGCTAATCATCGACTTCGAGATCGATCAGTCCAAGGGTCAACCCGGCGCCTGACCGCCCTCTGACCTGGGCCGAGTGCGGTGCGAGCGGTTCAGCCGTTTCCACGGCCGCCAGGCGTCGGTGGAAGACATCGGATCGCCGAACTGCCACTCGGCGAACATCCGCTCCACCCGCGTCGGCTCGGTCGCGCCCAGCGGCTTCATGCGCTCATGGCCGAAGGTCTGAATCGCCTGACCGACTGAACCCAGCAGCGTCTCAGCCTCAGCAAAGGCGTCGCCGGACACGCCGATGAAATGGCCGAGAGAGTGACGGCGAAAACGCTGGATCACCTCGCTCTGCTCTTCCGTCTCAGCCTCGACCGAAACGTCGCACTCCGTATCCAGCCCCATCGAGCGGTTGTTCAGATTGCTGGACCCGATCCGCAACAGCTTGTCGTCGATGATAGTCATCTTGGCGTGGACGATGATCCGTTCGCCCTCGTCCGTCACTGGATAGAAGGCGGTGAAGCGATCGTGCCGGTCCGCCTGCTCCAGCCGATACAGAACCTCGGCCCGCGCCGTATCCATGGTCATGCCGTCGAACCAACTGGGGCTGCGCCCGGTCGAGACCAACACCACCTCCGGCCCGTCCGGCTCGGCCAGACGCTCGGCCAGAGCCGCCGCCAGCAGGGGCGAGGTGAAGTACTGGTTCTCCATATAGATCAGCGAACGCGCCCGCCGGATGGCCTCCAGATGCAGAGCCTCGTTCTCACGCACCTCGGGCCGGCCGCGCACCTGAGGCTCTGTGCGGGAGATCCCGACCGACACCTGCGTCAGCACGGGCGCCACGCGCTCCGGCCATGAATCCGCGCATTCAGCCGTGATCGGCGCGATCACCTCGCCGGTGGCCCGCCTCCATCGCTCGCGCGCCAGTTCGCCCAGAGCCTGCGCCGCCGGGCCGTCCATCACGCACATGACTTCGTGCCTCGGCGCAGGGATGACGCCCGTCGGCTCGCACCGGCGCGGGTCGCCCGAGAAATGCTCTTCGGTGTCCCAGCGGTCGGTCGAGATGTCGCCGCCGCCGCAGAAGGCGATCTGGTTGTCGATCACCACCACCTTCTGATGGTGACAGGCGCCCAGTATGCCCGGCCCGTCCAGTCGAAACTCCACGATCCGGCGCCGAAACCACCTCTGGGCCTTGTGCGGATAGAAGCCCTGCGATGCGGCGATCAGCAACGGCGAACGCCAGATCAGCAGGCGCACGTCCAAATCGGGCTTCTGGCGCACCAGAGCCTTCAACTGATGGCCGATCTCGGCGCGCCGATCGGTCAATGGCCCCTCGGGGTCCAGGCGCGTGCGCGGATCGAACTGCCAGCCGAGAATCAGGATGGAGCGTTCGGCCTTGTGCAGCGCCGACGCCAGGGCGTCGAAATAGGCCTTGTTTTCCATCAAGGGGGCGAACCGATGCGCCTTTGCGGACCGCCACACTGCGGTGGCCGTCTCCAGCAGGCTGCCCTCATAGAACTGGTCTGCTCGCATACCCCCCGCAATGGCTGATTCGCGTGACGGCCGGACGGGCCTCCTGATCTCACTCAGACGCCGATGAGGTCGGATCGTTCCATTTTCGCATCAATCGGGTCAATGGCGCCGCTTCATCTGTTCGCCGCATTGTCGCCCGAAGATGTTTCTGGCATACTGTGAATATGCAAGCTTTGATCGAGATGCTGGCTGGTTTGATCGCCCTGCTCGCCGCAGCGGCGTTGTCGCAATTCGGCGTCGATATGAAAGCGCCGCAAAAGTCGGACCGCGAGATTCAACGGGTGCAGGATTGCGGCGATACAAAGCCCGCAACCACCGTCCACCTGACCGCTCCCTCGTCCTGCTGATCCACAGATCACCTTGATCCGCGTCGGCAAACGGCGATCTAATCCGCGCTCGAGCCTTTTCGCCTTACGATCCAGCCGTTAGGGTCCATGCCTTGCGCCCTTCGCCGCCTATCCTGGCGATCAGTGATCGAGACCGACGCCCATGAAATCCCGCCATCGGCCGCCGCTCAATCTGACCGACCCCGAGCCCGTCTCCACTGAGACGGAGGCCTCGCTCACGCCCGAAGCGGCCGAGTCCCCCGACGAAGCCACGCCAGAGGCTGGCTTGGAGCCGCTGCCTGACGCACCCCAGCGCCCCATGTCCGAACGCCAGCGTCGACGCCTGGCTGAACAGCAGGCGTTGGCCGAAGAACGCGCCGCCGAAGCCGAAAAGGCCGCGCGCGCCCTGTCGCCGTTCGCTGAATCCGCCGACGCCCCGCCCGCTACGGTCGCGCCCATCTCCCCGCCGGCCAAGACCTCGGCCAAGCGCAAGGGCAAGAGCGCGGGTTCAAACGACGCCGCCAACGCCTATCTGATCGCGGGCTTGGCCTCCGCCCTATGGGTCGGCGGCTTGGCCTCCTGGTTCGCCTATGAACTGGGCTCGGGGATGATGGAGATCGATCCGCTGCGCCTGGCGGTCTACGCCCTGATCCTGCTGGCGCCGGTGGGTCTGTCCGTCCTTCTGGCCCATGCCGTGCGTCAGGGCGCGGGTCTCGCCCAGGAGACGAAGCGCGCGCGGGAAATGGCTGACGCCCTGGTGGGACCGACCGCCCTGGCCGCCAATCAGGCCGGGCATGTGCTGAACACCCTGCGCGAAGACATCGACCGCGCCGCGCAATCGGCCGAGCGCGCTCGCGACGACTTGGCGTCCCTGCGCGAGGCCTTGGTCAAGGAATCCAACCTGCTGAACGAGGCCGCCGAACTGGCCGGGGGCACGGCGCGGCGCCTTGCCGAACAATTGTCGCACGAACGCGAGCAGATGGGCGTTCTGGGCGGCAAGCTGGAAGGCCAGGCTTCAGCGGTTGTCGAAACGGTCGAGCGTCAGTCGCGCATGGTGGCCGACGCCTCCGACCTGGCCCAGACCCAGCTGCGTGAGGCCGAGGCCGCCCTGGCCGCCCGCGCCGCCGACCTGGCCGCCGCCGCCAACGAAGCCCAGGAAGCCGCTCGCGCCGCCTCTGACGATCTGGCCCGCCAGACCCTGCGGCTGGAGACGGCCGGCTCAGGCGTCGCCGAACAGATTCAATCCGTCGAGGAAGGCCTGGGCCAGCAACGCGCAGCCCTGGTCACGGCCGCCTACGCCCTGCGCACCGATCAGGAAGACTTCTCGGCCCAGATCGAGAGCCAGCGCGCCCAGCTTCTTGACCACCTGTCCCAGACCCGCGCCGCCGCCGACGACCTGAACCAGCGCGGCGATGAGGCCGCCGCCGCCATCAAGGCCCAGGTCGAGGCCGTGGTCGACCAGTTCAAGGCTCTGGTGGAGATGTCCCAGCGCGAGGCCGACGGCTTCGACCACGCCACCAAGCTGTCGCTGGATCGCTTTGAAAGCCTGGCCGCTGAGTCCCGCGACCTGCTGGTCGAGGAGACCCGCCGTTCGCTGGAGGCGCTTCAGGCCACGGCCGACGAACAACGCGCCGCCGCTCAGGCCGCGATCGAACAGGCCCAGATCCGCGCCGATCGCCTGGGCGAATCCCTGTTCGACGCCGCCCAGAAGGCCGATGAGGCGGCCGAGGCGCGGATCGACGGCGCCCGCCGCATCGTCGCCCAGACCGCCGACATGGTCGATCTGACCGGGCAGAAGCTGGTCGACAGCCTTCAGGCGACCCTGGCCCAGGTCACGGACGCCCTGGCTTCGGTCGAACAGGCCGTCGCCGAAATGGACCAGCGCACCGCCCGCCTGCCCGACGAGGCCCGCGCCCGCGTCGAATCCGTGCGCCTCAGCGTCGAAGAGGGTCTGAGCGCCCTGACCGCCGCCTCACGCAAGGCGGCCCAGGACACCGAGGCCCTGGACGCCGGGTTCCAGGATCGCGTGCGTCGCAACTATGAAATGTTGACCGAGGCTGTGCGCCTGATGGGCGCCGTCTCCGCCGAGGGCGGCCAGCCGCGCCGCCGCCCGACGACCGTCCCCGCCCCGCGCGAGGTCGTGCCCGCGCCTGAGCCCCGGCCGACAACGTCGCCGGGTCTCGCGTCCGGCCTGGCTTCAGGTCTTGGCCTGCGGGGCCGCATGCGCCCGGAACACCCGGTCGAATCCGAGATCGAGCCGATCCCCACAGCCCCGACGCCGCCGCACACGCCTGAGACGCCCCACGCCGAGCCGACCCGCATCGGAGACGCGCTCAGCTGGCGCGATCTGGTTCAACCGGAACCGGCGCCCGCCGCGCCGGCCGCTCCATTGGAGCTGAACGCCGCCATCGGCACGCCTGAAGAGATCGACGCCCTGGCTGGACGCGTCACCTCAGCCATCCGGCGTATGGGCGTCGACCCCAACGCCCTGCTGCCCCGTCCCCGCGTAGAGGAGGCCGCGCAGGCCTTCGCCGGTCACGACCCGGCGCGGGCGCGTCAGATCGTCCGCCGCGTGGCGCCGGCCGCCGTCCGCAGCGTCTCTCGCCGGGTGCTGAGCGACGACGCCCTACGCGCCGACGCCGAGGCCTATGTTCGCGCCTTCGCCCATGGGCTGAAACTCCAGGCGGAACGCGGCGACGCCGAGGACGTGCAGATGCGGCTGGCGACCGACGAAGGCCGCGCCTTCATGTTGCTGGACGCAGCCGTAGGCGACCTGAGCTGACCGCCTCGCCCTTTCATCACGCCATCGCGGCGCCGGTCAGGCTTGACCTGACGCCGCATTTCAAAGCACCGTTCACGCTGCGGCGCGCCACGACGGCGCTAGAGGGGGTCTCTTTCCTTTGATGGGTCTGGATTCCAACGGCCGTCCTGATCGACGCCCTGTCATCTCCATCTGCGCCTGGTCGCCGTCCTATAGGGCCTGGGATCCCGTCGAGGATCTGTCCGGCGAGCCCTGGAACCCGCCCGGCGCGCGCACCCTGGCGACGCCCGGCGACGCCTCGGCCGAAGCCCTGGCTGAAACCCTGACGGGCTTGCTGTCACGCGGCGAGTGCTCGGCCTTGCTGCTGGTCGGTCGCACGATTCACTCCGGACCCGTCCGGGTTCAGATGCGCGCCGAAAACCGCCGTCTGGGCGAGCCGGGACGGCTGGACAGCACCGCCCCCAGCATCGCGCGCGTGACAGCGCCGGTCGCCGACATCTTGCGTGAGCTAACGGAGGCCGGGATCTCGGCCATCGCCGACTCTGACGCCGAAGAGGATGCGGGAAGCTATATTCTGTATCGCATTCTGGCGGACCTGCCCGACAGCCTGGAGTCTCCGTCCATCGGCCTGCTGCGCATTCCTGACGGCGAGAGCGAAAACACGGTCCGGACGGCGGTCAAGACGGCCGCGTCGGCGATGGCGCGTCGACTGGCGCCCCTGCCCCGTTCAAACGTGGCCTGACGCCGCTTCCTTCGACCGCACCCACACGCCGACCAGCCCGCCGGTCAACGCCAGCGCCGCCATGGCCAGATAGGCCTGCAGATCGACTGCGTCGTACAGCGGCCCGCTGGCCAGGGTCGCCAGACCGATCAACACCCCGGCCGACAGAGCCGAGCTCAAGGTCTGGGCGGCGGTGTGGCTGTCCGGCGGACACAGGCGTTCGACGATCTGCACCCCCGCCAGATAGGTGGCGGCGAAGGTCAGGGCGTGCAGCATCTGCAACGGGATCAGCATCCACAGCGGCGGGGCGAAGGCCATCAGGCTCCAGCGCAAGACCGCCGCCCCTGCGCCGATGAACAGCATGGTCCACGGGCCGATGCCGATGCGGCGACGCCACGGCTCGATCCACCACATGAAGCCGATCTCGACCACGACGGAAAAGGCCCACAGCATCCCCGTCACGCTCTCGGCCAGGCCCTGCGCCCGCCAGCTGATGGCCGAAAAGCCGTAGTAGAAGGCGTGCGTCGCCTGCACCGCGCCGATCGAGAAGATCGCCGCCATGAAGACCGGGCGACGCAACAGCCGCCCCAACCCCTGAAATCTCTCCAGCTTTGACACGGGGCCGTCTTCAGACACAGGCTCGGCAGGCAGGACGCGCCAGGCCGTGACCGCGATCAGCAGGGAGGCGGCGACCGCCCAGAAAATGACGGCGTCCGAGGACACGCGCGTCAACAGCGCCCCCATCGCCAGATTGGCGACGACGAAGGCCGCCGAGCCGCACCCGCGCGGAAGCGAGAAGGCGAACCCTTCGCGCCCGGCCACACGCAGGGTCATCACGTCGCTGAGCGGAATGAGGGCGGCCGCCGCCGTCGCGCCCAGCAGCCAGAACAGCGTCCAGAGGACAAAGCCCTCGACCAGCCCCGCCCCGCCGTAGCCGACCGCCATGACCAGCCCCAGGAAGGCGATGGGCGTTCGCCGGAGCACGAAACCGTCGGCCCAGACCGCCAGCAGCGGCCCTGTCACCGCCCGCGCCAGCATGGGGATGGCCAGCAGGGCGCCGATCTGGGCGCCGCTCAACCCCTGATCGCGGAACCACAGGCCGGCGAACGGCAGGGTCACGCCGCTGGCGCTGAACAGCAGGACATATTGCAGCGCCATGCGCGATGCGGCTTTCATCGGCGGGCGATAGCAGACTTCGGGGTTTTTGTGGTCTAGACATTAGACATGAGCCCTGACCGCAAACTGCTCGCTTTCGCCGGTTTCAACGGCGCCATGGCTGTCGCTTTGGGCGCCTTCGCCGCTCATGGCGCCGCACCCGCCGTCAAAACCCTGCTGACCACGGGCGGTCACTATCAGATAGTGCACGCCGTTCTGGCCGCCGCCCTGGCGTTGTTCGGTACGAACCGCTTGTTGAGCCTGGCCGGATGGCTGGCCAGCACGGGCGGACTGATCTTCTGCCTGGCCCTGTCCATGATCGGGCTGTTGAGCCTTCCGGTCATGGGCGCCGTGGCGCCCGTCGGCGGCGCGCTGATGATTGCAGGCTGGGTTCTGATTCTCTTCGCCGCCTTCCAGTCCAATCTCGCCAAGGCCTGACCGCTTCAGACCTGACCGATCCTTTTCTCAGAAGGGCATCTCTCGTGACCAACACTGCGCGCCGCGACCTCTACCCGGAAATCGAAGCCTACGCCTCGGGCTGGATGGCGACCGACAGCGTCCACGAGATCTATTACGAGGAAAGCGGCAACCCGCACGGCGTGCCGGTCGTCGTCCTGCACGGCGGCCCCGGCGGGGCGGTCAATCCGGGGATGCGGCGCTACTTCGATCCGGCCAAGTACCGCATCATCATGTTCGACCAGCGCGGTTGCGGTCTGTCGCGGCCGAACGCCTCGCTTGAGAACAACACCACCTGGGATCTGGTCGCCGATATCGAGCGCCTGCGCGAGATGCTGGGCATCGACAAATGGGTGGTCTTCGGCGGTTCCTGGGGTTCGACCCTGTCGATGACCTACGCCATCAAGCACCCCGATCGCTGTCTGGCCCTGGTCCTGCGCGGCATCTTCCTGTTGACCAAGAAGGAGCTGCACTGGTTCTATCAGGACGGCGCCTCGATGATCTTCCCCGACGCCTGGGAACGCTTCCTGGCTCCGATCCCCGAAGCCGAGCGCGGCGACCTAATGGCCGCCTATTACAAGCGCCTGACCGGCGACGACGTGGAGGAACGCAACCGCTGCGCCGTGGCCTGGGCGACCTGGGAAGGCGAGACCGTCAGCATCCAGGGCCCGTCGGGCAAGCCGGACAAGTTCGCCGACCCCGAGTTCGCCGTCGCCTTCGCCCGGATCGAGAACTGGTACTTCACCAATGGCGGCTTCTTCGACAGCGAGCACTGGATCCTCGAGAACATCGAGACCATCCGCCACATCCCCTGCTGGATCGCGCAAGGGCGCTTCGACGTGGTGACGCCGATCTCGGGCGCTTGGTCCCTGCATCGCGCCTGGCCTGAGGCCAAGCTGGATATCATCGGCGACGCCGGCCACGCCTCCAGCGAGCCCGGCATCATCGACAGCCTGATCCGCGCCACCGACTGGGCGGCGACGCTCTAAGGGCGGCGCACCCTCGATCAGGGGCTATTTCGGATTGGTCTTCTCGACCATCTCGCTGAGTTGGAAGCCGATGCGGCGCGCCTCGCGCTCCTCCGGCTTCTTCATGGCGCTGAGCACTACGTTGATCTGGCTGTAGTGCTGGATCAGGCGCACAGGCTTGCCGTCGGCGTTGCGGCCGAAGAACATGATCAGGTCCGGCCCCCAGAAGCCCACGTCCATGATCTGCATGGCCCCATCGCCCGGCAGGCCGACCACGCGCGCGCCGATCTCCTCGTCCTTGTCGAGGTTGGCCTCGAACTCCTCGATCAGCTTGGACAGGCGAACGAAGGCCCACTCGGCCGGGTTGTCGCGCATCCGCAACCCCTCGGCCTGGACCGCCGCCTCATTCTTTGGATCAGCCAGAACGGGTTGCGGACAAGGCGTGTCGCCGCAGTCGGAGAACATGGCCGGATCGGCCTTTGGGATGTCGGCGGCTTCGGTGTCGGGCGTCTGAACAGTCATGACGACAGCCTAACGCCCGTACAGCCGATTAGAACAGCCCCTGGCCCTTCGGCAGTTCGACATAGCGATGCACCCGCATCGACAGGATCAGGCCGAAGCCGATCATCACCGTCATCATGGTCGACCCGCCATAGGACAGCAGCGGCATGGGCACGCCTACGACCGGCGCCAGCCCCATCACCATCGCCCCGTTGATCAACACGAACAGCGCCAGGAAGGCCGTCATGCCCGCCGCGCTGATCCGGCCGAAATGGCTGTGCGACAGGGCCGCGATCCGCAGCGAGATCAGGATTAGCGCGACATAGCAGGCCAGGACAGTGAAGGAGCCTAGGAAGCCGAACTCTTCGGAAACCGTCGAGAAGATGAAGTCCGTATGGCGTTCCGGCAGGAACTCCAGCTGGCTCTGACTGCCCAGGCCGTAGCCCTTGCCCATCAGCCCGCCGGAACCCAGGGCGATCTTGGACTGGATGATGTTGTAGCCGGTGCCCGACGGGTCAGCCTCCGGGTTGAGGAAGGTCAGCACGCGGTTGCGCTGATAATCGTGCATCACGAACATGACGAAGGGCGGGATCACGGCCACGGCGGCGGCCACGGCGGCGGCGATGACGCGCCAGCTCAACCCCGCCATGAACATGACGGCGGCCCCGGTCAGGCCGATAATCATGGCCGAGCCCAAGTCCGGCTGCTTGGCGACCAGCAGGAAGGGCACGCCGATCATCCCCACGGGGATAAGCAGCTTCCATGACCAACGCGCCTCTTGCGCCGAGTGGCCATGATACCAGCGCGCCAGAGCCAGCACGAGGCCGATCTTGACGAACTCGGCCGGCTGGATGCGGGTGAAGCCCAGGTTCAGCCAGTTCTTGGCCCCGCCCGCCGTATAGCCCAGCGGCGTGAACTCGATCATCAGCACCAGCACCAGCAGCACGCCGTACAGCGGATAGGCCGCATGGAACCACCACTTGGGGTGAATCATGGCCATGCCGATCATGGCGACCAGCAAGACCCCGAAACGGATCAGATGCTTGGCCGCCCAGGGCTGCCAGTGGCCGCCCGCGATGGAATACAGCATGGCCGTGCCGATCCCGGCCAGGATGCACAACAGGCCGATGACGCGCCAATCCAGCTCAGCGAACTTGCTGGACAGGCGGTCGCGTTCGCCGGGACGGGTCAGGGCGGATGCGGTCATTGTCCGGGCTCCGTCAGGGGCGGCGGCGCGACGACGTCGACGCCGGCGCCGTCGATCGGCTCGCCTCGCGCCTCGGCCTCGCGCGCGCCGGCGTCCTCCTGGGCCTCAAAGCCCGCCGATTCGATGCGGGCGCGGATTTCCGGATCCTTCAGCAAGGCGACCTTCATCACCTCGCGCGCGCGCGGCGCCCCGGCCGTGCCGCCGCCCAGGCCGCCATGCTGAACGATGACCGAGACCGCGTAGCGCGGATTATCGGTCGGCGCATAGGCCACGAACAGGTTGTGGTCCTTCTGATTCCAGGGCCGCCCTGCGCCCTTGCGTGAGCCGGAGCCGTAGTTGCGAGCCTGGGCCGTGCCGGTCTTGCCCGCCATCTTGACCGTGCCAAGACCTAGCTGGCTGTTGCGGAAGCCCGTGCCCCCGGCGGCCGTCACCGCCTCCATCCCGTCGCGCAGAACCTGCAGCATCTGAGGGTCATAGGGCAGGTCGGCGAAGGCGCTGCCGCCCTGCTCCACCCCGCCGATCGACTTGATGAGGCGCGGCGACACCGCCTTGCGGCCGTTGGCGACACGCGCCGTATAGACCGCCAGTTGCAAGGCGTTCACCGTCAGGGCGCCCTGACCGATGCCATAGCTGGGATTCTCGCCCGGATACCATTTCGCATCGCCGCGCACCGGGTTCTTGCGGCGCCATTCGCGGTCCGGCACCAGGCCCGCCTTCTGACCGGGAATGCCGATATCGAAGGTTTGGCCGAAGCCCATGTCCCGCGCGGTCTCGGCGATGGCGTCCGGCCCCATCTCCGTCGCCAGGGTCATGAAGTAGACGTTGCAGGACGCCTTGATGGCCCCGCGCAGATCCAACGCCCCATGCCGCCCCAGGCAGGCGAACCGGCGCCCCAGATAGAAGCTGCCGTTGCAGAAGATGCGGCGGCTGGGGTCCAGCCCCCGCTTCATCGCCGCCAGCCCGACGATCGGCTTGAACGTCGACCCCGGCGCGAAGGTGCCGCTCAACGCCTTGTCGGTCAGCGGTCGACGCTCATAGTCGGCCAGGGCGCGATAGATCTTGGTCGGGACACCCGACACGAACAGGTTGGGATCGAACGAAGGCGACGACACCATGGCCAGGATATCGCCGTTGCGGACGTCCATGACGACGATGCTGCCCGCCTCCTCGCCGAACACCTCCAGCGCGCGCTGTTGGACGTCGTTGTCCAGCGTAAGCACCACCTCGGCCCCCTGAACCGCTGGACGCGATCCGGCGATGTCCTCGGCCACGACGCGGCCGCGCGCATTGACCTCGACCCGCTTGCCGCCCTCGACGCCACGCAAATCCTGATCCAGCGATTGTTCAATGCCTTGTCGGCCGATGCGGAAACCTGGGTTGAACAGGATGGACGGCGGCTGTTCGCCCTTGTCGCGGATCGCCTGCACGTCGCGATCCGACACCTTGGCCACATAGCCGACCACATGGGCGTAGGCGCCGCCGTGCGGATAGTAGCGGGCCTCGTTCATGTCGGCCATGACGCCGGGCAGTTCAGCTGCGTGCAGATTGACCTTGGAGAACTCCTCCCAGGTCAGGTCGCTCTTGACCGGAACAGGCGAGAAACGCGGCGCGGCGTTGACCTCGCGGATGATGGTGCGGCGGCGCTCCAGGGTGTCCGGCAACAGTTGACCCAGTAGGTCCAGCGTCTGGTCCAGATCCTTGGTCTCGTCGCGCACGACCAGGACGCGGAAGCTGGGCCGGTTCCCGGCGATGACCACGCCGTTGCGGTCCTTGATCAGGCCGCGCGGCGGCGGCACCTGGCGAAAGTTGAACTGGTTGCGCGTCGCCAGGGTGGCGAACTCTTCCGACTTGAAGAGCTGCAGATGCGCCAGGCGCCCGACCAGGGCGAGCCCGCCTACGACCGTCGCCCCGCCCAGCAGCATGGTGCGCCGCAGGAAGGAGCCCTGCCGCTCGTTCACATCGGAAAAGAAGATATGCGGTTCGCTGCTCATCGGAATCGCACGTCCGCGTCGTCGAAGCGCTCGATCAACCAGTCAGCCAGGGGGAAGAGCAGAAGCGTCGGGATCATCTGCCCCATAACAGCCAGCAGATTGGGAGCATTCCCAAGGCTGCCGCGCGTCACGAAATAGGCGACCGCGAAGGCCAGGCCCGTCGAGGCGACATAGAGGGCGAACAGGACGATGGTCGCCTG